>CAYVFC010000011.1:11406-23927 GCA_964450715.1 uncultured Sandaracinaceae bacterium | reverse complement strand
AAGCTGCTCCTTCGCTGCCTCAGGTTCGGCCTTCCGAGCCCTGGCCTTGCCCTTTCGCGGCTTTTTCTCTCTTCGCGCCGCCTTCCCCTTCTTGGTCTTTTCCTTGGGAAGCTCCTTGACGCCGGTCGGCTCCTCGCTCTCCGGCTCTTCGGCGTGCTCGACTTCATCGATGAGCTTGTCCGCGCTCGGCTCGGTCCCGGGCCGCGCGGCCGCTGCTTTCTCCTCCTCGCCGACTTCCGGCTCCTCGTCGAAGAGGTTCTCGTCCTGCATCTCTGGCGGAAGCAGGCTCCGCCGCTGCAGGCGCTGTAAAGCGGCCTGGGCATCCTCGTCACCCGGATCGAGCTCGGCCACCGACTGCCAGGCGTCCAAGGCTTCCCAGCGGTTTTTCAGCTCGCTCTCCCAGATGATCGCGACTTCTTTCTGCAGGTCGATCTTCTCGCTCTGGCTGTCGGTGCGCGCCAGCCGTCGATCGATGGCCAGTAGCAAATCCTGGTAGCGACCCGACTCCCTCAGGCACGAGTAGAGCCTGCGAGGCGCGTCGTGATGATCGGGATCGATCAGCAGCATCTTGGAGTAGACCTCCGCGGCCTCCCCATATCGCGAAAGGGTCTCCTCCAGTAGACGGCCGCGTCGCTCCAGCAGATAGACGGTGGTCACCGAATCCAGCGCGTCGTCCACCAGCCTGGCCAGGTGGGCGTCCAGGGCGTCGAGCCTTTCGATCCGCCTGGCCAAATCCTCCAGCTCGTCCTGTAGCCGCGAGTTGGTCGGCAGCAGACTGGTTCCGTGCCGCAGCACGTCGAAGACGCCCTCTTCCTCTCCGAACTCCTCGCGCAGCACGCGCGCCGCATCCGTGATGAGTCGGGCGCCGAACTCCGGCCGCGCCCTCTCCGCGATCTCGCGGTGCGCGCGAACAAAAAAGCGTCGCGCCTCCTGGTCGCCCTCCTTGCCGCTGCCGGCGTCCAACTGCCGAACCGCGTCCAATATACCCTGGTAGCAATCAGACGACGCCTCGGTCAATCCCAGCGCCTGTTTGATATAGGTATTGGTACGTTCCCGATCCTTGAGCGCCTCGTCGGATAGCTTGGCCGCGCGCAACAGCAACTCGACCTGCTCGGCCGGGTCCTCGCTTCGAGCGCGACGGCGGTCGTAGACCAGCAGCAGCTCCTCGCAGCGGTTGGCGCGAACCCCCAGATCCTCGGCTTTCGCCAGCAACTGCTCGTCCCCGGGATCGAGCGCGCACGCCCGCAGGATGTGATCCAGCGCTTCCGAGGTCTCCTGAGCCTCCCGGTCCAGGATATCGGCATAGCGCGTCAACAGCTCGACCTTCTCCTCGGAGCTCTCGGCCTTGCGCAACAGGCGATTGTAGACCTGCGCGAGCCGATCCCAGGCCTTGGCCCGGACCGCAAGACGATCCACTTGATCCAGGTAGTCCCGGTTGTCGAGGTCGGTTGCGAACATCCGCAGGCTGGCTTCGAGCGCCTGCTTGGGATCGTCGAGATACTCGTCGTAGACCCGAGCCGCCTTGCTCCAGCACTCGCCTTGCCGGGCCGGTTCCGCGTTCTGCTCCTGGGCGCAGGCCACGTAGAGTCCGGCCAGCATCTCCTCGCGCTCGGTGGCGCGCGCCAGCTTGTGGATGGCGTCCTCGGCAGACGGTACGCCCCGCTGCACCAGCGGCGCCAGCCGCTTCCAGGCACCGCCCGCGTCGCCGAGCTTGCGGAATGCGATCTCCGCGGCTGACACGGTCGCCTGGCAGCGTTTCTCGGGCTCGCTCTCCAGCTCGGCCAGAGCGTCGAAATCGGCGAGCAGATCGGTCCAGCTCTGCGTCTCGGTCAAAGGCTCGACCAGTCTCCGCCTCGGCTCCACGTCGGCTGGATCGAATACGGCCCAGGCCTTGAGCGCCTTGACCGCCTCGGCGTCGTCCCTGAGCTCGTTCTCGTAGATGTCGGCCAGCCTGCGCACCAGCGCGATGCGCTCGTCGGTCTGCTCGATCACCTCGAGCTTGCGCTCGAGCGCCTTGACCAGGCCCCGATGGTCGCCGACCTTCTCGGACGCCTCGGCCAGCAGATCTACAGCCGGCTCGAACTCCGGATCCAGCTGTACGACCTGCATTAGCACCGGAATCGCTTCCTTGGAACGATCGAGCCTGAGATGTAGTATTTCGGCGCGGTCCAGCAGCAGGTTGCGACACTCGATCGGGTCCTGCTCGAGCGGGGCCAGCCGTTTCAACACATCGATCAGCGCGGTGGGGTCGTCGCGTTTCTCCTCGTAAGAGCGCAAGAAGCGCAGCGCCTCCACGTCGTCCTTGAGATCGAGAATGCTCCTGCAGGTAGCGGCTGCTGCCTCCTCGTTCCCGAGCCCCTCGGCCTGTAGCTGCGCCGTGCGACGGAGAAGCTCCACCCGTCGCTCGGGCCGCTTCTCCATCATGGTGTGCTCTTGCAGCAACCCGAGCGCCTCATCGTAACGACCGCCGCTGCCCAGGGCGGAAATCAACGCGTCCATCACCGAGGCGTCCCGCGGGGCGAGCTCCAGCGCCCGGGTGAAGTACCCGGCGGCGCGCTCCGGGTCTTCGAGCTCGCTCTGGGCGGTATTGCCCATGCGAACGAATAGCTCCAGGCGCTCGGCCTTGGTCGAGATCTCGACTCGACGCTCGAGCGTCTCCAGCAACCTGTCGGACCTTCCCAGCTCCCGGTCGATCTGCTCCATGCGGTCGAGCGCCTGTCGGTCCTTACCCGACAGCTCAAGGATACGGCGATAGGTCTCGAAGGCCTCCTCGGGAGCGGCGATCTTGTCCTCGAAGAGCGAGGCGAGGGTGCGCAGCAGGCGCAGCTTCGCTTTCTCCTCCGAAGTCTCTTCGATCCGCTCCTGCACCAAGGGAATGGCGTCCTCGTAGCGCTCTATCTCCAGCAGACAATCGCAGAGCTGATCCCGCACGCTCCGATCCTCGGGTTTTAGCGTGTACAGCTGCCGGTAGGCCTCCGCCGCCTCCGCGAAGTCATTGCGCTTGTCGCGGTGGATCTGCGCGATCTGGGCGATGAGCTCCGCCTTGATGTTCGTCTCTGTCGCGGAAAGCGCTTCGCGATCCAGTATCTGCACCAGCTCTTCCCATTTCCGCGTCTTCTCCAGCAACCGCTTCAGCGTGGTACCGGCCTCGACGTCCGCCGGATCCAGCGCGGCCACCGCCCGCCAGGCCTCGATGGCGCCCTCGACTTCCTTGAGCCGGGTTTCGCAGATACCGGCAACTTCCCGCAGACGCATCTTGCGCGCGTCCATGGAGAGCCCCGGAGCCCGGGTGGAGCCCAGCAGCAGGTCCTTGAGCTGCGCGAAGTCCCGCTTCTTGCGGTAGTGAACCTCGAGAAAGGAAAACGCCTCCGGATCGCTCGGGTCCAGGCCGAGGATCTCGCGGTAATATGTGGCCGCCTGATCGATATCGCGAGCGGCGACCGATTCCTTGGCCGCGGCGGCCAGCTTGGCGATGCGCGAGACGCCGTCGCTCTCGGTCCGGGCCCTCGGCGGCGCGGTGGGCCCCACGCTGTCGCGCGGCTCGGCGGCCTCCAGCCCTACGTCGAACCGGTCCGAGGGAACCGCCCGCTCGCGACCACCTTCCGCCGCTTCCGCCTCGCCCCCCGGCGCCGGTGGCGGAAGACTGGAGGCAGCGTAGAGCCGCTCGAGCATTTCGGCCGCCTGCCGGTTGCCCTGTTCGGCTACCGGCTCCAGGCAGACGATGGCATCCTCGAACTGTCCCGCCGCCCGGTAAGCCTCGGCCAGGCTCAGCCGCCGGCGGTCGAGCTCCGGACCCTCCTGGGCCGTGGAAACATAGGCCACCCAGTAGACGGGAAGGATGTCCGCTCGTCCGGTTCGCTCGGCGATCTCCTCCAGCAGATCTATCGCTCCGTCGTGATAGGGGGCGTACCCGAGCGCGGACTCGAGATATTGCATCGCTCGGTCATCCGGGACCGACTGGGCGATCCGATAGAACAATTCGGCGGCGCGCCGGTGGTCGGCCGCCGCGGCTTGCTCGTCCCCGGCCTCTGCCCGCTTGAGCAGATGGGTCGCCAGGTCGTGCATGACCTGGATGTCTCCGGGAACCGCTGCCGACGCCTTGCGCAAGGCCTCGATGGCTCCCTCCGGGTCGCCGAGATGCTCGGCCTTCAGCCGAGCCAGCTCGACCAGCAGCCCGGCTTTGCGTTCGCTATCCTCCTCGCCGTCGGCCTCCAGATCGTAGAGCCTGCAAGCCTCTTGCAGGTCGCCCGAGCCGAGGACGATCTCCCGGGCCTCGTAGATGGCGATCAACAGGCCGGGATCCAGCTCGGCGGCGCGTTGGTAGTCGCCGAGCGCCTTCTCCGGCCTACCCAGATGCTTGTTCAGTACCTCGCCGAGCCGGAAATGCAGCAGCCCCAGATAGCGCGGATCGGCCTCGACCGAGCGCAGCACGCGGATGTGGTTGATGAGAAAGCCGGCCAACTTCTGATGCTCGCCGCGGCTCTCTAGCAACGACTGGATTCCCTCGGAAGCCTCATCGCAGAAAGGATTTCGCTCCAGAGCGCGCTGGTACAGGTCGAGGGCTCGACCGGCGTCGTCGAGCCCCTCCCGCACGGTGTCGCCGGCCTCCCGAAGGGCCTGGGCGGCCTCGACGCCATCACCGGTGCGCTCTGCCCAATGCGAGAGAAGGCTCGCCAGCGACTGCGGATCGCCGCTCTCCAGATAGTAATTTTTGAGAGCAGAGAAGGCTTCGGCGTCGTTCGGATCGTCTTGAAGCCTGCCGATAAGCTGCTCGACGTTGGTACTCACGGCAAGCGGAGGCTAGCACGGTTTACGGCGGCTTGTGCAGAGAAACCGCTGATAAATGCGCAAGACGGCGGCTTGCGGGGTGTGCGGGGCGCGGCGAACCGGTCGCATGCGGGCCCGTCTGGGCCGGCGCAGCGAACGCGAAAACGGTTTCTGTGCAGACGTACAGTACCTCGTTGGGGAATGGGCGCGAATCGGAGCAGGGAGGAACCGTTCGGGAAGGCGTGGTTACCGATCCGAAACGACTGCGGGCAAGGCCTGAACGCTTACTGCACGGGGGGAAGCGCGCGGATGGCCGACGGCTCGAAAAGTGAAAAGAAGAAATTTCTTGACTCGTACGGTACCGCCAATATTCTTTTGGCCATCTCCTTTGGGGGTGAAGCAGTCGTGCATATCTCCCAAGTAACGCCAAGCGTACACGTGATTGCACGGTGATACGGATACGCAATTTGTAACCCACAACAGCAGCGACGGCGGGGACGTCGTCTATTCATGGAGGATGTAGCAATGGCCTTCGGGACAGTAAAATGGTTCAATGATGCCAAGGGGTTCGGATTTATTAAACAAGACAACCAGCCCGATGTTTTCGTTCACTATTCACAGATCGTGGGGGATGGGTTTCGCACGCTGGAGGAAGGCCAGTCGGTGAAGTTCGACCTCAAAGAGGGGCCCAAGGGGCTGTTCGCGGAAAACGTCAGCCGGGTGGAGGCCAACTGATCGCCCGTGTTCGCCACTACATCCGGAAAATGGAGCCGCGCGGTTCTCCGCGCGGCTTTTTTTACGCCGGCGGCTTCCTCCGGTTCTTCGGGAGAGAGACAGATTTCGGCACAATATCGGGAATTCATGGCATCCACCGGGACACGGTGGAAAAAACTCCGGACGACCGAAAAGAAATTGCGCGATCACGTCTCTTTTTTCACCCGCGTGACCGGCTTTTTTTTGCATCTAAGCACCGGAAATTATAAATTAAATGTCGTCTGCGACCGTCCAAGGCCTCCTTGGCTCGCGTCTTGCGTACATCAGTAAGAGAACATGACCGGAAGGGAACACCCGCCGTCCGATTTTCCCGGGCGCCGATCAGCAGAGCGATTCCCGCTGAACGCGGATGTAGAGGTGCTTGAGCCCGTCAGCGCGAACGGGGTCGTGATCAACGCGAGTGCCAACGGGTTGCGCATCGCCATCGACAAGCAGTTGGAAAAGGGAACAGTATGCGTTCTGGCGGTCCGAGTTGAGGATCAGCAAACCATCGAGGTCGGAACCGTGGTCTGGAGCCGCGAATTTCCGGACGGCCATCTGATAGGGATCTCGCTGGCGGACAAGGAGTGAGCCCGGGGCACCCCGCCGCGATCGGCCGGAAAACCCCGGTCGTCGGGTCCCGTGGCCCGATTCGTCGCGTTTCCAGGTTGTGCTTGCGGCCCCAAGGCTGAACAAGTAATATTGAACTTGAGCGTATTTTTATTGGAGACGCTACGAGGTAGGAAGTCCCCAAGCGCCTTCTAAGGTTTTTTTGCCGGGCGTACTAATCACGCAGACGCCACAGCAAAAGAGGCAGGTTTGTTATGCGTCGTACGATGTTTCTGTCGAAGCTACACCGCGCCACGGTTACCCACGCGGACCTCCACTACGAAGGGAGCTGCTCGATCGACACCGATCTGATGAAAGCAGCGGATATCCTCACCCATCAGGAGATACACGTCTGGAACATCACCAGGGGCACTCGACTGGTTACCTACGCCATCGAAGCGCCGGCGGGTTCACGCGTGATCTGCATGAACGGAGCGGCGGCCCACCTCATGAAGCCGGGAGACAAGGTCATCCTGGCGACCTTCGGTGATATGACCGACGAGGAAGCGCGCACCTACGAGCCGAAAGTTGTGCTGGTGGACGGCGAGAATCGAATCGTGCAGCAGCGAGCCGAGATCCCCGGACCGCAGATGCCGCCGTTGATGGACGAGGTCGGGGGGAATTTGTAGGAAGAGATCGGATCGAATCGCCGGGGTGGCGGAATAGGCAGACGCAGGAGACTTAAAATCTCTCGCCCGAAAGGCGTGCGGGTTCGAGTCCCGCCCTCGGCACCCCCACTACATTCGTTGGGGACGCGATTCGCTCCCCCCTCGTGTTGGGGACGCGATTCGCTCTCCGGCCTCTGACACCGCGAGGCAACCCTCCGTCCCCGATCGCTAGCTATCGGCGAATAAGCGAATCGCGTCCCCCGTACTCCCAGGCGGCCGCAACGCACCCCCTACGATTCGTTGAACGCCGTTAGCTCGCGAAACGCCCGGAAACGATCCCGTATCTGCTCCTCGGTCACCGCCGCCAGCGATTCGATGCCCACCCCCTCCACGCAAAAGGAGGCTACCGCCGATCCGTAGACCACGGCTCTGCGCAGCACCTCGGCGGACACCTGGTCACATCTCGCGACGTAACCCAAAAAGGCCCCGGCAAAGGTGTCGCCGGCGCCGGTCGGATCCTTCACCTCGGCCAGCGGCCAGGCGGGGAGGCTGAAGATACCGTCGTCGCCGAAGAGAAGCGCCCCGTGCTCACCCTTCTTGATGATGACGTATCGCGGGCCGAGCCGGCGCACGGCCTCGGCCGCTTTGACCAGGTTATTCGTTCCGGAAAGCTGCCGCGCTTCTTCGTCGTTGAACACCAGCAGGTCGGTCCGTTCGAGCAGGCGTTCCAGCTCCGCCCTTCGGGTATCGATCCAGAAGTTCATGGTATCGGTGACGGTCAGGCGCGGCCTCTGCACCCGGTCGAGCACGTCGAGCAGCAAGCCCGGATCGATGTTGGCCAGCAGCGCGTACGATGGGCTGCGGAAGCTCTCCGGAATCCTGGGGCGGAAATCGGCGAACACGTTGAGATCGGTGCGTAGCGTGGTCCGGCTGGAAAGGTCATCGCTGTAGCGCCCCTCCCAGTGGAAGGTGTCGCCCTCGGCGATCTCGAGCCCCTCCAGGTCGACCCCGCGTTCGCGGAGCATCGACGTGGCGCTTTCGGGAAAGTCGCGTCCGACCACGCCGACCAGCTGCACCGCGGCGAAGTGCGAGGCGGCGATCGAGGCGTAGACCGCGGAGCCGCCCAGGATACGCTGGTGCGCCTGACCAGCGATGTGCAGGGTGTCGAAGGCTACCGAACCGACGATGAGCAACTGCGGACGGGTACCGTACATGGCTCAATCCGCTGGCAGGTACTTGCCGATCAGCGGCGCCAACCGCCGCCGGGTCTCGGCGTCGATATGCTCGGGCGCGGTGACGATGGCGTACTTCATCGCCGACGAGACAGGGCTCTTCGACGGATCGGGAAGCCCGCCCACCACGGCGCCGATGATGCGTCGAGCGGTCTCCACGTTCTGCCGCAGGCACTGGATCACGCTCTCGATGGTGACGTCCTGCTCGCTCTCGTGCCAGCAGTCGTAGTCCGTGACCATGGCCAGCGTGGCGTAGGGAAGCTCGGCCTCGCGCGCCAGCCGGGCCTCGGTGACGTTGGTCATGCCCACCACGTCCGCTCCCCAGCTGCGAAACAGCCTCGACTCGGCCCGAGTGGAGAACTGCGGCCCCTCGATACATACGTAGGTTCCGCCCTTGTGCACCTTCGCACGCACATCTCCGGCCGCGGCGAACAGCGCTTCCTGCAAGCCGCGGTCGATGGGGTCGGCGAACTCGACGTGCGCCACCAGGTTCTGATCCTCGAAGAAGCTGCTGGGCCGGCTCCGGGTACGATCGATGAACTGGTCGATCAGCACCAGCTCGCCGGGGTGGAGGTTCTCCTTCAGCGAGCCCACCGCCGACACGCTGATGATCTGCTCCGCGCCCAGGCTCTTGAGGGCGAACAGATTCGCGCGATAGTTGATGCGGTGCGGCGCCACGCGGTGGCCCCGTCCGTGGCGGGGGAGAAACATGAGGGTCGTTCCCTTCAATTCTCCCTTGAGAATCTGGTCCGACGGATCGCCGAACGGCGTGGAAACGCTGACGTGCTCGATCTTCTCGAGCTCTTTCATCTCGTACAGACCGCTGCCCCCTATGATGCCTATGGTCGTCATGGTTATCGTTTACCTCGAATCTGGATCCCTCGAATCCGGATCTATCCCGAAAGTGGTCCGGCCAACGGATTGCCGGTCTACCGCCACGGCTCTAACACAGATCGGGACCGAATTTCGAACCGTTGCGCCAGAACCGAGCAGCCGCCGACTCGTCCCGCTTCTCTGGGCCATCCCGGGCGCGGGTCGGAGGCAAAGGGGCCCCCGCGCGCGGTGTCTACCGAGAAGCCGTTGACACTATTTGCATAGCGCATAGCATCTAGTGATAATTCCTTCTGCTTTCGAATCCGGACCACGCCAAGGCGAGATGATCAAGCTTGTCATTGCCGATGAGACAGGAGCGACCACGGTCGTTCCATTCGTGAGGGAGGAGATCTCCATCGGCAGGGCCGAGGGCAACACCATCCGCCTTACCGAGCGCAATATCTCGCGCAAACACGCTCAGCTGAAGCGCGCGGGCGAGACGCATATCATTTCCGATCTGGATTCGTACAACGGCGTCTTGGTCAACGGGCAGCGGGTCGACGGCGAGGCCGCGATCAAGCCCGGCGATTATATCCAAATCGGCGATTACTATATATCTGTTCAGTCAGACAAGGAAGAAGAAGCTGTACCAGCTGTAAAAGATGAAAAAAGCGTTGCCTCCGAGCCCGCTCCCACCAAGCCGGACCGCCTGGTGATGATGACCGAGCCGTCCGCGGGCTCGGAGTTTCCGCTGGCAAAGGACCGCCCGACCCGTATCGGCCGCCTGGAAAGCCTGGACATCCCCGTCGAGCATCGTTCGGTTTCGCGCGAGCATGCGGCGGTCAAGCCGGAGAACGGCTCGTTTCGCGTGGTCGACACCGGCAGCGTGAACGGGATCCGCATCAACGAGATCAAGGTCAAGGAGGCCCTGCTCAATCCGGGCGACGTCATCGAGCTAGGCGAGGTAGTCTTCCGGTACGTCGCCGCGGGGCAATCCTACATCTTCGATTCGCTCGAAGCTGCCAAGTACGCGCGGCGTGCGGCCCCCCTGTCGTCGAAGAACGTACGCATCGCCGCCGCCGTGGTGGCGGTCGCGCTGGTCGCGATCGTCGCCATGAAATGGACGCAGACCGAGGATACCACGGTGGTGACCTCGCTGGATAACGACAAGGCCTCCACTGCGCAGACCGAGCAGGCCCGTAGCGCCGAAGCCGAGGAGGCTTATTCCAGGTACGTGGCGTACTGCAAGGATGCGGTGGCGGGTGAGCGATACGCGGAAGCCATCGCCCACGCGGCCAAGGCGTTGGAGATCAAACCGTCGGCCCCGGCAGCGCAGCAGTGCAAGGACATGGCCGAGAAACAGCATGAGCAGGAACAGATCTTCGTGCGTGGAAAGGCCGTTCTGACCAAGGGGGAGGTACTGGAAGCCTACAAAGAATTCGAGCAGCTCGACCGGGACAGCTCGTTCCGCAAGCGGCCAGAGGTGGGACAGGCGGCCGAGAAGGTGGCGGGGGACCGGATCGAACGCGCCCGTTCGCTGCTGCAGGCCGGCGACCTGCGCAGGGCCATCCTGCTCGCCGAAAACGTGCTCCGAATGACGGACGCGCTGCCCGAACAGCACACGGCTGCTCGCGAGATCAAGAACGAGGCCGAACGG
Source organism: uncultured Sandaracinaceae bacterium (assembly GCA_964450715.1). Taxonomy (GTDB): domain Bacteria; phylum Myxococcota_A; class Polyangia; order Polyangiales; family JAFGIB01; genus CAYVFC01. The sequence continues at coordinate 13,488 of CAYVFC010000011.1, read as the reverse complement.
CGCGAACAGGCGAAGCCTGCGCCGCGCTCCGCGTCCTCCTCGCGCCGGGCGACCAGGAGCGCCCAGCGCGCCAGCAAGAAGCCTTCGTCCCCCGGCGAAGGTCCAGATGCACGCGCCGAGCCTTCCTCAGGCCGTACCCCTATTCAGGTGGCGGGCGCCTGCCTGGCCCAAGGCGACAACCAGTGCGTGATCCGGGCGCTGGCAGGCAAGGCGCGCACGGCCCAGGAGCTCGGCTTGCTCATCGAGACCTACCGTGCGGTGGGGGACACCTCCCGTGCCCTGAAGAACATGTCCCTGTATCTGAAGCGGTTTCCGAGCGGACCGCGGGCGGACACCTACCGACAGATTCTCGAGCGCAGCGGCCGCTGAGGGCCGGACCGTCGCATGGGCGAGGTTTGACCCCCAAAAAGGAACATGTTAATGAGTGGGCCGTTCATTCATTGTCAAAAGTGGGCGGATCGTTAACGAAAAACCGGATCGTACAGGATATCATCGGGCCATGAATACGTCCCCCGTCCTTCGTCTATTTGGAGCGGCTGGTCCGCTGGTTGTGGCGGCCGCTCTAATCATAGGTCCGGTCTCCGCGCGAGCGCAGAGCGCAGAGTTCAACAATGACAAGGGTCTAGACGTGCACCTGTTCAGGCCCGCGTTAGATTCCAAGGGCTTTATCAGCACCAATGGAACGGACGTCCTCGGCCACCGGGACTACAGCTTCGGCCTGGTCATCGACCTGGCCACCGGCATCATGCCCTACGACGGTTTCGAGTGGAACACGGACAGACGCCTAGAGCCGGAAGTGGACCCGAATACGGGGGAAGAAGACAGCTCGAATCTCTACGAGACCTCGGATCACCTGGTCAATTTCGCCGGTGCCGGCACCCTGCACTTCAACTACGGGCTCTGGAACACCCTGGTGCTCGGCCTGCAAGTGCCCATCCAGGTGATCAGCGGGCCAAACATGGTGATCCCGGGGGTGTACAACGACAACCCTAACCCGCTGGGGCTGGACAGCCAGGGCTTCGGGGATCTGGCCCTCCACGGCAAGGTGCGCATCCTCAGGCGGGAGAGAAGTCCGGTGGGGCTGGCCGGCGTGCTGCAGATCGGGTTTCCCACCGGCGACACGATCACCACCCGGGGCGAGCCCGGGGTTTCGCTCTGGCCCATCGTGGTCGGCGAGTGGATGCCCCACCCCGCGTTTCGCGTCGGTCTGAACGCGGGGTACCGCTTCAACAGCGGGGACGGAGCGCTGCTGCCCTTTGACGGCCGCATCCGGCCGGTGGACAACGAAGCGAACCGCTCTCCCGCTCTGCTCTCGACCGACCCGGCCAACCCCATGTGCCGGGGTGATGCGACTGGCGTGGTCACCAACGCGACCTGCCCCGGCCCGGTAGAAGGCGGCACCGAGGTCGAGTACGACGACCTGATCACCTTCGGCGCCTCGGCCGCCTGGCGCTTCGTCAGAGCGGCGGCGCTGGTGGCCGACCTGTACGGCGGGCAAATCGCCTCTGGCTTCGGGGACCAGGGCGCGCTCGGCGTCGAGGCCACGGGCGGGCTCAAGATCTTCGTGGAGGAGAACAGCTACCTGCTTCTGGCCGGCGGAGTGGGTGTGGTCGAGAGCGTGAACTCTGCCGACATCCGCGGCATCCTCGGCTTCATCTTCGAGCCCTCCATCGGCGACCGCGATGGCGACGGGTACAAGGACGACGTGGACAAGTGCCCGGATGAGCCCGAGGACTTCGACGGCTTCGAGGACCTGGAGGGGTGCCCGGATCCGGACAACGACCGCGACGGCATCCTGGACGTGGACGACGAGTGCCCGATGGTTCCCGAGGACCACGACGGGGATGCGGACGAGGACGGATGCCCGGAGGGCAACATCGGCGACCGCGACGGCGACGGCATCCTGGACAACGTGGACGAATGCCCGGACGACCCGGAGGACCGCGACGGATTCGAGGACGAGGACGGATGCCCGGATCCGGACAACGACCAGGATGGGATCCTGGACGTCGACGACCTGTGCCCCAACGACCCGGAGGACCGCGACGGATTCGAGGACGAGGACGGATGCCCGGATCCGGA
>CAYVFC010000011.1:0-11306 GCA_964450715.1 uncultured Sandaracinaceae bacterium | reverse complement strand
CAACGACAAGGACCGGATTCTAGACGTGGACGACTCCTGCCCTAACGACCCGGAGACCTACAACGGATTCGAGGACGAGGACGGGTGCCCGGACCGCGGCAACGTGGTCATCGAGGAGAACCAGATCATCATCCTGGAGAAGATCTACTTCGCCACCAACAGCGCCGAGATCCTGAAAAAGAGCTTCCCCATCGTGGACGCGGTTTCCGCCACCCTGGTCGGCAATCCCCAGCTGAAGTTGGTCGAGATCCAGGGCCACGCGGACGAACGGTCGTCGGACCAGTACAACATCGATCTCACGCGCGACCGAGCCGCCTCGGTACGGCAGGCGTTGATCCAGCGCGGGGTGGAGCCCGACCGGTTGCGCAGCGCGGGATACGGCGAGCGCTGCCCGGTGGACCCGGCGCACAACGCAGCCGCCTGGGAGAAGAACCGCCGAGTCGAATTCAAGATCATCGAAACCGAGATGGGCCCGACGGGCGTGGAAGTCGCCTGCGCCGCGGGTCAGGACTTGATCCCCCGACAATAGTCTGGTTCAAATATAACGTGGACGGCGCGGGATGAACCGTACCTTCAACTCGACTGCCAAACAGGTGGGAAAAAGCGCTATCTGAGCCAGCGGTTTCAGCATGTCCCGCGAGCGGTTTCTCGAATTTATCCGGCACGCTCTGCTGTCGCTTCCGCAGCTTTTAAAGCTGCTGCTGCGTATCTCCGAGGATCCGGATCTGCGGGACGGATGCAGGATCGCGGCTGCGGCATCGGTGATGCACTGGCTGGCTGCCGCCAACACCATCAAGAACCAGAAGGGCCCGCTGAGCTACCTGGACGATGTGCTGGTTCTCTATCTGGCGCTGGAGCGGCTCAACGCCGAGGCGCCCGAAGAGATGGCGCGTTACCACCAGGATACGCCCGACATTCTCGCCGAGCTGGACGAGGCGCTGAAACTGATCCGACAGCGGCTGGGAAGCGACATCGCACTGTTGGAGCGCGCGCTAGGGAAGATGGAAAAGCTGCGCTTCAAGGGTCGTACGGCCGAGCAGAGCGTACAGAGCGAGGAGGCGAGCAACTGGTTCTACGACGAGGTGCAGTCGGCCTTGGTCGACCTGGACCTGGAAGAGGACGAGGTAGCGCGCGCGGTCAAGGGGGTGAACGCGGCGCTCGACACCGTGGGTGACCGGAACGTGCGGTGACCGCTTCAGGCGGCGCGACGGCTGACGGCCCCGGGCGCTGAGCCGGCCCCGGGCGGCGCATCGGCCGCGAGCAGCGCGACGAGCGACTCGCGCGCGGCCTGTCCGGTTCCCTGCAGGAGAGCCAGTCGGGCGTTCACCCCGCCTTGTCGACCGGTGAGGCAGAGCGCGCCCGCAAGCGCCTCCCCGGCCGCCCGGTCGGCCGGGCTGCCGGAAACGGTGACGGCGAGCAGCGCTGTACGGTCCCGACGCGCCAGGGGCAGAAACAGCTGGGCCGGCACCAGCTCCAGCCGCTGCAATCCCGTCACCACCCGATCGGTCCGCAAGCGCAACCTGGCCTGAAGAGGGGCGCCCCTCCGCTGGCGAAAGAACAGCGCTTCCCACGCCTCCGTCGGTTTCAAGGCGCTATTCAGCGCGAATCGATCCACCGCCTTTTCCAGCCGGGCGATGGTATCGGCCGGCGACGGCGGAAGTTGCAGACGGGTTCCGGTGACGAACAGCGGCGTGGCGAGCAGCGTCCCCAGCGCCCACAAATAGCTCCCCTCACCCGTCCCGCTCCAGAGCATCATCCCCAGCAACAGGTAAGCGCTCAGCAGCAGAGCGCCCCCGAGCGGCGTGGTCGCGTCCATCCAGGCCGGAGCGCCGAACCAGTCGTGCAACCGTACGCTCAGCGCCGCTTTCCGCTCCGCGCCACCGGCGGCGACCCATACGCCGTCGAGCGGAGCCCGCTGCAGGGCGAAGGTACGGACCAGCCCCAGCGCGATCAGGACGCAGAGCAGGAGGAGCGATAGGCTGGCCCGTTCCGCGAACAGCAGGCCGGCCGAGATCGCCAGGACGATGATCGCTAGCGTGCCCGGCGCCCCCGGGCCGCAGGGAAGCAGAGCGACGGGCCGCACCGAGCGGCGCGCACAGGCGCCCTCGACCAGCCTCCGCTTGAGCAGGACCAGCAGCGTCAGGCACCCGGCCAGCCAGAAACCCACCCGCTCCGGTCGGTCGCTCGGCTCTCCGATCTCCGCGTCGACGGGCTGCAGCTGCAGCGGCGCCATGCCCAGCGCCTGCCGCGGAACGTCGAAGGCCACGGTCCAGCTCTCGGTACGCGGCAGGCGAACGCGGCGCCAGTTGATCGAGGTAGCCTGGTATCCTTCCTCGAAATCGACGGCGATGGCGTACGCTATATCTTCGGGAACCGCGACCGGACGGCTGCCCGGCGGCGCCTTAACTCCGATCCGCACGTTCTCCAGCCCCTCTTCCCAGGCCGGCAGCGTCCAGCTGACGCGCACGGTCCCGGGACCTGCGTTCCGGCTCGACCGGGGTACCAGCCGGGTACGGTAATATAGCTCGACTCGGTAGATGCCCCGCCACGGCGCCGCCCGCCGTCCGGGGAAGTACAGCAACAGGGGTTTGCCCGCCTCGGCCTTGACCCGGGGCAGGTAGAGCCGGCCCTGCTCCGAGGTCAGGCTTGCCGGCCGCTGCGGATCGAGCTCCAAGTCCGGATCGAGCCCCTCGATGGCCAGCTCGGACAGGTAGCCGCCCAGGATGTTGAGCTCCATGGTCAGCGAAACGTCGGCGCTTCCGTCCGCGTGCAGATCGATCTCGGCCGCGGCCCCCTGTACCCGCGCCTTGGTCCACGCCTTGGCCCCGCTGGCGAACGCCAGCACCGCGGCGCAGAGCAGCGCCGCCACCGGCAGATCGAAGCCGCCCGCGCGCAAGGCCATGCCCCACCATAACAGCGGCCCTCGGAAGGCAAAAAAAAACCACACCCGCCTGGTGTCAAACCGAGACCTCTCCCTGCGGTCGAGGTGACAACAGCGGGGCTTATGCCCCGCTGTTGTCATTTCGAGCAAAGCGAGAAATCTCGAAACAGCGTCTTCCCGTCGGGACCGCGGGGGCCTAGCGGCCCATCTTGCCCAGCGCCTGGTCCAGATCGGCGATGATGTCGTCCGGATCCTCGATGCCCAGCGCCAGCCGGCAGAGCTGGTCGGTGATGCCCAGCGCGTAACGCTCCTGGCGGGTGTTGCGGTAGTAGGTGATGGTGGCCGGATGGCTGAGCAGGGTCTCCACTCCGCCCAGCGTGGGACCGATATAAAGAAACCGCAGCGAGTCGAGGAACCTCTTCACCTGCTTCAGGTTGCCGTCCACCCAAAAGGAAACCACGCCGCCGAAGCCCTTCATCTGCCGCTTGGCGATCTCGTGATGGGGATGGTCCGGCAATCCGGGGTAGAAGACCTGGCGGATCTTCGGATGACCCTGCAGGAACTCGGCCACCTTCTGGGCGGAGCGGTTCTGGAACTCCACCCGCAAAGCGAAGGTCTTCATGCCGCGTAACAGCAGGTAGCAGCCGTGCGGATCCAGGATCGATCCGGTGATGCGCTGGTAGTCGCGCACGGTGTTGACGAGCTTATCGCTGCCCAGCACCGCTCCTCCCAGCACGTCGTTGTGGCCGGCCAGGTATTTGGTGGTGCTGTGGATGACCAGGTCCATCCCCCACTCGAGCGGCCGCTGGTTGAAGGGGGTGGCAAAGGTGGCGTCGATGAGCATCAGCCGCCCGTACCGCTTGCGGATCCGCTGCATCTGCTCCAGGTCGATCACGTTGAGATAGGGGTTGGTCGGTGACTCGGAGAATATCACCTTGGTGTTCTTGCGGATCGCCTTCTCCATGGCGCGGTAGTCGCCCATCTTGACCACGGTACAGCCGACGCCGAAACGGGGAAGCACGGACTTGCAGAACTTGAGCGTTTGCCCGTAGGCGTCGTCGGTGATGACCACGTGATCGCCCTTGGCCAGCAGCGCGAACAGCGCCGAGGTCACGGCGCTCATCCCGCAATCGAACAGCAGGCAATCCTCGGCTCCCTCGAGCAGGGCCAGCTTGCGTTCGGCTGCCTTCTGGGTGGGATTGCCGTAGCGACCGTACTCGTAACGGCTGAGCTTACCCGAGGTGTACAGTTCTACCTCCCTGGTGCTGGGAAAGACGAAGGTGGAGGTTTGTACGATGGGGGTGGTTATGGCGTCTGCGTGCTTCTTGCGGTCCTCGCCGCCGTGTACCGACCGGGTATAGATGCTGCCGGCTCTGGCTCGCCGTCTGCTCTTCTCGCTCATGACCGATGCCTTTCTCGTCTCCCGGCGCCCGCGCGCGCGGCCTGAGGCCGTGAGCATGGCAGCAAGAGCCCGGGCGGGCAAATCGTTTGACGCCGCCGACACCGGAGGCGCCGCCGCCCGTCGCCTTTGCGTACGCCGCGGCCTACTGCTAGGCCTACGCCATGTCCAACACGGCAGTACCCTCCGCAGACAGCTTTCCCTCTCTGCTGATCCGCGCTGACGCGCTGGAGACGCGCGGGGCCTTTGCCGAGGCCCAGGCCCGCTACCTGAATCCGGATCCCGAGCGGGTCGGCCGGCTCGCGGGCCTGCTACGCGAGAAGAACATCGGGGTGGTAGCCCACTTTTACATGGATCCGGAGCTACAGGGCGTGCTGGCCGCCTGTGACTGGCCCCACATCCACATCGCCGACTCGCTGGAGATGGCCGGGCGCTCGGTGGAGATGGTACAGGCGGGAGTGAACGCCATCGCCGTGCTCGGCGTCGACTTCATGTCCGAGAACGTCCGGGCCATGGCGGACGCGGCCGGGTACAGCCACGTGCCGGTCTACCGGGTATGCGACGAGCCCATCGGTTGCACGCTGGCCGATGCGGCAAGGAGCCCGGAATACGAAAAGTATCTGGCAGAAGCCGCGGCCACACCTCGCTCGCTGCACGTCATCTACGTCAATACCGGCCTGGACATCAAGGCCAGGGCGCACGCGGCACTGCCCACCATCACCTGCACGAGCTCGAACGTGGTTCGCCTGGTACTACAGGCCGCAGCCCAAGTGCCGGATCTGAACCTCTGGTATGGGCCGGACAGCTACATGGGACAAAACCTACGCCACCTGTTCACCTCGCTGCTGGAGCTGGGACCGGAAGCCATTCGCGCGCTTCACCCCGAGCACGACCGCAACAGCGTCGAGCGGTTGGTCGAGCGGCTGCACCATTTCCAGCACGGCATCTGCGTCGTCCATCACAGCTTCGGCGACCGGGTAGTCGAGCTGGTCGAGCGCGACCACCCCGACGCCATGATCGCCGCGCACCTGGAGGTGCCGGGCGAGATGTTCCAGAGCGCGCTCGAGGGGCAGCAGCGGGGCGCGGGCGTGGTGGGCTCCACGGCCAACATCCTCGGCTTCATCACCGACAAGGTGCGGGAGACGATCTCGGGCGGCGAGCGGCGGCACCTGAAGTTCGTGCTCGGCACCGAGCCGGGCATGGTCACTTCGATCGTACGGCAAACCCGTTCGCTGCTGGCCGGAACAGCCGACCGCGGTCCATCCGAGGTGTCGGTGCAGATCATCTTCCCGGTGGCGGCCGACGCGGTGGCCAGGAGCGACGACCAGGCGCTGCGCATCGTTCCCGGGGTGCCGCAGGGCGAGGGGTGCTCCACGGCGGGCGGCTGCGCCATCTGCCCCTACATGAAGATGAACAACTTGGGGGCGCTGTTCGTTCTGCTCGAGCGGATCGGCTCCGTCGACGCCTCCGAGCTCGGGGGCTTCGCCCCGCGCACCTACTCCGAGCGCATCGAGGGCCGAACGGTGGCCGAGCTGGGCGGCGAGACCATCCTGAACATGCGTGCCTACCAGCAGGACGGCCGCCTGCCGGATGCGCTTGTAGAGGATATCCGGACGCGCCGCCGGTAAGACGTAGGGGAGGGGCTTGCCCCCTCCCCTAACGGAGCGGCACCTCGGTCCGGTCAGTGGTTCTGTACCGGTATCTGTCGCGGCTCGGTCTCGGCGCGCTTGGGTATGGTGACCGTCAGCACGCCGTCCTTGTACGCGGCATCGATCTTCTCGCCCTCGGCTGTCTCGGGCAGGGTGAAGGCGCGGGTAAAGGAACCGTACTCGCGCTCGATGCGCCGGTAGCCGTTCTCGCCCTGCTCCTTCTTCTCGAGCTTGCGCTCGCCGCTCACCGTCAACACGTTGTCCTTGACCTCGATCTTGATCTCCTCGGGCTTCATGCCCGCCAGGTCAGCCTTGACCAGGTAGGCCTTCTCCTCCTCGACGATATCGACCGATGGCCTGAACGCCGGCTCTGTTCCGTGCCACGCGCGTCCCAGAAGACCGGTAGGAAACCTTCCCAGCTCTGCAAACGGATCCCATAGTGTCAGCATAGTTCACCTCCTTTAAACGGGGCGTTCGCCCGTTGGATTCGAATTTGAACCGAGCCTCGCCAGCTGCCGTGCAACCGCTTCTATCCGGCTATCTGACGAATCAACTTGCTCAATTCCCAAGGTAAACACGTTCCGACAGATGGCAAGGGGGCCGTCCCCGACGGGAGAGGGCAAGCCCCTCCCCTACGCCGCGCGGGGTGCGAGACGGCGCATCAGGCGACTGACGTAGGCGTTATCGTACCGTTGCAGTTGCTGGATGACCCGCGCGGCCTGGGCGGGGCGCAGCAGATTGCGGCGGGCGAGCCAGGTGTAGAAGGCGGTTAAAGTGAGGTTGAAGTTGCCGGTCGCCACCTCGTCCAGCGCCAGCTTTTGCTGCAGGATGGAGCGTTGAAAGGCGTCGACGTCCAGCGCTTCCCAGCCGGGCTGGCCGGCGGCGTGCTCCCAGATGTGCTCGCTCACCACCTGCAGGACGAAGCTGTGGTAGAGGCGGGCGGTGGGACTGCCCTGGGCGACCTCGTCGTTGAAAGCCTCCACCATCCTTTCGTTGCGACGGCTGTAGCGCTTCAGCGCCTCGCGGCGCCCATCCTGCGCGCGACCTCGGAAAGTTCTCGCTTCGTTCGGATTGACACCTGCGAGGCGCCGCCTCGCTGGTGTCACCTCGACCGTAGGGAGAGGTCTCTCGCTGGAATCCTCAGCCTGCAGATTTCTCGCGTCGCTCGAAATGACATCGGAAGGGGTCGAATTGGCGGTGGGGCGCGGACGGGTGTCGAACATGACGGCCTCCTCTCGATGAGGCTTATCGGCCGCGCGAGCCACCCGGTTGCGTAAAAAACACCGAGACGACGGGAATATTTATGAAACGGCTTCTACGGTTTTTCCGCCGCGAAAATGCCGTAGGTCACGATGCCGGTCTCGGCCATCCGCCTCTGCTCGACCGCGGTCACGGTATGGCCGTGGATCTCGCGGGGGATGAGTCCCAACCGAGAGAGCAGGTAGGTCAAGGGGTAGGCCGCGATCCCCCGCAGGTGAATGCGCCGGGCGGACTCCAGGACTGACTGCAGCCGGTCGGTGTAGCAGATGTTCGCGAACCCCGCCTGTTCGAGCTGCTCGCGGAAAGCGTCGATGGTCGCCAGGTTGGGAACGGCCCAACCCGACATGAACCGGTGGTAGGCCCGGCTCTCGTCCGGTTCGAGGTCGGTCCTGCCCTGAAATCCGTCCACCACCACGATCCGCCCCCCCTTCCCGAGCACGCGGTGGATCTCCCGCAAGAAGCGGAGCTTGTCCGCGGCGTGGCAGGCGCTCTCGATGGCGAACGCCCCGGAAAAAGTGCTGTCCTCGAAACCCGAGCGGTTGAAGTCGCGTCGGTAGAAGGCGAGACGATCGCACGCCTCCGACCGCGCGGCGCGGCGCTGTGCCATCCGTACCTGCTTGGCGGAGAGGGTGATGCCGGTCACGCGCGCGCCGGTTCTCTCCGCGACGTAACGGCTGACCCCACCTACCCCGCAGCCGGCGTCGAGCACCCGGTCCCCGGGGCCGACGCGCAGGCAGTCGCATACGGACCGGTTGGTGTTGCGCACCGCCTGGGAAATCCGACGCGTATCGGGCTCCCAGAACCCGTAGTGCAACGCCTCGGGCGACCAGAAAAGCGAGTATAGAAACTGGTTCAGGTCGTAGTAGCGCTCGATGTTCCGGTTGTCGGGGTCCGCCCAGACGAAGACGTGCGCTTCCGTTTCCATCTACATCGCGTACTATCACACGCGGTCCGTCTTGCCGAGAGGTAACCCGTGGAAAGCCCCCATCCCTACCCCCCCTCCCCGGGCCAGAGCCCGCAACAGATGGCCGCGCCCGCCCGGCGCAGCCGGACCGGAATGGTCGTGGCCCTGGTCACGCTCTTTGGTCTGCTGTTGATGGGATTGCTGGGCTCGCTGCTGATCTTCAGCCTGCTGAAAATGCCGGGCGCCTCCAACCGGGACAGCCGGCTGACGGAGCGAAAGATCAGCGGCAGCGGCCCCGCCCGCGTCGCCCGCATCGACGTGAACGGCATCATCTTGCAGAGCGACGCCTCGCCGTTTTCCTCCTCGGTGGCCTCGGCCGAGCTGGTGATCGAGAAGCTGCGCGCGGCGGCGGCCGATCAGACGGTCGAAGCCGTGCTCCTGCGCGTCGACAGCCCCGGGGGAGGGGTGACGGCCAGCGACCGCATCCATCGGGAGGTGGCCCGGCTGAGCGAGAAGAAAAAGGTCGCGGTGCTGATGGGGGATACAGCCGCCTCGGGAGGTTACTACCTGTCGGTAGCCGCGGACCGCATTTTCGCTCACCCCACCACGGTTACCGGAAGCATCGGAGTGATCATGACCACGCTGAACGTACACGAGGCGGCTGAGCAGCTCGGCATCCACTCGGTAGTGGTCAAGTCGGCCGAACGTAAGGACTTGCTCTCCCCCTTCAAGCCGCTGGAGGAGATCGAGCAGGACAAGCTCGTGTATCAGAAAGTCGTCACGTACCTGTACGACCGCTTCACGCGGCTGGTGAGCGAGGGCAGAGGCCTGTCCCTGGAAAGGGTGAAGCAGCTGGCGGACGGCAGCGTCTACGACGCGCAAACGGCGCTCGACAGCAAGCTAATCGACGCCATCGGCTACGAGGACGAGGTTCTCGACTGGCTAAAGAAGCAGACCAAGAAAAAAGACGTCACGCTCTTCGAGTACGTGCGTCCGGGAGGCGTGTTCTCCCGCCTGTTCAACGAGTCGCGCCTGCCGGTCGGACAAGCCTCGGCCCCGGAGCAGCTCTTCCCCTGGTGGCCGCTGCGCTCCCGGCCCGCCTACCTGTGGCTGCCGGGTATATAGGGGACGGTTCTCGGAAGCTCGGTTTTCGCAAGTCGCCCAAGGTCGTTGGCGTTTTTCCCGCCGGGCCGTGTGCCCTATCACCAGCGCCGGTCGCGCTCCACGGGCACCACGTCGCAGCTCTCCATGTACCAGTCGGACATGCGCTCGCGTAGCTCGGCCAGTACGTCGGAGTAGGCCGGTTCGTCGATGACGTTCAGAAGCTCGTGCGGGTCGCGCTCCAGATCGTACAGCTCGTCCTTTTCGTAGAGCCGCCGCACGTACTTGTGCGTGCGGCTCCGGCACATGGCCGCCTTTCCGTGCCAGGGCACGTCGTCCGACAACTGCAGGCTCAGCCTCGGCCAGTAGGGGCTCTGCTTCGGATGCTTCAAACCCTGCAGCGACTCGATCTCCATGGCCTGCTGCTCGCCGACCAGCCTCCCACCCTCGCAGAAAACCGCGTCGCGGTGTTCCTCGGTATCTCCCTCGATCAGGGAGAGCAGGCTGTAGCCGAAGTGGCTGTATCCCGGATCGATCCCCGCCAGGTCGAAGACCGTGGCCGGGAAATCCACCAGCTCGACCAGCGCGTCGCTCAGCCCCCGGACCGCCTGGGTGCCGGCCGGGGGCTTGATGATCAGCGGCACCCGGACCAGGCACTCCTCGAAGGTGTTCTGAGTCTTGTCCACCAGGCCGTAGTCGCCGGCGAAGCCTCCGTGGTCGGAGAAGAAGAACAAGGCCGTCTCGTCGTATAACCCGGCCTGCCGGAGCGCCTCCAGCACCAAGCCCAGCTGATGGTCGGTGCGGGCGCACATGCCGTAGTAGACCGCCCGCAGCTCGTTCCAGCGCTCCGCGGTCCACCCCTGCATGTTCTGCCCGATACGGATACCCTCCAGCAGACCGGGCTTGCCCGCGCGCGACGAGGGAACGGGAAGCCGGGGCGGAAGCCGCTCGCGGTCGATGCGGCTGAACCAGGGCTCCTCCACGCCGTAGGGCGGATGGGGATAGGACAGGGAAAGGAAGAGACAGAAGGGGTTTTTACTCCTGTATCCTTTGATGAAGTCGATCGCCCCCAGTACCCAACCCCAGTCCAGATCGGCGTAGATAGCGTCTCGTTTCTTGTTCAGCTTGCCGGCATAGAAGCTGTAATAGGTATCGCTTCCCGGTTTGCCCCGCCAGTCGTCCGCGGAGAGCGGGCTCGGCCGCGGCGTGTGCTTCCACCTGCGGAAGTCGGTCTTGCGCGGGAAGAACCACTCGTCGGCATCCCGCTCGAAGCCGAGCTGGGCGGGCAGCAGATCGTTGCGCGCGGTGCTCCAGACGTAGTAGCCGTTCTGCTTGAGCACGCGGAGCAGATTGGTCTCGCCGCGCTCCGCATGCAGCATATGATACATGGTCCGATGGCCCCTGACGTGCGGATACCAGCCGGTCATGAAGCTGCAGCGCGAAGGCGTACAACCCGGATGTTGGCAAAAGGCCCTGGTGAAGGAGACCGCGTCCTCGAGCACCAGCCGATCCAGGTTGGGGGTGACGGCCGCTGGGTTGCCGGTATGGCCGAGCACGTCGCCCCGCCACTGGTCGGGGTTGAAAACGACGATATTCGGCGCTCGTCCCATCCGGGGCCGAGTATAGGGGCTTTCGCCGGTGATTCCTACCCGTTACGAGTCGGGCAGATGACAGCTGCGCGACAGCGGCGTGACGCCGCGGCCGTCCGAACCTACCGAGGGTCGATCAGCCGTGCTCCCGGTTCCACCAGACGAAGAACTCCTCAAAGTCGATAAGCCCGTTCTCGTCCCGGTCGATGGAGTCGAAGGCCGCCTCGGCTTCCGCCCGGCCCAGCCCCGATCCCATCTCTTCCAACAGCTTGCGGTACTCGATGAGGTCTATCTTCCCGTTACCGTCCTCGTCAAAACGGTCGAAGCTTTCCTTGACTTTCGCTCTCTTGTCCTGGCCCATGGCGCGGAATATAGCCGGGAACACGACGTAGGGGAAGCGTGTGTTCGCTACCGAGGGCGCGCGCAAGGCCCGCCCCTACGACACTCCATACAATCATACGTAGGGGAGGGGCAAGCCCTGATGATTCTACACATCTCGTTTCGTTCTTCTTCTTGCGTTTCG
>CAYVFC010000010.1:0-96280 GCA_964450715.1 uncultured Sandaracinaceae bacterium | reverse complement strand
CCGCCGAGCCGGCGCCTCCAGCGGAGCCGTCCGAGCCCGCTGCGCCTAAGATCTCGCCCAAAGGGACCATGCTGGGAATGGCCTCTCCGGCCGATATGGCCGCGGCCGTGGCCGCCGCGAAAGCGGCCACACCGGCCGCACCCGAGGCCGAGGCGCCCGCTCCCGCGGAGCCGTCCGAGCCCGTTGCGCCCGCCCCGGCCGCCGGGCTGTTCGAGCAAGCCGCGGAGCGAGCGCCCCAACTGCGCCCGAGCGCGGATCAGCCGCCGATTCAAGGGCTCCCCGGCTTCCCCGGTGGGCTGGGAAAGCTACTGCAAGAGCCCAAGGGCAAGATCATACTGGGCGCGGGAGGGGTCGGTATCCTATTCGTGCTGTACCTGCTGGCCCGCCTGCTCTTCTGAACGTAAGATCGCCTTCCGTGGCGCTCATCGAGTTCCGGAACGTTCGCAAGGCATTCGGCCCCAAGGTGGTCTACGAGGACCTCACCCTGGATATCAACCGCGGCGAGTCGCTGACCATCATCGGCGGCTCGGGTACCGGAAAGAGCGTGTTGCTGAAGCTGCTGATCGGATTGCTCAAGTGCGACGGCGGAACCATCAGCGTGGACGGCGAGAACATCACCGAGCACTCGGAGACCCAACTGGTCCGGATCCGGCAGCGGATCGGCATGCTGTTTCAGGGAGCGGCCCTGTTCGATTCGCTCAACGTGCGGGAGAACCTGGCCTACGGATTGCGCGAGCACCTGCAGCCAAGCGAGGAGGAGATCGACCAGCGCGTGGCCGAGTCGCTGGGGTACGTGGGGCTCAGCGGGATCGAAGAGATGTGGCCCTCGGATCTTTCGGGAGGCATGAAGAAGCGGGTTGCGCTGGCGCGCGCCATCACGGTCCGGCCCGAGGTGCTGCTCTACGACGAGCCTACGACCGGGCTCGATCCCATCAACACGACCCGCATCAACCGGTTGATCCTGCACCTGAAGAAGACGCTCTGCGTCACCTCGGTGGTGGTCACGCACGACCTGCAGAGCGCCTACACGGTAAGCGACCGGCTGGCCATGATCGCGGACGGAAGGGTGATCTATACCGGAACCCCGGAGCAGATCCGGAGCGCGGAGGACCCGCGCGTACGGGACTTCATCGAGGGCAATGCGCCGCATGACGAGGACACGGAAACGCTGTTGCGGGTGGTGGGATAGCGATAGCACCAGATCGATCAATAAAAGGGACGGGTTGGTCAGATGCAATCAAATCGAGGCGTGGAGATCAGGGTAGGCGTCTTCGTTTTCGTGGCGCTCATCATCGGTACCGTCATCGTCTTCACCATCGGTGAACAGCAGAACCTGTTCGCGTCGAAGACCTCCTTTCACTCGCTGTTCAACGAGGTGGGGGGATTGCGATCGGGTAGCCCGGTTCAGATAAATGGCGTAAACGTGGGCTCGGTCTCCGGGGTAGATTTGGGTGAGGGCGGGAAGATCCGCGTGGTGTTTTCCGTTCGCGACGACGCGGCGGTGCACATCCGGGAAGGTAGCGTGGCCTCGACCGGCCAGAAGGGAATGCTGGGCGACCGGCTGCTGGAGATCAGCGTGGGCACGGGCAAGCCCATCGCGGCCGGCGGACGCGTGCCCGCCGCCGAATCGACCGCGTTGTCGGACTATGTCGAGCAGGCCGGACGGGTGCTGCGGGCGGCGGAGGATACCGCCGACAACATCTCCACCGGCACCGCCGCGCTCGGCGATCCGGAGTTCGGGTCCGATCTGCGTCGTTCGGCGAGCGATCTGTCGCGGATTCTCCAGACGGTGGCCGAGGGAAGGGGGCCGGTCTGGCGGCTGGTCACCGACAAGAAGATGGCCGCCGCGCTCTCCGAATCGATCGCCAATCTGCAGCAGGCCAGCGAGCGGCTGGTGGCGGTGTCGGACGACATCAGCGCGCTCACCCGGCAGGCCCGCAGCGGGGACGGGACCTTGCACGAGCTGCTGTACGGTCAGAAGGGTACGTTGGTGCTCGAGAACCTGGCCGCGGCGACCGGTGAGCTGGCCGACCTGTTGAAGGACGTCCGGACCGGGGACGGCACCGTTCACCGCCTCGTCTACACCGACGAGGGCGGCGACCTGTTGACCAACCTCACGGCGGTCAGCGAGGACTTGAGGGCGGTTACCGCCCAGGTCAGGGCCGGGCGCGGGACCGTGGGCAATCTATTGCAGGACCCGTCGCTCTACGAGGATCTCAAGCGTTTAGTGGGCGACCTGGAGCGAAACGAGATCCTGAGAGCGCTGGTGCGCTACTCCATCAAGCACGACGAGGCGCGCCGGCCGGTCGAGGCCGAGCCGGAGCCATAGGGGAATCGCCGGGTGGGCGCGGTAGGGGAGGTGCTTGCCCCCTCCCGATTGGGCGCGAGGCCCGCCCCTACTGCTTTTCGATCAGCGCCCGTAGGATCTGCAGGCCGACGCGGGCCTGGTAGTCGTCGGGAAACGCATCGATCGCGGCCGCGTCCGGTATCTCCAGCCGGTAACCGCGTCCAACCGACCGGTCCGGCCGCGATTCCCGCTTCTCGTCCGCCTCTAGATGACCGGCCAGGCTCGCTTCGCCAACCTTTCGCCTCTCGTCAGCGGCCGGTCCGATCGAATCGTCGGGTAACTGCCGCACCGTCACGGCCGGCTCTATACCCTGCGCCTGTATCGAGCGCCCGTTCGGCGTGTAGTAGCGGGCGGTGGTGAGCTTGAGGGCGCTCCCGTCGGGCAGCACGATGATGTTCTGCACGCTGCCCTTACCGAAGGTGCGCGTGCCGATCACCACCGCGCGCTTGTGCTCGCTCAGCGCTCCGGCGGCGATCTCGGCCGCGCTGGCCGTATAGCCGTTGACGAGTATCACCATGGGCCACGCCGGTCGCGTGCCGCCCGCCGTGGCATTGATCTGCCTGAGCTTCCGGTTTCCGCGTCCGTGGATGGAAACGATGGGGCCGGATTCGACGAACTCGTCCACCAGCAGTACCGCCGAATCGAGCAACCCACCGGCGTTGTTTCTCAGGTCCATCAACAGGCCGCGAATGCCGCCGGCGGTCGCGGTCCGATCCGCGGCCTGGTCCAGGGCGCGGCGGAAGTCGGGAACCGTGGTCTCGTTGAAGGTCCTTACCTGCAGGTAGACCGTGCGATCGGGCAACACCCGGGTCTCGACCGCCTCTATCCGTATGACCTCGCGCGTCAGCGTCAGGCGAACCGCATCCGGTTCGGATTCGCGCCTCAGAGCGATCCGTACTCGGGTGCCCGGCTCTCCTCGCATCAGCCGGATGGCGGCGTTGATACCGAGGTCGCGCGCCGGGGTGCCGTCTATGGTGAGGAAGCGGTCTCCCGGTCGGATCCCGGCGCGGCCCGCCGGCCCGCCTCTGAAGGCGTTGAGCACCGTCAACCATCCATCCTTGACGTCGATTTCCACCCCGATGCCCCCGTAACGGCCCTCGGTGTCGCTGGACAGAACCCGGAATTCCTCGGGATCCATGAAGGTCGAGTGGGGATCCAGGGCGCCGAGCATGCCTCGGATCGCTCCGTAGATGAGGGCGTCCTGGTCGATCTCCTCCACGTAGCTCGACTCCACGTGTACCAGCGCTCGGGCGAAGATACCCAGGTTGTGGAAGGGGCTGGCGGACTGAGGCTCGGCACCCGCGTCCGTGTCCGCGGCAAACAAAGCCGCTCCACAGACGACCAGGGTGAAAACCAGTTTCTCGAGGGGTCTTTTCATGCGGTCCTCTTGCTTCGGCAACGACCGAGCGCGTTGACACGGGCCGTTCCAACCATGTAGCATAATAGAATACCGTGGAGCCTGGGTCGGTACACCGATGGTAACGGAGTATACAGGAGCGTCATGAAGGAGACCGGGAGTATGTCGGCGACAGACAAGCGCAAGCAGAGCCTATATTTCCCCGAGACCATGCTTCAGGAGATCCAGAGAGAAGCCGCCCGCTTGGATCGTTCCCTTTCCTGGATCGTCCAGCGATGCGTCAAGATCGGACTCGCCGATATTCGGCGCCTTCCCTCGGTGAACGAGATACCGGACGATGAGGAAGACCTCGACGAAGCGGCCTCCTCCTGAACGCGCGCCGGAGCACGCACCGACGCCCATCCGTACCGCCCGTCTTCCAGTGTCGCTCGAGAGCCGACGATCAGTATTTGACACAGAACAGCTGCTGCCCCATCAGGACCAGCTCGCCGTTCGGTAGCTCGCGCCTCTCCCGCAGGCGCAGGAAGGTTCCGTTCGAGCTCCCCACGTCGGTCAGCACGATCTGTCCCCCGTCTTCGTGTATGCGGCAGTGAAGGCCCGACACGTAGCCGTCTTCGGGGAAGGTGACGTCGCCGCGCTCGCGGCCCATGTACATGCCGTCCGGAGGGACGGCGAAGGCCTCACCGATGCTATGTCGTCCGGTCACCGTGCAGATACGGCCCAGAAAGCCCGGATTGGGGCTGCCCATCCGCTCCACGCCGTCTACCGTTTCCGGCGGTCGGATCTTCTCGAATCGCAGGATCTCCTGGCCGATACGGAAGACCGATCCGTCCTCGAGCACAACCGGGTTGTTCTTGTCCAGCTTTACATAGACGCCGTTGAGGCTGCCCTCGTCGGACACGACAAGCTTGTCGCCGTCGAAGGTGAATGTCGCGTGAACCGGCGACAGGTACAGATCGGAGGCGAAAGGTCCCTTGGCGTTCCTGCCGACCTGGGTTGCGCTGGCCCTGAGCGGGAACGACTCCCCCGGCGAGCCGTCCGGGTTGATCAGTATGAGCTGCCCCTTCGTACCCTCCGCCGGAGCTGCCGCCGGTTGCGGCGCCGGAGCTGCGGCCGGCGCCTGCTCGGCCGCGGCTGCGCGCAAAGCGTATCCACAGGTTCCACAGAACTTGAAGCTGGGCGGGACGGGATTACCGCAGCTCGGGCAGGCGATGGTGGCCGGAGCTGTCTCCGCGGGAGCGGGCCCGGCCGCCGGTGCGGGCCCGGCCGCCGGTGCCGGAGCGGGTTCGGGCTCTGGAGCCGATGCTCCCTGTACCTGAGTTCTGGCCAGCTCCAGCGGTTTTTCCGCGGATAGCGGACCGGGCTGGGCTCCCGCCTGCTCGGCCGCGGCCTGCTGAACGTCTTGCGGCGACAGCGGCGGTACTCCTCCCGGGGGCGTCTGAGTGGAGAAGTCCTTCTTGGCCTGAACGGCATCCCTGGGCAACTCAGAGCCACAGCCAAGGCAAAACTTGTAGTGGTCCTGGTTTTCCTTGCTGCACCTGGGACATATGATCACCGTATCCTCCTATATCTCGTAGCGAATCGCTGAAA
Source organism: uncultured Sandaracinaceae bacterium (assembly GCA_964450715.1). Lineage (GTDB taxonomy): Bacteria > Myxococcota_A > Polyangia > Polyangiales > JAFGIB01 > CAYVFC01. Next base: position 90,986 of record CAYVFC010000010.1, on the reverse strand, counting down.
ATGAATGGAGCCGTTCGCGACAAACGGTCTCTAGGTAGTCATTTCGACGCGCAGCAGTTGGCGGCCGAGAAAGAGGTAGTCTCCGTGCTGAAGCGGTCTGGGTTGCTTGATACGAACGTAGGTTCCGTTCTTGGAGCCTAGATCGACCAGGGTGAATCGTCCGTCGTTACCCATCTCCACCCGGGCGTGCTTACCGGAGATGAATAGATCGGCGGGGTAGCTCACGTCGCAATCTTCACGCCCGATGTCCATGGTGTTGCCGCGGGCCGCGAAGACGCTTCCCGGGACCCCGCCCACCAGAACCTGTACCAGTAAGAAAGGGGCGCCGCGGTTCGGCGTCGCGTAAAAGTAGGTCTGATCCGGTTCCGGACCCGCGTCCGGCTCCGGAGGGCCGGCGAGCGTCAGTAGCTGCTCGCCGCACAGGAACTGTTCGCCGATATCGAGCTGGACCGGCTCTCTGACCCGCATGAACACCCCGTTGACGCTGCTCTCGTCGCGAACCATCAGGGCGTCGTTCTCGTAGACGAAATTGGCGTGCCGCGGGTTCATCCAGGCGTCGTCGGGAAAGAGGATCTGCCCCTGATCACGCCCGGCCACGTGCTCGGTGCCCTGCAAGAGATAGCTCAATCCGTCGACGTCCGAGTCGCCGCGGATGAGGATGAGACGCGCCCGCCCCGGGGTCTGCAGAGTGCCGAAGTAATTGATCTGCATCTCCACGATCTCGGGAGGGACGGCAGCACCGCAGGTGCCACAGAACTTGTGGCCGGAAGGAACCGCGACCGAACAGTCTCTGCATACGTAGTTTCTGGCTATTTCCATCAGTTCTTCCTCGGACAGCTTCGTTAGGTCGGCCGGGCCGACTTGCGCTTGAGGTGCTTGCGGGCTTGCTGCTGTTTCCGCCTCTTCCTTCTCGCCGACCGGGATGGGGCGAGGCTGCGATCCGGACTCGCCAAAGGATTCGAGGGAGAGGTTATGTCCGCATTCCGGGCACTCCGCCGTACCCATCGGGCTGTACGTGTCGCACTCGCCACACGCGATCCCGATCTCGAAGTTCATACGAGCACACCACCCTAGCCCGGGTATCGTAGAGTATGGGAGGGGCTACAGTCAATTAGCAGGGGAGGATCGGACGCGGCGCAACGCCTCCCGGACGGCCGGATGCGGGTCGGCTGCAGCCCGTTCGAGCGCGGCGGCCGCCTCTATAGAACCGATCTTCGCGAGCGCTTCGGCGGCCGCCGCTCTGACCCGGCCCTCCTGGTCCTCCGTCAAGCTGCTGGCCAGCGCCTGGACCGCCGCCGGGCTGCCGATCGAGCCCAGGGCCCCGGCCGCTGCGCTTCGTACGTACGCGTAGCCATCGCCGAGCGCGGCGACGACCGCCCTTTCGGAGTCCTGCCCGCCCAGGCGTCCCAGGACCTCGACCGCGCGCGCGCGTATCGACCAGCTCCGGTGGCGAGCGGCGAGCGCCGAGACCTCGCCGCTCAGCGCCTCGCGCCTCGCCTCGTCCGCCGGAGCGGTACGGAGCAGGTCGAGAGCGGTTCGCAGGACCTGTTCCTCGCCGTCGTGCAGGCCGGCGAGGAACACCGGTAGGGTGCGCTCGTCCTCGATCGTGGCGAGAAGCGAGAGGACCGCGGCCCGGATCGCGGCGTCGGGATGGCGGCTGGCGTCCAGCAGCTCCGGCAGCAGGCGGGCGACTAGCGACGGGTCATCTCGCTCGACTTGTCGTGCCTCGTGCTGGCCGCGCCGCCCGCGGCCGGCGAGCGAAAGCACCCTGAGCGCCGCCCGGATCGACTCCGGGGGACCCTGCAGCGCGGAGCTGCCGGCGCGTGCGATGAGGTCGGCGAACCGGTCGATCGGCTTGCCGGTGATCGCTTCCGCATCCGACGGAGGCGCCAGAGCCGCCAGCGTCCGTCCGAGGCCGGGGAAGTCACCCGGTGGGGGCAGCGGGCGTTCCTGCAAATCGCGGTTTCGACCGGGATCGGCTGCCAGGCCCAGCCCCACGGCGGCCGCCCGGCTCGTCTCCCGGTCTGGCGAGAACAGCGCCTCGGCGAGCGCCTCCAGGCCGGTCCGGTCACCGATCTCCGCCAGTGCGATCGCCGCCGCCGCCGCGATTTGTTTCCGTCCTCCGTGTAGAGCTTCGATAACGAGCGGCACCGAGGCAACCTCTCCGAGGTATCCCAGACCGAGCAGCGCGTGCAGCCGTACGTTCCGATCGGGGTCTTCTCGAACCAGGCGCTGAATCCTCAACAACGAAGCGGAATCGCGCGCTAGGCCCAGCCCCAGAGCCGCGTAGGCCCGCGCTTCGGGCGTCTGGCTTCGCAGCAGCTCGCGCATGGTCTGCCGGGCTTCGGGACCACCCAGCCGGCAGAGCGCCCAGGCGGCCGCGCCGGCCAGCAATCCTTCCTCGCCGCGGGCGAGGGCTGCGAAACGCGATACGTGTCGTTCATCCGCCGAGCGACCGGCGGCGATGAGTGCGCGCCTTCGAGTTCCCACCTCGCCGTCGCGCTCGGCGAATGCCAGCAACGGTCCGGCCGCATTCGGGTTGGAAAGCTCCCCGAGCAGTCGGATCGCGCCGCTTCGCTGCTCGGGCTCGCGGTCCCAGAGCGCGTCCAGTAACGGGCGCAGCGCGCGTCTGGCCACCGCCCCGAGCTCCTGTTTCGCCTCGTTCGCTTCGGATCCCCCCGCTTGCATCCGCCGCTGTAGGCCGTCGACCAGAGCGCCGTATACCTCGACCAGCAAGCGGCGGAGCACCGGCCGTTGAGGTGTGGTCAGTGTCGCTGCCAGCAGGACGCTTTCCAGCTGCTCGGCGCTTCCCTCTCCCAGCCGTATTTGCAGGGAAGACCGGGCGGCACGCGCAACCAGGTCATCATCGGGGCAGGAACGGATTACCTCTAACAGCAATCGGTCGGCTGGTTCGCTTTCTCCCAGCGAGAGGTGAACCTCCGCCAGCTTCAGGTAGGTGGGAAACGCTCGGGGGTCGAGCTCGATGGCCCGTCGGTAACCCGCGATGGCCGCCCGCATGTCCTGACGCGCTCGGTGCAGATCACCGAGATGCTTCTGGGCCTCGGCGTTATCCCGGTCGAGTTGCACAGCTCTTTCGGCGTATCGTTCCGCTTCGTCGTCCCGGTACAGCGTCAGCGCGCTTTGCGCCATCCGCGAAAAATAGTTGCGGGCATTGGCCGGATCGGCTCTGGCGAGCAAGTGCAGGATCTCGAGCGCGCCCTTCTCATCGCCGCGCGCGGTTCGCAGCCGTTCCAGCCCGAGCAGGCTCTCCACGTCGGTGGGGTCGAGAGCGACCACCCGTTGCAGAGCGCTTTCCGCCTGCCGCCGGTAGCCCGAGGACGAGCCCGGCCTGCGTCCGGCGAGATACAGGTACGCCTCGGCCATGAACCGTCCGGCTTGCAGTACCGCCCGAAGCTCGTCGTTTTGCGCGGGATGAGCTCGCGTCCGGCCACCGACCGGGTCCGCCGCTTTCCCGCCGCTCGGGGCGCCCGCGTTTCGGTCCGCGCGCGCGTAGCGGACAAAGCGCGCTTCGAATTCCGCCAGTTGTCGTTGCAGCCTTCCACTTCGCGCCCATATGCTCACCAGACGCCTTCTGGCCTGGCGGCGGACGTTCCGATCGGTGCCCGCGAGCTCCAGTACGCGCCGCCACTGCGCGACCGCTTCCTCGGTCAGGTTCAGACGTTCGAGGACCTCGCCCAGACCCCGGACGAAGGCGATGTCGTCACCCCGCAGACGGACCGCTTCTCGGAACTCGGCGAGCGCTTCGAGCTCGAGACCGTGATCCAGGAAGAGGCCGCCCAGGGTCGCGTGCCCTCGCGCGCGCTCTTGCGCAGCGCGCGGGATGCGACGCCAGGCGGCTAGCGCTGCCTCGCGTCGTCCGAGGGTCATCAGTTGCTCGCCCAGTATCACCAGATGCGCGGTCTGCTCGGGCTCGATCCGAGACAGCGCCTCGAGCTGCCGCAATGCCAGCTCGTGCTCCTCCCACCGCGTATACAGCTGGTAAAGCGCTTCTTGAATCCGAGGATCGCGCGCGAAGCGCCGCCCGGCGCGGGCGAGCAGCTGAAGCGCTTGCGCACGCTGGCCCGTGTCCGATAGGAGTTTAGCCAGCCGTACGAGGTAGCGCGGCTCTCGCGGAGCGATACGCACCATCTCTCGATGCTCGCGCAGCGCCCCTTCGAGATCGCCGTCGCGCGAGAGCAGGCGGATGAGGCGTTCGCGCGTCTCCAACTCTCGAGGTCGGCGACGGAGCGCGCGGCGGTAGGCATCGGCCGCCCCCTCGATTTCGCCTAGCTCGTCGAGCGCCCTACCCAGTAGCCGGAACGACCCGGGGATGCTCCGCTTGCCGCCGCGCTTCAGGCTCTGCGCCAGCTGCTCGAGTCGCCCGCTGGACCGGCAAGCTCGCAACAGCGCCTCCTCTATCTCCCAGAGGATGCCGCTGTCGGGTCGGGCGCGCTTGCGCGCGAGCGATAGCGTTTCGACCGCGCCGTCGACCTGCCCGGCTTCGAGCTCGGCGAGGCCGAGATCGAGCAGGATTGGCGCTACCGTCCGCGGATCACCCCGCGCTTCGTTCAGGACCGCACGGTACTGCTCGGCGGCCGCCGCGTGGTGCCCGCGCTCGGATAGGGCGCGCGCATAGGCCGTGGCCGCCTGAACCCCGCCGCCGGAGAGCCGGGCGAGCTCGCCGTGGAAGCGGGCGGCCGCCTGCAGATCTCCCGCGTCGAGCGCGAGCAGGCCGAGCTGCTGGACCAGCTCGCGCCGTTGACGCGAGTGGCGGCTCCGCTCGAGCGCCTGGTCCAATAGCGCCAACGCCGCTGTCGGGTTTGATGATTGTATCTCGATGCGCGCCAGGCATACGAGCGGTTCCGGCGCCAGGGGGCGCAGCTCGGCTGCCCTGCGATACGCGGCGCGCGCTTCTGGGCCTCGGTCGAGCGCCCGGTAGGCGTGGCCGAGCAGCGCCTGCTGCGCGTAGCTCTCGCCCTGCTGCTGCATCCGTTGCTTAAGCAGACGCGGTAGCGCCTCGATGGTGCCGTCGCGTTCGCGGTACAGGTCGAGTAGCCGCTGGAAGGATGAGGTCTGAAAGGGATCGGCGAGCAGAGATTCGGTGTAGCGGCCGATCAGGATCTCCCTTCTGTCGACCGCGGCGTCGCCGGCCGGTCCGACCGTCGTGCGCGCGCGCGCGCTGCGGTTCGCCGGCCGTTTTTTCGAGGTCGGACGGGGGCGGGTCAGGGACCAGTCGTCCTGGGCGAGGGTGGGGGACGCCAAGGCGAGCGAGATGACGAAGGTCAGGACGGTGAGCGGCCTCATCGGGTTAATTATAGCGCGTAATGTGCGGGGGGTGTTCTGCACGGCGCGATGCAGCTTCCTTCCGCTGAACGCGCTGCCGGAACCCTTTTCGAAAGCGCGTTTCTCGTATCTCGCGTCGAGCGTATTCCCTTCGCGGAAGCCGACGCATGACGCGCTTTCGAAAAGGGTTCTTCGGTGCTGACAAGAGGGGTATTCGAAATGGATTCTCAATGCTAACAAGGGGGGTAGTGGGTACCGATCTCATAGCAGGATGCGTGTTGAGCAAGCCGCCGGGACCGGCGTATGCGGAGCAGCTTCTTTTCGCGGAAATCCGTCCACAGCCCCCCTTGCCGCGGCCATCGACACTTCGACGCTGGCGCTATCAGTTGCCCGAGCGGTTCGCGTTCGCGCTGAACGCGCCGCGCGGCGCGATCGTTTCCCGGCAAGGCCCGTTGCGTATCGACGCGGATCTCCAACAAGGGCTCGATTGGACCTTGCGAGCCGCGGACGCCTTGGGGGCGGTCGCGGTGGTGATGCAGACCCCCATCGAGCTCACGACCTCCACCCGCGATCGCGATCTGTTCGCCGCTTACGTCGATCGTTTGCCGAGACAGGAGGGCAGAATCTGGGTATGGGAGCCCAGCGGTCTGTGGGAACCGGAGACCGCCTATCCGTTCGCGGAGAGGCTCGGCCTGGTATGCGCGTTCGATCCTCTTACCGAACCGTTACCTGGGGGAGAGACGCTCTACGCGCGACTGCTCGCACTGGGTACGCGAAGGCGTTTCACCGACGCCGCGTTGACCGAGATCGCCGGTTCGCTCGTGCGTCCCAACGTTAGCACGGCCTACGTCGCCTTTGATTCGGAAGCGTCGTTTCGCAGCGCCGTAAACCTAACAAAAACAACGCCTTAAACCCCTTCCGCAGCGCCCCCTGCGGTAGGTCGCCTCTACCGAGGTGCCGCTCTCTAGCCGGTCGCAGTTCTTGAAATGCGCTCCGGCTAAGCAAAGCTCGAAAAAAGCGAAAAAAAATGAGCAGGGCAGAGAAAGCTCGACTCCATCTACGAAGACCGAGCCTCTCGCCCGCTCATTTTTTCATCGCAATCGCTTCCCTACTTCTTGGCCTTTTTCTTAGCAGCCTTTTTCTTGGGAGCGGCCTTCTTCTTTGCAGCCTTTTTCTTAGCAGCCATGGTTAACCTCCTGTAATGGACGGTACAATAAAGGTAACCTATTGTAACGTGATGCCACCTGTCAAGACCAATTTCCGTATAAATTATATTTAAGTTAAGGTTATTTGATTGCCCGGTACTGGCGCGCACTCATAACCATCGGAAATTGCGTGGAAATGATTTGGATCCAGCTCCGAAAATAAAATGAAAAGATAGGAGCGGTCGCTTGGCGATACGTTGACCTGTTTTCGCTGTCATCGAAACGCATCGTTTTTAATTGTAGGAGACCGGGAACCATCGAGACAAAAAACTGCGGTGCGCGCTGATCTTCCCGTTTCGGAAAATGCGCTTGCTCCGGAAGCCGGCAACCCCGGAGACGGGGATAGGCAGCGGGGAAACCGGGTCGTCGCGGGCAGTGCCGTTTTTTGAGTTTTTTATGGCCGTCCCCTTAATTCCGGGCGGCTTCATGCGCTATACGGAAGGCCCCATAGCGGTTCCCCCTTCCCCGACCGATTGACGTAAGGAAGACATGAAGACGATGGCTGCGAGATCTTTTCTAGCTTTGGCGACCTTGATCCTGCTCGGCGGGGGCTGCGGTTACTCCGAGGCCGAGATGCAGGCCAAGCAGTCGCGTATCGATCAGCTGGCGCGAGCCATGGAGGCTTGCGAGCGCAAGAGCGCCGACCTGATGCGTCGCTTTCAGAACCTGAGCGCCCAGAACGCCGCCATGAACGCCAAGCTGCAGGAACAGAACGTCAGCGTCGAGCAGCTACAGCAGGCGCTCAAGGAGCTCCGGGAGCGCAAGGCCAGGGCTGAAGCGCGCTTGCAGACCTTCCGGTCCATGCTGGAGCGATTCCAGAAGATGATCGCCTCGGGAAAGCTGCGCGTGCGGATCGTACGTGGCCGTATGGTTGTCGAGCTGGCGGAGAGCATCTTGTTCGATTCGGGGCGGGCCAACCTCAAGGAGGCCGGCGAGGTCGCCCTGGCCGAGGTGGCCGCGGTGCTGAAGACCATTCCGGGTCGCAACTTCCAGATCGCGGGTCATACCGACAACATCCCCATCCGCAGCAGGCGTTTTCCTTCCAACTGGGAGCTGTCCACTGCTCGTGCGGTAAACGTAACGCGATTCCTGGCCGAACAGGGAATGCCGCGGGAGCGGCTGAGCGCGGCGGGATACGCCGAGACCCAGCCGGTCGCATCCAACGACACCCCGGAACAGCGGGCGCAGAACCGACGGATCGAGATCGTGCTCATGCCGAACCTGGAAGAGCTACCCGATCTCACGGCCCTGGAGAGTCTGGGGACGAAGTAGCTCGCAGCTCCTGACCCGTGCCAACCCACGTCGCGGCCATCGATATCGGAACCAACTCGGTTCTGATGTTGCTCTCCCGCGCGTCCGGCGTTGATCGATTCGATATTGTTAGCGACCGGGCGGAGGTCACGCGCCTGGGGCAGGGGTTGGAGCGTAGCGGGATTCTGTCGCCCAAGGCGATCGAACGGACGTTGGCGACCTTGGGGCGCTTCGCTGCCGAGGCGCGCCGCGTCCGGGCGAAGACGGTGGCGGTGGGAACCAGCGCTCTTCGAGAGGCTGCCAACGCCTCCGATCTGCTCGAGCCGGCCGGGCGGATACTCGGCGTCGAAGTCGAGGTTATCAGCGGTGTGCGGGAAGCCATGCTGGCCCACCGTGGGGCTCTGCTCGGCCTGAATCTCGACGCGACGGAAATCACGGTCGTCGACGTGGGCGGTGGAAGCACCGAGGTCACCCGAGGAACCGCCGATCGCCTGGAGGAAACCGCGAGCATTCGGCTGGGGGCGGTCAGGCTTCTGGAGCGATATACGCCCGGCGCGCCGGCTGCTGCCGAGCAGCTGGCGGTGATGACGAGCGCAGCGGCGGCCGAGCTCGGGCAGAGCGGCATCGCGATCGGCGGGTCGTTGGTAGCCGTGGGCGGTACAGCCACTACCGCGGCGGCGGTTCTGGATGGACTCGACATCTATGATCCGGCCCGGATTCACGGTCGCCTAGTGAGCGAGGCAGAGCTCCAAGGCTTGCTCGCTCGCTTGGCCGGGATGTCGTTGGAGGAGCGAAATAGCCTGAAAGGGCTACAAAAGGGCCGCGAGGACGTGATCGTACCTGGCGTTATAATTTTACACGAGGTGCTCAAAATCGCAGGCCCCGGACTCTTTCGAGTCTCAACCGGCGGGATCCGCGTCGCATTGACGGTGGAGGCGTTTGCAGACCGCGATTGACTCCAAATAGGGATCTGGGTAGACTAAACACCGCCGTTTTTCTGTCCGCCGCTTGTTCTGCGATGGTCACTAGGAGGTAGTCTCTTTGGCGAAGCGGCGCGACTTTCACATGCAAGAAGGCAAGAGAGCGCCGGAACCATCGAACGGTGCGACGCTGGATAGACAATTGAAAAGGGAGCCCAAAATGCAGGCCCGAGCACAGAAGCAGGAATTTAAGGTCGGCGACAAGGCCGTGTATCCGGCTCAGGGGGTTGCGGAAGTCATCTCGATCGAAGACAAGGATATCGCGGGGACCCGTCAGAAGTTCTACATCCTCCGGATTCTGGGCACCGACCGCAAAATCATGGTGCCGATCAAGAACGCCAAGAACGTAGGTCTTCGGCCGCCCATCAGCGAGTCGGAGATCCGAGAGATTTTCGTGATCCTCAAGGAGCAGACCATCACCTTCGACAACCAGACCTGGAACCGGCGCTACCGCGGTTTCATGGATAAGATCAAGACCGGTTCTGTATTCGATGTGGCCGAGGTGATGCGGGACCTCTATCGACTACAGGCGGAAAAATCCCTCTCGTTTGGTGAACGCCGCATGCTGGAAACCGCACGGGCGTTGATCGTGAAAGAGATAGCGATCTCGCGGGGGAAGGACGAGGAGAAGGTCCGCGCCGAGATCGAAAAGATATTCAACACGAACTAATCGCACGCGCGGGCGCCGAGCTTTCGACCGGCGTTCGCCTCTGTTACATTTCACCGCCCGATTCCAGGCAGCAGCTGTCGCGTCGAACCCGTTGAGGCGCGGCAGGTGGCCGCTGCCTAAATGGTCGCGTTCACATGGCCCAAAGCACTCTCGTAATCAACGTCGATATCGGCGAGACGCGCGTCGCACTGATAGAAGCCGGCGTGCTTACAGAGCTCTTCATAGAGCGCAAACAGGATCGCAGCTCGGTGGGCAACATCTATCTGGGCAAAGTCACCCGCGTGCTGGCCGGGATGCAAGCCGCTTTCATCGATGTCGGACTCGATCGCGCGGCCTTCCTGCATGTTGAAGACGTGGTGGCCCAAGGCGATATCGACGAACTGCTCGCCAACGAAAACGGCGACAGGCAGGAAGACGATCATCGCGTATCCGTCATGCGTAAGGTGTCGCGCAGTACGCCCATCCACGAGGTGTTGAAGGAAAATCAGACGCTGATGGTTCAGGTGTCCAAGGGACCGATCGGCACCAAGGGCGCCCGGGTTACCAGCCACATATCGCTCCCCGGTCGTTACGCGGTCTATCTCCCGACGGTCGAGTACATCGGTATCTCCAAGCGCATCGGTAGTGAAAAGGAGCGCAGACGGTTGCGGCAGGCCATAGAAGATCTCAAACCCCCGCAGGGAGGGTTCATCGTACGCACCGTAGCATCCGGTTTGACCAAGAAGCAGTTGAAGACGGACGTAGGCTATCTCTGCAAGCAATGGGAGGAGATCGTCAAGCGACGCGACAAGGTCAAGTCGATTCCCGCCATCCTTTACGAGGATCTGGACATCATTCTCCGCGCGGCGCGCGACAACTTTACCGAGGAAGTGGAGAAAATAGTGATCGATTCGCCCGAGGAGCACCAGCGCCTGAGCACCTTCATCGCTACCTTTCTCCCCGAACGGCTGGGGGATATCGAGCTGTACGAAAAAGGCGAGCCGGTATTCGACGCGTACGGCATCGAGGACGAGATATCGCGCGCGCTCTCGCGTAAGGTGACGCTGCCCTCGGGCGGCTACCTGGTCATCGATCAGGCGGAGGCGCTGACGGCCATCGACGTAAACACAGGCAGGTTCACGGGCAAGGGAAAAGACGTGGAGGAGACCATTTCCCAGACCAACCTGGAAGCGGTCAGGGAAATCGCCTACCAGCTGCGTTTTCGCAATATCGGCGGGCTCATCGTTATCGATTTCATCGACATGGAGCGCCCGTCCAACCGGGACAAGGTTTACCGCGCGCTGGTCGAGGCGTTGAAGCGCGACAGGGCTACCACGACGACCGTACGTATCAGCGAGCTCGGGTTGGTGGAGATGACTCGCAAGCGCACCCGCGAGTCGCTCAACCGAATGCTTTACGAGCCCTGTTTCTACTGCGACGGCACCGGGCTGCTGCAGTCGAAGATCACCGTTTGCCAGGAGATCATCCGCCAGATCGGCCGGGAAAAGGAGTCGCTACCCGGGTATAAGATCGTCGTACACGCGCATCCCGCCGTCTGCGATATGCTGCAGAGGGAGCAGAAGGCAGCGCTGGACAGCGCCTCGGTCCGCTTTTCGCGTCAGATTACCGTGACCGGCCATCCGGAATACCATCTTGAACAGTTCGATCTGAGCGGTCTTTGAGCCCCGGGGGGAATTGGACAATGGACGAGAAGGCGCATAGGCAGAGCAGGCGCGAGAAGCGGGTGACTATCAACAAGCAGTTCGAATCGTTTGACGCGTTCGTCAGTGAATACGTCGCCAACATCTCGCGTAGCGGCGCTTTCGTTAAGGCCAAGCAGCCGCTTCCGGTTGGTACAGAGATCGAGATCCGGTTTACCATCATCATGGATGACGTCGAGACCGTGGAGGGTGTCGGCAAGGTGGTGCGCGTACAGCGCGATCCGTCGGGCATGGGCGTGGTGTTCACGCGCATCAACCACTCCTCGCAGCACCTGCTGGAGCGCTTGCTGACGGCGCGGGGGTAGGGGAGTAAAGGCAGGGGGCAAGCCTCTCCCCGACGTCGCCGGCCCTATAAGTTGGTCTGTGTTGAAGGCAGGGGGCAAGCCTCTCCCCGACGTCGCCGGCCCTATAAGTTGGTCTGTGTTGAAGGCAGGGGGTTACAGCTCATTCGGCTCGTCTTCGGTTCTTCTCAAATAGCCCTTCTGTAGCAGCGAGACCAGGCGCTGGGCGATGTCCAGGTCGTCGATGGGGCAGTTGTTCAAAATCGACTCTACCTTGCTGTGGTTGATGGCGTACTGGAGAACGTCTAGTTCTTCCGGTTCCAACTCGCTCAGCTTCGCTTCCAGGGGAAGGGTTAGGGTGATCGAGGCTTTCATGGGCGGAAGGTCATCCCCCAGTCGCTGGATCTCGTCGAAGACCCGCATGGACTCCATGAGGATCTCCTCCGCCCTCATGTCGAGGCTGACCGGGAGAGCCTGGTTTTCGCTCGGTTCCATGTAGAAGGAACCGTGCCTCCAGGTGAGGATGCGTCCGGCGGATTTTTCTGCCGAGAGATGCTCGGCGTCGTTGATGGAGGCGTAGACGATCAGACCGTCACGCAGGTGTATCTTGCCTATGTCCTCTTCGGTGCGCACGACCAGGACCGCCGTCTTCTTGGACGATCCGAATAGTTGGATCAGGTCGGGTAGCGGGATCTCGTCGATGGTTCCCGACATGCTGCGTGCCTGGCTGGCGCGGCGATGCCTGGCCATGTCCTCTAGCTTCGAGCCGGCGCCCATGTCCGGCGCGGAGGCGTCCAGAGCGACCAGCTTGATGATGCTGGTACCGATCAGGATACGATCCCCCTCGTTCACCTTGGCGCGTTTGACGCGCTCCCCGTTGACGAAGGTACCGTTGGTGGAGCCCAGATCCTGTACCACGACCTCGTCGCCGTTCACGAACATTTTGGCGTGACGCCGGGAGACCATGTCCTCGACCAGGACCATGTCCAGATCGCTCGACCGACCGATGACGATCTCCGCCTCGGGGGGCAGCGGTACTTCGCCGCCCTGATATTTCCCGGAAATGAAGCGAAGAGCGTAGCTTTTCATGGAGATTGCAACTTGTGTCTGCAGGCGTTCTGACCGTAGGCCATTCTACCCGGATCGAGGGATTTTCGTAAGCGGTATCGGTACCCGGCGTTTTCCGTAGAGCCGGAAATCCCGCCGTTCCGGGGTCAGCGCGGCTCCCCGGGGCGGTCCGGCCCCCCGCTGTCAGACCTCCAGGATCTCCTTCTCCTTGTTGGCGACGATGGCGTCGACCTCGTTAGTCGCGTTTTGTACGATCTCCTCCACCTTTTTCAGCGCCCGTTCTACCTCATCCTCGCTCGCTTCCTTCTCGTTTTTCAGGCTGGCCAGAAAGTCCTTGGCATCGTGGCGGGCCTTGCGCACGGCGACCTTGGTCTCCTCTCCCTGGCGGCGGGCCAGCTTGCACAGCTCCTTGCGGCGCTCCTCGGAGAGGATGGGGAGCGGAACCCGGATCAGCTCTCCGTCGCTCTGGGGATTCAGTCCCAACGGCGACTGGGAGATGGCTTTCTCCACGGCCTTGACCTGGGACTTGTCCCAGACCTTCACCGCCAGCAGGCGCGCCTCGGGCGCACTGATGGTCGCCATCTGGGATATGGGCATGACGGTTCCGTAGCTGTCCACCCGAATGGATTCCAGCAGCGACGGGTGAGCGCGGCCCGTGCGCAGCTTGGCGAGCTCACGTTTGAGCGCGGTGTGGCTCTTGGCGACGGCGGTCTGCAGCTCCTCGAGCGCATCGTTGATCATGAGCACCTCCGGTTACGGCCAGAGCGAGATCGCCTCATCGCTCTTGCAGCGCTGTTATATCACCATCGGCGGACTCCGTAACCAGCGTTCCGACCTCTTCGCCCTGGACTACGCGGCTGATGTTACCCTTTTCGGACAGGGCGAAGACCCGTATGGGCAACCCATTGTCCCGGCAGAGCGTCACCGCCGTGGCGTCCATCACCCCCATCCTATCCTGGATGAAGCGATCGTAGCTCAGCCGGTCGAACATGTGGACGTCTGAGTACTTGGCCGGATCACGGTCGTACACCCCGGCCACGTTGGTAGCCTTGCAGAGCAGCTCGGCCTGTATCTCCATGGCGCGCAAGGCGGCGGCCGTATCGGTGGAAAAGTAGGGATTGCCCGTACCGGCGACGAAGATGACCATGCGCCCCTTGGCGAAATGGCGCAGCGCACGCCGCCGGATGTACGGCTCGGCGACGTGGCGGACATCCAGGGCGGTCATGACCCGGGTGGGTACGCCGTGCTTCTCCAGGGAGTCCTGCAGCGCGATGCCATTGATGACGGTGGCCAGCATGCCCATATAATCGGCGCTGGCGCGATCCATGCCCTGGGCGCTTCCTTTCAGTCCCCGAAAGATGTTGCCGCCGCCGATGACGATTCCGACCTCTACCCCGAGCTCGTGGACCTCGGCCAGCTCGGCGCTGATCTCGCTCAGCGTCGGTGGGTTGATACCGAAGCCGCCCGGAATCCCGCACAGCGCCTCGCCGGAAAGCTTGAGCAGGATCCGCCCGTGCGCGATCGAATTGTTTCCCTCGCCCATTTTCTCCCCTCCTGGAGCAGCAAACGGGTCGTAGATGCGGTGACCCGGCCGGCCGCGTACCGTTCCGACCTACTCGGCCAGCGTGGCCGCTACCTCGTCGGCCAGGTTCTCTTTCTTCTTCTCCAGGCCCTCACCCAGCTCGAAGCGCACGAAGCGGCGTATGGCGATCTTCTCGCCGATCTTGACGGATAGCTCATCCGCGATCTGCTTGATGGTCTTGTCCTCTTCCATCACCGAGGACTGCTCTACCAAGCAGGCGTCCGCCATCCACTTCTCCAGCTTGCCCGCGACGATCTTCTCGACCACCTGCTCGGGCCGTTTCTTGCCGCTCTTCTGCTCCTCTTCCTGCACCTGGGCCTGGAACAGCGTGCGCTTCTCGTTCAGGGCCGATTCCGTGATCTGCTCGCGGGCGACGAACTCGGGATTCATGGAAGCGATCTGCATCCCCACCTGCTCCACGAAGGCCTTGAACTCGTCGTTGCGCGCGGAGAAGTCGGTCTCGCAGTTGACCTCTACCAGCACCCCGAGCCGGTTTCCGGGATGGATATAGGAATACACCATGCCCTCGGCGGCGATGGCGCCCGCCTTCTTGACCATTTTGGCCAGTCCCTTCTTCTGAATGATCTCGACCGCCTTGTCCTCGTCGCCGCCGGTTTCGGCCAGGGCGTTGCGGCAATCGAGCACGCCCGCGCCCGTTCGCTGGCGCAGCCGCTTGACCAACTCTGCACTGATCTGAGACATGGATCCGTTCCTTTCTCGTCTGCCCGTTTTCGGGTCGAACTAGCTCTCCACCTTGGGTTCGCCCTCGCTCGGCTGCTCGCCCTTGGAGCCGTCGCCGTCCGGGGTAGCCGAGTAGACGAAGTTGGAAGCTACCCGGCGGGTCCTGGCGAACTCCACCGATACCCCGCTGCTGGGTTGCTCCTTGCGCTCGGATTGTAGGAAGTCACGCCGGTGCTTCTGCCCTTCCAGGCAGGCCTCGGCGATATGGGTGGTGACCAGCTTGATCGATCGAATGGCGTCGTCGTTCCCGGGGATGATCATGTCGATGGGATCCGGATTACAGTTCGTATCCGCCAGCGCCACAATGGGGATCTCCAGCTTGTTCGCCTCCCGGACCGCGATGTGCTCGTTGTTGGGGTCGATCAGAAACAGCACCGCCGGCGGCCCGTTCAGCTCGCGGATGCCTCCCAGGTAGCGTTCCAGCCGCTCCTTTTCCCGGCGTAGCCCCAGCGCTTCCTTCTTGCTGAGGTTCTCCAGATCCCCCTCGTCTTCCAGTCGTTGCAGGGTTCGCAGCCGATCGATTCCCGACTTGATGGTGCGGAAGTTGGTCAGCGTGCCGCCCAGCCAGCGCCCGTTGACGAAGTGCTGTCCGGCGCGGACGGCCTCCTCGCGGACGACTTCCTGCGCTTGCCGCTTGGTGCCGACGAATAGAACGTTGCCGCCTCGCGCCACCGCCCGGACTACGAAATCGTAGGCCTTGCGTAGCTTACGCGCCGTCTCGTCCAGGTTGACGATGTGAATGCCGTTGCGCTCCCCGTAGATGAAAGGTGCCATGCGGGGGTTCCAGCGGTTGGTCTGGTGCCCGAAATGCACGCCCGCTTCGATGAGCTGTCGAATGCTGACCTTGCGCGGCGCCGGCGCAAACGCCTGCTGCGCGGTCGGCTCGGGCTTTCCGTTTCCCGGTTCGGCGGCCGGTGCGGGCGCTTGCTCGGGCGCGGCCATACCTTCTACGGCCTCGGCGGGCGCCGCGGCTTGGCTCTCCGCGGCCGGTGCCTCGACCGTTTCCCCTGGCGGGTTGGCTTCGGGATCCTGGATCTCGTCTGTGGACATGGCTCTTTTCTCCGGTTGGTCTTCCGCGCCCCGCGGTCGCTGACCCGGCAAAGCCGGGCACCGAGATCGGCCGTTCGAGCAGGGGCGCGTGATTGGTTTCGGAACCGTTATCGGTCCCGGCTCCGGTTTTCGGAGCGCGGGATGCTTAGCACCTCGTCGGGCGATCCGCCAGCCCTCGCGTTATCGCGAGGTTTTTCGGGCGTTTTCCGGGGGGCGGGGCTATCTGTGAGGAGCCGGGGGCATGGCCCTCAGACGCTCCGGCCAGCGTTGAGACGTTCGGAGGGATTATCCTTTACGGGGAACGAAGCGCGGTTCGGCAACGTTCAGCACTCTTTTTTAGTCGCGCTTCGGGCCATCCCCCCGGCTCCATGCAGGCGTAGCGTACGCCCTCGATAACTGCGGTCTTACCGCGGTTGGGGCACGGGCGGCGGATGGACCTTCCTCGTTATGTATGGTGTTTGGATGAGGAGCCGGGGGCATGGCCCTCAGACGCTCCGGCCCTCGTCGAGACTTTCAGGGGGGACGGTACAGACGAGCAGTGGTTGGGGTTCCGGGCTTTCTTGGTTTTTTTTTTGCGGTAATACAGACTGGCCGAGGTCGAGGTGAGCGAATTTCTCAAAGCTTGCCGGCGCGAGAGCGTGCGGTACACGCCCATCTGGTTGATGCGACAGGCGGGTCGCTACCAGCCGGAGTACCGCGCTGTACGCGAGCGGGTGAGCTTCGTCGATCTATGCAAGACGTCCGAGCTGGCGGCCGAGGTCACCTGCCTGCCGGTCACCCAGCTCGGCGTGGACGCGGCCATCGTCTTCGCCGATATCCTGCTGGTGCTGGAGCCTCTGGAGATCGGATTCGAATTCACCGATAGCGAGGGGCCCCGGATTCTGCGACCCGTGCGCACCGCCGCAGAAATCGACGCCATCCGAACCGGGATCGACGTTGGAGAACGGCTGGGATACGTGATGCAGACCATCCGCCTCTGCCGCCAGCGGCTGCCCTCGGATGTACCGCTGATCGGGTTCTCGGGTGCGCCCTTCACCCTGTCCTCTTACGTGGTGGAGGGCGGCGGTTCGCGCGACTACCTGCATACCAAGCAGCTCATGCTGACCGATCCGCCCGCCTGGCAGGCGCTGCTGGAACGGTTGACCGATACGGTGGTCGCCTACCTCAACGCGCAGGTCGATGCAGGCGCGCAGGCGTTGCAGGTGTTCGACAGCTGGGCTGGCTGCCTGGGCGTCCACGATTACGATCGCTACGTCAAGCCCCACATGCAGCGGCTGTTCGCCGGCCTGCGACCCGGCGTTCCCGTCATCCACTTCAGCACCGGCAACCCGGCCCTGTACCCGAGCATGATGGAGGCCGGAGGGCAGGTGATGGGGCTGGACTGGCGGGTCGATTTGGGCGAGCAGTGGGACCGGCTGGGCGAGGTGGCGGTGATGGGCAACCTGGACCCCTACTCCTTGCTCGCCCCGGTGCCGGTGCTGCAGGAGCGGGCGCAGGTCGTGCTGAAGGGCGCCCGGGGTCGGCCCGGCCACATCTTCAACCTCGGACACGGCGTTCCCCCGCAGGCGAGCGTGGACCGGGTGCGGGCCCTGGTCGACTTCGTGCACGAGAACAGCGCGCGGTGAGCGGTCCGACCTGTGATGCGGTCATGCTGATGGCCTTCGGCGCCCCGGAGGCCGCGCGCGACGTGCCGGCTTTTCTGAGCAACGTGGCCCGGGGAAGGCCGATACCCGCCGCGCGGTTGCGAGAGGTGGAGGCGCATTACCGGGCGGTGGGAGGCGGCTCTCCGTTGAATGCCCTTACCGAGCGGCAGGCCGAGGCGCTGCGGGTCGGGCTGAAGCGGGAGGGCGTCTGCATACCGGTGGTGGTGGGGATGCGCCACTGGCCGCCCTTTATCCGCGATACTCTGGCCGAGCTGGTAGAGGCCGGGGCACGACGGGTGCTGGCTCTGATCCTGGCTCCCTTCGAGAGCGAAGCCAGCCGCGGGGTCTATTGCCGCGCGGTGGAGCAGGCGCGGGCCGAGCTGGCAGAGAGGGCGCCTACGGTAGCCTACGCGCCGGCTCTGTGCGAGAGCAGGGGATTCGTGCGCGCCAACCAGGCCCTGGTCGCCGAGGCCATGCCCGGGCCGGGAGAGTCGCGGCTCGAGCACACCAGCCTGTTGTTCACCGCGCACAGTATACCGGCGTCCGGAGCGGAAGGATCGGTTTACGCGCGGCAGCTAGAGCGGTGTGCGGGGGAGATCGCGAACGCTGTCGGTCATTCGCGCTACGCGGTCGCCTACCAGAGCCGCAGCGGCGCGCCGTCCGAGAGCTGGCTCGAGCCCGATCTGGGGTCGGTCATCCGCGCCGAGGCCGGGAGGGGAACCCGCTGTCTGGTGGTGTCCCCCGTCGGTTTCGTCTGCGACAACGTGGAGGTGCTCTACGACCTCGACATCGAGGCGCGCGGGGTGGCCACCGCCGTGGGCCTGGAGTTTCGTCGCGTGCCCGCGGTCAACCATCACCCGGACTTCATCGAGGGCCTGGTGCGGATGGTTCTGTCCGGGGACGATACCGGCTGAGCCGGCCTCCTTACATCCGGATGGGCGGATCGGCGCGTACGCCCAGCAGCATGGCGCGCACCTCGGCCATCAGGAATATGGAGCCGGTGACCAGCACGCAGCCGTCCGGGCCGGCCGCGCGGCGGGCGCGGGACAGGGCGTCGCGCAGGCCGCGCGTGCGCACGCCGGGGCGGACGCGGGCCAGTTGCTCGTAAGTAGCCGCGCGCGGAACCGAGGCGCGCGCGTAGTAGATACGCTCTACAAGGGGAGCGAGGATCTCGAGCATGGCCGGGTACTGCTTGTCGACCATGGAGCCGAAGACCATGACGACCCGCTTCTTGCCGGTCAGCTTCTCGCGCAGGTAGGCGGCAACCGATTGCGAGGCGTCCGGGTTGTGCCCGCCGTCCAGCAGGAAAAAGGGCCGGCCCCGGATGCGCTCCAGCCTGCCCGGCCATCGCACGCGACCCAGCCCCCGACGGATGGCCGCCCGCGGGATGCGCACCCCGTCCTGCCGCAACCGCAGT
This sequence comes from uncultured Sandaracinaceae bacterium, assembly GCA_964450715.1. Lineage (GTDB taxonomy): Bacteria > Myxococcota_A > Polyangia > Polyangiales > JAFGIB01 > CAYVFC01. The sequence goes on along the minus strand of CAYVFC010000010.1, from coordinate 72,115 downwards.
AGCGCGGCCACGGCGCAGGCGGCGTTGTCCATCTGGTGGTCGCCGGCCAGGCGGAGCTTCAGGTCGGCCATCCGGGAGGAGCCGAGCTCGACCGCGAAGCGGTTGCCTCGGGTCGAGGGCACCGCGCGGAAGTGCCTGTCGATCCAGAAAATCGGAGCGCGCTGGGTCGACGCGCGCCGGGCGATGACGCGCCGGGCATCCGCGTCGCAGCGGCCCGCGATCACCGGAATCCCGCGGCGGATGATGCCGGCCTTTTCCCGGGCGATCTCCGCGATGGTCGAGCCCAGCATGTCGGCGTGGTCCATGGCAATACGGGTGATCACCGAGAGAGAGGCGGGCAGGGCCGTGGTTGAGTCCAGCCTGCCGCCGATGCCGACCTCCAGCACCGCCCACTGGCAGCCGTGATCGCGAAAGGCCTCCACGGCCAGTACGGTGGTGATCTCGAAGAAGCTGATGTCGGGCGCGCCCGGGTGGTTGAAGACGCTCAACAGGTCGTCGATGCGGCGCTCGGCCTCTTTCTGGCCGAGCATGCGTCCGTCGATCCGTATCCGCTCGACGTAGCGGTGCAGGTGCGGAGAGGTGAACAACCCGGTCCGAAAGCCGGCTGCCGACAGCGAGGCGGCGATCATGGCCGCCGCGCTGCCCTTGCCGTTGGTGCCGGCAACCTGCACGAAGCGCATACCCCGCTCCGGGTGTCCGCGATGCTCCAGGGCGTCCAGCGTTCGCTCCAGGCCCAGGCGCATACCTCGCGCTTCAAAGGCGTAGAGACGGCGTAGCGATTCGCGGTAGCCCATATTTCTCTGCTCGGAGACAGGCCGAAAAACCGAAAGAAACGATTGGGCAGAAACCAATGAGAGGCTACGAATCGAGCGGCAAACGAATGTACGCCGGTTCTTTCGGTTTTTCGGTCCGTCCCCTTAACACTTAACCGCCATGGCCGCCAGGTGACGTCCGGCCCTCTGCCCCTCGCGGCGATACGAGTGGAAGCTCGCCGCATCGCAGCGGGTGCAGCCGGCCACGTCGTCCATATGCTGCTCGAGCACGCCCGCCGCTGCGAGCTGGGCGCGTACGATGCCGGCCAGATCGACATGGGGCTTGTTTCCGCTCGGGCGGCTTAGCACCGAGATATCGGGGTACAACGCTTGCAACCGATCCGCTACGTCTTGGCCCACCTCGAAGCAGCAGGGGCGGATGTGCGGGAAAACCGCAGCTACCAGGTGCGACGCTCGCACCCCCGGGAAGCAGAGCAGCTGTTCGAGCGCCGCGCGCACCACCCCGGCCTCGACCCCTCGCCAGCCCGCGTGTATCGCGGCGGCTGTCCCGGTGACAGGGTCGCCCACCAGCAGCGGCAAGCAGTCGGCTACCCTTACGCCCACCGCGGTGTTCGGAGCGCTCGACACCAGCGCGTCGGCTTGTCGAGGCAGAAACGCCTCGTTCTTGCCCTCGCCGTCCACCGTCTCGACGACGGCGCCGTGTACCTGGGTTACCTCGTAGAGGCTTTCCGGTGCGCAATCGACGGCGCGCGCGACGCGCTGGCGAAGCGCTCCGAGGCTCTCCGGGGCCTCTGCCCCTACCGGGCCGGCGCGCAGCGTAAAGGCGTGTCGAAAACCGTTTCGATGCAAAAGGGTCGAGCGTAGCCAGCCGTCCATGACCGCTACCTGTAGCACGAGTTGCGTCGGGCCGGGGCCTCCTCTATGTTCCGTGCTCGAGGCTTTCGCGGAGAGCAGACATGGCGGCACATCGATTTCCCTCGGAGCAGTGGACACAGGCGTACAAGGATGCGGTTAACGGCAATCCGGACTACGCCGAGGCCGGCAAGGACTGGACCCACGGGGCGGTGGCCATGGTGATCAAGGCCGACCCTTCCATCGGCGTCGAGCGCGATATGGCCATGCTGCTCGACGTAGATCAGGGCGTCTGTCGCTCTACCGCCTATCTGGAGGCGGAGACGGCTCGCGAGCAAGCCGCCTTCGTGATCGAGGCCGGCTATGACCGGTGGAAAGAGGTGATCGAGGGCAAGCTCGACACTACCAAGGCCATGATGATGGGAAGGCTCAAGCTGACCAAGGGGCGTCTACCCACCTTGCTGCGCTACGTGAACTCGTCGAAACAGCTGGTGAAGAGCGCGGGTCGGGTGCAGACCGAATTTCCGCGTTGAGGTTGTCCCGGTCCTCGAGCCCGCCGGCCGCGTGTCGCGCCATCTGGTAGGCCATCAGGGCGCTCAGCAGTGCGAGCAGGAAAAGCGCCGCGCCGTAAAGCTTGCGGCCCGTGCCGGGCTCGCGTAGCTCGTCGATTCCGCGAACCACGCCGTGAACCGCCATACCGACGGCGAGCAGCACCGCGCTCCAGGGAGCGAGCATCGAGGTCATCCGGGTGTACTCGCCCAAGTTGGGTAAGGGCCCCAGCGAGCCGCCGGCGACGGCCAGGCAGACGGTCAGCAGGGCATTGCCTCCGCTGGCCGCGATCAGGCTCACAGACGAGGACTCGACACCGGTCCGGAAGAGAATGACCGTGGTGTAGGCCATGACCAGCGCGAGGATCGAGCCCAAGTAGAAGCCGGCCGAGCCTATGGTGCGCTGTACCGCCTGTAGCGCGTCCTGTTCGATCAGCCGCGCCAGCAGGAAAACCGTTAGCGCCAGTACCAGCCCCTTGATGGCCGGATAGAAGCGCTCCATAACCAACGTCTCGCCGTACTCGCGCTCTCTGGCGCGCTTGAGAGCTAACTGCTCCACGGCGGTTAGGCCGCCGGCCGGACGGCGCCGGGCTCGGTCGACGCGCGCTGGCTTGGCCTTCTGTTCGATCGCGCTTTTCGGCTCGGGTGCGGTCTCGGTCGGGCCGAAGTCGAACGCCTTGGCGATCGCGCTTGCGCTCACCACCTTGACCGAATTCTCGGCCTGCTCGTCCGGCCCGGGCCGCAGCCGTACGGTCAGCTCCCCCGCAAGCGCGGCTGCCGAGGTCGCGGCCGAAGGGCCGTAGCCCCGAGCGGCCTGAACCGCCGCGGGTCGGGCCGCGACCGTGGCCGCCGACACGGGATCGGCTCCGCCCCGGACCAGGCTCGCCGGCGAGGGCGCGCCCTGGGTCTTGGCGCCGCGGCCGGGTGGCTCCTGGACAGGCGGCACCGAGGCCATGGGGAAGCCGAACGTGGACTGCTGGGCCGCGCCGGCGCCGGCCTGACCGTCGATCACCGGTGCAGGCGCCGCGAACACCGTGGCGCCGAAGGCCATGGGGTCCATGGTTCCCTGTGCCTGCGTATCCTTGCCCGATGGTGCCTCCGCGGTCGATGCCGACGGTACGTTGAGCATTTCGCGGATGCCGGCGAACTGCGTGGCTAGGTGCGAGGCGTTCCTGAAACGCTGTTCCGGGTCGCGCTGCAGGCATTTACGCGCGATCTCGGTGAACTGGGCCGGCACGTGAGGTGCGGCTTCCTCCAGGGCAATGGGATCGTCGCGGCATATCTTGACAAAGAGCGCGTCCCCGGAGGCTTCGAAGGGCAGCTTGCCCGAAAGCAGCTCGTAGAGCATAACACCGAGCGACCAGACGTCCGAACGGACGTCGACTTTTTTCGGGGAGATGATCTGCTCGGGAGACATGTAGGCAGGGCTGCCGATGATCATGTTGGTGCCGGTCAGGCGCACGGAGCCCTCGCGCTCCGGCATCTTGGAGATGCCGAAGTCCAGGACCTTGGGCACCGTCACCCCCTCGAGCCTGGCCAGGAAGACGTTCTCGGGCTTGAGGTCGCGATGCACGATGTTCTGGGCGTGAGCCGCGGCCACGCACTCGATGATAGGCAGCAAGATGGTGAGCGCCATTCCCGGCGGCATCCCCTCGGGGAACTGCTCCAGGATCGAGGCCAGATCCTCGCCATCCAAGAACTCCTGGACCATGAAGGGCACGCCGTTCGCGTCGCGGTCCACGTCCAGCACCGAAGCCACGTTGGGATGCTGCACCAGGTTGTGGGCCCTGGCCTCGCGCATGAACCGCTCGACCAGCTGCTGGTTCCGCGCGTACTCCGGCCGCAGCGTCTTGATGGCCACCGTTCGATTGACGCCGGTGTTTGTGGCCCGGTAGACCTCGCCCATCCCCCCGGTGCCGATGAGCTCGTCCAGCCGGTATCGCCCGTTCAGCACCTCGCCTACGCGCGAGCCGGATGGATCGGCGACCATAGCCTTTCCATTATCCGGTAGAAAGCGCTGCCTGAGAAGAACAGAATTTTCGAATAGTTGCGGTATAACCGTTCAATGGGCGGCCGGTGTTCGAAAACCACGACGGCCAAGGCCTGAACGCTTGCGCTGCGGTGCGGACGAGAGGACTTGAACCTCCACGGGGTTGCCCCCACCAGATCCTTAGTCTGGCGCGTATGCCAGTTCCGCCACGTCCGCTTGCTGCTCGTTTTCAGGAGGGTCAGATGTACAGCGGCTGAGTCGCTTGTCAACCTCCCCGGCGCTTTTCGGGGCGTTGTAGACCGTCTCCCCTCGCTACCTTTGTCGGCGCTTGGAGCCCGCTGGGCAGTGGCGGCCGGGGGGTAACCGTTCAGGGGGGTAGTCGGTGCCTGAAACGACGGCGGCCGATCCATCCCGAAAAACCGGCTTTCGTCCTCGGGCCGGTTCGTCATGTACGCGAGTACAATCCTCACCGGCCCTGCTGGGCGCCGAGCTTTTTCCGGCGCCTTGGCCGCCGCGCTGCCCAAGGCCTGAACTCTTACGCCGGGGGGAAGGCTGAGACGGCCCAGGGCGAGAGCGCGGGGACGCTGCCTTTTTCGCCCTATCAATTTGCCCGAGCAAGGCCGCTTCGTAGTACACTGCAGGGGTACGAGCACTGGAGGGCGGAGGTCCCATGTTCAAGAATGTGTTGAAGGAAATCGTCGAAAACGTCGATGGCGGAGTGGCGAGCGTGCTGATGGGGTTCGACGGGATCGCCGTCGATAGCTACAAGAGGCAGGAGAGCCTGTTCAGCGCCGAGGATATCGGCATGGAGTACAGCGTCGTTCTCGGACAGATCAAGCAGGCGACCCAGATGCTGGAGATCGGCTCCGCGACCGAGGTGTCGATTTTCGCCGAGCACATGACGACCGTCATCCGGGTGCTGAGCGACGAGTACTTCGTGGCTGTGGTGGTGGTCCCCAAGGGCAATGCCGGCAAGGCCCGCTTCCTGATGCGTACGCGGGCCGGGAAATTGCTGGAGAACCTGTCCTGAATTCGTGGCTAGCGGGCTGGCTCGCGGGCCGGCCCCCTCCCTGTCCCGATTTGCGGTCCGGCTCCCGGGTCGTTGCGGAAGAACAACCCGCTGCCCGGGCGCGCCGCGTACTTGACCGGTCGCTGCCGCCAACCGTAAACTTTGGATGTTATTACAGGTTTTTTACAGGGCGAGCGGACGTTATGACCTGTTCGGGCTCGCCCTTGAGCAAAGGTTTGTCTTTTTTACGCTCCTTGTAGGCTTCGCCCTGTGAGCATCGATCGCGCCAAAGTCGTTCAGAACGCCCAGAAGTACCTGGCAAAGGGTCAGCTCGACAAGGCCATTGCCGAGTACAACAAGCTTATCAAGGACCAGCCCAAGGACGCTCGTATCCTTTTAAAAGTGGGGGACATCTATACGCGCAAGGGCGATACGGCCGAAGCGAGCAACACCTACCATCAGGTCGCGAACCTATATGCGGACCAGGGCTTTTTTCTCAAGGCCGTGGCCGTCTACAAGCAGATCCTCAAGCTCGAAGCGAACCAGATCGAGGCCTTGCGGCGGCTCGGCGAGATGTACGAGATGTTGTCGCTGGTCAGCGACGCCCTTTCCACCTACGAGCTGCTGATCAATGCGCTGGAGCGCGCCGGCAAGCGCGAGGACGCGCTCGAGATCATGTCCCAGATGGTCCGGCTGGATCCGAAGAACGTCGCGGTGTGCATCCGGTACGCCGAGGCGCTCTCCAAGGAGGACCGTAAAGAGGAAGCCGCCGAGGTCTTCGAGGATGGAAGCCGGCTGTTGCTGGAGCAGGGGCGGATCGACGACTACCTGAAGGTCGGTGAGCGCTTGCTCTTCTTCCGTCCCGGAGACCTGAATCTGGCCCGCGATCTGGCGTACAAGTACCTGGAGCAAGGAGACGCCAAGCACGCGCTGGCCAAGCTTCAGATCTGTTTTCGTGCCAATCCCAAGGACATCGAAGTGCTGGAGTTGCTGGGAGAGGCTTTCCGCGTGTTGGGACAGAACGCCAAGTCGGTATCGGTCTATAAACAGATCTCCCGGTTGCACGCGGACGCGGGGCGGCAGTCGCAACAAAGCAGCGTTTTGGCGAAGATCCTGGAGCTGGATCCGAATGACGCCGAGGCCGCGGCAGAGCTTCGGGCCATCATGGGCGGGGCTCCGCCGAGGCCGTCGCTAAGCCCCGCGGAGGGAAGCGAGTACGCGCCGGAGCAGGCGGCCGCGGTGCAGATCGTGCCCGACCTGTCCGAGGGCGGCGGTGTTGTACCCGGATCGATGCCGGCCGGCGTTTCAGCCCTACCCGCGGACGGATTTCAATCGGGAACCGGCATCCCGTCCGGCGGGTTCCCCAGCAGCCCCGCGCCGCGCCCGACTTCATCCACCCCTCCGTTCGACGCCCAGATCAAACGGCTGCTGAGCGAGTGCGACGTATTTATCCGCTACGGCCTCAAGGACAAGGCGATCTCACAGCTGAATCGGATACTGGATATCGATCCGCAGAGCCTGGGGGCCCGGCAGAGGCTCAAGGATCTATACCTCAAGAACGACGAGGTGACCGAGGCGCTGGTTCATCTCCTCATGCTGGCCGAGTTTGCCAAGGAGGTGGATCCCAGAGAGGCGGCCGGCTATCTGCGGGAGGCGCTGCAGCTCGACCCGCACAACGAACGGGCGCGGGAGGAGCTGCAGCTGCTGGAATCGAGAGTGGGCGAGGCCGGTGGCGAGCGCGAGAAGCAGGCGCTCGCGCCGGAGGACGAAGAGATCATCTTCGTGGATGATGGGGACGCGGACGAGCCCGAGGACGAGCCCGAGGACGAGGTGATCACCGAGGAGGTGGCCGAGGACGAGGTGGCCGAAGTGCTCGCGGCCGAGGCCCAGGCCCAGGCCGAGCTCGCGGAGCTGCCGGCCGAGGTAGAGGATGCGCTGGAGGAAGTGGAGTTCTACCTGTCGCAGGGTCTGTTGACCGAGGCGCGCGATACGCTGCAAGACGCCCTCGAATCGCATCCGGACCATCCCGTCTTGCTCGATAAGCTGACGGAGATCGAGGGGCTGGAACACGCCGAAGCAGCGCCGGCGGCTCCGGCTCTGGCCCCGTCACCGCCACTCGCCGTCGCGCCGCGGCCCGCCCCCGCGTCCGAATCCGCCTCCACTGACAGCCACTATGATCTAGGTCTCGCCTACATGGAGATGGAGCTGCTCGATAAATCGATCAATGAATTCAAGCTCTGCCTCGCCAACCCGGAGCAGCGGCGCGCCTCGCACACCATGATCGGACTCTGCTACATCCGCAAGGGCGAGGTCAGCGAGGCCATCGCGCATTTCAAGGAGGGGCTGGCCTCACCCAAGCAGCGGGAGGCAGAGGATACCGAGCTGCTCTTCGAGCTGGGCAGCGCCTACCAGCTGCTGGGGAAGAATGAGCAAGCCGGAAACTACTTCCGACAGGTCTCCGACAAGGATCCCGGTTTCCGGGACGTCCGGCAGCGCCTGGAGAAGCTCTCCAAGGGGGAGGCGCCGAAGGACGACATCGAGGAGTTCGACGTTCTGTTCGACGATCTGATTGTAAAAGAGTAGAAAGCAGTCCATGCGCGTCGAACCCCATCTCGGTCGGCTGGCCGCGGAGGCCATCCGGGATCGCCTCGAGCTCGAGGCCGACCCGGCCTTGCGGCCGGCCAAGGAGGCCGCCCACGGTGACTACCAGATCAACGGTCTGCTGCCGCTAGCCAAAAAGCTGCGCCGGCCGCCCCGCGAGCTGGCCGCTGCGGTGGCAGAGGCGCTGGCCGCTCAGGAGATCTTCGAGAGCGTGGAGGTGGCCGGACCGGGCTTCATCAACCTGCGCCTGGGTATCGGGTGGGTTTCCGGGCAGCTGCGCCTGCAGGCCACGGACGCCGAACGCGACGGCGTACCCCGGGTACAGCGCCCCGAGCGGATCGTCGTCGACTTTTCCAGCCCCAACATCGCCAAGCGCATGCACGTGGGTCATCTGCGGTCGACCATCATCGGCGATTCGCTGGTGCGGTTGCTGCGCTTCGCCGGGCACGAGGTGATCGGGGACAACCACCTGGGCGACTGGGGCACGCAGTTCGGTATGCTGATCGCCGGCATGGAGCGTTTCGGCGACCAGAATGCGCTGCGCGAGAGGGGGATCGAGGAGCTGGAGCGCGTCTACCTGCTGGCCAACCAGGCGGCCAAGAGCGATCCCGCCTTTGCCGACCGGGCGCGCGCCGAGCTGGCCCGGCTGCAGTCGGGCGACCCGGACAACCTGGCCGCCTGGAACCGGTTCGTGGAGGCCACCCGCGCCGAGCTGGACCGCGTTTATGGGCGGATGCAGATCCACTTCGACCAGTGGCTGGGAGAGAGCGCTTACCAGCAGATGCTACCGGGAGTTGTCGATCTGCTGCTAGAGCGCGGCATCGCCCGCGAGGACCAGGGGGCCATCTGCGTCTTCTTCGACGACCAGGCGGAGCTGGGCGGAAGCCGCACGCCCTTCATCGTGCGGAAGAAGGACGGCGCCTTCCTCTACGCCACCACCGACATCGCCACCGTGCTCTACCGTCGCGACCGGCTCGGGGCCGAGCGCGCCATCTACGTGGTGGACCAGCGCCAGTCGCTCCACTTCAAGCAGCTATTCGAGGTGATGTCGCGGCTGGGCGTTCAGATGCGCTTGCAGCACATCGGTTTCGGCTCCGTGCTGGGTACCGACGGCAAGCCGCTCAAGACGCGGGAGGGGGGCGCGGTGCGGCTGGACGAGCTGCTTACCGAGGCCGAGAAGCGAGCGGCGGAGCGGATGCGCCAGGAGGAGGGCCTGAACCTCGACGCGGCGCAGATCGCCGAGCTCAGCCCGCTGGTCGGTATCGGCGCCATCAAGTACGCGGACCTCAAGCAGAACCGGTTGAGCGACTACCAGTTCGACTGGGACAAGATGCTATCCTTCAAGGGCAACTCCGGGCCCTACCTGCAGTACGCGCACGCGCGCATCCAGTCCATCTTTCGCAAGGCCGGCGTCGAGCCCGAGCAGGCGGCGACCGACGCTCCGCTGGACCTGCAGCACCCGGCCGAAGTCGGTCTGGGCAAGCACCTGATCCGCTTTGCCGACGTGGTGCACGAAGCCGCCGAGAGCGGCAATCCGCACCTGGTATGCGATCATCTCTACGCGCTCGCGCGCCTGTTCAGCGCCTTTTACGAGAGCTGTCCGGTTCTGCGCGCTGAAGGCGGTCGGCGCCAGGATCGCCTTCTGCTCTGTCTGCTGGTGGCCAGGCAGATCAAGCGGGGGTTGGGGCTGCTGGGCATCGGGGCGCCGGATCGCATGTGAGGCGAGAAATGGGCTCTAATAAGGGTTGGGCGGGCGTCTCGTATCGCATATTCTATGGGTAGCGACGGAACGGTGCCGGATGATCAGTGGACGCCGGACATAGAGAGTAGGATAAAGGAGAGCAATGGGCGCGGATAAACCGAAAAAGGCCGGCAGCGCCGGGGCCATCGCCGAGCAGATCGTGGCGGATTCCGCCGAGGCGGAGCTGGCGCGGAACGTGGAAGCGCTCGGGGACGGGAGCAAGTCCGCGGCCACGCGCGCCGCTCGCGTGGTGGACGAGGTGATTCGCCTGAAACCCGAGCTGGGCGTCCCGCACATCGAAAGGCTGGTGGAGCTCGTGATTTCCGACCAGCCGCGCCTGGTACAGACCAGTGCCAGCGCGCTGCCCGCGCTGGCCCGTATAGCGCCCGCCAAGGTGGCCAAGCACCTCGATCGGCTCACCGCTGCCTTTGACGCGGCCTCGGACACGGGCAAGGACGGCCTGGTCAAGACCTATGCCGCGCTGTGTAACGCCTCCATCGCCTACCAGAAGCGCCTGATCGACGTGCTGGAACGGGCGCTGGCCGGGGCGAACGGCAAGACGCTGGACGCGTGGGCCTACCTGGTATTGCCGGTGCTCAAGGGCGAGCCGCACGCGGTGGCCCGGGCGGTGGTCGAGAGGCGGCTGGAGGAGATTCCGCGCTCCATCGCTCGCAAGCTGGCCAGCTTTCTGGGGGTGAAGCTCCGACCCGCCGGCCGGTAGCCGCTACAACAACAGCAGACCGGGATGGTAGTCGTCCGGCGCAGCGTAGCCCAGCAGCTGCAGCACGGTGGCCGCCAGGTTGGAGAGGCCCGGCGCCTGCACCGAGTAGTCCATCTGCAGGTCCAGGCCCGGGGCATAGATAATGCAAGGCACGGGGTTGAGCGTGTGGCTGGTCTTGGCCCGGGGCTGTCCCTTCCGGTCGAGCAGAATCTCTTTGCTCTTCTTGTCCTTCTCGAACATCTCGTCGGCATTGCCGTGGTCGGCGGTCACGATCAGCGCGCCGTTCAGCTGCGGGAATAGCGGCAGCAGCCGGCCGAGCTGCAGGTCCACCGCCTCCACCGCCAGCACGGCCGCGTCCAGGTTTCCGGTGTGGCCCACCATGTCGCCGTTGGGATAGTTCAGCCGCGCGTGCCGGATCTCGCCGGTGAGCAGCTGCTCGATCAGGCGATCGGTGATCTCCGCCGACTTCATCCAGGGTCGCTGGTCGAAGGGCACCCGGTCGCTGGGGATCTCCAGGTAGCGCTCCCGGGACGGGTCGAACATCTCGCCGCGGTTGCCGTTCCAGAAGTAGGTGACGTGGCCGTACTTCTGCGTTTCGCTCAGCGCCAGCTGCAAGGCTTCGTTGTGCACCAGGTACTCGCCCAGGGTGCGATCGATGGCCGGGGGCGTGACCAGAAACTTCTCCGGGATGAGCAGATCGCCGTCGTACTGCATCATGGAGGCGAACAGCACGTCGGGCCGTGGACCGCGGTCGAACTCGGTGAAGACCTCCTCGTCAAAGGCCCGGCTGAGCTCGATGGCGCGGTCTCCGCGGAAGTTGAAGAGCACCACCGACGCCCCGTCCGCGATCGGGCCCACCGGCCGGCCTTTCTCGTCGATGATGACGAACTCCCCCAGGTCCTGGTCGATCAGGCCGGGCTGCTCGGCGCGATAGGTCTCGATGGCCTGCCGGGCGCTGGCAAAGGTCCGGCCGCGGCCGTGCACGTGGGTCTGCCACCCCTTGCGGACCATCTCCCAGTCGGCGCCGTAGCGGTCCATGGTGATGCGCATCCTCCCGCCGCCCGAGGCGATGCGGTAGTCGCGATCGGTGCCGCGGGATATCTCGCTCAGCAGCTCCTCCAGTCGATCGATGTAGCTGAGCGCGCTGGTCTTGGGCACGTCGCGTCCGTCCAGGAGCGGGTGCACCCGCACCTTGTGTACCCCTTCCTGGTCGCAGCGGCGGATCATGGCGAGCAGGTGATCGATGTGGCTGTGCACGTTGCCGTCCGAGAGCAGCCCGATGAAGTGCAGGGGCTGCCCGCTCCGGTGCACGCGGCCGACCAGCTGCTTCCAGAGAGCGCCCTCGAACAGCGCGCCGCTGCGCACCGCCGTGTCCACCCGCTTGGCGCCCTGGTCGAAGACCCGCCCGGCGCCGATGGCGTTGTGTCCGACCTCGCTGTTGCCCATGTCCTGGTCGGACGACATGCCCACGGCTGTCCCGTGGGCGCGCAACAAGGTGTGCGGGCAGCTGGAGGCGAGCCAGTCGAGCCAGGGCGTGCGCGCCAGAAAGACGGCGTCTCCCCGGTCTCGCGCGCCCCAGCCCACGCCGTCCATGACGCAGAGCACTACGGGACCGGTGACGCCCGGGAAGCGGGGATGCCTTTTCAGAGTCCAGTCCGTCATCGAAAGATTTTTCGGGCGCGCGAGCAGGCGCTGACATGTCATAGTGGGCGCGGGACAAATGGGCAAGCCTCCGTTATATTGAACGGGACCCCGGAAGCGGGTGGGGAATGACCAGGAGGCGACCGATCCCAATGCAGGCGATGGCCAGGCGAGCGAGCCCGTTCGCTCTTCTTCTCGTCGTTCCGATCTGCGCCGGCGTCGCGCTCAGCGCGTGCTCGAGCGACGAAAAACCGCCGCCCCCGGTCGATCCCGATACCGTGGAGGTGCAGGAGGAAGCGCCCGAGGTCGAGTGCCTGAACTACGAGGAGAGCATCATCTGCGCGGGCAGCTGGGCGGTGTACTGCTCGGGCGAGGGCAAGCCGGATAAACTGATCAATTGCCGCGAGCAGGACCAGGTCTGCGCGCCCGAGCTGGGGTGCCGCAATTGCGTACCGGGCCGGCGCACCTGCGGCGGTTCGAACGATCTGCTCGAATGCGACGAGCAGGGCGAGGCCCATTTCGAGGTCGAGGTGTGCGACGCGGCCGCCGGTGAGAACTGCAGCCTGGCCTCGGGCGAGTGCGAGGATCTCTGCCAGGCCGCGCGCGAGGCGCGCTCCTATATCGGTTGCGAGTACTGGGCGGTGCCGACCACCAACTCCCAGCTCACGGTCGGGGACGAACAAGGCGCGTACAGCATTCCCTTCACCTTCGCCGTGGTGGCGGCCAACCCGCAGGCCGTACCGGCGCGGCTGGTAGTGGAGCGCGGGGGCGCGGTCGAGGTCGAGCGCGACATCGAGCCCGGACAGCTGGAGGTGATCGAGCTGGACTGGATAGCGGGATTGACCGGCGAGCAGGTCGAGCACCAACGCTCGGCCCGGGTGAGCGATGGGGCCTACCGGATCGAGAGCAACGTTCCGGTCACCGTCTACCAGTTCAATCCGCTCGAGTACAGCGAGACGATCGGCGGCCAGAACCTGTACACCCATACCAACGACGCTTCACTGTTGCTGCCCGTTCACACGCTGACCGGCAACTATCTGGTCATGTCGCGGCCTACCCTGTTCAATGTCGAGGAGCCGATCGCCGGCTCGTGCGGCGGGGGCAGCGACCAGATCCCCTGCCCGGAGCCCTATACCTCCTCCACTCCCGGCTTCGTAGCCATCGTCGGGGTAGAGCCCGAGCCGGTCGAGGTCGAGGTCGTGATCAGCGGCAATACCGCGGCTTCCGGCGACGACTCGGTACCCGCGCTAGCCCCCGGCGACAGCTACTCGGTCACGCTGCAACCCGGAGAGGTGCTGCAGCTGGTCTCCGCGGCGCCCGAGCGGTGTCTCGAGGGCAGCCCCTCGGACCGGATAGACGACATCATGTGTGCGACCGACGCGGATAGCGGCCAGGAGGTGTGCGACCTGCTGACGGTCGATTTCCGTTATTGCGATGTGGGCAAAGAGGGCGATCTCACCGGCACCCGTGTGCGCGCCTCGGGTCGGGTAGCGGTCGTCTCCGGCCACGACTGCGCTTTCGTCCCCCACCATCGCTGGGCCTGCGACCACCTGGAGGAGGCCCTCTTCCCCCTGGAGGCCTGGGGCAGGGAGATTTACCTGGCGCCCGGCAAGCCCATCCGCGGCGAGCCCAACCTGTTCCGGGTCCTGTCCGGCAGCGACGACAACCGGGTGGTCTTCACCCCGGCGGTGCACGGAGACGTCACCCTCGATTCCGGCGAGTATATCGAGTTCGAATCGAGCGAGGGCTTCAAGGTGCAGGGCGAGGGCGCCATCATGGTGGCGCAGTTCCTGGTGGGCCAGGACTACGAGGGCATCGGGCGCGCCGGGGGGTTCAGCATCGGCGACCCGGCCATGTCCCTCGGCATCCCGCTTGAGCAGTGGCGCAGCAGCTACACCTTCCTGGCGCCGGAGACCTTCCCGGAAAACTACATCAACGTGATCGCCGGAGAGAACCAGGCCATCTTGCTGGACGGCAAGCTGATCGGGGACTGGGAACCGATCGAGGACACCTACATGTTCTCCACCCGCATCAACATCGAGGGAGGACAGCACACCATCGAGGGGCAGCTCCCCTTCGGTATCGTGGTCTACGGCTACGCCGTGTATACGAGCTACATGTACCCCGGCGGGCTGGATCTGAGGGAGATCAATATCATTTGAGCTCTAGACTCGAGTCTAGAGCACCTTGAGCGTGGCCATGCCGTAGGCGACTGTTTCGCCGTTGTGATCGGTTACCTCGACCTCGCAGGTGATGATCTGCTTGCCGCCGCGCCGGCGGCCGGTGGCGCGTAGCCGGTCCCCGACCCGAACGGCACGGATGTAGCTCACGCTGAGCGAGACGGTCGCCGCCGGTTTGCCGCCCGCCGAAGGCTGATAGGCCACCGCGGCGCCGGCGGCCGTGTCGATCAGACTGCTCACCACCCCCCCGTGCACCACGCCGCGCGAGTTGGCGTGCTCGGGGCGGGTGAGGCACTCGACCACGGCGCATCCGTCCTCGACCTCCGTGAATCGCAGGCTCATGTGGTCGGCAAAGGGCAGGTGTTCGATCGCCTCGGGTTTCATGTCGGAACCGTTCTCCTCAGTCCAATTGACTCCCTCGGGCGGGCCAATGCAAGCCGCGCGTCCCCCGCCGGCCGGTTCCGGTCTTCCCGCGCCCCCCGAGAGGCCGGTAGCGGAATAGCGATCAAGTCGTACTTGCGGGCGTTGAGGATTTCCGCCCCAAGCGCGGTCGAAACACGATCAGGGCGGCGGGAAGCATGACCAGGTCGGCGACCACCGCTAGGACGATGACCACGGCACTGACCAGGCCGAAGGAGATGTTGGGATTGAAGCTTCCCGCGATCAGGGTGAGGAAGCCCAGGGAGAGGATCAGGCTGGTGAAGATGATGGGCCGCCCGGTCTGGCGCATGGCGCCGGCGATGGCCGTCTCCAGATCCGCGGTGGCCAGGTTGCGGCGCAGGCGGACCAGGAAGTGCACCGTGTCGTCCACTACCAGCCCCAGGGCCATGCTGCCGATCATCACCGTGCCCGGGTCCAGCGCGATGCCGGCCGGCGCCATGAAGGCCAGGCCCAGGGCGATGGGAACCAAGTTGGGGATGAGCGAGAAGAGCCCGAGCCTGAGCGAACGCATCAGCAGGATCATCATCACCGTGATGACCGAGAAGGCGACCAGCAGGCTGCTGATCTGACTGTCGAGCATGTACTTCTCCATATAGCTCATCAGCAGCACGTAGCCGGTGGGCTCGATGCGCAGCGCCTCGTCCCAGTAGCTCTGGCGGAGCTCCTTCTGCAACTGGTGGATGTCCTTGACCAGCTTCGCGGCCACGTAGAACTGTACGCGGGCGGTCATGCGGGTGGTCTGGTAGTCGCCGAGCACGTTGCGGCGGAACTGCTCGTCGCCCTCCAGCATCAGGTAGAGCTGGGCCGCCATCTGGCGGCTGTCGGGCAGCACGGCCGACTCGGGCTTGCCGTCGGTGAGCAGGCGCCGGGTCTCGCGCAGGCTGTCGAGAACCGAGAAGGCCCGGGTGACGCCGGGAAGCGATTCGAGCCGCTTCTCCAGCGTATCCAGGCGTCGCAGGACCTCCGGATCCTTGAGCCCTTCGGGCCGGGTGTTGATCACCAGATCGAAGGAGCCGCTGCCGCCGAGCTCGCGGTCGACCCGGATGATGGCCTGGCGCACCGGATCGTCGTGGCGAAAGTAGTTCAGCGGGTTGACCCCGACCCGTACCTTGATGATTCCCACCACCGCCAGGGCGATCAGGAGGCCGGATAGGCCCAGCACGACCAGGCTGCTCTTGCGGGTGGGATGGCCGAGCCGGTCTAGCAGGCGTTCCATGAACAGGGCCTGCTTTCCGCGGATGGAGGCCGTTTTGGGCGCGGGCAGGAAGCTGAGCACGGCCGGCAGGAAGGTGACGCTGAGCAAAAAGGCGGCCCCGACGCCCACCGCGGCCAGCCAGCCGAACTCGCCGGTCGGCTTCAGATCGCTGGTCAGCAGCGAGAGGAAGCCGGCCGCGGTGGTGGCGCTGGTGAACAGGCAGGGCACGATCAGCACCGCGGTGCCGGCGGCCAGCGCCTCGAGCTTGGCTTTGCCCGCTCGCAGCTCGTCGTAGTAGTCGGATATGATGTGGATGCTATCCGCCACCCCCACCGCCAGGATGAGCACCATCAGGCTGCTCGAGATCACGTTGACCTTAAGGCCGAGCGCGCCCATCAGTCCGAAGGTCCAGAGCGCCGCCAGGGTGACCACGGCGAGCGCGGCCAGCGTCACGCCCACGCGCCGGAGCAGCGCTAAGCAGATACCGATCACCACCAGCGCGCCGAGCGGCACCAGCAGCGCGAAGTCCCGCTCGGTGTAGCGGTAGAAGGCCTCGTCGAGCGTGGGGCTGCCCGACAGCAGGTAGTCGCCGTCCGCGGGGAGATGGCGGCGGACGATACGGTCCAGCTTCTCGAGCAGCTCGCGCTTCTGCTCGATGAGGGTGGCCGACGGATCGAGCTCGACGATGATGGCGGTGGCGCTGCCGTCCGCGTTTACCAGGTTATCGCGGACCAGCACGTTGCCGAGCGCGCGTTTTCTCGTCTCCGCCGCCTGTTGCGCCGTCTCCGGTATTTCCTCCATCAGCCGGCCGATGACCACGTGAAAGGCGCCCGGGGATGTGAGGATCTCAGCGTTGCTAAGCGAGGTGACGTCGTGGGCGTAAGGGGCGCGGGCCGCCTCGCGGGTGATGCGGTCGATGGCCCGAAGCAGCTCGGGCGTGAAGACGTCGTCGGCGAAGATGCCGATGACCTCGATCTCGTCCGATTGGAACTGCTCCAGGAACTTGCGGTAGGTCCGCAGGCTCTGGTCGTCCTCCAGGAACCAGATCTCGATGTCCGAGTCGAAGGTGAGATGCCTGGCCTGATACCCCGCCAGGCCGGTAAGCAACAGGCAGACCAGCAGCAC
Organism: uncultured Sandaracinaceae bacterium; assembly: GCA_964450715.1. Classification (GTDB taxonomy): domain Bacteria; phylum Myxococcota_A; class Polyangia; order Polyangiales; family JAFGIB01; genus CAYVFC01. The sequence continues at coordinate 55,298 of CAYVFC010000010.1, read as the reverse complement.
CGCCGCTCGGTAACGAAGGATCGCGTCTACTAGCCGCCGTTCCCACATGGGCGGCACGGTAGACGCATTCATGGCCCGCTGCAAACGGCGGACATGACAACCGGGCGAGGAAGTGTACTATACTGCCTCTGCGCAGAGAGGTGACATGACCATCAGCGACGTTTTCAGACCCAAGTGGCGCAGCTCGGATCGCGAGGTTCGGCTGGAGGCCGTTAAGGAGATCACCGACCAGAGCATTCTGCTCGAGGTCGCCAGGGCAGATAGCGACCGACGGGTGTGCAAGGAGGCGGTGGAGCGGTTGACCGACACCAAGATGTTGGACGAGGTGGCTCGCACCGCCTCGCACGAGGTCGTGCGCCGCCTGGCGGTGAAGCGCATCGAGGACCAGGCGATCCTCGCCGATCTGGCTCGGAAAGCCGCCGTCTGGTCGGTACGGGCGGCAGCGGTCAAGAAGATAGAAGACAAGGAGCTGCTGGCGGCGCTCACCCGCGAGGATCCGGTCTGGTCGGTACGGGTCGCCGCGGTGGAGATGCTGCAGGACCGCGAGCTGCTGGCCGACCTGGCCCGGAACGACAAGGACTGGCCGGTACGGGCGGCCGCGGTCGAGATGCTGGACGACCCGCAGCTGCTGGCCGAGATCGCCAGGAGCGATCCGGACAAGGACGTGCGCGAGGCCGCGGTCGGCAGGCTGGACGACCAGAAGGCGCTGGTCGAGATCGCCGTGTCCGATCCCAACGAGCACGTGTGCAAGGCGGCGCTCGGGCGGATCACTCAGCAGTCGCTGTTGGGCGAGGTAGCCCGCAGCGCTGCGGAGTGGTCGGTGCGGGAGGCCTGCGTGGGCAAGCTGCAGGACCAGGCGGTGCTGGCCGAGGTGGCCAGGTCGGACGAGTCGCTGTCTGTGCGCGAGGCCGCCGTGGAACGGTTGACCGACCAGTCGGTGCTCGCTCACGTCGCCCGGCACGATTCCAAGGTCTGGGTGCGGGAGGCCGCGGTCGAGCGGCTGCAGGACCAGGTGCTGCTGGCCGAGATCGCCCGTAGCGATTCCAAGGCCTGGGTGCGCAAGGCGGCGGTGGACAAGCTCGAGGACCGGGTCTTGCTCTCCCAGCTCGGCAAGACCGACAAGGACGAGCACGTACGCCGGGCGGCCGCGGAGCGGATCAAGCGGCTAGCGGTGAAACCGCCGTCGAGCTGAGGAAGCAGCGCTACGCTCCGTGTCCGAAGCTGCGGGCAAACAATCGGCGCTGGTCGTCGCTACCGTTTCCTCGTTCCTCGCTCCCTTCCTGAGCGCCTCGATCAACGTGGCGCTGCCTACCATCGGTTCTCATTTCCGGATCAGCGCGGCGGTACTGGGCTGGATCCCCACCTCGTACCTGCTGGCCGCTTCGGTGCTGCTGGTTCCCTTCGGTCGGATGGCGGACATCGCCGGACGGCGCCGGGTCTTTCTCTACGGGATTTCGTTCTACACTCTCTCCAGCCTGCTGGCCGCCGCCGCACCCTCGGTCCTGGTCCTGATCGCCGCCCGGGTGCTGCAGGGTATCAGCGTGGCCATGATGTTTGGAATCGGTATCGCCATTCTGACTTCCGTATTCCCGCCCCAGGAGCGGGGACGGGCGCTGGGCATCAACGCGGCCTCGGTCTACGTGGGCCTGTCGCTCGGTCCCTTCCTGGGCGGGGTGCTCACCCAGCACCTGGGCTGGCGCAGCGTTTTTGGGGCGAACGTCCTGCTGGGAGCCTTCGCCCTGATCCTGGTGCTGACCCGGCTGCGGACCGAGTGGGCAGAGGCCCGGGGCGCGCGGTTCGACTGCAAAGGGTCGCTCCTGTACAGCCTCTCGCTGTTGGCCGTCATGTACGGTTTCTCGGTCCTGCCCGGCCGGACCGGCGCCGGGCTGGTGGCGGCCGGCATCGCCGGTCTGATCGTCTTCGTGCGCACGCAGCTCCGTTCGTCCAGCCCGGTGCTGGACATGAACCTGTTTCGCCGCAATCGCGTCTTCGCCTTTTCCAGCCTGGCTACCTTCCTCAACTACAGCGCCGCCTTTGGCACCAACTTCCTGATGAGCCTGTACCTGCAGTACATCCGCGCCCTGTCGCCGCGCGACGCCGGGCTGTTGCTACTGGTGCAACCGGTGGTGATGGCTGCCGGCTCTCCTTTTGCCGGCCGGCTCTCCGACCGGATACGGGCCGGCGTGGTGGCTTCGGCCGGCATGGGGGTGATCGCGGGCGGCCTGCTGTTTTTCGCTTTTCTGGGGGAGGCGACCCCGCTTTCCGCCATCGGTATCGGCCTGGCGTCGCTCGGGCTCGGATTCGCCCTTTTCTCCTCACCCAACACCAACGCCGCCATGGGGGCGGTCGACCGTTCGGTTTACGGCGTGGCCGCCGGGATCCTGGCCACTACACGGATGAACGGCCAGACCATGAGCCTGGGAATCGCCACCATGCTGCTCGGGCTCTTCGTGGGTGGCGCCCAGATCACGCCCGAGGTCCATCCCCAGTTCATTCGCGCGGTCAACACCGCTTTCGGCTTCTTCTCGGCCCTCTGTCTGGTCGGGGTCTTCGCCTCGCTGGTGCGGAATAGGCCGTGATCACCGCGCGTGGCGCTTTACCTGTCCGTGCTCGAGGTAGAAGCGCCAGCGGAACTTCTTCCGCATTCCCGTCTCGTCCTCGCCCAGGAACACGCAGGACACCAGCCAGCAGGCGCCCTCCTGGAACTTCGGGGTTTGGCACTCCAGCACGCTCAGATTCGGATCTTCCAGCCGGGCGCGCAGGTAGCCCTCGATCGCGTCGGCGGCGTTCTCCGGCGTCTTGCCGCAGCGGCGCTGCGCCTCGAGCCAAGCTGCGTGGTCCCGGGCCAGCTTGGCCTCGTTCAATTTCTTCAGGCGGTTGCGTGCTTCGCCGAGGCGAGCCTGGTAGATGCTGCTCACGTAGTCGACCGGTATCCGGTGTCGCCGGGCCACCTGCTCCTTGGCGAGCTCCACCTCTTGCTCGGGCAGCTCCGCGGCGTGTATGGCTCGGAAGACCGAATCGAAGACGCGGGCCTCGAAGCTGCTGAGCCTGGCGCGCTCCTTGTCCAGCTTCTCTCTCAGCTCCACCATGGATTCGCGGTACAGGCTGGGGTTGCCGGAGTCCTTTACCCGTTCGTTGAGCTCGTCGTGCTTCTGCCGCATCTGCTGCAGGCCGTCGCGCACCTCGACCCAGTTCTGTCTGGCAGCGCTCTTGCGGATCGCGCCGATCTCTTCCAACGTGGACGCGATCTCCCGCTCGAGCTGCTTGCGTGCTTGCTTCATCTTGGCGAGCTGCTCCTCGGCCTGTTTCTGCGCCTCCAAGGCCTCCTGTCGTTCCACGCTGGTCTTGACCTCTCCGGTCTGCGAGACCTGAGCATCGACCACTTCGACCACCAGCGTGGGTACGCGAAGCGCAGAGTGCTCCGCGTCCTCGTTTGCAGTGGGCTCACCGCAGCTGCGCAGTTTGCCGAATCCCCAGCACTCGGCCGGCTTGTACCCCCGGTAGCCGGCTTGCAGCGGCAGCTTGTACACCCCCTTGGCGGTGGTGTCCGTGGCAAACACCTGTACGGTGCCGCTTCCGACCGATCCGACCAGCCCGGTGTCGATGACGGCGAACAGCACGCCGTGGTACTGTCCGGTGCGTTTCATCTCGTAGGTGGGGCTGCCGTCCACCGCCAGCATCCGCTCCGAGTTGAAACAGGTCCATTTGGAGAAGGCGAGCCAGTCCCGGTAGACGGCGCCGCCGCACCGGTCGCGGGGATAGATCTCCACCAGGGTCGTCCTTTTGGGCATTTGCGACCGGGCCAACACCGAGATGGGTACGCGCACCTCCTTGCCTCGCGGCAGCTTCACGACCTCGGTTTCGTAGACCACTTTGAAATTGATCCAGTCTATTCCAAGCTCTTGTACGCCGATCGGCAAGGCGACTACCAGCGAGCCGGAGACGACGGTCACCGCCATTACGCGCAGCTTGCGGCGCAGGTGGTCCCAGAAGCTGAGCGGCAGCGGTTGCAGATCCTCTTTCGGGCCCTTGCCGGTACCGACGCCGAGTATCAGGCGGCAGGCGTCTTCGAGCTGCTGCGCCTCGAACTTGGCGCGCACGGTGTCCGGGAACTCGCGGGGGTGTTCCCGCCACTGCTCCAGCTGCCGGTGTAGCTCGGAGACGGCCTTGCGCACACCGGTGGGCGACTTGAAGTCGCGGATCAGGTTTTCCACCACGGAGGCGTTCTGCTTGGCGTCCACCTGCTTCAGGGTCGCGATCAAGTCCCGCGCCTTCTCGTCGATATCTTTTACGGTGTTCTGCTCGGACATGGCGATGGATGTGATTTCCGAATTTTACCAGAATGCCGCGCCGCCGCCGAAATTGTCCAACCCGGCGGTCTCAGGGAGCCGGGCCGGCCGACGAGCGGACTTGCCGCCCGCGCCGGCGTTTCTTCTCAGTCGGGACATCTTGCGGTCTGCCGATCAGCAGACCGTGCAGTAGCTTCAGCGGGTCACGCAGGCCTTCCGGGCCGCGGATCTCCAGGTGCAGGTGCGGAGACGAGCTTTTCATCCCGGTCCGTCCCACGCTGCCCACGCGCTGCCCCCGCTCGACCCGCGTGCCGGCGGCCACCTCAACGGTCTGCAGGTGCATGTAGCAGGAGCGCAGTCCGTCCCGGTCGAGGTCGCCGTGCAGGATACAAAGGTAGCGGCCGCCGATGCCCAGCGCCCGCCGGTCGTAGGCGTTGATCTGCTCCGGCTCCAGAACGCTGTTGTGGTGCCTTCCCGGGAGATCCACGCCGGCGAAAACCACTCGGCCCTCGGCGATGGCCCGGACCGGCTCGCCCAGGGCCGATTCCACGTCCACCCCGCGGTGCGTGCGTCCGCCCGCTCGCGGGCTTCCCAGGCCGCTGCTGACCACGCGGGGCGCGCCGTCCAGCGGCGCGCCCAGCTCGAGGCCGTTGCTGCGGATGGGCGGGGCGCTCTCAATGACGCCGTAGTAGTACAGCAGCCTGCGCCGATCGGTCAGGATGCGGTCCTCGGCTCGCGCGCTTCTCACCCGGTCTCCCCACACATAGTGCGAGAGGTAGTGGCGATGGGGAGCCTGATCAAATGCCGCGTCCACGCTCTGGTGTTGTCGGCGCCACATCGAGAGCAGGGCGGCGGTGAAGTAGAGGTGGCTCTCGGCGCGCAACAACGTGCGGGGGATGAAGGCGAAACGGGGCAGGGCGAGCTTCTGCTCCTTCCAGCCGTCGGCGTTCAGCACCCGGTAGGTGTAGACGCGGGAGCGCATTGCATCGGCGTACATACGGGGCGGTAGCAGCGTCAGCCCCAGCCCGTCGAGATCCTCGGCATGGGGCCGGCACCGACTCATCCGGAAGGCCAACGCACCCAGCACAAAGGGATCCTCGCCGAACTCGGCCGCGTACCGTAGCATCCATTCCGCGTAGCTTTCCGCTCGCCGGGGCGGCATCCAGCCGCAGATTTCGCGCAGCGCGCGGGCGAACCGTTCCGGCTGCACTGGCGCGGGCGAGGCGGGCTCGGGCGGCCAGTCGCCCGGTTCGACGAGCAGGGCGGACATGCGGTTGGGGCGCACCCCGCGGCGTCGGCGCGCCCGCCAGGGGTCGCCGGCGGCAGCTAACAGCGTGAGCGCCAGCAGCACCAACCCGATCCTGGCGCAGATGGACTCGGAGCGCATGGCCCCAGGTTCGGCAACCGACCCCCGGTTCGTCAAGTTGTTTGCCGCCGCAGGCGTTGCGCCCCCACGGGCCTTGCCGCCTGCCGGAGAACCGGTACAAGGTAAAGAGCGATGGCCAGGAGAAAACGCGGCGGCATCAGTCACATCTCGGGTCTGGTCGCGCGGGCTTACCCGCGGCGTGAGCCGCCAGACATCTCGGCCATGCGCGCGTTCGCCTGGTGGTGCAAGGCCGTCCCCGTCCGGGTGGTGAAGAATGCCCGGCCCGTCAGTCTCAACCGGGGCGTGTTGACGGTGCACACCTCGACCAGCGCCTGGGCCAACACTCTGCAGCTGGAAAGCGAGCGTTTTTTACAGGCGATCGCCCGGCAAGCGCCGGAAGCTGCTATCAAGAAGATCCGTTTCCGGGTAGGCGCCTTACCCGATATGCCGCTTCCGCCGCGCAAGAACAGAGAGCTGCCGCCGCCGAAACCGCTGGTCGAGCTGCCCGAAAGCGTGGCCCGGGAGCTGGCCGGTATCGCGAACGACGAGGTGCGCGACGCGGTGGCCCGCGCCGTCTCGACGGGCCTGGCCGAACGGGTGGCCGAGCGCGCGACCGGCAAGAAATCGCGGCGGTGACGCGGGCCGTTTCGAGCGGCGGGATCTGTCGTCCACCGGCCGCTCACCCGCTGGTCCAGGTCCGACCCTGTTCATGAAATGGTACACTCCGTTTGCTACATACATTTCTAAAAGGGACAGTCGGTTTTCACGAACGTACAGTAAAAACGCAATCCGGTCTGCGATCAGTCCCCTAAAGCCATTGAAAACCGCCTTTCCTTCTGATTCGCTCAACGAGGGTGGTTGCCAGGGGTGTTGTCCATGATCGAGATAAGAAAGAACGTCCGCGTTCCGGTTTCGTTGACGTCGCGGTATCGAATCCCCACGACCTTCGACTACGTCGAGGCTCCTTTGTACGATCTATCGCGGGGAGGGATGTTCATCGAATCCGATAGCCCGGCCGAGCGCGGTACCTTGCTCAAGATCGTATGCGACGTGCTCGACCAGGAAGCCTCCATACTGGGTGTCGGTCGGGTGGTCTGGCGCCGCGCCACCAGGGGAGCGGAGGGTCCCACCGGTATGGGGGTCAAGTTCGTCAAGCTGGATAAGGGCAGCGAACGCGTGATCAGCCAATTGGTGGAGGCGAACGTCGGGGGCGGCGCGGCGGTCCGCCAGGCGCCCGTCGAGGTGAAGGGCGTCGAGCGGAAGCGCGACGACGAGGCGCCGGTCGCCGGCGACAGGCCGACCGAGAAGACCGGCGGTTCGGTGCCAACGGATTCATCTGCCGTGTCTCGGGTCGTCACCGCTGCGCCGCCTTCCAGCCTGGCTGGAAACGCGCTGGTGATCGGGCTGCTGGCCCTGGTCTTTCTGGCTGCCGCGTATTCCATCATGTTTCCCTGAACTAGAAGCCATTTCATAAATACTCCCGTCGTCTTTCTGGCGGGGCGGCCCCATCTACTGAGTCGCTTCTCCTCAAAATAGCGGTGCTATTCCTCGTCGTCGCTCCTTGCAGCTGGGGCCGCCGCGCTGCGAAATACTCGGTCCGTATTTATGACATGGCTTCTACTGTTTTCCGGATGCGGTGGTTTGACAGCGTCCGGCGGACACTCTAAAACCCCGCTCGCGATTCGAGCCCGGGACCGGGCTTCGTGCGGCAGTGCGGTTCCGGGGGAAGGTACGGGTAGGCGACGGTGATCAGCGCTTCGGAAATCAAACGCGGCATGGTGCTCGAGATAGACGGGGCGCCCTGGTCGGTGATGGATACGGCCACGCAGACGCCCTCGGCCAGGGGGGCCAGCACCCTGGTCAAGCTCAAGATCCGCAATCTCAGAACCGGGCAGGTCCTGGCCAAGACGCTGCGCAGCAGCGATACCATCGAGCAGGCCGATTGCGAGAAGCGAACCGTCCAGTACCTTTACCGGGACAGCGAGGGCTTCGTCTTCATGGACCAGGAGAACTACGAGCAGTTCATCCTGAGCGAGCAGAGCACCGAGCCCATCAAGGGCTACCTGCTAGAGGGGATGGAGGCGCGCTCCTTGCTCTACAAGGGCGAGGTGATCGACGTCGAGCTGCCCGTCACCGTCGATCTCGAGATCGTGGATACGGCACCGGCTCTCAAGGGGGCCACCGCCCAGGCGCAACTCAAGCCGGCCACCGTACAGACCGGCCTGCAGGTCATGGTGCCGCCCTATATCACCGTGGGCGAAAAGATCCGCATCGATACCCGCGACGGCCACTTCGTGGGAAGGGCCAACGAGTAACCCGGCGGCTCGGCCGGGTCGGGTCTTTGCCCTTTGTGGGGAGCGGAACTGGCGTAACGCAGACCGCAAGGCGGAAAAAAGCCGGCGGCGATGCCCCGAAAGGGCGCTTTGCGCCCACTCTGAAAGGAAGCGACGGTCTCCCGGCTCTCGAACGGTTCCCCGCGCCGGAGCTCCGGCCCATAGCCGTCGTCAGGAGATCGCGTGCCTCGACGAAACGCTGCGTTACTGTTGCTACCCGTATTCCTCTTTGGCTGCGCGTCTCCTCCCTCGGAGACCGTCGAGGATTGCAGGGAAGACGAGATCCTCTGCAAGAGCCGATGCGTCCCCAGCAGCGAGCCGTGCGCCGCCGCGGGCACGGCAGGGGAAGCGGGCGGCACCTCGACCGAGGCCGGCGCTGCGGTCGACGCCGGCGCGGTCGATGCCGGCACTGCGAACGACGAGGGGAGCTGCACGGATGTCGCCACCGTGAGCGGCACGCTCGACCGGCAGTACGCGACCGCGCCCATCCAGGTGTCGGGCCGGCGCAAGAGCTACTACCTGACCACGAACTGGTGGCACGTGTACGACGGGCAATCGATACGTTTCGACGGACTTTCCTTCGAGGTGATCGACCCCATGGACGTTTCGGTTCCGCCGACCGACGGGGCGCCCGCCGGATACCCCGCTCTTTTCATCGGTAGCTACGGAGGCAATACGACCACGGGTAGCAATCTGCCCAAGGCGGTCTCCGAGATCAGCTCGATACCGACCCTGTTCTCCACCAACGCGGTCACGCACGGCACGGACAACACCAATGCGTCATACGACGTCTGGTTCACGCGGAGCGCCGACGGCGTACCCGCGGGAGTCTACAACCCGGGCGCCGGGGGTGCCTACCTCATGGTATGGCTCTACAAGCCCATCGACCGTCAGCCCCGGGGCGGGATCGGTAACGCCCCCAACCACCCGAATCGAGAGATCGAAGGCGTCGAGGGCGAGTGGGACGTCTGGCTCGATCCCAGCACCGGGCATCCGCCCTGCGTTTCCTACGTGAGCGCCACTCCGCGAGAGGAGCTGGACTTCGACCTGGCCGACTTCATTCGAGACGCCGTGGCCAACGGGTATTTCGTCAGCGAGGAGATGTACCTCAGCATCATCTTTGCCGGCTTCGAGATCTGGGGCAACGGCGACGGGTTGCGGCTCGAGAGCTTCTGCGTCGAGGTGAGGTAGAAGAGCGGCGCGCCCCTTTTTTTGTGGCATCCGCTTGCGCCCGCACCCGGTTGCGCGACTATTGCCGACGTGGGCGACGGGCGGGTGGCGCCGTCGTAGCGCCCGCCAGAGCCCGGAGCGCAGCGTGGAAAAGCAGCGAGAAGAGGCAGGGATGACCCCGAGCGGCCGGCAGCTGGTCGCGCCCGGGGTGGTGCGCGCCGGGTGGTGGCAGCGGACGCCGGGCGGCCGGTTGCAGTGCCAGCTCTGTCCGCGTCGCTGCCGGCTCCGGAGCGGGCAGCGCGGCTTCTGCTTTGTGCGCGAGGCGCGGGACGAGGGCATGGTGCTGTCGACCTGGGGGCGGGCTTCGGGGCTTTGCCTCGATCCCATCGAGAAGAAGCCGCTCTTTCACTTCTATCCGGGCAGCAGCGTGCTCTCCTTCGGCACGGTCGGCTGCAACCTGGGGTGCCGCTTTTGCCAGAACTGGCATATGAGCAAGTCGACCAACCCGGCGCTGGCCGCCGAGCAGGCGCCGCCCGAGGCCGTGGCCGAGGCCGCGGTCCGAGCCGGGTGCCGGAGCGTGGCCTTCACCTACAACGAGCCCATCATCTTCGCCGAGTACGCCATCGACTGCGCGCGGGCTAACCGGGAGCGCGGCGTGGCCTCGGTAGCCGTCACCGCCGGCTACATAACGGAAAAGGCGCGGGAAGAATTCTTCTCGGTCATGGACGGCGCCAACGTGGATCTGAAGGCCTTCAGCGAGGGATTCTACCGCAAGCTCTGCGGCGCGCACCTGGAGCCGGTGCTGGAGACCCTGAAGTACATCCGGCAGCATACCGATGTCTGGTTGGAGGTCACCACCCTGCTCATCCCCGGGCAGAACGACTCGGAAGATGAAATCGCGCGGATGTGCGACTGGTATCTGGAGAACCTGGGACCCGAGGTGCCGTTTCATCTGAGCGCTTTTCATCCGGACTACGAGTTGACCGGCTTGCCGCCCACCCCGGCGCGCACGCTGGCTCGCGCCCGGCGACAGGCGCTGGACGCGGGGCTCAGGCACGTGTACTCGGGTAACGTGCGCGACGCGGACGGGCAGTCGACCCGTTGCGCGGGATGCGGCAAGCTCGTCATCGAACGGGACTGGTACCGCCTGGGACGCTACCTGCTTACCGAGAAGGGCGCCTGCCAGGCTTGCGGCCGCCCGCTGGCCGGACGCTTTGACGCCGGCAAGGGCGACTGGAACGCCCGCAGGCAGAGGTTGAAAATATGAAATCGAAAACCGACGCGGACGCCCGCGGCTACCACGCCGAGTTCGGCGGCTCCTACATCCCCGAGATACTGGTGGCCACGGTGGAGGAGCTCTGCCGGGCCTACGAGCAGGCCCGGAACGACCCGGGATTCTGGCAGGAGTATACGCGCTTGATGTCCACCTACTCCTGCCGGCCCACGCCGCTCAGCTTTGCCGAGAACCTGACCGAGCACTTCGGCGGCGCGCGCATCTATATCAAGCGCGAGGATCTCAACCACACCGGAGCCCACAAGGCCAACAACGTCATGGGCCAGGGGCTGCTGACCCGCCGCATGGGCAAGACCCGGGTCATCGCCGAGACCGGGGCCGGGCAGCACGGCGTGGCCACCGCCACCATGGCGGCCCGTTTCGGCATGCGCTGTACGGTCTACATGGGTGAGGTCGACGTAGAGCGACAGCGGCCCAACGTCTTCTGGATGCAGCGGCTGGGCGCCGAGGTAGTGCCGGTGACCTCCGGCACCCGCATCCTCAAGGACGCCATCAACGAGGCGTTGCGCGACTGGGTGACCAACATGGACGACACCCACTACGTGCTGGGCACCGCCTGCGGCACCCATCCCTTCCCGGAGATGGTGGCCTGGTTCCAGTCCATCATCGGAAAGGAGGCGCGCGAGCAGGTGCTGGCGGCCGAGCAGCGGCTGCCGGCCCGCGTCTACGCCTGCGTGGGCGGCGGCTCCAATGCCCTGGGACTGTTCGGTGGCTTTCTGGACGACCCGGTGCAGCTGGTGGGCGTAGAGGCCGGCGGGCTCGGGCTGGATAGCGGGCGGCACGCCAGCCGGCTCTGCTCGCCGCAGGCCAGCGTTGGTGTGGCCCAGGGTTACAGGACCTATTTCCTGCAGAACGACGAGGGGCAGATGCTGGAGACCCACAGCGTGGCCGCGGGGCTGGACTACGTGGGCGTCTCCCCCATCCTGGCCCGCATGAAAGAGGAGGGCCGCGCGCGTTTCGAGTCGGCCACCGACCGCGAGGTGGTCGACGCGCTACAACTCACCATGAAGAAGGAGGGGTTGATCCCGGCTCTGGAGAGCGCGCACGCCTTTGTCCAGGCCTTCAAGGAGGCCCCGACCCTGTCAAGACAGGACGTGATCGTGATCAACCAGTCCGGCCGGGGCGACAAGGATATCTTCACGGTGGCCGAGGCCTTCGATGACCCGGGCTGGAAGCAGTTCATCCAGAGCAAGGCGGAGAAGTACCGTGCTTGAGAGCTATATACGGAACCGGCTGCAGGAAAAGCCCCTCCTGCTCATGACCCACATCGTGCTGGGCTACCCGGACTTCGACCGGGCCTACGCTATCGTCCGATCCATGGTCAAGGCCGGGGTGGATCTGATGGAGCTACAGATTCCCTTTTCCGAGCCCATCGCCGACGGACCGGTCATCCTGCGCGCTAACCAGCAGTCGCTACAGAACGGGGCCACGGTGGAGGAGTGCCTCGATTTCGCCCGCCGGGCGGCGGCCGAGTTCGATATACCGTTCCTGTTCATGAGCTACTACAACATTCCCTTCAAGCACGGGGTACAGCGCTTTGCCGAGACCATGGCCGACGCCTCCATTCGAGGCGCCATCGTGCCGGATCTTCCACCGGAGGAAGGCGAGCAGTACCTGCGGGCCATGCAGGCGCACGATCTGGATCCCATCTTCATCTACTCGCCCAAGACCAGCGAGGAACGGATGAAGCGCATCGCCTCGGTCGCTCGCGGCTTCATCTACTGCGTGGCGCGCCGGGGCGTGACCGGCGGGCAGACCGACTTCTCCGCCGAGCTGGGCGAATACCTGGAGCGCTGCCGAAAGGCCACCCGGCTTCCGCTAGCGCTCGGCTTCGGGGTCAAGAGCCGCGGGGACGTCGAATTCTTGACCGGCAAGGTGGACATCGCCGTGATCGGCACCGAGACCATCCGCCTGGTGGACCGCGAGGGAGTCGAGGCCGTGGAGCCCTTCATCCGCGGGTTGCGCTGAGCCGATCGCCCGTGCGCGCCGTAGCAGCAGACCCTTTTCGGGCGGGGCGGCCCCATCTGCGGCGTCGCTTCTCCGCGAAACAGCGGTGCTATTCCTCGTCGTCGCTCCTTGCAGCTGGGGCCGCCGCACTGCGAAATACTCGGTCCGTATTTATGAAATTGCTTCTACGCAAGGCGGCGGGAGGTCATCTCAGCAGTCGGGCTACGGTATCGTAGTCGTGTTCGCCGACGGAGGCGGCGCGCACGCAACGCAGGTGGCCTTGCCCGCCCACTAAGATGTGGACGGGTAGTCCGGCGCCGCTGTCCAGGCCCAGTTCCTGCAACCAACCCGGGAGATCGGCCGGGTTTTTCAGGTGAAGCGAGGGCGGTATGGAGGGATGTTGCTTGCGAAAGGCCTCCACGTCATCGGTGCTCTGATCCACGGATACAAACTGCAAGCTGAAGTTGATGCCCTCTCGGCCCAACCGTTCCCTCCATTTGACCAGCATGGGCATTTCTTCGACGCACGGTTTGCACCAGGTGGCCCAGATGTTCACCCAGCTGGCGCCGGTAGCAGGCGGCGGCGTGGATCCTTCCACCTCGGGCAAGCGGAAAACGCGTTGATCGGTTGTCGTTGCCGTTACGTCGCAGAATTCCTGCAGAGAAACCCGTTTTTCCTCCGTGGCCTTTACCGCCACCACCCGGCCGGGCGGCGGCGGGGACTGCCCGGAGCGGTCGCAGGCAGCAGCCAGAAGAAATGAGAGCATTAACGGCGTCGACTTCGAGTTCATAAACGGCAGTCGATCCAGGCCATGAAGGCACTGCGGTTGAGATCGGCAGCAGAACAGCTTTCCGTCGGGCCGCTGCGCTTCCATCCACAGAAGCTTGGATCGAGTTGTGCGTACTCCTCGCCCAGCCACAAGAGGCCCACACGCCGCTCGAGCTCGGGGTCGTTGAAGGTGTCTGCCAGATGCTTCATCACGCCCTCGGCGCGTTTGCGAGAAAGCTCGCGGTTGACCGAGACCGGTCCCTCGGGCGAGGCGCGGGAGACCACGAAGAAGTAGCTCGCCCCGCGCCTCTCGGCGTACACCTTTTCCACCAACGCCGTGTCGGTGGGCTCGAGATCGGCCGATCCGCGTTCGAATTGGACGATGCCGCCCCGGTCCAGCATGGGGATGAACAGGGCATTGAAATCATCGCCGCTCATGGTCGCCACGCTCCTGGCGTCGACGGGCTTACAGCCGCGTCCGGCGCGGCCATGGAGCAAACCACAGCTCTGCAGGACCCGTCGCAGGATCTTCTTTAGCTCGGGCGTGCAGTAGGCCTCGTTAGCCTCCTGCGCGACGGCGACTTGCTGAGGCTGCTGCCGCTCTTCGACTTCGGCCTGCAGCAAACGAGCGCGGGCGTTCAAGGTCCATACGGCTACTAAAATAACCGGCAGCAGAAGCAGCGCCGCACCCAATGCGTAGGTCGAAAGTCGCATCATGGCCCCTCCTGTTGTTCGTTCTGTTGCTCTTCTACTTGCGGCGGGGCTGGCGGTTGCTTCTCGGCCGGCAGCGGCGGCGGTGTCGGGACCGGTCTTACCGGCTCGACGGGCCCATCGGCAGCGGGCGGTTGCTGTGCTTTTGCCGGCTCCTCGGTCGTTTTGTCCGACTCGTCTTCCGCACGGGTCTCTAGCTGTTTCTCGGCTCTTTCGGCCAGCTTCTGTACAGTGTCGTCGGCCGCCGCCGGGGAGTGCTCCTGCTCGGTGCCGGCCGTATCGATTCGTTCGGGGCGCTCACTCGGTTCGGCGGTCGACGGCGCGTCATGCGCGGCCGCACCGGGTAACGCCGGGGATTTCCCGGGGGAATCATCGCTTTCGCGCTCCGACCGCGGGCGGCTGTCGGGCGGCAAGGCCCTGGCGCGCGCGACCAGCCGCGGGAGAGCATAGTCCAGGCCCAGATCGGTGTCCTCGTCGCAAAGGCGCAGCCCGGATACATAGACTTGCGGGGTGAGCACCTGCAGCTGGTTCTTCACCGCCCATCTCAGCGCGTCGTTCAGGCGCGCGCGCACCCTGGCCGAGCCCAGGCAACCGCGCAGAGAGGGGAAACGCGAGAGCAGCATTTGTTGCACCGCGCCTTCGTCGCCGAGCGCGTTCCTACCGATCGCTTCCCGTTCAGCAACGGCCCAGTCGACCACCTGTTGCGCCCGGTTGCCCGCGCACAGGATCGCCTCGCTCACCGTGCAGGCGCCGGGATGTATCGATTCGTCGATCATCCAATTACACGATGTATCCATGGGAAAGAGCAGAAGCTTCCGGCTCACCTCGTTTGCCAAGGGTAGAGCGCCGAAACGCCGCTCGAAGACCCCGCAGGCGGCGCACAACGGGTCCATGACCTCGATCATCGATATCTCGCGCTGTTGCGGCCCGATGGGCAACAATACCCCGCGTGGATCTGCCGGGTGGGCGAGCTGCCCGCAGCTGCCGATATAACGCGAGAAATCGGGCGCCATTGCGGCGTAGGTACCTACCGGAACCGCCACGAACAAGACGCCGACGGCAAAGGCGGCGGTCAACACGGCGGGCGAGAGCTCGGCGCCCTTGATGCTGCCAGCCGTTTCGACGGTTCCGTCCGCCTGTTCGGCCTGTTCGGCCGGCATTTTCTTCGCGGCTTGCTTGCTAGCGACGATCCATAACCCGCAAGCCCCGACAAAGGCCGCCGCACTGGACAGATAGATGCCGATACACAGTTTGCATACCGCGTTCAGCTCGAACACGGATAGGTAGCCCATGATCCCCGAGCTGAGCAGCGGCAACCACGCGGCCGCGAACAAGAAGGCCGCCGCGCGCGTATCGGTTTGTCGGTGGTTTAGCAGCAAGGCCGTGCCGAAAAAGACCAGGAAGGCAAAGACCGACATGGCGGGAATCGCTATGGGAAAGCCGCCCCATATGGGCTGGCGTAAAACCGACGAATAGGAGCTCATCAGCGTGGCGTGGCACCCGGACGATCCACTGATGTCGGAAGGGCCGAGCCCGAGCAAGTACGAACAATGCACTCCGTGCAGCTGACGGTCCAAATGCGCGACGGAATCATAGGCGGATACCGCGGCAAAAAGGAATCCAGCTCCGCAAGCTACGAGCAGCAGAATCATAAACGGGTGAGGACGGTGAGATCGCATATTCATATCCCCCTGTCGGAATCCCTTACCAACCTTTCAACCAGCTATTTCTGTTAACCGACGTTCAACGCGGCCGTTCAAGGCCCATCGCGGTGACCTCTCCTGGCGATGATAGTTTGGTATACGCAAACCGGGATGGAAGCGATTTTCTGTGCATGCGACATCACGCGCCAAAGCTTGTCAACCCCGCGAGATCCAAAGCACAAAAAAATCTCCGGTCGCCTTTCGGGCGGGGCGGCCCGATCTGCTGCGTTGCTCCTCCTCGAAATAGCGCCGCTATTGCTCGTCGTCGCGTCTTGCATTTCGGGCCGTCGCTCTGCGAAATACTCGGTCGGCATTTTCGAGATGTGCTCTTACGATCATCTCTCCTCGGCCCGGCGGGCGCTCAACGCATCGGGTCGTCCGGATCGGCCGCGCGGTGCACCAGAACGCCGTCCTCTCGCCTGGCGGTCCAGCAGGCGCCGTCCTGCTCGAGGATATCGAGGCTGCCGATGACGACCAGCATGCGCAGCCGAAGATCGCTTTCCGGATGGGCGCTCGGGTACATCGCCCTCCAGATCTCCCAGGCGGTAGCCTCGCCCTGCTCCCGGGTCAGATCGTCGAGCACCCGCATCACCCGGCGCACCCGCGACTCGTAGAAGCGCCGCGCGGCCTCGATGGTGCGGGCGGGATTGGTGATGATGCCGCCATGGGCGGGAAGGATGGTATGCGGGCCGAGCTCCCGCAAATCGCGCAGCGAGCCCAGGTAGCTCGAAAGCCCCTTCAGCCGCGGGCGACGGCCATGCGGGTCGTCCAGATCGGGCTCGTCGCCCAGGTAGTAGGCGTCGGTGAAGGGAACGTCCGAACCCATGATGTGATCCCCGGTGAAAAGCGTGCCGCTGTTCCGCTCGTACAGCACCAGGTGTCCGGCGGTGTGGCCGGGGGCGTGTACCGCCTCCAGTTCCAGTCCCTCGAAGGCGATGCGATCGCCCTGCCGGCAGGCTCGGTCGACCCGGGTTTGCTCGCTCAGCACCGGTCCGTTTTTGTGGTAGTGACGCTCGGCCGTGGCGTACCGTTCCATCACCTCGCGGGGAACGCCGTGCTCGATGAACAGCTTCACGCGGTTGTCCAGCATTCGCTCGCGGCGAAGCGACTGCGATTCGATAAAGGGAGCCTCAAGCTCGTGGGCGATGACCTCCAGCTCGGCCCCGGCGTCGCGCAGCGACTGCGTCTGCCCCATGTGGTCGGTGTGAAAGTGAGTGATGATGACCCGCCGCACTTCCGAAAGCTTCTTGCCGAGCGCGTCGAAGGCTTCTTCCAGCGCTGCACGCGACGGCGCCCACTTCACCCCGGTGTCGATCAGAGTCAGAGGCTCGGTGTCGAGCAGGTAGATCTGCACCAGGATGCCCTCCCAGGGGGTGGGCAACACGATTTGGTGAACGTTCGGAAGGGCCGCGACCGGCGAGAGGTTCAGGGTTTCGCTCGACCCGGCCTTACGGCGGCTGATCTGCGTCATGGAGGGCGCAGTCTAGCCCAAGAACGGCGAAAAATCGCGGCGGTTCAGCAACAGGCAGTCGCGATAGGTCCGAAAAGCCGAGATTAGAGGCCATTTATAAACATTCTCGTCTTCTTTCGGGCGGGGCGGTCCCCTCCGCGGCGTCGCTTCTCCTCGAAACAGCCACGCAATTCCTCGTCGTCGCTGCTTGCGCCTGGCGCCGCCGCGCGCCGAAACCTGATAGAGTCATTTTGCGGTGCCTCCTTAGGTGTACGCGGGTCAGCGGGGCCAACCGATCTGCAATACCTTTGCTCCGCGTATCTTCTGGGTCTTGAGCTCGTGCAGCGCCCGGTTGGCCTCTTGTAGCGGGAAGCTCTCCACTTCGGGACGGATAGGGATCTCGGCGGCCAGGGCCAGAAAATCGCTCACGTCGCGCCGGGTCACGTTGGCTACGCTCTTGATCTCCTTCTCCTCCCAGAGGTGGGTCGGGTAGTCGAGCCGCAGCAGCTCCTGCTTGTCGAACGACTCCTTGCGGATGGCGTTGATCACCAGACGTCCGCCCGGCTCGAGGTTTGCCAGCGCCTCGACCACCGGTTTCCAGACCGGGGTGGTGTCGATGATGCAGTGCAGCTTCTCCGGCGCCGCCTCGGCGGTGTCCCCCGCCCAGACTGCGCCCAGCTCGCGGGCGAACTGCCGCTCCCGTTCGTTGCGGGCGAACACGTAGACCCGGCAGCCCGGATAGCGGTTGCGGACCAGCAGCAGCACCAGGTGGGCGGAGGCCCCGAAGCCGGTAAGGCCCAGCGCCTGGCCCTCCTCGAGCCCAGCCAGGCGCAGGGAGCGGTGGCCGATGGCGCCGGCGCACAGGTGCGGAGCCGCTTCCAGGTCGGTGAAGATCTCCGGGATGGGGTGGGCGAAATCCTCGGAGACGGTCATGTACTCGGCGTATCCGCCGTCGGCGTCCCGGCCCGTGGCCCGAAACGCCTCGCAGAGGTTCTCCTCGCCCCGTTGGCAGCGTGGGCAGTTGCCGCAGCTGCAGTGGATCCAGGCGACCCCTAAACGGTCTCCGGGGCGGAAGCGGCACGCCTCCGGGCCCAGGCTCTCGACCCGGCCCACTACCTGGTGGCCGGGAATCACCGGCAGGGAGGGCGGAGGGGTGCGCCCCTCGATCTCGTCCAACTCGGTGTGGCAGACCCCGCAGGCGCTGACCCGGAGCAAGACCTGCCCGGGCCCGGGCTCGGGCCGAGGGATCTCCGCCAGCCGCAAGGGATTCGGCTCTTGCTTCAGATCGCAGATCCGCTCCAATAGCATGGCCTTCATCGCGTCGGTCCTTTCTACTCCCCGCGGTATTCCAGTATGCGGTTGAGGTGGTAGCCGGGACGCGGCGCGCAGGAGCCCGGCCGTCTATACAGGCAGTAACCGTCCATGCAGCCCACCCGGGTGTAGGGGCCGACCCGCGGGGCGGTGATCCCGCTCGCCATAAGATAGTTGAAGCCATCGGATAGATCCTGCAACTTGCGCGAGGAATCGATGTCGTACAGGGGGATGTTCCGGTGCAGATAGGTGTACCCTCCGGTGAGCGCCCAGTGCACGCGGCGCAGGCCGATCCCGCAGGCTGTCTTATCCCGGCTCAAGGCCCGGAAAAAGCGCAGCGGGGCGCGAAAGTAGCGCCAATGCGAGGGGCCGTCCGTGGCCAGCTCCACGCCGGTTCGGGAGGCGTCGAAGCGCGGTGCGAGGAAGAGCGAGGTCAGGCAACAGGCGAGAAGGAGGGCTCCCAGCGCTGCCCGGCGGCGCCAGGGCGACGCGGAGATCCGCTCGAAGCGCCGGTAAAGACGGCCCAGGCCGCAGCCGGCGACGATGAGCAGCATGGGCAGCGCCGGGTAGACGAAGCGGTACTCCTTGTGCGCGATCAGGCTGTGGGTCGCCCACACGATCGCGGCGGTGAGCAGCAGAAGTCGGCTGTCGCGCGCCCCCGCCAAGAAAAGCGCGGCCAGCGGCAGGGCGGCCCAGGACCAGACCCGGGCGGCCGTAACCGGATAGTGGTACCAGGGGTGTGCACCCCAGAGCAGGCTCTTACCCTCGAGGATGTTGACGGTGAAGCCGTACCAGGCGGACTGGAAAGGGTAGCTCCAGGTCACCATGTCGAGCAGCCCTCCGAGCGAGAAGGCGATCGCCGCGCTACCGGCAAGCGGATACCACTTGCCCTTTGTATCGGCGCGGCAGACCAGTACGAGCGCGCAGACAATTGCCGGGGCCAGCTGGATACGAAGGGCAAGGGAAGCGCCCAGCAGCAGGCCCGACAAGACCAGCCTGCCGCGCTTTGCGTCGTGGAAGTGCGCGAGGTAGAGCGAGGGCAGCAGCAGGTGGCAGGCGACCACCTCGTACAGCGCCTTGGGCGCGAAGTAGACCAGTTCGAACCAGATTGCCGCCAGCGTTCCCGTGATCAGCGCCGTGGCCGTGCCGCCGACTCGATGCCCCCAGCGCAGGGCCACGGCCACTGGCAGCAGCGAAAGAGCGCAGAGCGCGACGGTGACCGCAGCCAGGTAGGGACCGCTGCCCGACCCTAGCCAACCGCCCACCCTCATGATCCCGGCCAGGACTCCGGGCAGCAGCCAGCTGCGCGTGCCGGCCCGGAACTCCCAGGGCACGATGCCATAACCGAAGGTGAGCCGATGGCCCTGCTCCAGTGTCTGGTAGATCTCGTCGGGCCAGAGAATGTTGGGGTAGCCGAGGCCGGCGAAGAGACGCAGAGCGAAAGCCGCGGCCAGCACCAGGACCAGAAGATTGAGCGGTCTACCTGAAGCCATGCGGGAACGGGGACGAGCGGGGAACGGGGACGTTGTTGAGTAATTAAGTTGTTTCCGGCAAGCGGGGACGGGGACGTTGTTGAGTAATTAAGTTGTTTCCGCCAACCGTTTAGCAGCCATAATAGCGCCTCTTTTCACATTTACTGAATGCAGTCGTCCATCAGGAAACAACTTAATTACTCAACAACGTCCCCCTCTTCGTCCCCCTCTTCCAGGAAACAACTTAATTACTCAACAACGTCCCCCTCTTCCCAACGTGCCGTTACCTGGCGCCCTTGGCGGTCTCGATGAAGGCGCGGACCAGGTTCAGGTCTTTTTTGCCCGGGGCGCTTTCTACCCCGCTGGCCGCGTCTACACCGTAGGGCGAGACCCGGGCAATGGCTTGCGAGACGTTTTCCGGTTTGAGGCCGCCGGCCAGGATCACCCGCCGGGTCTCTGCCACGCGCGCGGCCAGCCCCCAGTCAAAGGTCTTGCCCGTGCCTCCGGCGATACCCGGGACGTACGCGTCCAGCAGAATGGTTTCACCGCCGTAGTCCCTGGCCTGCCGGGCCGCGAAATCGCCCCGTACGCGGATAGCCTTGTACGCGTGGGGCAACAGCCGATCCAAGAGCTCCGGCGTCTCGCTGCCGTGCAGCTGCGCTAGCCCGAAGCCGACCTTCTCGCGCAGAGCCACGATTTCCTCGTAGCTCTTGTCGACGAATACCCCGACCGTGACCGCCCGATTTCCCACCGCCTCCACGATGGCGCAGGCGATTTCCGGGCCGCAGTGGCGCGGTGAGCGTTCGTAGAAATTGACGCCGACGGCATCCGCCCCGGCTTCCACGCACGCCAGGGCGTCCTCTACGCGCGTCACCCCGCAGATTTTGACCCAGACCATGGTTGGCCCTCCCCCGGTCGCGGCTAGATCTTCAGGAGCTTCTTGACGGTGTCTATCACCTCGGGGGCCTGGATGGGCTTGGTGATATAGGCGTTCGCGCCCAGCGCCAGGGCGCGCTCCCGGTCCTCTTGCAGCCCCTCGGTGGTGACTATCACGATCGGTACATTCTTATACGAATCCATCTCACGGATCTTTCGCACCAGCTTCAGGCCGTCCATGATCGGCATGTTGATGTCGGTGATGACGATATCGAACTTCTTGGCGGTGACCTGCTTCAAGCCGCCGATACCGTCCTCCGCCTCGGTCACCGTCAGGTTCTTGATCCGGGAGAGCGCAAACGTGATCAGCTGGCGCATCATCGGCGAATCTTCGACTACCAGGCAGGTGCGATCAGCCATTGTCTGCCACCGGTTTACGAGATTAACTCAACCAGATGGTCGGCAAGTTCGCGTAGCGGAAGGCTGCGGTCCACCCGACCCGTGCGTTGCGCCGCTCGCGGCATCCCGTAGATCACGGCCGTTTGCTCGGCCTCCACGATCACCGTCCCGCCGGCCTTCTTGACCTCGGCCACCCCGTTGGCACCGTCGTCCCCCATGCCGGTGAGCACGACCGCTATCACGCGGTCACCCGCGACCCGCGCGGCCGAGCAGAAGAGCTTGTCCGCCGAGGGCGTGTACCTGTCCGCCGGCTCGGGCATCGACACCCTGGCCACCAGCTTGCCGCCCTCCCGGTCCACCTCCAGATTGCGTCCTCCCGGACACACCAGGCCGCCCCCGCGCAGCAGCGGTTCGACCGCCGCTGCCTCGTGCACGCGAAAGGAGCTGATGCGGTCGAGCCGTTCGGCCAGGGTCCTGGTGAAGCGCTCGGGCATGTGCTGGGCGACCACCAGAGAGGCTGAGGCCTCGGCGGGCAGCCGCGCGAACAGCTCTAGAAGCGCGGTGGGGCCGCCGGTGGACGCCGCCACCACCACGACCTTTCCCGGCCCGGAATCCGAGACCGGGGCCTTGCTCTTCTTGTCCGCAGCGTAGCTGTACACCCCGTTCACCGAGACACGGGCCCTGCCCACGCGGTGCCTGGCCGGATCGATCCCGAGGGGCGAGAGCTGCCGGACCGTATTGACCATACGTTTGAGCTGCTCACCCATCGATTCCAGGGTCTCGGACTTCCGGTTGCCGAGCTTGGCGATGAAGTCCAGCGCTCCCAGCTCCAGCGCCCGGAAGACATTTTCCTTGGCGGCGTAGCTCGAAATGACCACCACTGGGGTGGGCCGGCTGGCCATGAGGAGCCGCAGGAAGGTGAAACCATCCATACGCGGCATCTCCAGATCCAGCGTGATCATGTCCGGATGCAAAGAGGAAACCAGCCGCAGCGCCTCGTCTCCGTCGCCCGCGGTTCCCGCCACCTCGACCCCGTCCACGCTCTCCAGAAGATCGACGATCATCTGCCGGTTGGCGGCGGAATCGTCGACCACGAGAACGCGTAGGATCTTCATCGGGCAACCTCCGGCCATCGGGCCGTTTCAGGGCGCAACCGCGCTCAAGGGCTTACGATACACCAGATCGCCAGCGAGTTGCGCTATTTCGAACGCCGTAGAGTCATTGATCAGCGACTCGCTGTGCCCGAGCATCAGGAAGCCCCCGGGCCGTAATCGCTGGTGAAATATCTCGACCAGCCGCCTGCGGGACTCCTGGTCGAAGTATATCAGGACGTTCCGGCAGAATATCGCGTCCACCCGCCCAACCATGGCGGCTCGCCCGGGATCCAACAGGTTGAAATGGCCGAAATGGCACCTGGCGCGTATGGCCGGATCCACCAAGAACCCGACCTCGGTCTCCGTAAAATACTTCCGGTACTGGCGAGGCATAGCCCGGAAGCTGGAAGGGCCGTAGACCCCCTGTCGCGCTACCTGTATAACGCGGCGGCAGATGTCGTTGCCGAAAACCCGGACCTCCCAGCCGTTTAACAGGCCCGACTGCTCGATCAGCATCGCTACCGTGTAGACCTCTTCGCCGGTCGAGCAGCCGGCGCTCCATACCGACAGACTGCGGCGGGAGCCCTCGGCCTCGCGCAGGACCGGCAGCACCTCGTCCCGGAACGCCGATAGCTGGGCGGTCTCGCGGAAAAAGTAGGTCTCGTTGGTGGTCAGCATCTCGACTGCCCGCTCCAGCTCGGCCTCCCGCCCGTGGTGGTAGCGCAGGTAGCGGTAGTACTCCCGGAAGCTCTCCAGCCTCAGCGCCTCCAAACGGGCGCCCAGCCGACGCTCGACCATGAAACGCATGTCGTCCGCCAACCGGATACCGCAGTAGCGGTTGACCAGCTGCCGCAGCAGCCGGAACTCCTCGACTCCCAGACGAGGCCCGTCGAAGCGTAGCAGTGGCGCCAAGCTAAATTTCCTCCCCCTCCAGCCTTGCTAGCGCCATGCGCAGCGCCTCGCGCACCAGCTCGTCGATCTCTTGCTTCAGCCGCGCCAGAATCAGGGGAGCTACCGCCTCTGCCGGTCCCAGAGCGCCGAGCAGGTCGGCGGCCAGCCGGCGTACGTCCCAGGACGGATGGTCCAGCGCGATGCCGATCCGCTCCGCCGCCCGTTGCCCGCCGCTGTTTCCCATGGCAATCAGCGCCTGCTTGACTACCTCCTCGTCGCGGCTGCTCATGGCCTCCATCAGCAACTCGTCTAGGTCGGGAGACCCTATCCGACCCAGCGCTTCGAGCGCGGCCAGCGCCACTCCTGGGTCTTCTCCGCGAACCCGCTCTCGCAGAGCGGGTACCGCGCGATCGTCACCCGTTTCTCCCAGCGCCCGTGCCGCGGCTGCTCGTAATGCCGGCGATCCGCTCCGCAGCGCCCCCAGCAGTGCATCGTTGCCCGCCGGTCGCCCTCTTTCGTCCCGAAGCCCTCCCAGCGCCCTTGCGGCCGCTACCTGTACGTCCAGGCTCTCGTCCGCGAGGAAAAAGGCCACCAGCTCGGCCGCTTCCGCACCGCCCAGCCTGGCGATACCGGCCACGGCTTGCTCCCGTAGGCCGGGATCTTGCGATCCGAGCGCGTCCTGCAACCGGGCACGTGCGTCCGACCCCCCCACATGGCCCAGTACCGAGGCCAGGGGCGCGGCGTTGGGGCCCTGCAGCCGCGCGCGTCCGACCGCCTGCCGAACCGCTTCGCCTTCGCGCTCGGCCAGCGCCAGCAGCGCTCGGCCGCAGGCCTGGGCGATGGCTTCCGAACCGCTCTCGGCCGCGCGTACCAGCGCCTCCGCGTCCTGCGCCTCGCCCCATTCGCCCAGACAACGGACCGCGGACAGCGCTACGTTTGCGTCCGCGCTCTCCATCCCTCGCCTCAACAGCCCCCGTATCTCCCCACCGAGGTCGGAGGCGGCCGGCCCCAGCTCTCGGGCCAGATCGCAAGCCAGCTCCAGCGCCACCGCTCGCATCTTCTCGTCCGGCGAGTCGACCAGCTCCAGCATGGAACGCACCGGGGCATTGCCCCAGGGTCGCAACGACTGCAGGGTTACCCGCGGCAGCGCGTCCATGGCCGCCAGCTCGACCGCTGCAGGTAGCGACGCTCGGTCGCGAGCCAGAATCAGGATCTGGCTGGCGGCTTGCCGTACTTCCAGCGCGCCCTGGCGGGAAAGGGCGCGCAGCTTTTCGCACGCGTTCTCCGGCAGGCCGACGACCTGCTCGTGTACTTCGTTGACCACCTCCAGCGGACCCTCGAGCAGGCGCGACAGGGAGACGGCAGCGGAGGCGACCAGGTTGTCAGACCGGTCGGAGAGCGCCCCTACCAGGGGTGCGACCGCTTCGGGCCGCTCGCAGCGGCCGAGCAGGCCCAGAGCCGCCCGGCGCGCCAGCCGGTCGTCGAGCAGCGGTTCGATTCGCTCCCACCGGACGACCGCGTCCAGCCGGGCCAGGCCGTCCAGCGCGGCCATGCGGCGGAACGAGTCCTCGCTCCCGAGCTGCAGCTCGAGCGCCCGCTCGGCCCGCTCCCCCCCGATCGAAGCCAGCGCCTGCATGGCGGCCGCGGCTACGATGCTGTCTCGGTCGTCCGCCGCTTTCTCCAGCGTCGATACCACCCGGTCGTCGCAGCTGCAGACCAGCGCTTCGACCATGAAGCGCCGTGCATCCTCGGGCGCTCCGGGGAACGCTTCGAGCAGGGCCTCGGCCGCGGGTGCGCCCAGCTCTTGCAGCGCGTCCAGCGCGGCGTTGCGCAATCCCACGTTTTCGCCTTGGGTGATGGCGGCGACCAGGGCGGGCACTATTGCGAGCTCCACCGCGCGCAGCCGTGCGACGCGCACCGCTTCCTTTCGCACCCGCCACTGCTCGTCGCCTAGCGCTTGCAGCAGGCAGGCTCCGAGCGCCGGCTCGGCCGGCAGCACCCCGATGGCGATGACCGCCTGGCGTCGAACTTCCGGGTCCTCCGATCGGATGGCGTCTGGGACGGCTTCCCTTTCCATCTCCTCTACCGGTTGCCGAGCATCTGCCTGGCCTCGCTCAAGTCTATCTCATCGGTAACGGCTGTGATGCGGTCGACGTCGATGACGAAGACCAGGCCGCCCCGGTCGGCGTACACCGCCGTAATGGCGCTGGTCGGCTCGTCCTCGCCGATATCCGGAACCGCCCTGCGCTGCTCCTGGCCGGCGCCGAATACCTCGGTAATCGTCTCGACCGCAAGCGCGACCAGACGATCACCGCGCCCGACGATGATCCACCGGTTCCTTCCCGCCTCGGGATCTGCGGGCAGCCCGAATCGCTCGCGCAGGTCGACCACCGGGATCACGTCTCCCCGGTGATGCGCGACCCCGATCACCGACCGCGGCAGCCCCGGCAGACGGTAGGTGACCAGCGGGCGGATGATTTCCCGCACGCGAAAGATATCGACCGCGTAGTTCACGTCTTCCAGGCTGAACCCGACCAGGTTCTTGCTAGCGACGCCCTTGTTTGGCTTGGGCCGCATCACGGCTTTACCAATACTTTCAGCAGTGCCACCGGATCCACCAGGATGAGCACTTCGCCCTCGCTCGGTGGTTCGCTTATCGAGAAGAGCGACTCGGCGAAGGGCGCCGCCTCGCGTCCCGTCTCCCAGCTCCGCGGTCCTTCTAGGGACAAGGAGGCCTTTCGCGGCCGTCCGATACCGATGACGTAAGATTGCCTTTCGATTCCGGCCGCTCCCGGAGGCTCGACCTCGTCTTCCTCCAGTCGATAGACCCGCAAGAGGCCGTCGACCAGCAGCCCCACCGTCTCCTCTTCTTGCCTCACCAGCAATACCCTGGAGCGAGACGAAGGCCTGCCGGCGGTCTTGCCCAGCAGCTGCCGGGCATCGTACAGGGTGACCACCCGACCGCGTACCGAGATGATGCCCAGGATCTCTTCGGACGCCAGCGGTATTTCGGTGATCGGGGGAACCTTGATCACCTTCTGTATGGAGGACAGTGCGATCGCGTAGCGCGACTGGGCCAGGGCGAAGCCGAGGAAGTCGCGAACGCTCGTGTCCGGTTCTTCCATTCGCTCGCCCGGCGCGAGCAGCGAGGGTACCGAGGACGGAAAGAGCGAAAGTCGGGCGGAGGAATCGCTCACCAGGTCGCCTCCGGTTCTAGCGCCGTCTGGACCGTTCCGAAGAAGTCCTCCACCAGCACGGGCGGATCCAGCACCAGCACCAGGCTGCGATCGCCCAAATCGGTCGCCCCGCTCACGCCGCGAATGTGCTTCAGGCTAGAGCCGAGCGATTTGATGATGATATCTCTCTGTCCGGAGACCCTGTCCACCGTGAAGCCGAGGCGCCGTGACCCGTGAACCACCACCAGCACGTACTCCCTTCGCTCATCGCTTGTCTTCTCGAAACCGAACCGTTCGGAGAGGCGGCAGAGGGGCAAGCTCCGGTCTCGCAGGGTGACGGTCTCGCGCGCTTCTACTCGGCGCACCGACAGCGGCTCGAGCCGGAACACCTCCCGTACCGCACCCAGCGGGACGGCCATGGTGCGGCCGGCGACCTCGACGATCAGCGCCTGTACGATGGCCAGGGTGATGGGCACGGTCAGCGATACCTTGGTGCTCACGCCCAGGTCGCTCTGCAGCTCCACCGCTCCACCGAGGCGAGAGACATTGGTCTTGACCACGTCCATACCCACGCCGCGACCCGACAGGTCTGTCACCCGTTCCGCGGTGCTCATGCCCGGGATGAAGATGGTTTGTAGCAGTTGATCGGGCGTCATCTCGGTCAGGATACGTTCGGGAACCAGACCGCGGACGAGGGCCTGCTCGCGTAGCCGGTTCCGGTCGACGCCGCGGCCGTCGTCCTCCACCTCGATGATCACCTGGTTGCCCCGGTGGTAGGCGTTGATGGCCAGGGTTCCGGAAACCGGCTTGCCGGCCGCCTCGCGCTCCGCGGGCGATTCGATGCCGTGGTCGATGGCGTTGCGGACGATGTGCATCAATGGATCGGCCAGCTCTTCGGCTACCAGCTTGTCCACCTCGGTCTCGGAGCCGGTGACTACCAGCCGTACCTCCTTGCGATTTTCCCGGGCGACCTGCCGGACCACGCGGGCTACCTTGCTGAAGAATTGCCCGAGCGGGACCATGCGGGCCTCCAGCACGTTGCCCTGTACGTCTCCCAGGCAGCGCTCGAAGTCCCGGTCGATGCGCCGGAGCTCTCCGGAAAGCTTCCGGAGATCGGTCTGCTCGTCGATCACTTCCAGCATGGCCTTGAGCGCTCCGCGGACCGTTCCCAGCTCGCCCACCGTGTTCATGAGCAGATCGAGCTTGCGGATGTCGACCCGGACCGTGTTCATGACCGAGCGCAGCGAAAGCTGGTCGTCGGACGGCTCGCGTACCGAGATCGAGTCGGCCCTCTCCGCTCGGTCCTGCTCGAACGACGGCGTGCCGGTTATGGTCGCCGGCGCGGTTCGCGACGGTGGCGAGGCCTTGGAAGGGGCGGCGCTTCGGGAGCCGCGTCGCCGGATCCGAGTGAGCGAGAGATCCGGTCGGCCCAGCGCCTTGCGCAGCTCTGCCTCGCTGGCGCTCGAAGCCAGCAGCACCTCGATGTCGATGACCTGATCGGCGCCGGTCGCCATGCTGGGCAGATAGGTGATGATCTCCGCTATCTTCTTGCTGCGTTCCTTGAGCTCCTTCAACACCACGTCGATGACGTCGAGCTGCACGCTGATGTTGAAACGGTAGATGGCGGTCCCCTCTTCCAGATTGGCGCGCAGGCGGTGCGTCTCGTACTCGGTCAACACCGAGAGCACCTCGCGATCGATGTCGTACTCGCCGATGACGGCCCCGGCGGGTCTTTTCTCCTGCGTGACCAGCGAGGCCGCCGCCGTCTTGAAATGCTCCACGTCGATATTGACGACCTTCTCGGGATCCCGGGCCTGCGCCAGCAGCCTCTGGAAGGCTTCGACGCCTTCGAAGAGCAGGTCCAGGGTCTCCTGCGTCAGCGTTGCGCGTCCCAGGCGAAGGTCTTCCAGCAGGTCCTCCAGGCAATGGGAGAGCTCACCTAGCTTGGCGAAGCCGAACATGCCGGCCAGTCCCTTCAGCGTGTGTACTCCGCGGAACAGGTCGTTCAGGGTGTCGGGATCGATCGCACCCTCTTTCTGCGCGTGGTCGAGGATGAGCAGGTCGCGCGAAAGGCTCTCGATGATCTCCTGCGCTTCGGAGACGAACTCGTCGCCCGTGCCGTCACGCTTGTCCGTACCGTTTGCCAACGCTTCCCCCGTCTAAGAATCGTCGTCCGCCGTCAACCGCCGGGCGGTGTCCAGCAACTGCGCGGAAGAGAAGGGTTTTTCCAGGTACGCGCTCGCTCCCAGCGCGAGCGCCCGCTCGCGCCCCCGAGCCGACGGCTCGCTGCTGATCACGATCAGCGGCGTCTCCCTATACCTATCGTTCTTACGGATCATGGAGATGAGCTCCAGGCCGTTGATCTCCGACATGTTGATGTCGATGATGAGCAGTCCGTAGCCGGTGCGAGGCAGCAGCCGTAGCGCTTCGAAACCGTTGGAGGCCTCGTGGACCTCCATGTCCTCGTTCGCTTCCAGGGTCGCTTGAACGAACGCCCGCATCGCACCCGAATCATCGACTACCAGGACCGGTTTGGCCAATGTCGTCTCCCGCGCGTTCGACCTCGAGAATGACCCTTATTGTACCGCTTCGGGCGGCGATTGCGCCAGTCGCTCCGGCGCGCACCAATGCAGGGCAGACCGCGGCGGCCGGGGGCGAGCGGCTCCGGGGCGCCCGATCAGGCAGAGAGCTCGTGCGAGCGAAGAAAGGCGTCGACCGCGCGGCGCACCTGCCCCAGCTCCTTTTCGGACCATTTGTCCACCGCCTCGTCCCAGGACGGGCCGGCCGCCGCCCGGAACCGCTTTCTGCTCGAGGCGCTCAGGTAGATCGACGCCCCCCCGCAGGCGCGGCATACCAGGTGGCCCGCCACCGGATCGAACAGGCCGGCTCGTCCGGCCGCCGCCGTCCGGCCGCACCTGCCGCAGGCGTCGAGGTCGGGTGCGAAGCCCAGCAGCGCGGTCGCCCGGATGCGAAAGCTCACCAGAGCCTCTTCTGCCGGCTGCCGACCCTCGTCGAGCAGTCGAAACAGGCACGCGGTCGCGCGGAAGAGCTCCGGGTCCGGTTGCCGCTCGGCGCTGCCTCTCGCTACCAGATCCAGAGCCGCGGCAGCGGCCGACATCGTACCCAGATCCTTCAGGATACCCGGGAATCCCTGCAAAACGCGAGCCTCGAGCAGCGTACCGAGCTCCCCGCGTCCGGGTTCGATATCGGCCTCGATGATGGCGAACGGCTCCAGAGAGCCGGCGAATCGCCTGCGGCTGCGGCGGGCGGATCGCGCGATCGCCGAGATCTTGCCCAGGCGTTCGGTCAGCAGGGTGACGATGCGATCGGCGTCGCGGTAGTCGACGCTGCGGAGAACCAGGGCCCCGGTGGATACGCTCTGCCTGCGATACACGTCCGCGGCAACCGGTCAGCTGCGAGCGGACAGAGGTGGTTTCGAAACCGCTTCCAGAAGCGGGGCGGCTCCGCGGTCGCAGGGCTGTTGTACCGAGGTCGAGCGCGACAGCTCCACCGGAGCGTTGCGATAGCGCGGACGCAGCACGATCGACAGCGCGAGCGTGAAGAGGATGAGCAGGATCACCAGCGCGATGGCCAGGCCGAAGCTGCGACCGCTTTCGACGGAGGAGACGTAGACCAGCGGAGTCGCCGTTTCGGGCTCGGGTCGGTAGGCCCGATCGTAGAGATCGAGTACCTCGGTTTCCTCCAGGCCGACCGCCCGGGCGTAGGCCCGCAGAAACCCGCGTACGAAGACGTCGGCCGGAAGCTCGTCGAACCGGTCGTCCTCCATGAGCCTGAGCACGCGCGCGGGTATGCGGGTCGTCTGCGCGATCTCGGCCACCGAGAGCTGTTGAAGCTCTCTCTGCTTCTTCAAATAGCCGCCGAGTGACTCCATTCGCTTCTCCTCCCGGACATCCTGCCTTCGGCCTGGGCGGGACGTCTTCTACCGCTAGTTAGCCGATTCGAGTAGGCGACTGCAAGAGCGCCCGGCCTCTGAGTCGGGATTTAGTTCCACGCACCGCTCCAGGTCGTATATGGCCGCCTCGCGCTCGCCCATCTTCGCGCGCACCTCTCCCCTGAGCTGCCAAGCCTCCTGCATGAGCTCACAGCGCTCATCGGCCTCGATCGCGCGGGTTAGAGCGGTCTCGGCCTTTTCCAGCTGCGGCATACGGGCGTAGACCTCGCCCAGCCGGTAGTAGCCCACGCAGAAACGCGGTTGTATCTGGACCGATCGCCCCAGGGCGCGGATCGCCTTCTCGTACTTCTCCATCTTGCCGTAAACCCATCCCAGGTTGCCCCATGCCAGGTAGGCGTTGGGGTTGTACAGGTCAGAGACGGCTTTTTCCAGCATCTGGACGGCCTTCTCGTACTGTTTCTGATGGGCGTACAGGACGCCGAGCATGTTGCGCGCTTCTGCCGCCAGATTTTCCTTTGGGGCGTGTTCGCTGGACTGGATCTTTATTACCTTACGGAAATTACTCTCTGCTTTCTTGTCGTACTTTTCCCGGTCATCGTTGCGGATCAAGAGATAGAGCGTTCCCAGGAAAAGATAAGCACTGGAATTGTGGGGGTTGAGCGAGATCGCCTTGTTCAGTGCCCGGAAGGCGCCCGGGTTATTGCCTTCGGAATGCAGCCCCACGGCCAGCTCGTACTGGGACGTGGACTGCTTTGCGCGCTCGGCGTCCAGTCCTGCTCCGCAGCCGGCGTAGACCGATCCGGCGGCCAAAACACCTACCAGCGCTCTACGGCGAGCGACCCGATCAAGGCCGCGCTTGCCATAACTCGATGTTGTCGGCCGATGCATGTTGGTTGGCCAGATCGTTTCTTCGGGCCGGTTACCCGAGGATATTGAGCGCCTCATTCGTCGTTCCAGCGAAATCGACTTCCGGCAGACCGAACGGGTTCGAGCCGCGCGGTTGCCGCAAGTGACCGGAATTACTTATCGCCAGCGAGCATTTGGGTCAATAGAGCATATCGTAAAAACTTGAGAGGCGTTACCGTTATACCGCTCGTAGCCCCTGGCTCGCTCGATTCCAGTAGTTCGTTCCCGGCTCAAAATGCAACTCCCGTCGCCTCGCTTGCGGGGCGGGCGCATCTGCTGCGTCGTTCCTCCTCGAAATAGCCCCACTATTCGCTCGTCGTTACTCCTTGCAGCTGCGCCCGCCGCGCTGCGCGAGGCTCGGTCCGGCATTTTGAGCCGGGAACTAGTTCTGAAATCAATGCCGTAAACATCCGGTACAGTAGCGCTGTGCCAACCGTTGACAGCTCCGCGCGCTCAAGGCTTGCGGCAGGCGAGATCTTCCACCTGGATTCCGGCTCTCGCTCGTTGTTCGAACGCCGAGGGAGGTATCTCGGGATTGGCGTCGATTTTTCGAAAGCGGACCAGCGTGTCGCTTCCTATTGCGGGTTGCTCGACTCGCACCTCGAAAGGTAGGGCCACGCCGCGCTTCCCCGTACGGACCACCCTGTAGTCGTCGTAGGTCGCGCGCCAGACGCTCTTGCCCCGCGGTTCGAACAGCTCCGACCGCACCAGCCGTAACCGCTGTTTCGCGGGGGGTGCCCCCAGGTCGGAGCTATGAACCGCGAGCTCGATCTCCTGTCGGCTGCCATCGGCGGCTCGCAGGTGGACGCGGTACAGACCTCCGTCCGTACAGAGCAGGCTCGTTTCCTCTGCTGCGAGAACGGGCGATTCGCCGAGTAGTAGCGCTGTCGTATCTGCGGCGGAGAGGCGTAAGCCCAGAAGCCGCTCGATGTTCGCCGGGCAGGTCGGTCCCCGATAGAAACGGTTCTTTCTGAGGTCCGTGAACTCGAAGCTTCCGCCGCTGCTGGTCAGGATGGCTGCAGGTCCGAACTGGGTCATGGCGTCGAACCGCACCCGGTCGGGACGCTGCACGAACATGTAGACCGTTCCGCGAATACGCCCCTCCCTTCCCCTCTGGTCCACGCGGGCCTCGGCGCGGATGGAGGTGAGGCGAGCGCGGCTGGAGGCGTGGCTGACGAGCGTTGCTTGCGCGTCCGTATGCGGGATCCGCGGGCACGGCCGGCCCCCCCCGCATCCGAGCGCGGATGCGGATAGAGCGAGCAGCAGCGGCAGCAAGCGGGGCACGCGGCATGGTAGCACGTTCCGCGGAGGTTCAGGTCTCGGACGACGCGGCGGCCCAGGCCGCGGCCAAGACGCACGAAAGACCGGTC
Organism: uncultured Sandaracinaceae bacterium; assembly: GCA_964450715.1. Taxonomy (GTDB): domain Bacteria; phylum Myxococcota_A; class Polyangia; order Polyangiales; family JAFGIB01; genus CAYVFC01. Next base: position 22,859 of record CAYVFC010000010.1, on the reverse strand, counting down.
GCCGGTGGAAAGGCGAAGCTCGGCCGGGCGTGACAGGCGGTGGTCGGCTCGGGTAGGCTCGGCGCCGGCGGACAGGTGCAGCGCGGCACGACCATACGAATTCCAGGACCCGGCGAGGATCGGCTCGATCGACTACGCGTCGCGCTTTGCGCGCTCGGGGGATCGAGCCTGGGTTTGATGGTGGTTTTGGCGCTGGCTCCCGATATTTCCGACCGACCCCGGGACGCGCGGCCCGGTACGGCCGCCCGGCCGCGGGCGGAGGATACGGGGGTGAGCGATGACGCGAGGGTCGTACCGGACGGCGGCACCGAGCAGTCGCCGGGAGCGGTCGGAGCCGCGAAACGAATACCGGATAGGCAGAGTAATGGCGTCCCGGTCGATACCCCGGCGCTACCGGCGGTCGGCCGTCCCGATTCGGGTATAACTGCAGACGTGCCTTCCCCGCAGAGCGACGCCGCCTCTCCCGGGAGGGCGGCCGGTGTACGGTACCGTCAGGTGGTACCGGGGCGCACGGCCTACCTGAGATGCGAGGGAACGCAGCTCGTTTCCGGACCCTTCCCCTGCCCGCGGGATCGAGAGATGGAGCAGAAGGTGTGGAGAATTCTGCGCGATATGGCGGGGTGCGAGCGCGAGGACCTCGGGTTAGGCCACGTGGATATCAGACTGGACTACAAGCGCGGCGAGGAACCGATCGCACGGGTCATCCGACCCGACCGATTCCAGAGCACCGTGGACACGGACGCCGTGTATGATTGTGTAGGCGATGCGCTTACCTCTATACCGACACGACTTGATCCGTCTTATATGGTTGTGTCGTTTCGCTTCGAGGTCCGGCCAAGACCGTGACGGATGGGAAAAGAGCGAGCATGGCCGGTTCACTTGCGCGGCGGTCCCCTGTTTAGGTCGTCGAGACCGCGCGGTCGCGACGCGACGGTCCTCTTTTTCAGTCGGACGACAACGGCGATCCCCGTCCTGGAGCGGTTCTGCGGCGAAAAAAGCCAGGCTTCGGCCGCGAGGTCGTTTGCTCTGAGCGGATGCTATGCTAATTACAAAGAGTGGACGTCGTGCTGCGTAAGCTGGGACGCAAAGGCGGCCGGGTAGTCGCTGGGCGGCTGGTTCGCGTCCCCCGTTGCGGCTCGGTCGTGGTGATCGAGTTTCCGGACGGATTGCACGAGTACGTGACCACGCCCATTAAGCGTTTGCTGCGCGTGGCTGGGGAGGACGTCTTTTTCCTGCAGACGGCCAACAGCCGGTATCGCCTGGAAGTCAACGCCGAGGACGCGGTGCTTGCGGAGGCGCCCGACGCTCCGGCGGCACGGTAGCGCGTCGCCGAAGCTAGACGCGAGTTTGGCGGATTTTTACTCGAGCCGGTAGTGTCGCTCGATCCGCGGAGCTCAGCGCCCGTCGGTTCTTCTCGCCCGTCGTGTGCGAGAAAACGTCCCTCGTCGAGGCGTATTAAAAAGAAACCGGCTACAAAAAATAGCTGTTCCGGACCTTGAACGCGTGTATGATGATCGGGAATTCTGGACGCACGACAGGCCATAATGGATAGCTGATGGCGACCAAACCTCGACGCATCACGGAAGATCCATATCTCGGTAAGGTCGTAGCGGGTCGATACCGCCTGGAAGCTCGCCTCGGCGAGGGCGGTATGGGGATCATCTACCGAGCGAGACACGTACTCATCGATAGGGTCGTCGCCCTCAAGGTCATCCGCCCGGATCTTAGAAGCGAGACACACCTGCGTCAGTGGATGCTGCGCGAAGCGCGAGCCGCCAACCGGGTGGACCACGCCCACATCGTGCAGATACACGACGTGGGCGAGACCGAGAACAACGAGCTGTACCTGGTAATGGAGTACCTGGTGGGCGTTTCGCTCGCCACCGTTTGCGCCAAGGGTCCGCTGCCCATCGCGCGCGCGGTAGACATCCTGGAGCAGATGTGCGCGGCGCTTACCCGCGCGCACGACCTGGGGGTGATCCACCGGGATCTCAAGAGCGACAACGTCATGCTCACCGTCCAGGGAGGCCGCAAGGACTTCGTGAAGATCCTCGACTTCGGGCTGGCTGCGCTGGCCCGCGATCCGAGGCTGGCGCCCAAGGGGGCGGTGTTCGGCACCCCGGAGTACATGTCGCCCGAACAGGCGCGGGGCGAGGACGCGACCGCTCTATCCGACTTGTACGCTCTGGGGATTCTCTTCTTCGAGATGCTGACCGGCCAGCTTCCCTTTCGCTCCAACGACCGCGAGACTTTGCTGGAGATGCAGCGCACCGCGCACGCCCCTCGGGCGCGCAGCGTGAAGGACGATATCGCGCCCCAGGCCGAGGCGATGATCTTCAAGCTGCTGGAGAAAGACCCTGCCAAGAGGTTCCGCGACGGCCACCATCTGATGGACGAGCTCAAGGCCTTCCAGCGCTCGCTGCCTTCCTTGCAGTGGGAAAAGGTAGAGACGGCAGAGCAGCCCGCCACCCCGCCCGCGCCTCCTTCTGCTCGCACGCCGGGCGTACAGGAGTGGGGTACCAGGGCGGCGAACTTCTCGCGGATGTTGTCGCGGGGATATCCCGAGGACCAGGGACCGCAGGAAGTGCGGGGGGCCGTGGACAAGCTATGGGATCTGGCCGCGCGCGCGTCGCGGCTCGAGGGCGAGCTGTCCAGGCACTCGCGCAAGCTCGACGCCACGGAGCGCAGGGGCCGCGCGTTGCGCGCTGAGCTCGGTCGTAAGGTCGAGGGGCACTCGGCCGACGAATCCAGGGCCTTGCGGGAGGCGGCCACCGAGAGAAACCGCGCGGCCAAGATCAAGGAGCAGATCGTCAGGGCCAAGCGGGACCTGGAGGAGGCCATCTCCAGGGGCGAGGCCGCGCAAAAGGCCCGGGTTGAGCTACCGATCCTCCGCGAGGCGTTCGAAAACGTGGGCGCCGCCCGGGCGACGGTCGCGTCGCTGAAGAGCCAGGTCGCCGCGCACGAGGAGAACGCCTCCGCCATCGAGGAACGCGCGGCCGATCTGAGGAAGCGGATCGACGAGCTGAGGGCGCAATTGCAGAACTATTCGGACGCTCTGGAAAACGACCTCATTGCCGGACGCGAGCAGATCGCCAACCGCGTCAAGGAAGCGGTGGCCTTCGAGAAACAGTTCGTGGAAGCGTCCGCGCTGCTGGTGAACCATTTCCGAGACCGCCCCGAGTGCCGCGACCTTTTGCGGGAGATCTACGAAAAGGGGGATAACGGGCAGACTTGGGCCTCGAGCGCGAGCAATCCGGCCGTGAAGGTGTAAGAGACAGGCCATACCGCTGCGGGCCCCTCGCGCAGGCGAGGGCGTGGCTGGTGCACGCGGGCCGCCGCGGGACGTCGTCCGCTGGCGCGGGAGGGGTGGCGCGCCGGCAAAAGAGCGGTATAGTCGGCGGCTACCCGGCCGAGTGGCGGAACTGGCAGACGCGCCGGACTCAAAATCCGGTGCCCGCGAGGGCGTGTCGGTTCAAATCCGACCTCGGCTACCCTGGAAATCAGATCCAGATTACGGGGATCGATCGGAGCCTGGGAAGGGTTCGGCGATCGTTCCGGTAACTTTGGCATCGACACGGAGAAGAGAGCTCATGAGCAAGTTCAGCGACTTTCTCGCGCAGCACGGTATCGATTCTAGACGCGTACTGGCTGCCTCGAAGAAGATCGAAGCACTGCGACCCGAGGATAGGGCTATCAAGCTGAAACAGCGTCAGATGCGGAAGAAGGAGGAAAAACCCACCGAGGAGAACCGCCTTCCGAAACCGCGATCGGGGCGGACGCTGGCCGGGCCCTCCCTGGAAAAGGCGTTGCAGGGAGCTTCACTCTCCGGGACGACCAAGAGTCGCATCCTGCGGGCGGTCAACGCCGTACTGGTGCAGAAGAAAAAGAGCGAGACCACGCTGAACGATCTGTTCTGAGAGGCGGGGAGCGGCGCGGTTCCGGGCACTGGGTATGGTTTCCGAAGAGGGTAGGAACGGGTCGCTCGCGGAACAATCGCCGGCGAGGCCGGTCGGCGCCGCGGGTCGCGCGGCGGTGGTTCTCAACGGAAACGCCAAGGGGGTGACACCGCAACTGGTCGAGATGCTCGGCGGGGTGGTGCGCGAGCAGGATCTGTATGTATCGCGGAGTCTGAAGGAGGGTTACGAGATCGCCCGCGCTATTGTCGAGCGGGGTTATGACACAGTATTCACCGGCGGCGGGGACGGGACATTCGTACAGATGGTCTCCTGGATCGCGGAAATGAAGCCGCCGGGGTTCGGCCTTCCCAGGTTCGGGTTTTTAAAGCTGGGTACGGGCAACGCCCTGGCCTGGATCGCCGGATCGCAGAACCAGAAACCTCGGGAAATCCCGGCTGATCTGCGAAGGGCGCTCGAAAGCAGCGGCGACATCTCCCTGCGCTTGATCGAGGTCGAGGGATTGCTCACCCCCTTCGCGGGGCTGGGCGCCGACGCGATCGCGCTGGACCATTACCATCAGGTAGGGCGTTTCATGCGGAAAACCGGGCTGCTGCGGCCCCTCGCGTCGAGCCCGTTCGCCTATACCGTCGCCATCGTCGGCCGAACCACGCCCGAGTTCGCCCTAGCATCCCCGCTGCGCGTGACCGTGGTCAATCGGGGGAAGCCCGCGCTGCGCATCGGCCCGGACGGCGAGCCGCGAGTCGCGCCGGTGGAGCGGGACGAGGTGATCTACCAGGGGACCGCCCGGATGCTGGCTTTCAGCACCATCCCCTACTGGGGGTTTGGTGCTCGTATCTTTCCTGACGCTGAGACCAGGAGTGATCGTTTCAGCCTACGAATCGCCGACTTCGGCGGCTCCACAGTGCTCACCAACCTGCGGTCGATCTGGCGCGGAACCTTTCGGCACCCGAAGCTCCAGGACTTCCTGGTCGATGGCCTCACCGTCGAATGCGAGAGACCGACGCCGTTGCAGGCGGGAGGGGATCCGCTGGGAAGGCGAAGCGAGATCGTCGCCAGGCTTTCCGACCGTACGGTCCAACTGGTCGATTTCGCCGAGCGCGCTTCCGGGCGCTCGGAATCCGCTTGAAACAGCGGGTCGGTTTTCGGGCTGTTGCAAATTCCCTGTGCTCGCTACAATGTACCTCCGAGGTCGCATGAATCACCGTAGAAAACGCACTCGCATCGCAGTGGCGGTCATCGGAGCCGTACTGGCGAGCTGGCTCGGCAGCACGGCTCTGGCGGTGACCGTGAAGGGGAAGCTGATCACCGGGGCCTACCGACCCCCGCCCGCTCCCGCCCCGGCTCGTTCCCCGTTTAATTGGGAGGTGGAAAACGGCGCCAGGCCGGTAGAGAAAGCGCGGCTGGACGCCGAACGTGAGCTGGCGGTGGTGCTGGTCGGAGAGGGCAAGCCGCCGAGCGATACGGTCGAGGTCATGTTTTCGGGCGGCGGCCTGTTGCCGTCGACCATAGTCGTCCGCAAAGGTGCCACCCTGAGGATCCGCAACCAGGACGAGGTCGCGCACGAGCTGTACGCGGTGGGCTGCAAGAACATGACGCCCGAGGCGACCTCGCCCCGGGCCATCCGTCCGGTGAATCTGAGCGAGGCGGGAAGCTGGCCGCTTCGCGATCGGCTGGTCACCCACGTACGAGGCCACCTGCACGTGCTACCCGATCTGGCCGCGGTGGCCAGCTTGAACGCGAACCGGGAGTTCAGCTTCGCCGACGTGGCGCCGGGAAAATACACCCTAAAGGTGTTTCACGGAGGTAGCGAGGTCGCATCGAAGCCGATCGAGGTGAAAGATACCGCCGAGGTATCGCTGGATCCGACCACGCTGACCGCCGAGGCCGCTCCTTCCCCGAAGAAATAGACGGTTTAACCAGGCGTTCCCCGGAGACCCGATGCTGCTGCTGTCACGATTCTGGTACCTGATCCTCGCAACCGTTGCCGCCATCGCGGTCGCAGCGGCTCTACTCGCGCAGGGCATCATCAACCGGCAATCCGATAGCCGGGTCGAAGCCCTGCTGCGCCGCGACCGTATCGAGCTGGACGCCATGCTGAGCCTGGAAGCGCGGCGTCGTATGGATAGCATCGCCTTTATCACCGTGGAGCCCGCCATCGCCGGCGTCCTGCGCAAGGCGGCGTCCGTCAACGACTCGGGGCGCCTGGGCAAGCTGAATTCCGAGGCCAAGGATGCCATGAACGGGCATTTCAAGAGCCTGGCCGAGGCGGCGCCGGGCGACGAGATGCTGGAGAATAAGATCAAGCGGATCAAGCCGGACATCGCCATGGCGGTAGACCGGGAGGGCCGCATCATCGCCCAGACCGGGCCGCTCACCGCCAATCCGCCCGGCACCAGCATGGCGACCTTTCCCCTCATCAAGCGAACCCTGCTGGGATACGTTCGGGACGACGTCTGGGTCTACGACCGTTACGTCTATCGCATGGCGGGGCGTCCGGTCATTTACGGGGGCCAGTACGCGGGCGCGGTCGTGCACGGTTACAAGATCGACGAGGCGTTCGTGGAAAAGCTGGCCAAGAGCCTCGGGGGCGCGAGCCTGGCTTTCTTCTACGGCACCACGATCCTTTCCGGCTACTCGCCGTCCGATCTGGAGGGAGCGCCGACCCGGGAGCAGATCGCCGCCTCGTTACAGAAGGTGCTAAACGACCCGAAGTTCAAGAAAGGCGGGTGCACCGACCGGTATGAGCTGCAGGGCGACAGCTTCGCCATCTACTCGCTGGTCAAGGGCAGCGCCGCCGAGGCCCAGGTCGGCTACGCGATAGCGCGGCCCCGGAGCCTGTTCGCTTCGCCGCGGCAGCTCTTCGACAGCGCCACCGACGACGACGTGGCCAGCTTACCGATGGGGCAGCTGATCGGCGGGGCGGTGGTCCTGTTCTTGGCGGGGCTGATCTGGCTATTCTTCGAGCACGACCGACCCTTTTTGCTGCTCATCCGCAAGACCGAGGAGATTGTGCGCAACGAACGGGATCGCTTGATCATCACCGAGTGGCGCACCGCCTACCGCAAGATGGCCGACACGATCAACCAGGCTATCGATCGAGAGGTGGAGAAGGCCGCGGAGCTAATGCCCTCCTCCAGGAAGAAGGTCGATCTCGACGAGATTCTCGGGCCTACGCCCGACACGACCTCGGGCGACGCCTTTTTCGGTTTCTCCGGGGAGCAGAAGTCGCAAGCGGGCAGCGCCGAGATACCGGAAGCGCCGCCTGCTGCGGCCAAGCCGCCGTCAGCGCTTCAAAAGAAGGCCCCCCCGGCCCCACCGCGGCCGGGTGCTGCGCCGTCAGCCGGCAAGGCTCCCGCACCTGCAGCGCCGGCTGCGGAGGAGTTCGACGAGGAGAAGCATTTCAAGGAGGTATTCGGAAAATACCTGGCCACGCGCAAGGAATGCGGCGAATCGGTCGACGGGATGAGCTACGAGAAGTTCTCGGTCACGCTGCGCAAGAACCGCGATCAGATCCTATCGAAGCACGACGCCAAGGCGGTTCGTTTCACCGTGTACGTGAAGGCGGGCAAGGCCTCCTTGAAGGCGTCTCCGATTAAAAAATAGGGCTCCGGGAAGGTGAACGGCACGCCGACAGTCAGCGTGGTGCTGCCCACGTTCAACGAATCCGAGTCGCTGCCGGTGATCGTACCGCGTATCTGCGACGCGTTGCAGGGGGCCGGCATCGAGGCCGAGGTCATCGTGGTGGACGATGATTCGCCGGATGGTACGGCCCGGGTGGCGGGGTCGCTCGCCGGCCGTTACCCGGTGCGGGTGTTGAAGCGAAAGGACGAGCGCGGGCTGGCCACCGCGGTGATGGCTGGTTTCGCCATGTCGAAAGCGCCGGTGCTGGTGGTGATGGATGCCGACGGGAGTCATCCGGTCGAGGCGCTGCCCGGCATGGTGGAGATAATCCGGGACGACCGGGCCGACATCGTGGTCGGCAGCCGCCACGTACCGGGCGGCGGATCGCGCGACTGGCCGCTGGCCTCGCGGTTGAAGTCCAGACTGGCAGCAGTAGCGGCTCTCGGGCTAACGCCGATGACCGATCCCACCACGGGTTTCATGGCCGTGCGTCGGCAGACGGTGCAGGGACTGGACCTCGATCCGGTGGGATGGAAGATCGTGCTGGAGGTCGTGGTCAAGGCACGCGGCGCCCGACTGGCCGAGGTGCCCATTATCTTTGCCGACCGGGAGCTGGGAAGCAGCAAGCAGAGCTTGCGCGTGGCTTGGCAGTATTTGAAGCATTGCCTCCGGCTCTATCGAGACCGGTATCTACTCTAGCTTTCCTGCAAGAACCGGCGGAACCAGGCCACGGTCTCCGCGATCCCGTCTTCCAGCGGGGTGAAAGGATGCGCGGGGTTGTTCTCTCCGGCGTCGAGCACCGATCGCTCGAGGTCCCCCACCCGGCGCGGGCCGAAACGAATATCCGCGGTAACACCCGCCGCTCGCTCCACCACTCGTGCCAGCTCCAGCGTGGTGATTGCTCGTCCGGTGCCCACATTTACCGTACGGCCATCGAGCCGACCCTCCAGCGCTGCCAGGTTGGCCCGAACCACGTCGCCCACGTAGACGTAGTCGCGTACGCACCCGGGGTCGCCCGTCTGCGCCCGAGCGTTGATCTGGATGTTCTGGCCGCGCAGGAGGTTGGCGGAGAAGATCGCCACCACCCCGGCCTCTCCGTAGGGATCCTGCCGCGGGCCATATACGTTCGCATAGCGCAGGACGCTGGAGACCAGGCCATGCTCGTGGCGGTAAAAATCCAGGTAGTGCTCGACCGCCAGCTTGGCGGTCCCGTAGGGGCTGAGGGGATGAGCGGGCCAGTCTGCCGCGGCGCGTTCCGGTTCGGGAACCTCGCCGTATATCGCGCCCCCGCTGCTGGCGAATACCAGCCGTTTGATCCCGTGCCGGACGCAAGCTTGCAGCAGGTTCAGGGTGCCTATCAGGTTGATCTCGGCGTCCCAGACCGGCCTGCGGGCGCTGGCGGAGACGCTGACCTGGGCCGCCTGGTGGCTCACCGCCTCGGGGCCGAAATCGGCCACGGCCGAGAGCAGCTGCTCGGCGTCGCGAATATCGACCTGGGAGAAGGTCGCCTTCCCCGGTACGTTCTCCCGCCGCCCGCTGCTCAGATCGTCGATGACCAGCACTTGATGGCCGGCCTGCAAAAGGGCATCGGCGATGTGGCTGCCGATGAAACCCGCTCCTCCGGTGACCATAACTCGCATGCCCGGCAGGCTAGCAGAAAAACCGTTTCGCTGGCCAGCGGTATTACAGCGAATAGACGGATAAATGGATAAAAGGAAGCCGGTGCCGTGGACACCGGCTTCACTGATATCCTTACCGTCGGGAGCGGGCGCCGAAAGAAGAATCCCTATTCGCTAGGTGGGAGCTGGTATCGACCGCTTCAGGCTTCCCGATGACTGCTTCGGGCTTGCACACCACGACCGAGTTTGACCCCCGGTACGACTCCATTTCAACGAGATTCTTTTCTTCCGAACACCTCCTCGCATCCCGACAGAGGGATAGTTTCTATATACTAAAATGCTGCTTATCCGTCAAGCGTCATCCGCATTTATGAAATGGCTTCTAACCTTCTTCGACACTCCATTGCGGTTCCTCGAAACCGGCGCGAAGATTCGCGTGACGCGCCGCCACGAAGAAGAGATCGCTTAGACGGTTGAAGAAGCAGATCAATTCCGGCCGGACGAATTCTTTTTTCGACAGCGCGACCAGTTTTCGCTCGGCTCTGCGGCAGACGGCTCGAACTACCTGTAATTGCGCGGCTTCCTGGCATCCGCCCGGCAGTATCAGCCGGTCCAGTGGCGGCAGATCTTTCTGCAGGGCGTCTATCCGTTGCTCGATCCACTCCACCTCCCGTCCGGCGATGGAACCAGCGGCCGGAGCGGTACCGGGCTCGGACGGCCGCGCCAGCTCGGCGCTGACGCCCATCAACCGAGACTGAACCTTTCGCAGCAGCTCCTTGTATTCGGTATCGCCCGCGTGCGCGTGAGCCAGGCCGACTAGGCTGTTCAACTCATCGATATCGCCGTAGGTCTCTACCCTGTCGCTCGCCTTGGAGACGCGCGCGCCTCCCAGAAGTGCGGTCTGCCCCTCGTCTCCGGTTCGCGTGTAGATTCGGGTCATGTCGCCCTCGCGGTGAATCGGTCGCCGGCCGCCAGCCGGCTGCCCGAGAGAAGCTCGGTCGCGGTCATGCGGCGTTTGCCCTCCATCTGCAGCTCCTCGACGGCCAGCAGGCCGGGCGAGCAGGCCACCCGGATGGTACGGTCACCGGTGTAGACGACCGTACCCGGCTCGCCGAAGGCAGCCTGAGCGTCCGCCACCCGCGTCCGGTGCAGCTTCATCCGGCGGCCGCCGAGCCAGCTGAAGGCGCCCGGCCGGGGAGCGAAGCCGCGCACCAGGTTGTGGATCTGCGGCGCCGGTCGCTTCCAGTCGACCTGGCCCTCCTCTTTCCGCAGCGGAGGCGCCGCGGTCGCCCGTTCGTGGTCCTGGGGCCGGGGCTCGAGCTCGCCCCGCAACAGCTCCGCGAGCCGGGCGCGTACGAGCTCCGCCCCCAGCTTCGACAGCCTGGCGGACAGCTCGCCGGCGGTTTCGTTTTCGCCGATGCTCGTCCGGCTGGTCGCCAAAAGTGGTCCCGTGTCCATCCCCTCGTCCATCTGCATCAGGCAGACGCCGGTCTCGGTCTCTCCCTCGATGACCGAGCGCTGGATAGGCGCCGCCCCGCGGTATCTCGGAAGCAAGGAGGCGTGGATATTCACGCAACCGAGCCTGGGAATCCCGAGCACATCGAGCGGGAGAATACGGCCATAGGCCACCACTACTCCGAGATCGGCCTCCCGGTCGCGGAGCAAACGGGCGAATTCCGGGGTGCGGACCTTGCTCGGTTGTACGACCTCGATGCCGTTTTGCTCGGCCAGGAGCTTGACCGGTGTTGGCTGCCGTTTCATTCCCCGACCCGCGGGGCGATCGGGCTGGGTGACCACCAGCCGGACCTCGCTTAGCTCGATCAGCTCCTGCAGGCTAGGACAGGCGAAGTCGGGGGTCCCGAAGAAGATCGCGCTGCCTGTCATGAGTCCCCGCCGGCGACCGGTGCTCTACGGGGTCGCCTCGGCCTCCCGCTTGGCCATGGCGCGACGCACCAGGCGGCGTCTGAGCAGGCTCAGGTGATCGATGATCAACGTGCCATCCAGGTGATCGTTCTCGTGCTGTAGCGCGATGGCGAGAAGCCCCTCGGCTTCGAGCTCGAAGGGAATCCCCTTGGCGTCCCGTGCCTGTACCTTCACCCGCTCGGCGCGCGTGACGTCCTCACGCACACCCGGAAAGGAGAGGCAACCCTCGTTCCAGATCACCTCGCCCTCCGCGGTGATGATCTGCGGGTTGACGAAGACGCGCAGATCGCTCGGCGCGTCGTCCTCGTTGTTGGCGACGTCGATGACGAAGATGCAGAGCGGTACCCCGATCTGCGGCGCGGCCAGGCCCACACCGTGTCCATCGTACATGGTCTCGGCCATGTCCTCGACCAGCCGCTCGAGCTCCGCGTCAAAATGCTCTACCGCCTTGGCGCGTGTTCGGAGCCGCTTGTCGGGGAAATGGAGAATCTCGCGTACGGCCATTACAACTCTACTTAGCATTCGGCCAAAAACGCGGCAACCGAGTCGAGCGGACGCTGACAAGGGGAAAATTAGAGCATGGAAACCGGATCCACGTCCAGCGACGCGTGCGCGGGGCCGAGCCCCCGCTCGATGCGTTCGGCGACCCGGGCGGCCACGCTTCGCAGCGCCTGCCGGTCGGCCGACCGCAGCAACAAGCGAAAACGGAAGCGGCCGCGCAGCCTGGAGATGGGCGCCGGCGCCGGCCCCATCAGGCGCACGGTGCGGTCGCGCACCTTGGGGTGGCGGGCGGCCGAGGCGGCCAGCTGCTCGACCGCCCGCCGCGCCTGGCTCTCGCCGCCCGCGTCGACCCGAACGGCGACCAGCCGCGCAAAGGGCGGATAACCGAGCTCGCCGCGCGCCCGTACCTCTTGCCGGAAGAAGTTCGCGTAGTCGTGCTCGCTGGCCGCTCGCACCGCGGGATGATCCGGCTGGTAGGACTGGACCAGCACCAGCCCGGCTTTTTCGCCGCGACCGGCACGGCCCGCCACCTGGGCCAGCAGCTGGAAGGTCCGCTCGGCCGCGCGAAAATCGGGAAAGGCCAGCGACTGGTCCGCGAGCATCACGCCTACCAGAGTCACCCCGGGGATATCGTGGCCCTTGGTCACCATCTGCGTGCCCACCAGTACGTCGATCTCCCGTCGCCGTAGCCGGTCCAGGACCCGCTCGATGCCCTCGCCCACCGCCGTATCTCGATCCAGACGCGCCACGCGGACATCGGCGAAGCACTCCTTCAACGCATCCTCGAGCTTCTCGGTTCCGATTCCGGTCCTCTCCAGCTCGCCGCTGCCGCAGTACAGGCAGCGGTCGTTGTCCGGGGTGGAGAAGCCGCAGTAGTGGCAGAGCAGAGCGCCCGCCCGCCGGTGCTCCGTGAGCGTCACGCTGCAGGCCGGGCACTGCTGCAGCTCTCCGCAACCGGTGCAATGAACGCTGGGTGCAAAGCCGCGGCGGTTGATGAAGAGGATGGCCTGATCTCCCGAGAGCAAGCAGCGCTCGAGCGCTCGGTGCATGGGGCCGGTGAGCAGGCGGTGTCCGGAGGGACCGCCGCGATGCCTTCCGAGATCCACGATCTGCACCTGGGGCAGCGCGTGCCCCGTGACCCGCCTCGGAAGCTCGAGCAGCTGAAGCCTGCCCTGCCGCGCGCCGTGGTAGCTCTCTACCGAAGGGGTGGCGCTTCCCAGCACGCAGACCGCTCCGGAGCGATGGGCGCGCATGAGCGCCAGATCGCGCGCGTGGTAGCGGAAGCCCTCCTCCTGCTTGAAGGAGCCGTCGTGCTCTTCGTCCACGATCACCACGCCCAGCCGGTGCACCGGCGCGAACAGCGCCGAGCGCGCGCCGATAGCCAGATTAACCAGGCCTTGCCGCAGGCAGTGCCAGGCGTCGTGGCGTTGCCGGTTGCCGAGCCCGCTGTGCAGCACCGCGATGGCGTCGCCGAAACGGGCGCGAAAACGGGCCACCAGCTGCGGCGTGAGCGCGATCTCGGGCACCAGCACCAGCGCGCCCAGGTTTCGCGCCCGCGCCTCGGCGATCACCCGCAAGTAGACCTCGGTCTTGCCCGAGCCGGTGACGCCGTGCAGCAGAAAGGCCCCGCCCCGTTCCAGCCGTCCGTTGATAGCGTCGACCGCCCGCTGTTGCTCGGCCGTGAGCTCGAAGGGGGCCTCGGGCTCGACCGCTGTGGAGAAGAAGCGGTCGGCCGGCACCTCGCGCTCCTCGGTGGCGACCAATCCCCGCTGCTCGAGGGAGCGCACGGTAGCGCGGGGCGAGCGCACTTGTCGTCCGAGCTCATCGAGCGAGACCTCGCCCCGTTCCCTGACCAGCTCCAGCACCAGCCGCTGCTTGCTGCCCAGTCGTTTTTCCGTTTCGGCCCCGAGTGGCCGCACCAGCAGTACCCGGCGGGTGGCCACCCGCGCCCCGGGCAGCTTCTCGCCCGCGTCGAGGAAGCCCTGCTGCCTCAGCTCGCGCTCGGCCCGGGCCGGCAAGGCGGGAGAAGCGGCGCGCAGCACCTCGCCCGGGGGGTGAAAGTAGTAGTCGGCGGCCCGTACCAGAAACGCGAGCAGCTCCTCGGTAAAGACCGGCTCCGGGTCTATCTCCGCCGCGACCTCCTTGACCGCTTTGATCTTGTTATCCGGAGGCAGCTCGTCTCGAATTTTCACCACGATTCCGATGAGCTTGCGGCGGCCGAAGGGCACGGCGACCCGGCTGCCCACGGTCACCCGGCCCGCCAGCCGGTCCGGCAGCCGGTAGGTGAAGGTCTGCCGGAGCGGCACCGGCACCGCCACCTGCGCGTACCGCGACCCGTCCGGCTCGGGGAGCGGCGACCCGTCGCTTCCGGTCTCGGGCTTCATCGCGGCCCTGCCGGCTCTGCCGGCCGCGGGTGGGCGTCGGCGCTCTCGGCGGCCCCGCCCGGTGCTTCCGTCGCACCGGCGCTCGCGGCCAGCTGGCGGCTCAGCCAGCGCCTCCGGCTGCGGACCAGCGGATCGCCCTCGGTCTCCCGCCGCTCGCGCTCGTATTCTTCCCGGGTCATGCTCAGCCGCCGCCGGTGGCGGTAGCGCTGGTAGAAGAAGTCGATCGCCGCGAGCAAAGTGAAGGCCGCCGCCATCCGGATACAAAGATCAAAGGAAACACCGGCAGCGAGTCGGAGCAGTGCCGGCGGATCTCGCTCCACCAGCCAGGCCAGACCGGGGGCCCCCTCCCGCAGCGTGTAGAAGATGATGCCCGCCGCCGCGCCCGCCTTGGCGCAGAGCATCAGCAGCTCGTAGGCTCCTTCTTCCGAGAAGATGCGCTGGAGATGGGCGACCGGATCGATGCGGCTGGCCGAAGGCGCCACCGCGCCGGCGGCCAACAGCGGCCCTACCTGCACGAAGCCCGCGATCACGGCTGCCAGCAGCGCGGCCAGCAGCAGTATAAGCACGGCGGGCGCGCTCGCGCTCGCCACTTGTCGAAGTACGGCCACCGGCTGCGCGTCCGGACCTGAGGCGGCGTCGAATGCCAGCTGGAATCCGGCCTGGAGCCCCCGCAGGATCTCCCCTCCGGTCAGGCGCAGCACCAGCAGCGTGGCCAGCAGCGCGGCCGCGCGCGCGAGATCGCGGCTGACCGGGACCTGTCCGCGCTTGCGCGCCTCGGCCAGCCGGCGGGCGCTGGGTTGAAAGGGACGCTCCTCGGCCATGGCAGGGTGGAGGATACTCTAGAAGCGGTTTCAAAACCCCCCCGTCGTCCTTCGGGCGGCGCGGCCCCATCTGCGGCGTCACTCCTCCTCGAAAAAGCCCCGCTATTCCTCGTCGTCGCTCCTTGCAGCTGGAGCCGCCGCGCTCCGAAATACTCGGTCCGGGGTTTTGAGACCGCTTCTAGCGCTACTCGTCCTCGAGCTCGATCACGTCCTCGTCCAGAAGCGCGAGGAACTCCTCGTCCAGCTCGTCGACATCGGGCTGCGCCTCGTCGCTATCGCTGCCGGCGGCCGCCGCCTCGCCGCTCCCGTCCGCTGTCGCATCCCCGGCGTTCGAAGGGGCTTCCTCTTCGGCCCGGTTTTCCGGAGGCATGCTGGGGGGAAACACCGAGGGATCGATGTCGAGCTGCAGCACCTGCTTGAAGTCGCTGTCGATTTCCTGGCTCGTCCGGACTGCCTCCTCGTACAGCTCGGGCTCCTGCTGCTCCTCGCCCGCTTCGATGTCCGCGAACAGGCTGACTTCGTCCAGCACCGGCTCTTCCTGGGCCTCCTCCTGTTCGCCGGCGTGGCTGTCAACGGCCTCGGCCTGCGCGATCGCCTCTTCCTGTTCGAGTCGTTGCTCGACCTCCTCGCTCGGCTCGCCGGTTTCCGCCTCGTCGAGTTGCTCCTCGACCATGGTGCCGAGCTCGGCCGGACGCGGCTGCGGGTCCATGGTCTCGACCATCATGCCGAGATCAACCTTTTCCGGCTGCGGTTCGGCGGTCTCGATTGCTGCCCGTGCCGGAGCCGCCGCGACCTTCGGCCGCTCCGCCCGGGCAGCGCTCGGCTCGGAGATATCGAGCCCCTGCTGTAGCTCCCAGAGCGCTTCGTCCGCCTCTTCCACGCCCTGTCCGGCTTCCCGGTAGCGGGCGATGAGCTCCGGCAGCCGCTCGGGCACCTCTCCCAGGGCGTCCAGCTCGCGGTCGATGTCTTGCAGCCTTTCCTGCACCGAATCCATCATGGCATGGTACAACCGGCATCGCCGACAAGGCAAGGATCGCGCGGTTGCCGCTCCGGCCGGCTCGGGGTGACGGGCCGGGGATCGTGCGCTAACGCTCCGCATTTGCGCCTCGACGGCCGGCTCTCCCCTCCCACCACTTACGGTACGCCCATGATCCGGATCAACGAGCACTATCTCAAGCTGCAAGCCTCTTACCTGTTCGCCGATATCGCCGAACGCGTGGCCGCCTACGAGAAGGCCAACCCGGACCGGCAGATCATCAAGCTGGGAATCGGGGACGTCACCCGGCCCCTGCCCCCGGCCTGTATCGCCGCCTTCCACCAGGGGGTGGAGGAGATGGCGCAGGAGACGCGCTTCCGCGGCTACGGCCCGTACGAAGGCTACGCCTTTCTGCGCGAGAAGATCGCCGAGGTCGACTACGCCGCCCAAGGTGCGCGGGTCGAGCCCGACGAGGTGTTCCTGAGCGACGGCTCCAAGTGCGACACCGCCAACATCCAGGAGATCTTCTCCAGCGACATTACCGTGGCCATACCGGATCCGGTCTATCCCGTGTACATCGACACCAACGTGATGGCCGGCCGCACCGGTGGCCATGACGACGGCCGCTACCGGGGTGCGGTCTACCTGGAGAGCACCAGGCAGAACGGATACGTTCCGGCGCTTCCCTCCGAGCCGGTCGATCTCATCTACCTCTGCTACCCGAACAACCCGACCGGCGCCACCATCAACCGGGAGCAGCTCGCGCGATGGGTCGAATACGCCCATAGAAACCGGGCGCTCATCCTCTACGACGCCGCCTACGTGGCCTTCATCCGCGACGCCTCGCTGCCGCGGTCCATCTTCGAGATCGAGGGCGCGCGCGAGGTGGCCGTCGAGTTTCGCTCGTACTCCAAGACCGCCGGGTTCACCGGAACGCGCTGCGCCTACACGGTGGTGCCCAGGGAGTGCCGCGGCTTCGATGCCGCGGGCGAGTCGCACTCGCTGCACGCGCTCTGGCGGCGCCGGCACAGCACCAAGTTCAACGGGGTATCGTATCCGGTCCAGCTCGCCGCAGCTGCCGTCTACACCCCCGAGGGCCAGCAGCAGGTCCGAGAGCTGACCGATTACTACCTGCAGAATGCCCGGCTCATCCGACAGGGGATGGAAGCGCTCGGTTTCGAGTGCACCGGCGGGGAGAACGCGCCCTATGTCTGGGTGCAGGGAAAGATGGACAGCTGGAAGTTCTTCGACCTGTTGCTCGACCAGGCTGGCGTGGTCTGTACCCCGGGCGCGGGCTTCGGCCGCTGCGGCAGGGGTTATATCCGGCTGAGCGCCTTCAATGATCTGGACAAGGTGAGGGAAGCCCTCGCCCGCATCGACGGGGTGAAGGAGCGCATCGCCGCCGCCGGCGTCTGAAACGGGACGGTCCGCCGGGGTAGAGCGGGTTCGGGCCGGAGCGGTGCCGGTCTTTTCCAGCAGGGGCCGGGGCTGTCGTCTGACGGACGTGGACGGCAACGAGTACATCGACTTCCTCTCCCGCGACGGTTATCGGCTATCGCGCAACAAGCGGGCGCAAGGCCCGCCCCTACGTGCGTGTGAGAGCAAATCGTAGGGGCGGGGCTTGTCCCCTCCCGCATCAGCTCGCGGTCGACTCGACCATCGAATAGATCGATGAGAGCGCCTCGTCGAGCCCGGCCGCGTTCGGCCCGCCCGCCTGGGCGAAATCGGGTCGTCCTCCACCTGCGCCGCCCACCTTGACCGCCGCGGCTTTGACCAGCTTGCCGGCCTGCAGCTTCTGGTTGAGCTCCTTGGACACCGTACAGACCAGCATGGCCTTGCCGTCCGGGGTGGCCGCTCCCAGCAGGACCACCGCCGGGGCCAGGCTGTCCCGTAGACGGTCGGCCATCTCGCGCATGGCGATCATGCCGGCAGCCTCTACCCGCGCGCCGAGGACGTTTATACCGGCTATCTTGCGCGCGCCGGAGGCCAGGTCCTGCGAGCCGCCCGAGAGCAGCTGCTGGTTGAGCCGCTCGATCTCCTTGAGCGCCTCCTTGTGCTGGGCGAACAGGCGTTCGGTCTTCTCCCGCGCCTGGAACAGCCCTGCTTTGAAAAGCCCGGCCGTGTCGTGTAGCTCCTTTTCCAGCCTCTGGGTGTAATCCAGGGCATTGAGGCCGGTGGCTGCCTCGATGCGCCGCACGCCGGCCGCGATGCCGCTCTCGGATAGAATCTTGAATCCCCCGATGTCCCCGGTCCGCCGCACGTGCGTTCCGCCGCAGAGCTCGCGCGACTCGCCCATGCAGACCATGCGCACCACCTCGCCGTACTTCTCCTCGAACAGCCCGATGGCCCCCTTCTGCTTGGCCTCGGCCATGGGCAGCACCTCGGTCCGGACCTCCAGATTGGCGACGATCTGCTCGGTCACCAGCCGTTCGATATTCTCTATCTGCTCCGCGCTCAGGGGCGAAGCGCCGCTGTAATCGAAGCGTAGCCGCTCCGGCCCCACCAGCGAGCCCTTCTGCATGGCGTGCTCGCCCACGACCATTCGTAGCGCCCGGTGCAGCAGGTGGGTGGCGCTGTGGTTGCGCCGGGTGGCCGATCTCTTCTCGTGGTCGACTTCGAGCTTGACCTGCGCCCCGCAGGCGATCGTGCCCTTGATGACCTTCCCTCGATGCACGAAGATCTCGCCGGACGGCTTGACGGTTTCGGAGACCTGGAATTCGAACGCTCCGTTTTCGTCTCGAATTGTTCCGATGTCTCCGATCTGTCCGCCTGACTCGGCGTAAAAGGGAGTCTCGCGCGTTATTAACTCTCCGTATTGGCCTTCGGCGAGGCTATCGACGATACCGATATTCGTGAAGTCGCCCACGGGTCCCAAGGGAGTCGTCAAGGCGGTCACGGCCGAGACGGCATCCTCGACGGGCTCGCCATTCTTCTTTCGCTGGTAACCCAGGAATTTCGTTTCGAGCTCATTTGCCAGCTTAATATGAGCCGGATTTACCGCCTGCTCGCCCACCTTGCTGCCGGCGCTGCGCTGCCGGGCTCGAGCCATCTCGCTCTCGAAGCCCTCGGTGTCCAGCTGAAAACCCTGCTCGCGGCCGATCACTTCCTGCAGATCCACCGGGAAGCCGTAGGTGTCGTACAGCTCGAAAGCGACCGGACCGGGGAGCGTTCGCTCGCCTGCCGCGCTGTCGCCCCAGTCGAAGCCGGCCAGCCGCTCCAGCCCCCGCCGCAGCGTGGCTCGGAAGCGCTCCTCTTCCTGGGTGGCTATCTGCTCGATCAGCGCCCGCCGCTCCCTGAGCTCCGGGTAGGCCTCGCCCATCAGGTCTACCACCTTCAATGCGCACTCGGGCAGGCATACCCGCTGTATCCCGAGCCGGTGCGCGTGCCGGACCGCCCGGCGCATCACCCGGCGCAGCACGTAGGGCCTCTCGGCGCGATCGGGGAAGACGCCCTCGGCGATGAGGAAGGCGGTCATGCGCGCGTGGTCGGCGATCACGCGCATGGACACGTCGTCCGGCACCATGCCGCCGCCGTACTTCTTGCCGGCGATGGAGCCGGCCAGCCCCACGATGGGGCGCAACAGATCGGTGTCGTAGTTGCTGAGCACCCCCTGGCAGACCGCGCTCAGCCTTTCCAGCCCGGCCCCGGTGTCGATGGAGGGCGCGGGCAGCGGTTCTACTTTTCCGCCCGCGAAGCGCTCGAACTGCATGAAGACCAGGTTCCACAGCTCCACCCAGCCGCGGCCGTCCTCACCGGGCTCCTGCCCGAAAAGCGACACATCCGGCTCTCCCTCACCGCAGAAGTAGTGGATCTCGGTGCAGGGGCCGCAGGGGCCGGTCTCGCCCATCTGCCAGAAATTCTCCTTGGCCCCGCAGCGCAGGATGCGCGCGTCCGGAAGACCGCTGACCTTGCGCCAGATGGTCTCGGCCTCCTCGTCCGGGCCGAGATCGCCCTCGCCGCCGAACACGGTGACCACCAGCCGCTCGGCCGGCAGCTCCAACACCCGGGTCAGAAACTCCCAGCCAAAGGCGATGGCGTCTTCCTTGAAGTAGTCGCCGAAGGAGAAGTTGCCCAGCATCTCGAAGAAGGTGTGGTGCCGGGCGGTCTCGCCCACGTTTTCCAGATCGTTGTGCTTGCCGCTGACGCGGATGCACTTCTGGGCGGTGGTGGCGCGGCGGTAGGGCCGGGTTTCTTTACCCGTGAATACGTCCTTGAACTGTACCATCCCTGCGTTGGCGAAGTAGAGGGTGGGATCGTTGGGCGGCACCAGCGGCCCGGAGAGCACCACCTCGTGCCCGCGCTGGCGGAAGAAGTCCAAAAAGCTCTGGCGGATCTGGCTGGAGGTCAACATTGCGCAGCCTCTAGCACGAGGGGACCGGGGTGTAAATTGCCCGGCCGCGGCGGCTTCTTTGCGAGTTGTCCCACACCGTTGTCATTTCGAGCGAATCGAGAAATCTCAAATAGAGATTTCTTCTCGCCTTCGGCTCCTCGAAATGACAGATTCGGCTCTTCGGTTGACCAGGTTGGACACGCCCGTTTTTCCGCTTCGGCTCCTCGAAATGACAGATTCGGCTCTTCGGTTGACCAGGTTGGACACGTCCCTTTTTCGGCTCGGATCCCGAGCTCGAACCGCCAGAACGGGCTCGACTCTCCCCGACCCGGACGATACCCTGCGCCCATGCTGCTGCGGCTGCGCGTTCGCAACTTCGCTATCATCGATGAGCTCGAGGTCGCCTTTGAGCCGGGTCTGAACGCGGTCACCGGCGAGACCGGCGCGGGCAAGTCCATCCTGGTGAGCGCGCTCGGGCTGGTGCTGGGCGCGCGCGGCCGCTCCGAGGTGGTGCGCACCGGAGCGCGCAGCGCCGAGGTCGAGGCCCTGTTCGACATCTCCGATGACCCCGAGGTACAGCGCCGGGTTAGAGAGGCCGGCCTGGCGGCGGAAACGGAGGACGAAGCCGGGGGCGAAGCGGCGGGCGAGGCCGATGAGGTGGCGGACGAGACGGAGCTGGTGCTGCGCCGCGTCGTCTCGGCCAACGGCCGCACGCACGCCTACGCAAATGGCCGACTCGCCACCGGCGCCCAGCTGGTGGCGCTGGCCCAGGGGCTGGTCAGCATCTCCTCGCAGCACGAGCACCACGCGCTGGTTGATCCCACCACGCACCTGTATTTCCTGGACGCCTTTGCCGGGCTGCTAGACCTGCGCGAGCAGGTAGGCCGAGCGCATGAAACGTTGTTGCGCGTCACCGCCGAGCACGAACGGGCGCGCCAGCAGTCGGCCGGCCGCTCCGAGCGCGAGGACCTGCTTCGCTTCCAGCTCTCCGAGATCGATGCCTGCGATCCGCGGCCCGCCGAGCTCGAGGAGCTGCTCGTCGAGCGCGACCGGCAGCGCCACGCCGAGCGGCTGAGCTCGCTCGGCGCCCGCGCCGAGCATGAGCTGTACGCGGGCGACGAGGCGCTGTGCACGCAGCTGGCGCGTATCGCCGACGAGCTTCGCGATGCGTCGGCGCTCGACCCGGCGCTCGTACCCATGGCCGAGTTGATCGAGGCCGCGCAAGCCTCGCTGGAGGACGCCTCGCGCGATCTGGGCAGCTGGGGCCGCAACATCACCGGCGACCCGGAGCGGCTGGCCGAGCTGGAGGAGCGCGCGACCGCCCTGCAACGGCTGCAGCGCAAGTACGGCGGCACGCTCGAGGCGGTGATCGAGCACCGCGACAGCGCGCGGCAGGAGCTGGAGCAGCTCTCCGGCGGCGACCGACGCATCGCCGAGCTGCAGACCGAGCTCGACGCCGCCTTGGCCGCCGCCCGCAAGCTGGCGGGCAAGCTCTCCTCGGCCCGCAAGCGATCGGCCGAGAAGCTGGCCGCGGCCATCAGCGAGGAGCTGGGCACCCTGGGCATGGGCGACGCCCGCATCGTGGTCGAAGTGGTGCCCGCGCCCGCGCGTGGCAGCGAGCCCACCCTGGATGGCGCGCGGCTCACGCCCAGCGGCATCGACCGGGTCGAGTTCCTCATCGCCACCAATCGCGGCGAGCAGCCCCGCTCTTTGCATAAGATAGCCTCGGGCGGCGAGCTCTCCCGGGCCATGCTGGCCATCAAGCGGGTGCTGGCGGGACTCGGCCCGGCCGGGCTCTACGTCTTCGACGAGGTCGACGCCGGGGTGGGCGGCGCCATGGCCGAGGTGATCGGGCGCAAGCTCGGCGAGGTCGCCCGCCACCATCAGGTGATCTGCATCACCCACCTGCCGCAGATCGCCGCTTTTGCTGACGCCCACTTCCGGGTGCGCAAGCAGGTCAGAAAGGGCCGCACCCTGAGCCTGATCGAACCGCTCGACAGGGCCGAGCGCCAGGACGAGATCGCGCGCATGCTGGGCGGCGTGGAGATCACGCCCAAGACCCGCGCCGCGGCCGTCGAGATGCTGAAGAAGAGCCGCGCTCGCAAGAAGTGAAGAACTTTCTTTATATTCCGGGTACGCGCGACGAGGACTCCTTCAACACCATCCCCATCCCGGCCGAGTTGCTGGCCCTGTGTTTCGGCTCGACGCTCAGGCCGTGCGGCTCGCTGGTGGCGGGGGCAATCGGCGGCCAGTGGTCCGATCCCACCCTGGACGAGTGCGACTCCATGCTGGAGATGTTCAAGGAGGGCTGCTCCTCGCTGCTCGGCCCCATCCTCAATCCCATCGGTGAGCCCGGCGTGGACACCGACGGCGACGGCGTCAACGACTCCTACACCTGCGTGTTGCGGGTTTCCGCCCAGCGCGTCAAGATCGTCGGCACCATGGAGCGACCGCCGGAGTAGCCGTAGGGGAGGGGGCAAGCCCCTCCCCTACGGCTCTCGACTTTATACGCGGCGTACCGCGCATCGCCGTAGCGGCGGGCCTTGCGCCCGCTTGAATTGTCGTCGCTGCTAATCCGGTAGGGGCGGGCCTTGCGCCTCACCATTGATCACATTTTTAATGAGATTCGTTTTTCGGGGAATTTTACTAGAAGCCATTTCATAAATACTCCCGTCGTCTTTCGGGCGGGGCGGCCCCATCTGCGGCGTCGCTCCTCCTCGAAATAGCACCACTATTGCTCGTCGTCGCTCCTTGCATCTGGGGCCGC
>CAYVFC010000009.1:0-98020 GCA_964450715.1 uncultured Sandaracinaceae bacterium | reverse complement strand
AGTCAAGACCCCGCCAGGACTTTTTGAGAAGTTACGCTAACTGATCGGCATTGGACCTAGGCAAGTGATTTTCGATGCCGGAAAACGTTTTCGGGGGCTGAGTAGATCGCTATAACCGGGTAAACGGCCAACTTCTTCACAAGAACAGGGGGCCAAAACGCCGCCGCGCGTGAATGCTCGGCCTCTCCCGTCCGTCCAGTTCTCGTCGGGTCCATCCATGACCTGGCGGAAAGGCCTTCGAAACTTAATAAACCGGGCAAATTCGCCCCAAAAACAGGTGGGCCCCGCGGTGCACGAACACCCGGGACCCCGGCCCAAAGGAGGCATGCTCCAATGGACGAGCAGAAGCGTACCAATTCGCGCTGCCGAAGGCAGCCCCTTTCATATACCCCTGACCCCGAGGTAAGCCCCCCGAAAGCGGTATCCCTCCGCTACGAGTTGGCTACCCTGGAGGAAGCGGTCCTGGCCGCCCGGATGCTGGCCGACACGGCCCGGCACCGGATGGCAGGCGACGCGCACGACCAGGCCCGCGCCCCCGACGCCTGCAGCGCCGTGCTGGCACTGGTCGGGGCTCGGTTGCAGTTGCTCGACCTCGTGATCGGGGGCGAGGTCTCCCCGAGGCTGGTCCTGGCCCATCATAACGAGACGCCGCTGGACACCGAGGAGGACATCCTGCTACCGGTCAACGGGGAGGTGGAACCCTGACCTCCATCCTCGGCACGGCCCAAGCCGCCGGGGTTTCACGCCCAAGGACGCCGGTCCCTGCGCCTTCTGCGGCCGTTCGGGCCTGATCGTCGACCTAACGAAGCCCTTTCTGGGCCCCACTCCTTTAATAGACACGCACCTTCAGCCATACGACCAGTGCAGCTATGCCGAAGAAACGGCAGGTGTCCCTGGCGGAGGCTGACTCTCACGCGCTTGTAGTGCTCGAGAATAGCGCGGTTCCTGGGGCCTCTAGGCCGCTTGAACACCGGCGAACGTCGAACGACGGTGGGAGGCCTCCGTTGTTATAATAGAATGACAGAAACGGGATTGAGCCGGCCAATCCTGGCACCTACGCCCCTTTCTTGCGGCGTTTGGTCTTATCTTCCCGCCAAGTCTGGATGCGGAGCTCCTCTTCTTTTCCGGTCCAGCCACAAGGGGCGAGAGGACCGGTGACTCTTTTCATGCGAGCCACGACCTCCTCACGCTTCGCCTTCTGCTGCTCCGGAGGTTCCGGACCGGTGGGCGACAGCATGACCACGGACTCGGCTTCTTTTATTCGCACGGCGATTAACTTCTGGTGTTCGCGCGCGCTCATGCCGATGCAGCGGTAGGTATCGCCTTCGAGAACTGCGTCCCCAGGGCAGTAACGGCAACCGCGGGGGCGGCCGCGGTCTGCGGCCCGATTGGCTTCCAGCTCTTTGTCGGTGGGTTCGGGCGTCTTCGCCCGCGCAGGGGTGCACTCCTGGCAAAGCCGGCCGAAGAACTCGCGCTCGATGACCAGCCCATCGAGGTTCACGCGGTTCACATGGGCCGGCCAGATGTAGTCGTACGGCACTTCGGCGCTGATGCCAACGCCGCATTTTTCGCAGTGAATATGGCGGCAAGTACAGATCGTCTCGCTCGGCCTGCAGGGCTCCGGTAGAAACCAGGGCTTGTCGATGGATATAAGTCGCTCGCAGGGGACGGGGGGGCGGGCCCACGTTCGACAGGGCCCAGCGCAGTGGTAGTGCTCGCAAGTGCAGATGGGCGGATCGGGGAGCGTCAGGTCAAAGGGACGGCCCCCTTCCCTCTCCCAACGCTCGATGTAGCGTTTTTCCGCTTTCCAGAAGCTGTCGAAGTCGTATTTGGCCAGGTCCGTCACGGCCCTGTAGACCCGGAACAGTAGCCACCGCGCGTCGCGTAGCCGGAGGCGTCCGGTTGTCCTGGCATACCGGGAAAGGTCCGCATCCCTGATCGCGCGCATTCCTCCTTTTCTGAGCTCGACAGTCCAGGCCACGTAGTCGACCAGCGCAGCCGCACGCTCGAGGAGCCCGTTACGGGGCCGGCCGCCGAGATTGCCTGGGTTTTGTCCCTTTTTTCTCCCCATTCTGGTCGGACACTTGGAGGAGCGGAAGTGTTCAATGGCCAAGGGCGAAATCCACGAAAATTGCTCACCGGGTCCCGTGCTGGACAGCAGCTGTATTGCTCCCTCGGCCGACGGGAAGCCTCGGTCCGGCGCTCAAGGCGTCCGGCGCGTGGCCGGGCGAAGAAGGGGCGGCTCCGTGGATGACCTGTTCCGGGACCTGCTGGCCGGCCTGCCGGAGCTTCTGTCGGTAGAAGAAGCGGCCCGGCAGCTCGGCTGCATGGAGAAGCAGATCCTGGATGCCTTTCGGGACGGTGTGCTCACCGCCGTCGGGAAGCGGGGAGAGACGCCCATGTTCAAGAAGCCGGATCTCGCCGCCGTGGTCTCCGGGGAACCCGGTTCCGTAGAGGGGCAGGGATCCGAATGCGGCCACGTGACGCCCGGCGGCCGGGCGAAGCAGCCCGGTCCAGGCCCGGATAGGAATACATCGGTCAAAACCGAATGGATGACCACGGCCGAGGCGGCCCCGTACTGCAGGATGACGCCGTCCGGCCTTCGGTCCGCAGTGGCTCGCGGTCGCCTCGTTCCCGACGGCGGAAATTCGAGGCGGCGGCTGTACTTGCGCGGGACCCTTGACCGCTTCCTGCAGGAGAAGGACCCTAATACCCGGCACGTGACGTCCGGGGTAGGAGAAGGAGCCTATGAAGTACCCGGGCGTGCTGAAAATCAAGAAGGGAAAATTCAGGGTGCGGTTCAAGATCACGAATCCGCACACTGGAGAAATCAGACAGGTAGTACGAATCGTGACCGCCCAAAGCGCCGAGGAGGCGGCGGTAAAAAAAGCCGAGATACGGCGGGACATGCTGACCGAAAGAGAAGCGGAGCCCCGCCAAACTCTCGGAGATTTCGCCGCCTCGTGGCTCATATGCAAGAAGAGTGAAGTGGCCCCATCAACCCTGGCAACCTACGGCTTCGTGCTCGACCAGCTCGACTGGCTCGGGGACAGGTACGTGGATGCCATCCGGCCGGTGGACATCATCAAGTGGCGCGACGGTTTGCAGGTCAAGCCCGCCACCAAGAACGGTTACGTCCGCGTGGTGAAGAACCTGTGCAACGATGCCAAGTTCCAGCTGCGGCTTCCGTTCGATCCGGCCGAGGGGGTGCGCCGCGTGCGCGAGGAGCGATCGCGAGAAGAGGAGAACTCGAACCGGCTCAAGGCCGACGAGCTCGGGCGAGTTCTGAGCATGGCGCGGGAAACCGTGCCCCAGTGGTACGCGTTGTTCGTGACGCTGGCGCTCACCGGAGCGCGCTGGGGAGCGGTTACCGCGCTGCGCTGGATAGACGTGGACTTCGACCAGAACGAGATCGTCATCCGGCGCGCACACTGGAAGGGAAAGGTGAAGGAGCTGAAGGCGGGCAACATGCGGCGGATACCGATGGTGCCGCTGCTGGCCGATGCCCTGAAGGAGCACCGCCGCCAGCTGCTCGAGGAGCAGGACCAGGACAAGCTCGCATCCGGCCTGGTCTTTCCCTCGGAGAAGGGCACGTACCTGAAGAACGGGAGCGGGGTGAACAAGCCCTGGCATCGCGTGCTGAAGGCCGCCGGGATCAAGCGGCGGGTGACCTTTCAGGGGCTGAGGCGGACATTCAACAACCTGTCGCGGCAGGTGGCGGGAGACATCGTCACCAGGTCGATGACTGGGCACGTCACGGACGCGATGACCGAGCACTACTCGTTCGTCGAGTCCGAGGAGAAGATGGCCGCGGTGACGAGCATTTCGCGGCTGCTACAGGGCGGTTCCGGAGCCAAAGGTGTTGGTCAAGGTGTTGGTGCCCCGGAACCGCTTGACGAGGGGTTAGTGAAAGGCTAACAATCCTCACCACTTGCGGGCATAACTCAGTGGTAGAGTGACAGCTTCCCAAGCTATTTTTAATGCCCGTAACCCTTCATGAATTGAGCAATTACGCGGCTTTATGCGTCCCTGAGCGCTTCGTGCCGCCGCGTAGAGTCCCACAACCTCTGGGGTAAAAACTGGGAATCACTTTGTTGAGGCTATCCACGCCTCCGTCGGAATCCGAAACCGCTCCCTAAGAGCCCTCTCGGCCTTCTGAGGCGTCCCGCCGCATCTCAGCTACGCGGGGGTCGTCCACCTCTTTCATATCCGGCGGCGTTGTCGAGGCGATGGCGCTCTGGAACAGACGGATTCGACACGGGTCGGAAAGAAGACCGGCCGGCCCATCTACCGCATACCTATTATCCGGTCGTCCACACCCGATATTCTGTTGTCTGACGCGGGTACAAATCCCCGGGGGGATACAACACAGTAGGGAACCTGGGAGCTTCCAGACCGTTTCCGTCTGATTCGTCAATGATTTCACCAGGCTGGCGATGGCTTTCTGTATTTACGGCTTAGCCCGAGGGCTTCCGCGGACCTAGGCCCAAAGAGTCTTCGAACTGTTCCGAGGCGGCTTCTCCAGGTTTTCCCCGTCCCCCACCACTGACCACGACTCGAGCGCGCGCCTCAGCTACCCCGCGATCGGAGCTACCGTAGTAGAAACGTAACCGATCAGCCAGTCGCCTCCTCCGACAGGCCTTGACTCCTATTTACAATCGTTTCTAGCCAGTAGTCTGGGCGGTGACGAATCCGAAGCGGTGTCGGGCGGTTTTCCGTTTGTCGGCAACAGCGTGTCGGCGGACCTTCGGATTCTCAACCCGAAAGTTGACTGGAAACCCTGGCCGAAGAGAGAGCGCGAGCCGAGAGCACCAGAGATTCCTCCGGCATGGCCGTCGTCACGGGTTTTTCGCGCGGCAACGACGCGTAACTCGTCGTGAAGGTGCAGCCGAAAGCGTGCGGTGAGAAGTGAACGTCACCTGTTCACCGTTCTCTGTCTCTTTCTCCCGAACCAAAAAACACGCGCGCCAGACTTGTTCGCGCGGACCGAGATTCTCACCACTGCTCTCTCACATCGGTGCGCTCGCTATCACGGCATTCCTTGCGATCCGACGCAAACGCGTCGAAAACGCGGGGAGAAAAGCCGGGCCCCCGAGGATTCCTCAAAAGGGGTCCCCTCTGTTCGTCGATTCCCGTCGTTTTCTAGCGACGAGGGAGAAATGGCTCCCCATATGAGGCGTTGTCGCGTAGGGTAGTGGGGCTGATGAGAGCCGTTCCGAGAAAGCCTGAAAGGTCAATGAGTTGCGAAGTTACGGGCGAGTTCTTGTGAACCGGGTGGCGCGGCGGGGTGGGCCCTTCTACGAGCTCGATGAGCAGTAGAGTACGGCTTCTTGCCTCTAATTCCTGTCTATTCGGCACCGTTCCCCCCGGTCCGATGTTGTTCCGCATAGTTCCACTTGACCATGAAGCCGGGATCGGGATATATGGACCCGGACTTGGCGCCGACACCGTTCGAGAGGACGCGTGATGGAAGATCGTTGGTTCTCCGTCGACGAAATCGCGAGCTACCTCGGTGCGAGCCGCGATACCATCTACAATTGGCTCTCTCAGCGAGGCATGCCGGGCCGCCGGGTTGGCCGCTTCTGGAAGTTCAAGAAGTCAGCCGTCGATGCGTGGGTTGAGTCCGGCGGCGCCGACGATACGAAAGGCACTAGTGACCAAGCGACCGACTCGCCGCGCCAAGACGACGGAGACAGAGAAGCATGAGGAGGGCTCAACCAGGAAGAACCCTCGGAGGGACGCGTGGGTAAGAGCTATGCCGCGGAGATCAAGACGCTTTCGGACACGCTTGCGTGGGCGTCATCCTTGGCTATCGACGCGATGCAGCGTTTCGTTGATCAGTCCCGCGGTGCCTCTCTCGTCGCAGTTGGCTCAGGAGGTTCGTCCTGCGCAGCTCACTTCGCTGCCCTTCTTCATCGACGCGTCGTGCTTGGCATGGGCAGGCATGCGACACCGCTTGAACTGCTGCTCGACGAAGCAGCACTCCACGCTCGCGCCGTCCTGTTCCTGTCTGCGTCAGGCAAGAACACCGACGTTCTTGTAGCTGCACGAGTTTCAGTCGTTGCCGAAGTCCCCAGCGTAGGGGCGATCTGTACCCGAAAGGGTAGCCCGCTTGCTTCTGCTATCCGTGCCTATTCCCACGGATACGTGTTGGACGACCCCATTCCGTCGGGAAAGGACGGATACCTCGCCACGAACTCGCTCCTGGCGACGATGGTCATTCTCGCCCGCGCCTACGGTCGCTTTAATCAGCTTGCAGAACCACAACGCCCGCTCGTTGATGCTTCTTGGAAAGGGCGTGATTCCGTCGTGGTTCTTCACGGTGGTTGGTCATCGCCGATAGCGACTGATCTTGAGTCGAGGTTGCACGAGTCGGCGCTGCTCCATGTCCAGATCTCAGACTATCGCAACTTCGGCCATGGGAGGCATCTCTGGCTCGCGCAGCGCCATTCATCCACGTTCGTTCTCGCGTTGATAACGCCCGAGACCCAATCGCTGGCAATGAAGACCCTTCGACTCTTCCCTAGAGACGTGCCAGTGGTCCGGCTAAGTACCAAGCAAGAAGGTCCCTCTGCTAGCATTGATCTCCTCGCCCAAGCTCTCTACTGGACGCTTGAGGTTGCCGAGCACCTTGGCATCGATCCGGGCAAGCCAACCGTCCCCGACTTCGGGAGGCGCATGTTTCACCTTACGCCACCCCACACGCCCAAGAATGAAACCGCCGTGCCACCTGCCGTCGATAGGAAGCTGAAACGCTTGAATTCTGCATCCGACGCCGTTCGCTCCGTCTACATGAATGAGTATGAGTCCTTTCGATCAGAACTCTCGACAGCCGACATCGGTGCGGTCGTTCTCGACTACGACGGCACTCTTGTCCATCAGTCAGAACGCTTCGACCCGTTTCCATCTGCCACTGCGGACGCTTTGTTGCACGTTCTCAAACTCCGCCTCCCTATTGGTATTGCAACCGGACGGGGGCGCTCCGTGCGTCAGGCCCTTCGAGACTCACTTCCCTCAAAGGTATGGAAGAAGGTCTATATCGGGTACTACAACGGTGCGGACGTAGGCACCCTGGCAGACGACACTATACCCGACAAGACCAAGCCGATATCGGCTCCATTGGCCACACTTGAGAAGGTACTCGCTGAGGACAAACTCATCGCATCCCTTGCCACCATCGAGGTGCGACCCTCGCAGATAACAGTGACGCCGAATGAAGCCGAACGACGCGTAGAACTATATCGACATCTCGCTGACATGGTTCTGGCAGCGGGAGTTCCGGGTGTTCGAGCGCTATGCTCTGCGCATTCCATCGACGTCATTGAGGCAGAGACCTCCAAGCTCGCTGTCGTGCAACGATTGGCGGAGCTTGTTTCCCCTCGAATAGTACTCTGCATCGGCGACCGAGGGGGGTGGCCCGGCAATGACTTCGAACTGCTTCGACACCGTTTCTCGCTAAGCGTCGATGACGTTTCTTCGGCCGCACGCTCCTGCTGGAATCTCGCGCCGCGAGGATGTCTTGGACCTCCTGCTACCATTCGGTACTTGACCGCGTTTCAGCCCCGCTCGGGCGCCGTACGCATCAACCTGGATGCAATCGAAGACTCGGGGGCACGCGTATGAGGGCGCTTTGCGCATCTCCACTATTACGACGAATTTGGGAGGATGCGAAACGTGGTGACACGGTTGAAATGGCTGTTCGCGGACCCGAAGCCACGCTGGAATCTGGCCTAGCATGGGCATTGTGGTTCGACGGCGACGCTGAATCGTTCTTCGCGACCAGAGGCGGACGAGGGCCGGCTGGGGCTCGGTCTAGAGTAGACCAAATGCGGAGGGGGTAGTGAACCAGGAATTCATTCTCGGTAAGTTGAGCGAGATAATGAAGTGGGACACCGACCAGTCGCGGAAGGAGTTCGCCTGGCTCGACCTGATGTCGAAGATGAAGTACGACGGCTACCAGGACTTCCGGGCCGGGGCGAGGTTCGTGGAGAGCCTCGCCGACTGGCTACAGCAGTTTCCGACCGACGCCGAGCGGGATACGGCCTACGGCTTCGTTCGAGAGCATCTGGTATACGTGAGCCCCGGGGAGATGAACCACCTGGTCGAGCTCTTTTTTCCAGAGACGGTACAGTGGCGATTGATGCAGGAAGCGGCCGCTCGGTCCGGCATCCCCATATACCGGTTGTGGGCGGACGCGAGCGCGGTATCGCTATACGACCGGCTTCTCCGCCAGACCCTCTTCATCGAGTTGAGCGATGGGGCGCGTATCGACGTGTTTCGGCGGGCGAACGCCGGGATGGTGAGCAACGAGCAGGTCGTTACGGCCCCTCGAATTAATAAGGCGAAGTGGGACGACCTACTCAAGGACCTCCAGGACGACCTGAAAGAGCCTGCGGCCCGGTTCGCGTTCGTCTTCCTGGTCGACGATTTCATCGCGAGCGGTACCACGCTGCTGCGGTGGGAGGAAGAGAAGAACCGCTGGAACGGGAAGATGCTCCGGTTCTGGGACGACGTCGAGGGGGCCGGCGTGGCCGATACCCACTTCGAATCCACGTGGGTACTCTGTGTCCACCACTACCTCGCGACGCATCGGGCGAAGGAAACAGCTGGGCAGCGTCAGGCGGACGCGCTCAAGATGAGGCTGGATGCCGGCGAGAACTGGTTCGAGCGGGTCAAGTTTTCCTATGGCAAGGTTCTCCCGAGGAGTTTTCCGGTGGATCAGGACCGGCACGGAGAATTCCTGAAGCTCGTCGAGAAGTACTACGACGACGCGATCGAGACCAAGCACATGAAGCTTGGCGGCGAGGACGCCCGGCTCGGGTTCGGGAAGTGCGCCCTGCCACTGGTCCTTGAGCACAACACGCCGAACAACTCTATCTCTCTGTTGTGGGCCGACACCCCGAGCGGGGAGGGGAAGCACTCCATGCGGCCGCTCTTCCGCCGTCGCCAGCGGCACACATGACGGAGGAAGAACCGTGGACAACCCATTCGAACGCCGTGCTACAGAGTTCCTCCGCGACGACGAGGCTTTCCTCGCGATCGTCAGCCCCGAGCCGGTCACCTTCTACCTGAAGAAGCCGGGGCAGGCCGGCCGGCTCTACGACCGGCTCGTGCTCATGCGGGGGACCCCCGGGAGCGGGAAGACTACCCTGGCGCGACTCTTCGAGTACCCGAGCCTCGCCGCGCTTCTCCGAAACAGCTCAGTATCAACATACCATGCCTTGGTCGGCGCGCTCGCTGAGTGCGGGGCCCTAAACGACGAGCAGCCGGCTGTTCTCGGTTGCCGGCTTCCGCTCGAAACCGACTACCGCGAGTTCTGGGAGTTCCCGTACGCAGAGTCGCTCAAACTCCGGCTTATGACCGCCCTCATCCAGGCCCGCGCCGTCCTCGGCTGGCTCCGCCACCTCGCCGCCGCCGGTGTGGCGCCCGACGACATGGATGTGGTACCGCGGGCCGGCGCCGAGTCCATCGTGGAGGCCATAGGTGGGGTGAAGGGAGAAGACATTGCCCGCCGCGCCCGGACGGTCGAGAAGGCCCTCTACCAGGTGATGGGGGCGCTGATCGCCCCGACCGAGGCTGACCTCCCGCCGGAGGCGACCGCCGTGTACCAGCCGTTCGACATCATTGAACACGTCCGGGTGCGGGTCGGGCCTGAGGGTCAGAAGCGTACCCTCGAGCTCCGCCCACTCGCGATACTCGACGACGCTCATGTCCTCCACCCGGAACAGTTCCACGCGCTCCAGCGGTGGCTTGCCCGGCGGGAGCTCCGGATCGCTCGGTGGATGATCGCCCGGTTCGACGTGCTCCGCCCCCAGGAAGCGCTCGCCGCGGTTACCGAGGACCTCTCGGACGCCGCGAGTTACCCCGGTCTCAGCCAAGATCGGGAGACCGAGGTGGTTCTCCTTCAAAGCAGCGGGCCGCGGCGGGAGAACCGGACGAACTTCCGCCGTATAGCGAAGGACATGGCCGGCCGCTACTTACGACGGACACCGCTCCTCAGCGCCCGCGATTTGGTGGTCCTCGGGGACTTGCTCAGCGACGAGGAGCCAACGCTCACATCGTCGAAGTGTCGGCGGCTGCGAGAGAGTGTCGACGCGGCGCAACGGCGGCTCAAGGTCGCTAGCAGCCGCCGGGAGACCTTCGAGAGAAAGGTCGACGAATTCCGGGTGGGCGGTAAACCGGTCGCCGAGGACGTCGGCCTCGCGATGATCGCCGTCATGCTCCACCGCTACGACAAGCGACGTAGGGGCCCTAGCCTCTTCGGGACCGAGGATGACCAGGAGCCGTCCCAGCCGATCTCCGCGAACTCTTCGGTCTACGAAGCGGCGCGGCTCCACCTCCTCCAGAGGTTCGACCGGCCCTTTTACTACGGCATCGACGACCTGTGCGATGCCAGCTCGGAGAACGTCGAGCAGTTCCTCCAGCTCGCGGCCGTTCTCGTCGAGACCTCCGCGACGCAAATCATACGCTCCAAACCGGCATCTCTGATCGCCACCACTCAGCATCAGCTCCTCCGCAAGCGCGGCGAGCAGATCATTACCGGGTGGAATTTCCCCCAGCACCTCCTCGTCCGACGGCTGGTCACTGCGATTGCGGTTCGGTGCGTCGAGGTGACGGAGCAGCCGAACGGGTGGCTCACGCCGAACGCCTTCGGTATCCTTCAGGAGGATTTCGACGCGCTACCCGACTCGCACCCCGAACTCGCGCATGTGCTCCAGTTCGGCGTCGCCTACAACGCCGTTACCCTGGTACCGCAATACCCGTGCAAGCGGAAAGAGTGGTGCCTCATCGAGCTCGGTGGCATGGTTGTCCTAAAGCATGGTTTGACCCTGAAGCGGGGTGGTTTCGTAGAGAGTACCCCTCAGGCACTGGCCGCGATGCTTGAGGAGCCTCGGCCATGACCAAACCGCTCTGGGACCGCTGCATCTATCATCTGGGTCAGCACACTGAAGAGTTCTTGCGGGAATATCTCGCCCAGCCCGACCGACGGGTGCTGCTCGTAGCCGGCGCCGGATTCGACCCGCGGTCGACGGCTATCGCAACGCACGTAGCCCAGTATGCCGACGGGCGGGCCCGGGGGTACTTTCTCCGGGAAGAACGGCCCCGCCCGGACGCCGAGCTTGTCGCCCGAGGTGACCAGAACGAAGAGGCGCTTCGCCGGCTCTTCCCGGACTGCTCCGTCACCCGACTCGACGTCTTTGCCGCCGACAACGCGGTCGTCGGGGGACGGACGGCTGTCGGCCGCGTCAGCGGCCTCGCTATCGACAACCTGACGGACATTTTCGTCGATTTCAGCGCGCTCTCCATCGGCGTGGCGTTCCCAATCGTCCGATATCTCCTCGCCGTGGCGGAGCGCCAGGGGCTAAACCTCCACCTCGTGGTAGCCGAAGAACCGGGGACGGACGCCGAGATCCGCTCAACCCCGACTGACGTGGCGGACGCGGTCCACGGGTTCAAGGGCGGTTGGGGGCTGGACGCGAGATCCCGGGCGGCGCTCCTCTGGATGCCCCAACTCGCCTGGGGGAAGCGGCCCGTCCTAGAGCGAATCAGGCAGCGGGTCCAGCCGCACGCTTTTTGCCCGATCCTCCCATTCCCCGCGGACGACCCCCATCTCCCCGACCGGCTCATCGAGCACTACGCGGAGGAATTCGAAAACACTTGGCGGGTTGATAGCCGAGACATCGTCTATGCCAGCCAACGGAGCCCCCTCGACCTCTATCGCACCGTCCTCCGGATGGACGACTCTCGGAAGCGGGTTTTCGTCGACATCGGCGGCTCCCAGATTATTCTATCACCGGTGGGCAGCAAGGCGCTCGCAGTGGGCGCCCTAATGGCCGCCCTTGAACGGGACTTCACCATCATGTACGTGGAAACCCTCAGTTATTCGGTCGACTTCGCCCGCCTCGATGCGGTCCGGGATGCGCAGACCGCGGAACTGGTGCACGTTTGGCTAAGTGGCGAGGCTTACGCGCCGCACGGCAGCAGAGAGACCGCCGAATGAAGAAGCGGTTCGCGAACGCAGACGCAGCACCACTCGCGACCGGGGTCCGCCTCGTGGCTCTCGGTGCTGTTCTCTCCGAGGACCGGCCGGAAGAGCCCCGCTACTGGGTGGGGGGGACGTGCGAGAACGTGTTCGTCGTGCTCAGCTGCTTCGGTTGGCAATCGGCTCCGATCGCTAGCCTGCGATTGGGAGCCGCGGCCACAGCGCTGCCCGATGCCCCACCAATTCCCAACTTAGACCTTCCTTTTGGTGGCCGTAATGCTGCCGTATCGGCAATGTCAGAAAAACTCCTGTTTCTTAGCGTGCTGCTCGCTGCCTATAAACTATCGTGGTGGCATCGTCGGGAAGAGCGGATTGAAGTGGGTGTGGGTTACATCGACACGCTGACCGGCGAGGTTTCGGCTGAGACGAACTCCGAGTATCACACGGCTTGGTTGTTTGGAGAGTGCTTTGCCACAAGAACGTAGTTCACGAGCGATGACCGAGGTGTGGTGCCTCGGCGCTGGCTTTGTTGCCTTGGACATCGTGCGGTCGATCAACGGGCGCACAACCGAACGGCGTTTTGCAGGCGGATCCTGCGGCAACGTCCTGACGACTTTGTCGTATCTCGGCTGGAAATCAGCCCCGATAGCTCGCATTGGCAATGATCGGTCCGGCCGCGAGCTGGTCAAGGACTTGGAGTATTGGTCGGTCGACACGCGGTTCCTTGTGCGAGAGACAACTGCGCAGACGCCGGTCGTCTTTCAGGAGATCGTATTCAACCGACAAGGAGCCGCGCGGCACCGCTTCAGCCGAATTTGTCCCGAGTGTGGAGTACGCACTGCAGGTTATCGTCCATTGCTTCAACGGGATATCCGCGAGTTCGTCGCGTCGATGCCAGCTGCATCGTTGTTCTTCTTTGATCGGGTCGCTCGGGCGAACCTTGAGATCGCCGCTCGTGCGCGACAGGACGGCGCCCTTGTTGTATTCGAGCCGTCCGGCATCAAAGACCCTGGCCTGTTTGCGGCGTGCCTACGTGCGTGTCACGTTTTCAAGTATTCCCACGAGAGACTGTCCGGTGTGCGCGATGCCGCCGCCGATGCGGAAGTACCAGTAGAGATCGAGACCCGTGGCGGCGCGGGATTGAGGGTCACGATTCGACAAGGTCGGAATACCGTGCATGAAGAGGAGTTGCCCGCAGTTCCTGCTCCGCGACTCCGAGATGCTGCCGGAAGCGGCGACTGGTGTTCAGCTGGATTCGTTCACGCTTTGCTCTCCAACCGAGACCGCTTACCGAACCTAGCCAGATGCCAGAAGGCAGTAGTCCGAGCCCTTCGTTGGGGGCAGGCTCTTGCTGCGCTGAACTGCTCCTATGAGGGTGCGCGAGGGCTGATGTACGCCATGCCGAGGGAAGTGGCGGTCGGGATCCTCTCCGATATGTTGAAGGGGAAGGATGTGGGCGGTTACGTCGAAACGGCAGTGCCAAAGCATCGACGAAGCAATCGACGTGAGGGCACCTGTATTGCGTGCGACCGCGAGCTGAAAGGGCAGTAGCATTCGTGTTTTTCTGGCAGGTGTGCACATACACGTTTTCGGGCCCGCCTGGGGCTCTGGGACTGGGTCGACGGGTCGCGGCGGCGGTTACCGGACGGCGAGGCTGCGATCGAGAATGGAGCGGTGCACGCTGAACTGGGCGGCGGCCTGGCGGGCCGAAAGGTTCGGATTCGCGAGCAGGATTCGCGCTATCTCGACCTGTTCGGGGCTGAGCGAGCGGGAGCGGCCGGGCGTTTTGCCGCGCTGGCGGGCGGCGAGCAAGCTGGCACGGGTGCGCTCGCGCACGACATCGCGTTCGTATTCGGTAAGCGCGCAGAAGACGTGGAAGGTCAGCTTAGCCGCGGGCGTAGTGGTGTCGATCGATTCGCGTAGCGAGCGTAGCCCGACGCCGAGCTCCACGAGCGCGTTGACTAGCTTGATTAAGTCGCGCAGCAAGTAGCCAAGCCTGGCGGTTTTTTAGACTACGACAGTATCCGCAGGTCGGGCGAAACCGAACAGCTCCTGCCGGACCGGCAATCGGAGCGCGGTGTCCGATACTGTATCGTCGGATCCATTTTTACCGCCGGCTTTTTAGCAGCGCGTTGTGTTGTAGGTCGAGTTTCTGGTCGTCGGTCGATACCCTGGCTTAGCCGAGCAGCATGTCGCTTCGCTCCTTCTAATCGCCGTCGCGAAAACGCCAGGACAGGAGTATTACGACAGGGATCTGCGACAGCCAGAGCCTGCTGAATCCCGGGGATACGGGGAGGGGTCAGCGCTGGTGCTAAACCGTTTTTTTTAACCGATATCCGCGGAAGGCGAGGGCGACCGGGCGACGCTGAGCGACGGTTGCCGAAAAAGAAGCGCGGTACAGCTTCCCAAACCGTTTCGTTCTCCCGGAACCATTCACGAATTGAGCAGTTACGCGACCTTATGCGCCCCCGGGCGTCCCTTGCCGTCGCGCGGCGTAACCTGATGGCGCTGGTCGAGGTGTCGGTCTGCCGAGCGGGAAAGCGCGGGAGCGACCGGCCCCGCTGGACCGGCCTGGCAGCCCCCAGAGACGGCCGCAACCTCCCGGAGAGGTGGGGTTCGAACGTGGGCTGGCCGGTAGATACCCGTTTTCTGGTCGGGGTGTGGGCTCCGCCGGCCTGGCTTGACTTCGCCGGTGCCGCGAGATAACTGTTTCTCTGCGAGTGAGACGTCGGTCGTAAAAGGGAAGACGGTGCGAATCCGTCGCGGGCCCGCCGCTGTAACCGGGAACGAAAGCTGCGAAAAGCCACTGTTCGGGAAGGACGGGAAGGCGCAGCCGGTAGGATGATCCGGGAGCCAGAAAACCTGCTCGCCGAGTAACCGAAGCAGTCGCCTTTCGCGGAAAGAAGGCTTCCAGGCGCTTCAATCGAGGATGAAAAACGGCATCCCCGTACCGTCGGATCGGGACGGTTCCTTTTTTTCCGCAAGCGGAGATGCCGTCGGATGTCGCGATCGAAACGAACGACTGTTAAGCTGACCGCTCGCCCTGGCCCGGTGACCGGACACGGCGGGGACGTGGTTCGACTCGCGCGCGAGAGGGGGATCGAGCCCGCGGCGATTATCGACTTCTCGGCTAACCTCAACCCTCTGGGCCCCCCCGACTGGCTGAGGGAGGTGCTGAGCCGCGCGATCTCGGAGCTTGGGCACTACCCCGACCCGGGCTGCACGTCGTTCCTCGAGGCTCTGTCCCGGCGCTTCGATGTGCCTTCCGAAACCCTGGTCGCGGGCAACGGGACCTCTGAACTCATCTTCGTCCTGCCGCGCGTGCTGGAAAAGACCAGGGCTCTGATCCCGTCGCCCGCGTACATCGACTACCGGCGCGCTGCCGTCCAGCACGGCGTGCAGGTCGAGGAGCCCGTCTTGTCCGAGGAGCACGGCTTCGCCATCGACCCCGAAGCACTCGACCGGATGACGACCCCCGACACGGTCGTGTTCATCGGCCAGCCGGCCAATCCCACCGGAACCCTGTGTGACGCGGATGCGCTGCGCTGGCTGGCCGGGCGGCATCCCCGCGCGGCATTCGTCGTGGACGAGGCCTACATCGATCTCGTACAAGGGGGCGCGCAATACAGCCTGCGCAGCGACCGACCGAAAAACATCGTGGTCCTGTATTCGCTGACCAAGGCCTTCTGTATCCCGGGGCTCCGGCTGGGAGCGGCCTTTGCCTCGCCCGAACTGTGCCGGCGGCTTCGCGAGCACCTGCCGCCCTGGAACGTGAACGCGCTGGCCCTGGCGGTGGGTGAGCGGGCGCTTTCCGATGTCGAGTACATCGATAAAACGGCCGCGCGGGTGAAGGCGCTCCGGCGAGCCATGGAAGACGAGCTGAAGAAGATACTCGGGCTCACGGTATACCCGGGCCGGGCGAACTTCCTGCTGCTGAGAAGCGAGGTCGGGGACCTGGACGCCGGAACCATCGCCGAAAGGCTACTGGACTCGGGCCTGGCCATCCGGGTCTGCGACAATTACGCCGGGCTAGACCGCCGCTACTTCCGACTGGCGGTGCGCCCCGAGACGGATACCGGGCGGCTTCTTCCCAGGCTGGCGGAGTTCTTCGACGTTGCCCCTTACACAGCCGCGCCATCGTCCGGATCCTCGTCAGCGTCCAGAACCCGGCGCTGCGTCCGGCGCGCCCGGGCCATCATGGTACAGGGAACCGGCTCCAACGCGGGCAAGAGTCTGCTCTGCGCCGGGCTGCTGCGAATACTGAACCAGCGGGGGATCCGGGCTGCTCCCTTCAAGGCCCAGAACATGTCTCTCAACTCCCACGTCACCCGGGAGGGAGGCGAGATGGGGCGCGCCCAAGTCCTGCAGGCGGCGGCGTGCCGGCTCGAGCCCGACGTGAAGATGAACCCGGTCCTGCTCAAGCCCAACAGCGAGACCGGATCGCAGGTCATCCTGCTGGGCAAGGCCGTGGGACACATGGGCTACGACGCGTATACCGCCCTCAAGGCGGACATGCTGGAGAAGGTCCACGGCTCCTACGACGAGCTGGCGGCCGAATACGAGGTGATGGTCATCGAGGGGGCGGGGAGCCCGGCCGAGATCAACCTCAAGCCGCGGGACATCGTCAACATGCACATGGCCGGGTACGCAGACGCCCTGGTCCTGCTGGTGGGCGACATCGAGCGGGGCGGCATCTTCGCCTCCTTCGTCGGCACCCTGGAGCTTCTGACCGAGGCGGAACGGGAGCGGATCGCGGGATTCGTCATCAATCGGTTTCGCGGGGACGCCCGGCTGCTGGATACCGGGATCGACTACCTGCAACGGCGCACCAGCCGACCGGTGCTGGGTTGCATTCCCTATCTACACGACCTGGGTTTACCGGAGGAGGACTCGGTCTCCATGAAGAACCGGCCGAGCCGTGGCCCGACCGGGGACAGCCAGAAGCTGGACGTCGCGGTCGTCGACCTGCCGCACATTTCCAACTTCACCGATTTCGATCCGCTCGGTATCGAGCCCGATGTGTCGCTGCGCATGGTCCGCCGCGTCGAGGAACTCCGCTCGGCCGACATGGTCATTATCCCGGGAAGCAAGAACGTCCTGCACGACCTCGACTACTTGTGCAAGAGCGGCATCGCCTCGCGGGTGCTCGAGCTCGGGCGCGACGGCAAGGCCTTCTGCATCGGTATCTGCGGAGGTTTTCAGATGCTCGGCGAGCGCATCTGTGACCCGATGGCGGTGGAGACGCCGGACGGAAAGCAGAGCGAGGCGCTGGGGCTTCTGCCCGTTCAGACCACCCTGATGCCGGAGAAGACCCTGGCGCTCACCCGGGCCACGCATCTACCCACCGGGTTCGAGGTGCAGGGGTACGAGATCCACCACGGGCGCTCGTCGTGCGATGCGGTGCAGCCGCTCTGGAAGAACGCCGGCGGCGAGGTCATCGGCGTTGGAAGCGAGGACGGCCGCATCTGGGGGACCTATCTGCACGGCGTATTCGACGACGACGGTTTCCGGCGCTGGCTCATCGACCGGGCGCGTTCGGCCCTGGGCAAGCCGGTTACCGGCGCTGGCGGTGCGCGCTTCGAGATCGACTCCGCGTTGGACAGGCTGGCCGATACCGTCCGCCGGCACAGCGATATCGAGCGTATCCTGAAATTGGTGGGAATCGAATGAGGCTCGAGCTGCAGATCGTCCTGGCCATAGGCCTGGATCTGCTGCTGGGCGATCCGGCCTGGCTCTTTCACCCGGTCACCGGCGGGGCGCGGCTCGGCCTGGCGCTCGAGGGGCCGTTTCGCTGGATCGTGCCCTGGCCGCGCGCGGCGGGCGCGCTGCTGGTGCTGGCGGTGCTCGCGGTCAGCGTGGGGCTGGTCGCCGTATTGCTCGCCGCCGCTGCCAGATTGCATCCGCTAGCCGGGGATCTATTTTCCGTATTCGTCCTGTACACCTGCTTCGCCGGCCGCGGTCTGGCCTCCCACGCCGGGCGGGTCTACCGAGAGCTCGCCGCCGGGGATCTGCCTGCGGCGCGACAGGCGGTGTCGCTCCTGGTGGGCCGGGACACGAGCCAAATGGACGAGGGGGAGGCAGCGCGCGCGGCGGTGGAGAGCGTGGCCGAGAACAGCAGCGACGGGGTGATCGCGCCGTTGCTCTACGCGATTGTGCTTGGGCCGCTGGGAGCGGTCGCTTATAAGACCGCCAACACGCTCGACTCCACCTTCGGTTACATGAACGACCGGTACCGGCGGTTCGGCTGGGCGTCGGCGCGGCTCGATGACCTGTTGAACCTCGTTCCCGCCCGGATCACCGCCGCTCTCGTCATCTGCGCGGCACCGCTGCTGGGGCTCTCCGCCGGCCGCGCCGTTCGCGTATACCAGCGCGATCGTAAGCGGCATCCCAGCCCCAACGGTGGTCATCCCGAGTCGGCCATGGCCGGTGCTCTGGGCGTGCGGCTGGGCGGAGAAAACCGTTACGGCGAACGGGTCGAGAATAGGCCCTTTCTGGGCGATGAGGGCGAGCCGCTCGGAGCAAGACATGTAAAGCTCGCCGTTCGGCTGATGTGGGCTGCCTTCCTGCTCGCGGCCGCGATGGGGCTCGCCTTGCGCTGGCTGGTGGTAACTTACACGGCACAGCCGGGGGGATGGTCATGGTAGAAAGCCATCCCGTAAACGCGCGGCCCCGTTCGTCGTGCCCCCGCGTGCTCGTGGCCGGGACAGGGAGCGGGGTTGGCAAGACGTCGGTTGCGCTTGGCCTGGTTCGAGCGCTTCGGCGTCGCGGCCTTTCGGTCCGGCCATACAAGGTGGGGCCCGACTTTCTCGACCCGACCCATCTCTCCATCGCCGCGGGAAATACCTGCTTCAACCTGGACACCTGGATGTCGGGGTGCGACTACGTGCGCCGGCTCTTCGCCGGGACCAGCCGCGACCACGACATCGCCGTGATCGAGGGCGCCATGGGGCTCTTCGATGGCGCCTCGGTCGATTCGAGCGAGGGCAGCGCGGCCGAGGTCGCCCGCCTGCTCGGTGCTCCTGTCTTGCTGGTCTGCGACGCCCACGGACAGGTGCGGAGCCTAGCGGCAACGGTCAAGGGGTTTGCCGGGTTCGAGCCCGATCTGCGGTTGTGCGGCGTCATTGCCAACCGCTGCGGCAGCGAGCGACATCGAGGGCTGCTCGAGCAGGCGCTCCGGGCGGCCGGGTTGCCGCCCTTGCTGGGCGGGGTGACCAGAGGCGCCTTCCCCTCGCTGGAAAGCCGCCACCTGGGCCTGGTCTCGGCCGACGCGCGCTCGCTGACCGACGAGAGGCTCGACCGGCTGGCCGACGCGCTCGAGTTTTCAGCCGATATCGACGCCATCGTCGACCTCGCCGGGCAGGCGCCGCCCATCGAATCCGTCGAACCGCCCGAGCCGCGGGGCGAGGTCAAGGAAACGACCGGCCCGCGCGAGCCGCTGCGGCTGGGAATCGCCTTCGACAGTGCCTTTCACTTCTACTACCCGGACAACCTGGAGGTGCTCGAGGAGCACGGGTTCGAGCTGGTCCGCTTCTCCCCCATTTCGGACTCGGAGCTTCCCGCGGATCTCCAGTCGCTCTACCTCGGCGGCGGCTACCCGGAGCTCTTTGCCGAAACCTTGTCGGGCAATTCGTCCATGTTGCAGTCGCTGCGCGCATTCTGTCGGAGCGGTCGGCCGGTGTACGCCGAGTGCGGAGGACTGATGCTGCTGAGCCAGGGTATCGTCACCCGCGACCGCTCGCGCTACCCGATGGCCGGCGTCCTGCCCGGCGCCTGCAAGATGCTGGACCGCTTCAAGAGCCTGGGCTACGCCGAGGTCGAGCTGCTTGCCGACTGCCTCTGGGGAACAAAAGGAGAGCGGCTGCGAGGCCACGAGTTCCACTACTCCGAGTTCGAGATGGAACCCGGCGCAGGTGCCGGCTGGGATACGGTTTACAAGGTTTCTTACCGGAGATCGGACCTGCCGGTGCGAGAGGGCTACCAGCTGGGCAATGTCCTGGCGAGCTACGTTCATCTGCACCTCGCATCCCGGCCGGGATGCATCGCCCACCTGACGGACGTTTGCCGGAAGCAACCGGAAAACGAGAGAGGAGGTTTCGAGCATGCCAGGCTCTAGCGGCGCGAGCGGGCCGCAACCCCTGATCCTCGATTTCTTCCGCCGCCCCCTGTCCCCGGAGGAGGTGGAGAATGAATCGTTCGCCGTCATCGACCGGGAGGCGCCCGCCCACGGCTTCTCCCCTCGGCAGTGGCTCGTGGTTAAAAGGATGATCCACGCCTGCGCGGACCTGGAGCTGGCCCGCCGGGTCCGCTTCTCCGTCGGCGGCGTGGACGACGCGGTCCGGGCCCTGCGGGACTGCGCTCCCATCTACCTCGACGCCAACATGGCCCGTGTGGGGCTGTCGCTGGCGCGGCTCCGTAGCGTTCATCCGGGCTACGGGCCGGACCGGGTCTTCTGTCACGTCGCCGATCCGGACGTGGCAGAGACGGCGAAACGGGAAGGGCTTCCGCGTTCCATCTTCGCCGTGCGTAAGGCGAAGTCGATACTGCACGGGGCGATCGCGGTCTTCGGCAACGC
This sequence comes from uncultured Sandaracinaceae bacterium, assembly GCA_964450715.1. Taxonomy (GTDB): domain Bacteria; phylum Myxococcota_A; class Polyangia; order Polyangiales; family JAFGIB01; genus CAYVFC01. The sequence goes on along the minus strand of CAYVFC010000009.1, from coordinate 77,465 downwards.
GCCGCTGGCGCTGCTCGAGCTGAACCGGATGATCATTCAAGAGGGTATCATACCGGCTTTCGTGGTGGCGATGCCGGTCGGGTTCGTGCACGTGGTCGAGAGCAAGCAGGAGCTCGTCTCCCTCGACGTTCCCCACCTGGCGGTGGAGGGAAGGCGCGGGGGAAGCGCGCTCGCGGTGAGCGCGATACACGGGCTGTGTACCGTTGCTGTAAACGAAAAGGAGAGATGATGTCGGTCGACAACGATATGGCGATCATACTGCTGGGGCACGGCAGTCGGGTGAAGGGCGCGGGCAAGTCGATGGAAGCGGTCGCCCGGTCCCTGAGCAAGCGAGAAGGCGTCGGTGCGGTGCGGACCTGCTACCTGTCCCGGCTCGGCCCCCACTTCCCCGAGATCCTGGCCGAGGTGGTGAAGGCGGGCGCGAGGAAGGTCGTCACCATCCCCTACTTCCTGCACGGCGGGCTGCACATCCAGCTCGATATCCCCGAGATGATGCAGGTCGAGGCCGCCAGGTACCCCGGGATCACCCTGGTGCTGGGCCAGCCGCTGGGCTTCGACGAACTGCTGGTCGATCTGGTGAGCAAGCGCATCCGGGAAGCCGGAGCGCTGAAGGACGTGCGTGAGATCGAGCTTCCGCCGCGCGACCGCTTTCCTGTGCCCGAGGGGCAGTGCGAGTTCGTGCCCATGAAGCCGGAGGAAGCCGAGCGCTACCGGCGCGAGCACGGCGAGCACGACGACCAAGGCGACCACCACCACCACTAGAGGTCACATCGGTGAAGGGACTGCGCTCGGGATACACCACCGGTACCTGCGCGGCCGCGGCCGCCCGGGCGGCGGCCCGCTGCCTGCTGGGAGAGGACGGCGTCGGGCGGAGCGCGGTCGAGCTGCCCGACGGCGAGCGAGTGAGCCTGCCCGTGCTCTTCACCGAGCGGGGCGACGGCTGGGCCATGGCCGGCGTGCGCAAGAACGCGGGTGACGATCCGGACGACACCGACGGCGTGGTGGTGACGGCCCGGATATCGTGGAGCGAGCAGCCGGGCGTCTGCTTTTCCGGCGGCGAGGGCGTCGGTACGGTGACCCGGCCCGGGCTGTCGGTCCCGGTGGGAGAGCCGGCCATCAACCCGGTTCCGCATTGCATGATCGAGCGCGCGATACGGGAGGTGACCGATGGCAACGTCCGGGTGACGGTATCGATCCCGGGCGGCCAGGCCATCGCCCCGAAGACGTTCAACCCGCGACTGGGAATCCAGGGCGGTCTGTCGGTGCTGGGTACCTCGGGACGGGTGGTGCCCTTCAGCTGTCCGGCCGTGCGCGAGTCGCTGGCGCTCTTGCTACGGGTGGGGGTTGCCGCCGGCGTGAGCCATCCCGTGCTGGTGCCCGGCAACATCGGTGCGCGCGCCGCCGAGCGCCATTTCCGCTTCGAGCCCGACGCGCTGATCAGCGTGTCCAACGAGTGGGGATATTTACTGCAAGAGGCTGCGACGCTCGGCGTTTCCGGCCTGCTGGCGGTCGGCCACCCGGGCAAGCTCGCCAAGCTGATCGACGGCCACTTCCAGACCCACAGCCGCAAGTCGCCGCCCGCGCTGCCCATCGTCTTGCGCTTTGCCCGTTCGCTCTCGCTCGAAATCCCCGACGGCATCCCCACGGTACAGGGCTGCTTCGAGGCGCTCGGGCCGGACGAAAGCCAGGATCTCGCCGCCGCCCTGGCCGGCGCCATCCGCGAGCGCATCGCCGAGCGGCTCGGCCCTGGCCGTGATCCCTCGGTCGCGGTGATCGACATGCAGGGCGCTCTTCTCGCCACCGACGGAGACCTGTCGCCATGGACGTGAAAGCGAGCGAGCCGGTCATCACCATCGCCGGTTGTGGCCCGGGCGCCGCGAGTTACCTGACGTTACAGGTAATGGAGGAGGTTGCGCGCGCGGAGGTGCTGGTGGGCGCTTCGCGGTTGCTCGGGCTATTTTCCCGAAGCAAGGTGCAGAAGCTCACCGTGGGAGCCGATGTCGCTGCCGTGCTGGACCGGATCGAGGACTGCTGGCGGCAGAAGCGGGTGGTCGTTCTCACCACCGGCGACCCGGGCCTGTACAGCCTGGCGACCGCCGTGCTCGAGCGCTTCGGCCATGCGAGCTGCCGAATCATACCCGGCATCAGCTCGGTGCAGCTGGCGCTGGCCCGGCTGGCCCTGAGCTGGGTCGAGGCGCGCGTCATCAGCGCGCACCGGGATCTGCCGGATATCGAACCGGCCCGGCTCGATGACTGGAATACCGTCGCGGTGCTCATGGGCCACCCTGGGGCCTTTGCCTGGGTGCGGGCGCTACTCGGGCGGATGGGCTCGAACCGCCGCATCTTCGTCTGTCAGGATCTGAGCCTGGCAGGGGAGCGAATAGAAAAGGTAAAGCCAGACGATCTGGCCGACGGCGTTTACTCGGGGCGCAGCATTGTCGTGCTCACACGGAAAAGGGAACGGGAATGAAACTCGGAACGCTATACGGAATCGGCATCGGGCCCGGCGACCCGGGCCTGATCACGGTCAAGGGCAAGGAGATTCTCGGCCGCTGCCCGGACGTGTTCGCGCCCAAGGCGCGCATCAAATCCGAGAGCGTGGCCCTGGCCATCGCGAGGGAGCACCTTCATCCGCAAGCGGTCGTGCGAGAGGTGGTCTTTCCCATGGTCCAGGACCGGCAGACGCTCGAGCAGCACTGGAAGAAGTCCGCGGCCCAGGTGGCGGAGGTGCTCTCGGCCGGAAGGGACGCCTGCTTTCTCACTCTGGGCGATACCCTGCTGTATTCCACCCATATCTACCTGGTGCGATCCCTGAAGGCGCTGTTGCCCGGGGCGCCGGTCATCACCGTTCCCGGTATCACCGCCTTTTCCGCGGCGGCGGCGCTCACCGGTTTTCCGGTAGGCGAGGGCAAGAGCCCGGTGGTCATCGTGCCCTCCGACGACACGCCCGAGCTGCTGCTTCGCGCCATCGAGCTCAAGGGCACCGTGGTGCTGATGAAGGTCGGCAAGCGGCTGCAGTCCGTGCTGGAGCTGCTGCGCGAGCGCTCGCTGCTCGGGCGCAGCGTCTTCGTGGCGCGGGCCGGCCTGGACGGGGAACGCATCGAGACCGATCTCGGCAACCTGCAGGTGAGCGATCCGCATCTCGGATACCTGTCCACCATCATCGTCGACGCCCGCAAGGAGCCTTGAGATGACCGTGTACTTCGTCGGCGCCGGCCCCGGGGATCCGGAGCTTCTCACCCGCAAGGCCCACGACCTGATCACCTCCGCGCGTTGCTGCATCTATGCCGGTTCGCTGGTGGGCCAGGGGATTTTGCGCCTGATCCCCGGGCAGGCGATCAAGCACGACTCGGCCTCCATGGACCTGGACGCCATCGTGCAGGCCATTCTTGCCGCCGACCGGCAGGGCCTGGACGTGGTGCGCCTGCACTCCGGAGATCCCAGCATCTACGGCGCCATCGGCGAGCAGATGGCGCGGCTCGACGCGCTCGGCATCGATTACCGGGTGGTTCCCGGCGTGAGCAGCTTTCAGGCCGCGGCCGCCGCCCTGGCGGTGGAGCTCACCGCTCCCGAGATCGCCCAGACGGTCATATTGACCCGCGTATCCGGCCGCACCCCTATGCCCGAGGAGCAGGAGCTTCACCGGATCGCGCAGACCCGCGCTACCCTGTGTCTCTTTCTCTCGGTGAGCCGGATAGACGATATCGTCGAGACCCTTTCACCGATCTACGGGACCGATTGCCCGGCAGCGGTCGTCCACCACGCCTCCAGAGCGGACCAGAAGATCGTGACCGGAACCCTGTCCGACATAGCGCCGAAGACCCATGAAGAGCGTATCCAGAAGACCGCCCTGATCCTGGTCGGCCCGGCACTGGCAAGGCATGCCCTCGAATCCAAGCTCTACCACAGGGGGTTTACCCACGGGTACCGGAAGGCGGAGCAACCGTGAGCGTCGGCATCATCACCCTTTCTGCCGAGGGGTGGCGCGTCGCCCGCGCGCTTTCCCGGGCAATACCGGAGGCAACGGTCTACCTGCATCAGAACGTGCCCGCGGACGATGGCGAGGCCCCGGAGCGCTTCGACCGCGTGGGCGAGCTGACCCGCTCTGTCTTCGGCCTGCACTGGGGCCTGGTATACGTCATGCCCTGCGGGGTGGTGGTGCGCGCGATAGCGTCGCTCGTTTCGGACAAGCACACCGACTCCGCGGTGGTGGTGATGGACGTGGGCGCCCGCCACGCGGTGAGCCTGCTCAGCGGCCACGAGGGCGGCGCCAACCGGCTGGCAGTACAGGTCGCCAACGCGACCGGGGCCGAGCCGGTGATCACCACCACCACCGAGGCCAGGAAAGACCTGGTGGTCGGCGTCGGCTGCCGCAGGGGCATGCAGAAGGATGCCCTGGTCGATGCCATCACGGATACCCTGCGAAACAGCGGCCTGGCGCTGGAACGGGTTCGCCTGCTCGCCACCGCCGACGTCAAGCGGGACGAGAACGGGCTGTTCGAGGCGGCCGACGTGCTCGGGGTGCCGCTTGTGCTGGTTCCCTCCGGGCGCATCCGCGCCTTTGCCGGCGCCTTCCAGGCCTCGGACCTGGTGCAGCAGAGCGTGGGCCTGCCCGCGGTGGCCGAGCCCTCCGCCATGCTGGCCGGAAAGAACACCAGCTTGATAGTGAGAAAGACGAGATGCAACGGAATCACCATCGCCATGGCCCGGGAAAGCTCTTTGTCGTCGGAATAGGCCCGGGCCACCCGCTAGACCGCACCCGGCGCGCGGAGCAGGCCATCCGCGACAGCGAGATCGTTGTCGGTTACAAGAGCTACCTGGAGAAGATCACCGATCTCACGGCCGACCGCGAGGTGGTCTCCTCGGGCATGCGCCACGAGACCGAGCGGGGCGAGCGCGCCATCGATCTCGCGCTCGAGGGAAGAACCGTATCGCTGGTATCCTCGGGAGACCCCGGCATCTACGGCATGGCGGGGCTGGCCCTGGAGATGCTGCATGCCCGCGGGACGACCGCGGCGGTGGAAGTCATTCCGGGCGTCACCGCCGCCTCGGCCGCAGCCGCCCGGCTGGGCGCTCCGCTCATGCTGGACTTCGCCGTGGTCAGCCTGAGTGACCTGCTGGTCCCCTGGGACGCCATCGAGCGGCGATTGCGCGGGCTCGCCCCGCTCCAGCTGGTGGTGTGCCTGTACAACCCCAAGAGCAAGAAGCGCGTCCAGCAGATCGAGCGGGCCGCCGAAATTTTCCGGGTCCACCGCCCGGCCGCCACGCCGGTCGGCGTCTGTACCGCCCTGGGAACGGCCGAGGAGCGCACCGTGCTCACCGATCTCGGCAGCTTCACGCAACAAGAAATCGACATGAAGAGCCTGGTCATCATCGGCGCGGATAACACGCGCACCCTTGGATCCTACCTGGTAACGGCGCGGGGATACCGGCTGTGATCCTCTTGCTGGGCGGCACCGCCGACACCGACCCCATCGCCCGCTCGCTGGTCTCGCTGGGCGCGCCGGTGCAGGTCAGCACGGCCACCGACTACCCGCTACAGCTGCCGAACCATCCGCTGGTCGAGCGGCGATGCGGCGCGCTCGACGAGCAGGGCCTGCGCCGGCTGATCATGGAGCGCGGCGTACGGGCCGTGATCGACGCTACCCATCCCTATACCGAGCTAATCGGCCCGCTGGCCCGCGCCGTGACCGCCGAGCTCGGTGTGCCCTGCTTTCGCTTCCTGCGTCCCCCGGTGATCGGCTCGCATGCGGCTCCGTCCTCCCCCGCATCCTCACCGACACCCGTGGTCCTTCGGGCGCCCGACCACGACCAGGCCGCTCGGATGGCCTTTTCCTTCGGCTATCCCGTGCTGCTCACCATCGGCTCCAGGAACCTCGGCCTCTACACGGCCGCCGCGCGCGCGTCGGCCGTACCCCTGCACGCCCGCGTGCTCGACCAGGACGCGTCCATCGAGGCCTGCCTCTCGAACGGTATCCACCGCTCGCACATCATCGCCGGCCGGGGTCCCTTCTCCGTAAAAGAAAACACGACCCTGATCTACCGCCTGCAGATCGGCGTGCTGGTCACCAAGGACAGCGGATCGGCCGGCGGCGTGTCCGAGAAGCTCGCCGCCGCCGCCCGAACCGGATGCCGCGTGGTGATGGTGCAGCGCCCGCCCGCGCCGGACGGGGTCTTCGAGGAGATCGCCGCCCTGACGGACGCTGTAGTTCGCGCCGCCCGGCAATCGCCCGCTGGCGGCTGGTAGCCGGATTCTCTGCTAAAGCAGTCGGTCATTACAGCTGTGGCGCCATCGAGCTGCATGACGGTCCAGTCCGATGCCAGGGTTCCTTGCAGAACCTATTCGATACTTTTCAAGTCCATTCCAGCCACGCGGGCTCGATACCCGAGCACGGAGCGCAACAGATGACGCCTTCGAAATCCACCATCTCGTTTTTATGAAATGCTCGGTTGCAGAACCGGCAATGCAGGGGATCGTTTTTCCGGTTTGTGGCTTCTCGTAGAAAACGTACGCGGGACTCGCGGATCTGGCAATACTGCTCTACCGGATGAGATAGAAGGCGGGCGATCAGATCGTCGACGGCAATACGGTACCGACGAATCGCGAAACTCGATCTGTCGGGCCGAGCAGCTTTCGCTTCGCCGTACTCGAAAAGGGCTTCCAGCTTTCGGATTTCCGCCGGCAGCTCGACCAAATCGCGGACCGTGTCGATCTGCAGCGTCGTACCGGTGGGGTAATGGTAGGCGAGGAAATCCCATGGCCGTGGCGCGCGCGCGATGGTCACCGGAGAAGAAAGAAGGTTTTTCCGATACATCATGGATAGCCCGAGTGCGGCGTCTCCCTCGTCCTTTGCCGCGATTCGGACCTGTTCGAGGTCCGAGAAGAACTCGGTGACGTACTGTCCGATACGCCATCCCATTGCGAGCTCGGGGCTCAGGTACCCGCGTCGCATTGCCAGGAGGTTCAATTCGAGGGGGACTATCATGACATTCCTTTCTATAGATAAGTCTCTCTCGGGCGTTCGCTCTCTTGAGTAACGGGGCCGGGGGTTCCGTTCTGGTACGAATTTAGACTGAGGAAGAAGTCCTCGATTACACCAGGGCCTTCGCCCAGGATGCGCCCGCTGCCGAGCAGAAGAATTCGTGATCCGAGAGCTCGTGCAGCCCGCTCGTCGTGGGTGGCGGTCACCAGCGCACCGCCTTCGTCCACGAAGCGAGCGAGGCGCCGCAGGACAAGCGCCAGGCTGGCGTCGTCTTGGCCCAGGGTGGGTTCGTCGAGCAGAAGTAACTTCGGACGTCGTGCGAGAGCCGAGGCGATGGTCACGCGCCGCTTCTGCCCGGTCGAGAGGGACTGAGGGTGTCGCGCCTCGAGACCACCGAGGCCGAGCGCCTCGATCTCCTGCAGGGCACTCCGCGCTCCGAGCTCGCTCGAGGCTACCTCCGCCTGCACAGTTTCGAGAAAAAGCTGGTGGTCGGGGTTCTGTAGCACCAGCGCCGCCTCGGCCGCCAGACGGCGCGTCGACGTCCTGGCAACGTCGAGCCCACAGGTTCGAACCACTCCCGCGGTGGGTAGCTCGAGCCCCAGGGCAAGACGAAGCAGGGTGGTCTTGCCCGCCCCGTTGTCGCCGAGAAGCACGACGCTCTCCCCCGCTTGCACCTGCATCGATAGATCACGGAGCACGGGAGCGGTGCCGCGAGAGCACGCCGCTCGCTCGAGGATCAGCCGGCTGTCACCCCGCGATCGACCCGCTGCTACCTCCGGAAACGAGTAACCGGGTGCGGGGCCAGAAGCCAACCGGCCGCTTTCCAATCTGATCTCGCGATGGACGGCTGGTCTTATCAGGTCCCGCCGGTGCTCGAGCACCACGACGGTCGTCCCGGTCCTGGCCAGCCCGTCGAGCGTGGCTACCAGCTGTATCGCGCCGTGCCGGTCGAGGTAGGCCAGCGGCTCATCGAGGATAAGCACCCGCTGGCCGAGGCCGACGAGCGCCGCGATCATTACGCGCTGGCGTTCCCCGCTGGAGAGCGTGGCCAGCGTTCGCCCGCGCAGGTGCGCGGCGCCCACGGTATGCATCGCAGCAGCGACTCGCTCCTCGATCTCCCGCGGGGGGACAGCGAAGTTCTCCAGGCCGAAAGCGATCTCGTCTTCCACGCCGTCGGTGAAAACCTGGTATTCGACGTTCTGCATCAGCAGCCCGACGCAGCGTGCAGCCTGTCGCATGGGAATGCGCGCGAGGTCTTGCCCGTCGACGACCACGCGGCCGCGCATTTCGACGTGACCGAGAAGGTGGGGGATGGCGCCGCACAGAACCAGCGCCAGGGTGCTCTTGCCGCTTCCGGTCGAGCCGGAAACCAGAACGGTCGATCCACCGGACAGCTCGAGGTCGATATCGTGCAAGGCCGGTTCCGTCTGTCCGGGATAGCGACAGCTCACCTGCTCGGCCAGCAGTCTCACAATCGCCCCCACTGCAGAACCGTGGCTGCTGCCAGCACCGCCGCGGTCGCCAGAGCGAAGAGCGCGTCGGCGAACCTCAAAGTCGGGACGCGAAACCAGGTACGCTCCGCCTGTGCATCGAAGCCACGACCCTCGAGGGCGACCGCCACGCGATCGGCGTGCTCGATGGTAATGGCGACCAGCGGCAGCATGAAATGGCGGTGCCATGAGCCGATTCCGCCATGACCTCGAAGCAGCGTTGCCTCGCGGATCGCCCGGACATGCCCGCCGATGATCGGAAAGAAGCGCCAGGCGACCAGCACCGCCATGAGCAGACCCTGCGGCAGACGCAGTCGAGCCAGCCCGCGAACGAGATCCTGCGGCGCCGTCGTGCTGGCGGCGAAAGGAACGGTACAGAGGACCACGGCCAGCCGCAAGGAGTAGCGCGCGGCTTCGAGCGGATCGCCGCTGGCCCAGAGGCTGCCGGCCGCAACCACGCTGCACATCGCCAGCATCGCCAGCAACATGCGCGAGGCGATCCGCACGCGTCCGAGCAGCATGGCACAGGCAACACCCGCGAATAGCAGCGCCAGGGCCTGCGGCCGGTTCAGCGCCAGCGCCAGGCTCGTGATCGCGGTGGCGCAGCCTATCTTGGTCAGCGGATGCAACCGGTGAACGATGGTCTGGCGTGCGGATACTGGCGGTAACAAGGTCATTCCTCCAGGCGGAGCTTTCCGGCGCGTACCAGCTCGCGGACGATCTTGACGCCCGCCACCGCCCCGATCAGCGTGGCTGCGATGATAGCGACCTCGGCCGCCAGCCATGCCCACGCCGCCGGCTTCACGAAGCGGTCGGGCGTGAAGAGGAAACTGAAGAGCATCGCTGCCGGAAACATTCCCACCTGGTAGGCGATCACGCTCGAAACCTGAGCTGTCGGTTTGCAGTAGCCCCGGAAGCCGATCGTTCCCACCGCTTCACCGAGCAGCCCGCCGCACAGGATGAAGGAGAAGATGACGGGCGAGATCGGCAAGCAGAGCAACGCGTAGATCAAGGACATGAGCAGCAGGGAGCCCGGCCGTCGCAGGCGGGCGAGGCCGATGACGAGCAGGCAGGAAGAGAACGGCGCGTTGACCGCGTTGGCCAGGCCCGGGATCCGCAGCGGCAAGGTGACGGGAATCAGGATGCTCGATACGACGAGCTGCGCGGCCACCACCAGGGCGGCAAATACGAAATCGCGGGTGGTAAATCTCGTGGATGACATGGCGGTATTTCCTTGCCGGAAGCTCAGTCGCCCTCGAGCTCGGCCTCGAGCGCCCGGTAGCGTTCCTTCAGTAGCTGCAGCTGTTCGTCGGTGGCATGCCAGAGCTGCCGGCGGTTCGCCTCGCCCAGCCGCCGGGCAATTCCGGCGGCGGCGTGTGGATTGTTCTCCCGCAGGCGCTGAAAAAGCTCTGCATCGGCGATGAAGCGTTCGAACACCTGGTCGAAGAGAAAGGAGGGCACGCCGATGGTACCCCCCAGTCCGAGCAGGTTCGTCACGCGGTCCTCTATCTGGCGGCCGCCGTGGCGCTGGTGGGCGAGCATGCCGTCGATCCAGCGGGGATTCAGCAACCGCGTCGTGGAGCAACGCCGCAGCTCCTCGCCGGCTTCCTCGATGCGGGGTCTGGCCCGGGCCGAGTCTCCCACCAGACAGCGGGGAGCCTCGCCTCGCGCGTTCGTCACCGCGCGAGTCGCGCCCCCCAGGAACTCGTAGTAGTGGTCGAGGTCTCCGATCTTGTACTCCTCGCCGTCGATGATCTGCGCCACGACCTGGGTACGTTCCAGCAGTGCGTTGAAAGCCGCCGGGGCGGTGGCGCCGTGCATGTTGGCGCCGTAGGCATGTCCCATGGCGTCCGCGAACACCCGGCCGAGGTCCGCCCCCTCGCCCCATGCCGACTGGTCGACGTGGTCGGGCATTCCGGTGCCGTACTCGCCCGGTCGCGGGCCGAAGATACGAGCGCCGGCAAGCTCGGCCCCGACTTCCTCGCAAAGCGCCTCGGTGTTGGCGCGCAAGGGATTGCTCTCCGCCGGCTCGTCGAGAGCGGCGATACCGCGCAGCAACCGATCCAGGTCGCGTACCAAAGTCGGGAACATGTCGCGGAAGAAGCCGCACATCATCAGGTGTACGTCCACCCTCGGCCGATCGAGCTCGGCAAGCGGGATGGGCTCGAAGCTCGGCAGCCAGCCGGGAGCGTCGCGCAACCTGGCGCCCACCAGGTAGAGCAGTTGACCGATGGTCTCGCCGCCCGAGCGAGCAGTCTCGAAGCCCCAGAGGATGAGCCCCACTGTGCGGGGCGATGCGCCGGCTTCTCGCGTCCCGCGCTCGACCAGCGCACGGCCGAGCGAGGCTCCCCGCTCGATGGCATCCGCGTGCGGTATGCGCGTGGGATCGAAGCTGCAGCCGTTGCGTCCGGTGGGGTACACGGCAGGCGAGCGAAGCGGATCGCCCATGAGCCCGGGCGGCAGGAACCGTCCGTCGAGACCGCGCAGCAATCCCTCCATCTCGCCCTCGGTGATGAAGTCCGCCGCAAGCCCCTGCAGCGTGCGCTCGAGATCGTCGGCAACGCTTCGGTCGAGCCGGCGGCGAAGCGCCTCCGGAAGCGCGCCCCCACGGATGAACGCATCGATCCACTCCTCGAGCGCGTTCGAAGAATCGCTCGTGCTTGCCAGCTCCTCGAGCGCCGCGCCCGCGATGGGCCGGCGCGCGAGTTGTATCAGGTACCGACGCAACGACCGGCCGTCCTTGCCCTTTCCGAAAACGTGGAGCCCATCCGGGATCGCCGCGTGCTGCAGGTCGCGTAGCTCGTCCTCCAGGGCGTCAACATCGTCAACCGAAAGCCCCAGCCCCTCGGCCCTGGCCAGCGCCTCCGCCGCGATGGCAGCGCGGTGAGCTTCGCCCACGGCAGGGTCGCGGCTGCGCTCGAGCTGGTCGAGGATCTGCTGGTATTCTCCATGCAGACCGGCGGGGATCAGATCGGGCGTGTGATGGCTGACAAGCGACGCCTGCCAGCGACGGCGGGCGAGCGTGCTCTCGGACGGGTTCGCGAGCGTGTAGACGTAAAGCTGGGGCGTGTCCGCTTGCATGAAGTCGGGGAAGCAATCGGCACCCAGGCCGAGCTCCTTGCCGGGTAAAAATTCGACCGTGCCGTGGGTCCCGACGTGCACGACGGCGTGAACGCCTTGCTGCCTCAGGTAGCTGTAGAACGCGAGGTACTGGTGGTGCGGCGGCATGGCCCGATCATGGGTCGGACGGGGATCGTGGCAGCGCTGGGTCCTGGCGGGCTGAAGGCCGACGAACACCTTGCCGAACCAGCGCCCGGGCAAGCGTACGCCTTGCTCGTCGACCAGTATCCCGCCCGGCGGGGGACCGAACGCTCCTTCCACCTCCCTGCGGCAGGCGGCCGGCATCTCGTTCCAGGCGCGCCGATACTGCTCGATAGGCAGCCGCTCGCCGCGCCACTCGCCCTCCTGATTTGCGTTTTCCATTCCGCGGGCCAGCAGCTCTCCCAGGGGATCGGCGCTGCCGTCGCCGACGTCGTATCCCTCCCGGGACAGCCGGGCGAGAATGTCGGAAAGGCTGCGCGACACGTCGAGGTAGCTGGCGTTGCCCGCGCTTGCCGGTCCGGGCGGATAGTCATAGGCGATGAATGCCAGCCGTCGCTCGAAGCGAGGCGTGCGGCGAAGCTCGATCCACCGCAGCAGCCGCCCGCACATCCTGGCCACCCGGTCTTCCAGGGCCACTGCCTGGGTCACCTGCAGGCCCCCGACCAGGCTCCGTTCCACGGCGAAGACGGGAACCGGGCCGGTGGCGCCGTCGAGCTCGGGCAGCACCACGGTAGCGTAGGTCTCGACCGGGCTGAGACCCTGCGCGCTTTCCGACCAGGTCCGAAGCTCCCTGCCGTACAGGGTCACGGGGACGACGTAGGGCACATCGAGCTGCTGCAGGACTTGCTGGGTGGCCTCCGGATCCCCTCCCAGGGGTCCACCGTTGAGGCGGAACCACATCAGGTTTACCAGCGCGTCGATGCGCGGAGAGCCGGCAGCGCAGAGAAAGCGCTCCACGGCTTCGAGACTGCGCACGCCATCGGTGGCAATGGGCAGGACGTTGGCTCGACCGGCGAGCCTTCGCTCGATGGCCTCGGCGCCCACCACCGCGGCCTCGTGGTGCAGGCCGCCGTAGTAGAGGAGCGCTATCGTCGGCAGCGCGCTGTCGACGGGATGCGCCTTGATGTACGCCTCGACGGATGCGAAGGCCTTCTGGTCGAGCGCGGATTCGACCCGATGGACCGGGCGCTCGACCGGCGGACCTGGACGCGGCCCGCGCCCGCCGCCGTACTCCCGGAGCACCAACCGAAGCAGGTTCTCGATGTTCGTTGCTCCGCCGGCGGTCCAGTACCTCACCACGCGGACCCAGTTGCGCGCGTGGCCGAGTGCGCCGATGGGGAGGATCCCGCCCAGCTTGTCGATGAGCGCGGAGATCTGCTCGATGCGCCGGAAGTTCACAGAGCCGCCGCGCCGCCCTCGCTTGAGGATGCGGTCGAAGTTGAACGATCCCATGCGGCATAGCCCCATGACATCGCTGGAGCCGCCCATCAGCGGGATGAAGGTCTTGTGCGAATCGGCATCGCGCCAGGTGCGGAGCTGTGCCGCGAGCTCCCGGCCGTCGCGGATATCGAACAGGACGATATTCGCCCATTCGACCAGCCGGTCGACCTCCTCCGCGCCGACCAACCCCTCGCTGATCTGGTAGGCGAGCAGGCCGCGTACCTCCACCTCGACGCCTTGCTCGGAGGCGATGCGCGGGAGCGCCGGGCCGACATGGCACAGGCTGTTGCCCGGCGAGATGAAGAGCAGTCGTACGGCCATCCCTAAATTCCCTGCACCCAGTCGACGATGTTTTCGGCCGCGGGCTTCTCGCACTGCATGTACTCGGCCCCCAGGTGTTCGGCCAGGTCGCGACCCACGCCAAGGTTGACGAAGTCGTTCTCGGTATCGACGACCAGGGCGTCACAACCGGTCTCGGCCAGCGCGGCCGCGACGGTGAGGGCGTCGGCAATGGCGTCGCCCCCGGGCTGCAGCGGGACATTGGCTCGTCCGTCGGTGAGCAGCACCAGGGTAGGCGCAAACCCCTTGCCCTTGGCGCGCACCAGCTCGGCCCTGGCCAGCGCCAGGGCATGGGCGAGAGGCGTCTTTCCGCCCGGCTTTGTCCCGGTGACGACCCGCTCTACCGACTCTGCGTCCCGGGTCAGCTCGACGCCCACCCGCGCGTCCTGGCCGGACGCCACAACGAGGCTCACCAGATGGCGGCTTTGATAACTTTCTTCGAGCAGCTTGCGAGCCGCTACTCGCGCCGCGTCCAGCCGGCCTTGCGCCGCCATGGAGCCGCTGGCATCCACCACGAAACAGATGGCCCTGCGGCAGAGCGAGGAAACCCGGGCGGTTCGTAGATCCGTTTTCGAGACATCCGGCACCGGACGCTTCCGGGTCGGTCCTTGCCGAACCGCCGCCGACAGCAGCGTCGCCGTCACGTCCACCGGCTCCGTGTCCTGGCGCAGTGGACGAACACCGAGGTGCTTGCCTCGCGAGTCGTTCGCGCCGTGCGCTCCCTTTCCTTCTCGATGTCCTTCGGCCCGCGGTTCGGGAAGGCCCAGGTCATTCGGACTCACCACGGGGGGCTCTTGCCTCGGCGGTGAAGGGGACGAAGCGCTGCTATCGCCGCGATCCTCGTCCTTGCCGGCCGCCGGCCCGGGGTGACCGGATGGGGGCGGTTCCGACGGCCGTCTTCGCTCGAAGGGGCGGCGACGCAAACGGTGTGGCAGCACGAGCGTTGCTGCCTCGTCCAGATGGGCTTCGGTCACCGACTCGGCATCGTGCCAGGCGCATAGCGTCACGGCGACCTTGACCATGGTTAGATCCGCGCGGTGGCCGTCGACGCCCGCATCCAGAGCGCGCCCCGCAGCGGCCCTCAGCACGGTTCGGTCCACCTGTACTCGCTCGAGCCTGGCCGTCGCCGCCTCGATACGCTCTCCCAGCTCGGTCTGCGACCGGGCGAAACGCGCGGCAAATGCCTCGGCCGCGCAATCGAACTCGGCGATGCGGGCGAGGATCTCGATGCGAGCCTCGATGTCGAGCAAACCTTCAACTTCGACTGCGATGCCAAAACGATCGATCAGCTGCGGTCGAAGCTCCCCCTCTTCCGGGTTCATCGTTCCAACCAGGACGAAGCGTGCCGGGTGGACCGCCGAAAGCCCTTCGCGCTCCACCACGTTGCGGCCCATGGCGGCGGCGTCGAGCAGGAGGTTCACGAGATGGTCGTCGAGCAGGTTGACCTCATCGACGTAGAGGATGCCGCGGTTGGCCTCGGCCAGCAGCCCGGGCTTCAGATCCACGCGACCGGATCGAAGCGCGGCGCTCACATCGATGGAGCCGACCACGCGGTCCTCGGTGGCGCCGAGCGGCAGCGTGACGAACGGCACGCGCCGCCGTTTCGCCGGCAACGCCTCGCCGGCTTCGAAGCGCCCGGCGCAGCCATCGCACATCCAGCGGATATCGGTCGGATGGCAGTGGTAGGGACAGCCTTCGACCACCTCGATCTCGGGCAGCACCTCGGCCAGCCCGCGAGCCGCGGTGGATTTGGCGGTTCCCTTGTGGCCGCGGATGAGCACCCCGCCGATGCGCGGATTGATCGCGTTCAGAACCAGCGCCAGGCAGAGCCGATCCTGACCGACGATCGCCGTGAAGGGAAAATGGTGTTTGTGAAGGTGATGCATCACTCGCCTCGCCAGGGCCAACGGGCATCGAGCCTCAGGCCCGCGAGAAAGAGGAATCGCGGGGCCAGGATGCCTTCATTCTCGTGGTAGCGCGCGTTCCAGAGGTTATAGGCATCGGCGAAGACCGCCACCGAAGGCCATACCCACTGCAACCGCAGGTTCGCCAGCGCATATGCCTCGAGCTCCTTGCGGACGTCTGGATCGCGAGCCTGCGCATACTCCCTCGGACCCACGAAACGCGCGTCGAGCGCACCCTCGAAGTGCGTCTTTCCCGCCGGAACGCGACCCATGACGGTCAAGCCACCGACATGCGCCGGCACATAATCGAGCGGCTTTTTCGTCTCCGCATTCTCGCTGTAGGTGTACACGTAGCTCGGCAGCAAGCGCAGGTGCTCTCCGGCGTCGATCATGGTCTCGATCTCGACCCCGGCGGTGCGAATGCGGTCTTGGTTGATATAGCGCTCCTTGTTGTCGGACTGAAGCCGGAGCGAGATGAGATCGTGGCCGTAGCCACAGAAACCGGTGGCGCGCGCCTTGACGTGAGGCCCGATACGCTGCTCCAGGCCGAGATCCGCCATGTAGAGGGACTCCGGTCGGAGCGCTTCGTTCCCCACCGTCTGGTAGGGCGGTATCCGCTGCCACGCCGGCTGGTAGAGCTCGGTCAGCGAGGGCGAACGAAAAGCCCTTCCGAAACTGGTGCGTACGACGGTTCCTGGAAACAGCTCGCTCGATAGGCCGATCTTGGGCGACGCCGCGGTTCCGAAGGTCGTGTGGTTATCGACGCGCGCACCGGCTATCAGACGGAAGCGATCGTCGAACAGCGTCGCCTCGGCCTGCCCGTAGCCCGCCGTCGTCGTGACGCCCGCGTCCATTCCGGTCTTCAGAAAATCCTCGTTCAGATCAAAGGTTCGCCAGTCTCCGGTGTCTCGAACCACGTCGCTCCCTACCACGAACGCCAGCCATTCGGCGGCCCACCAACGGGCCAGCGCCTCGGCCCGGTACGCCACGGCTTCGCTCTCCACCCGCTCCGGCGAGTATTCGTAACCCGACGGCAACGACCCCTCGAGCATGACCGGTGTCGAATGAAAGCGCTGCTGATGCTCGAGAATACTGCCGGCCAGACGCACCTCCAAGGCCGGAGCCGCTCGCCACGAAAACCCGAGCTGGCCCCAGGCGTCGTCCATCCCGCTACGGCCCTCGTTGCGCAGCCGGAACTCCAGTCCGGGCGTGTCCAGTAGATCGACGTACTGGTTGAAGCCCATGTCCGAACGGTAGAGCCCGCCGGTGATGGTGGCCGACGCCGACTTGTGCCGGAACAGATCGATCCGGGCGTGCGTGCGGTGGTGTTGATAGTCGACATTCGGCTCCGAGCCGTTGCCCAGGTAGTTGTCCGCTTCTCGGTTTTCGTAGGACAGCACGTATTCGACCGGCCCGTGTACGTCGGCCGCGGACGTCCCGATAACCGCTGCGCCGTGGGGACCGACGCCCGACCGCAGGCGAATCCCGGGATCCAGGGACCCGCGCTCGGTGATCACGTTCACGACCCCGGCCATGGCGCGAGAGCCGTACAGCGCGGAGAAAGGCCCTCGTACGAATTCGATCCGATGGATACGATCGACGGGCAACAGATTGAGGTTGGGGTAACCGTTGAGCGAGTTGTTGATGGGCTGCCCGTCGAGCAGTACGAGCAGGCGGTCCGAGCCTCGAATCCCGCGCACGGTGAGAATATGCGGGTAGGCGTTGCCGATACCCTGGTAACGCTGGCCGGTGATCGCGGCCTGGGAGCGGAGCAGGTCGTCGGCGTTGTTCGCCGGACGCGCTGCGGCCTGCTCCGAGTCGACGACCGACACCGTGGCCGGCACGTTTCCCGCGGCAGTATCGAAGCGCGTGACGGTCGCGACGACCTCGAAATGCAGCGGCTCGTCCGTGGATCCGGCGTCGAATTCTGCCACCGCCTCCGCGTTCGAGGACGCTCCCTTGTCAGAGGGCCGACCCGCCTGATCCGCAGCCGCCTCGGGCTCGGCCGCGGTTGCTGGTTCCCCGGAAGAGGCCGCGGTCCCGGCGTCGCTCTCCGGTGCGGTCGCAGCGTCCGGCGCAACAGCGATTCCCGCATCCTCCTTGGGGGCTCGAGTTCCGGCGTCGATCTCCGGCACGGCCGCGTCAGGCTCTGCAGCGCTACCCGGCTCCGCAAGCGGAATCCCGGTTTCGGCCGGACTCGCCGGCACCGATGGTGCGGATGACGGCCGGCTCTCGGGCTCCGCCAAGACCGGTAGCGAGGCCGCGCCCAGAACCGCGAAGCAAGCCACGACCAACGCACCGCGACACCGGGCGTGACGCGATACCCTTCCAGAAACCAGCCGCCTCATGGCAAGGGCGTGGTCGGGATGGTCAAGTCGAGCTCCGTATTATCCTGGGAAAGGTCGAGCTGGTCGGCCGGCACCTCGAGCTGGTAGTCGTTCGCCCCGGGAATGGGGGGAAAGCCGCCGTCCACGTCGATGAACGCGACGAGCAGCCACCCCTTATCCGGGGGAACGTTCTCGAACCGGAACTCCGCCGGGAAACCGACAGGCGTTATCTCCATCGAGCAGGGCGGAATGCCGCCCTCCGGTGCAGTCCAGTAGAGCCAGAGACGTGCCCCCTCGGGCACTTGGCCCTCGAACCTCACCGCTCCGCTCACGACGACGCCTGTTTCGCCGTCACAGGAAAAAGTCGCCACAGTCCCGCCATCAGGCATGATCTCGGGGTCGTTCTCGCTGGAAGCGTCCAAGCGCGAGCCGGCCTCGTAGGTCGTGTGCTCGCTGCCACAGCTCAGCATCGCGGCAACCGCCGAAACAACGGCGAGTAAACGAATAGGGTGGCCATCGAATTGCACTTCGTTTCTCCTCGCTTACGGTATTACGATATACAGATTCGTAACACCTCATTCGCGACATGTCAACCGCTTCGAGGCGTTACCGAAACCTAGTGCCGCGACCGGGAAGTTCTGAGCCTCCTGTATTTGAACTTGCGCCGCGCTTCGCGAACGCCAAACTTCCAATCGATGGTGATCTTGCTCCGGTTTGCGCGACGATTCCAGGCTGTCGTTTGCTCGCGAAGCTCGGAGAGAGTCTCCAGTCGTCGCCTTCCCAAGCATTGGCGGACGTAGATACTGAGTTCACATTCCGCTTGGTTGAGCCAGCTTCCGTGTTTGGGCGTGTAGTGCACGGTAAATCTCGACCAGATCCGGCTTCCCTCCTCTTCGCCGAACACCTCCTTCAACGGCGTGGCCGTATGTGAGCTGAGGTTATCCATGACCAGATGGATCGTTTTCGCTTGCGGGTAGGCTCGCTCAATGGTCCGAATCATCCGCGCGAATGCGGGCTTTTTACGGTTCTTTGTCGCCGTGGTGAAATGACGACCGGCTTTGGGTTCCAGCACGCCGAAGACGTTGGCCACACCGTGCCGGCTGTATTCCGAGTCGCGGTACGTCGAGCCATCTTCGTTTCTCTGCGCGGGCCGTATGTCGGCGCGTAGCGGCGTGGGGCGTTCGTCCAGACAGACTACCGGTTCGGCGGAATTGTAAGGTTTTTCGTACACGGCAAGGACATCTTCCATGCGGCGGATGTACTCCTCGTTTAGCTCAGGAATGCACCACATTTTTTTCCCGCCACGGCTTCATGTCGTGGTCGCGAAGAATCACCCGGACGCTTTCGCGCCCGATCGATTTCGTGATGCCTCGACGCACCGCTTCCTCTGCGAGCAAGCGGACAGTCCAGCGACTGCTTCCATCAGGAGGTTGGGTGCACACAAGTGCCACGATGCGTTGCCGCTGCGGTGCTGTGATTGTACCGGGCGACCCGCTGCGGGCGCCTTCCCCAATTGCCCCGTCGATGCCTCCTTCCCGAAAACGCCTGCGAATGCGGCTTATTGTTGCGCGTGACGCGCCGGACGCTTCGGTAATTGCTTTCTTTTTCCAGCGGCTGTCCGACAGCAGTAGAACACGAGCTCGCGTTTGCTCTCGCGGTAAAAGCTCTCCATCGCGTAGCAATGCCTCCAGCCGCTTGCGTTGCGATGCTCGAAGTCGAATCGTCTGCTCTACCGTTTTCATCCTCACGATAGATCACAGGCGTATCAGAATGTCTACCCCCAAACAGGATCACTTCTTCCCGGTCGCGGCACTAGAGCGCCCTGCCATTTCCCGGCGTCCAGCGTGACCCGTACCAAACACGGCTTTCGCGCGACGAGTTTTTTTCGCGCGCGAAATTTCGTCCGCATACCAACCCGGTTTTCGATTGCGCGCCATGCCAACGCAATTGCGCTGGGCTTGA
The DNA here is from genome assembly GCA_964450715.1 of uncultured Sandaracinaceae bacterium. GTDB lineage: Bacteria > Myxococcota_A > Polyangia > Polyangiales > JAFGIB01 > CAYVFC01. The sequence continues at coordinate 57,918 of CAYVFC010000009.1, read as the reverse complement.
ACGGCGAGCCGGTTTTCGGAAGTGCCTTCGCGATCTCGAAACGCGGCTCGGTGACTTTGACGCCCACCTGCACGATGGTTCTGCGGGGCGGGGTCAATTCTGCGACAGCCGCACGACCCGTATGGCAAAGACGAAGGATATCAGACCGAAGACGAGCAGGTAGAGAAGGCTGTCGAGGGGAACGGATTGCGAGAGCACGCTGGCACGGATGGCCTGCGAGGAGTGGGTTAACGGAAGCACGGCGACGAGTCCCTGGATCCAGGTAGGGTAGTAGTCGACCGGGAAAAAGGTCCCGCAGAGGAAGGCCATGGGCGTGATGATGAAGCTGTTGATCAGACCCTGGTCGGCGTGCTTCTTGGCCAGCATAGCCGCGCTGACCGCCAGTGAGGCGAAGACGAAGGTGTTGAGCACCACGCCGAGTACCAGTCGGCCGTCGGCGGGAATCGGGACGCCGAAAAGCAGGCCGAGGAGAACGACCACCAGGGCGGCCGAGACGCCGCGGACCATGCCGGCGATGACCTCGCCCGCCACGTAGGTCCAGTCGGGCACGGGGGCCGAGCGGATCTCGTCGAAGGTGTGCCAGTAGAAGCGCGCCACGTTGATCTCCATGGCCATGGAGAAGCTGTTGATCATGCTGCTCATGGCGATGAGCCCCGGCAGCAGAAAGAGGCTATAGGGCACGCCGTCCACGTCCAGCCGGTCCTTTCCGGCCCAGCCAAAGGCGATGAGGTAGAGGACCGGCGAGACCGAAAAGGAGAGAAAGTAGCGCCAGAACCTGCGCCGGAAGATGATCATCTCTCGCAAGACGATGGCACCGACTTTTCTCATGAACGCTCCGTCCTCTCGATCAACCGGTGAATCCGTCCTGGAAGACCGCCCGCTTGCCGGTCAGCTTGATGAAGACATCCTCCAGCGTGGCCGGCCGCACCCGGGCTTCCCGCTGGACCTGCGCCAGGTAGGCGGCCGCCTCGGCCTGGCCGGTGAAGAAACAGCTCTCGGTCCCGCCGTCGTCCAGGATATCGACCGCGTACCCCCCGATGTCGTCGATCAGGGCGCGCGGCCGGTCCAGGGCGATCAGCCTGCCGCGGTCGATGATGGCGACCCGGTCGGCCAGCTGCTCGGCCTCCTCTATATAGTGGGTGGTCAGCAGGATGGTGCTGCCCCGCTGCCGCAGGCGGCGCATCAGGTCCCAGACCGTCCTGCGGGCGTGCGCATCCAGCCCGGCCGTGGGCTCGTCCAGGATCAGCACGTCCGGCTCGTGCAGCATGGCCCGGGTGATGGTCAGGCGGCGCTTCAGTCCTCCGGAAAGGCGGTCCGCCGTGTGATCCGCCCGGTCGGCCAGGCCCACCAGGTCGAAGAGCGCCGCGGTCCGCTGGCGTATGGCCGCCGGCGAGAGGTCGAAGAGCATCCCGTGGATCCGCATGTGCTCGCGCGCGGTGAGTTCGGGGTCGAGGTTGAGCGTCTGGTGCACCACGCCGATCTGCTGCTTGGCCAGCACCGGCCGGGCGGTCACGTCGTGGCCGGCGACCGCCGCCGTCCCGCCGCTCGGCCGGGTGAGGGTGGACAGGATGCGGATCAGGGTGGTCTTGCCCGCTCCGTTGGGCCCGAGAATGCCGAAGATATCTCCCCGTTCGATGCGCAGGTCCAGCCCCTGAAGCGCGATCACCGCGCCGTAGCTCTTGCTCAGCCCGTTCACCTCGACCAGCGGGGAAACGTCGGTCGAGACCTGTTGGTCCTCGATCGGCGTCAAAACTCGATCCCCCGCTGGGCCTTGATACTCTGGTGAAAGGGGTGCTTGACCTCGCGCATCTCGGTGACCAGATCCGCTATCTCGATCAACCGTTCGCCGGCGTCCCGGCCGGTCACCACCACGTGCATCCCCTCCGGCTTCCGGCCCAAGGCGTCGAGGATGGTTTCCTCCGGGACCATCTCGTACTTGACCAGGTAGGTCAGCTCGTCCAGCACGACCAGCTGGTGCTGGTTCGCGGCAAGGGTCCTCTCGGCCAGACTCCAGGCCTCGCGGGCGGCCTGCAGGTCGGCCTCGCGGTCCTTGGACTTGAAGGTGAATCCCTTGCCCATCACGTGAAAATCCATGAGACCGGCATGGCGCTTGACCGAGCTGAGCTCACCGTACTTCCAGCTTCCCTTGATGAACTGGATGAAGCTGACCCGCTGATCGTTGCCGATCGCGCGCAATGCCAGCCCCAGCGCGGCGGTGGTCTTTCCCTTGCCCCTTCCGGTATAGACGATCAGCAGCCCCTTGCGTTTCACTGGTGTCAACTCCCTTCGGAATCGAGCTTCCATTTGTCGGCGAAGCCCGCGGCGAGCGCGGCATAGACCAGATCGAGCAGGTCGCGGCTGTCCACCGTAGCCTTACCGGCAGCGAGACGCGACCGGTATTGATCGAAGCGATCATAGCGACCGGACACCGCGGCCGCCACATGCGCCGCGCTGGTGCCGAGCAGATCGGGAAGGCAGGCAGCCGGCAGCACCCCCCAGCTCGTCTGGTCGTGCAGGTGAACCAGGGACAGCACCGCCGCCACGGTCACCGGGTCATGGGTCAGCTCCGAGAAATTGTCCTCGAACAACCGCGCGTCGTCCGCCGAGAGCCGCTCGCCGATACGCGAGACCGCATCGTCCGCGGTGGCCCCGAACCGCTCCAGGTGGGCCAGAACCGAGCAGCGGCCGGCCGGCAGAAGCCCGTTCTGCCGGCCCAGCGTATCCTTGATGACGTCGTGTACGGTCACGCCGATCAGCTCCCCCAGCTTGCTGTGCTTTCCGGCCGATCGCAGCGGGTGCGCGTCTCCCAGCCGGCAGGCCACCGCGATCTGATCGGTGCCGGTCCCGGTGGCCAGGCCGGTCGAGTAGCGCGACGGCGCGCTCAGCTCCTGCAGCACCGCCGTCTTGGCCTCGGTGGCGGTGACGATGCAGCGCACCATAGCGCCCCGGGTGAGCTCGCGGTTGACGAAGAGCATGGTGTTGATGGTGCCGGGTGCGGGTGCCGGCTCCTGCAGGCGTTCGAAGCGCCCGTCGGTCTCGTAGATGGTCGCCGGGTCGCCCACCCGGCCGGCATTGGTCTCGACCCCGCCGGTACAGACCGCCAGGACCTCCAGCTCCCGGAAGCTGCGGTGCGAGAGCCCGGCACAGTGCATGTTGGCCGCCGTTCCCAGGGTGGCGCAGCGGTCGGCCACGAGGCCGTGGCGGCTGGCGATCCGCTCGCGGTACTCGGCAGGGCCGACCCCCATGATACGGTCGGTCATGCCGTGATGGCGGGTCGGCTCGCAGGACTGGTGGTTGTAGAGCACATCGATGTCGTCCCTCACGCCTCCGGCCGCCGGGCACGTCGAGATCACCCGGTGGGGGGAGAGAAACCGGGCGTAGATGATCTTGTCCTCGCGGTGGATCTCCACCCCGTCGTAGTATCGATCGAGCAGCATCGGGTCTTCCTCACGGTTCATGGTTTCGGTCCGTCGGTCGCGGTTCCGGCCGGTTCCCCCGTCACGCGATGGCGTCCTCGATCGTGCCCTCCACGTCGAGATAGGCTTGGCGCAGCTTCTCCTCGGTCTCGGGGTCCGCGTTCCACATCTTGCGGCTGATGGTCTCGAGCAACTTCTCCACGATGTTGAGAAGCGCGTACGGGTTGACCTCCTTAAGCCAGCGCTGCATCTCGGGATCGAGCGCATAGGTCTGGGCCACCCGGTCGTACATCCAGTCCTCCATCACCTCGGCCGTGGCGTCCCAGCCGATGATGATGTCCATTACTTTGGAGATGTCTCCGGCTCCCTTGTACCCGTGCCGCTTCATACCCTCTAGCCACTTGGGGTTGAGCAGACGCGAGCGCAGCACGAACTTCGTTTCCTCGTCGGTGGAGCGCAGGCCCAGGCGCCGGGGGTCGGACGCGTCGCCCACGTAGGAGCGGGGCGCGGTTCCCCGTACCGACTTGGCTGCTGCGATCAGACCGCCGTAGTAGTTGTAGAAGTCGGTGCAGGACATCATGTCGTACTCGCGCGAATCCTCGTTCTTGACCGTCACCTCCATGCGCGACAGAAGTGTTCGGAAGGCGCGGGGCTCGGTCGAACCGTACACGCCCTGTCCGTAAGCATGCGCGGAATAGCGGATGTAGTTATCGGCCAGGTCGTCCTGGGTTTCCCAGTTCTTGGACTCGATCAGCTCCTCCACCCCCGCGCCATAGGTCCCGGGCGGGCAGCCGAAGACCCGCAGCCGGGCCAGGGCCCAGGCCTCGTCCTCGCTCTTGCCGTCTTTCCTGTAGAGCGCCGCGTCCGACTGCACGTGGCGGCGGATGAAGTTGGTCTCATCGCTCTCCTCGAGCAGCGCCACCATCTTCACCGCCCGGTCGATCAGGTCGACCAAGTTGGGAAAGGCATCGCGGAAGAAGCCCGATATCCGGGGCACGACGTCGATGCGCGGCCGCCGGAGCTCTTCGAGCGGTACCACTTCCAGGCCGGCCACGATCCCGTTGCCCTGCCAGACCGGTCTCAGGCCTAGCAGATAGAGGATCTCGCCGAGATCGTCTCCCTTCGAGCGCATGGCCGGCCCGCCCCAGACGATCATGCCGACGCTCTTCGGGTACTCGCCGGTTTCGTTCAGGTATCTCTGCAGCAGCGCATCGCCCAGCCGGATTCCGGTCTCGTAGGCGGCCTTCGAGGGAATCGTCCTCGGGTCCACCGAGTAGAAGTTGCGTCCGGTGGGCAGGATATCGGCCTGGCCGCGGGTGGGCGCGCCGCTGGGCCCGGGCGGGATGAAGCGCCCCTCGAAGCCCGCCAGACAGGCGTCGATCTCGTCCGTCGTTCGCCGGATCGCGGGCACCAGCCGCTCGCACACATAGCCGAGCGCCCGCTCGACTTCATCTACCCGCCGTCCCAGTCGCTGCTCGACCGCCTTCGGCACGGCACCGGCGGCGTAGTTCTTCTCCGCCAGCCGGCGGATGAGTTCGAGACACAGGCCGTACGCCTCGGTGATGATCTCGCCGCCGGTACGCCCCCGGCTGCCGTCGAAGCTCTCGCCGCGATGCTCGAGCGCGCTCTCGTAGTCGTAGCCCAGCGCCGTTGCCACTGACTCGCGCAACGACGGGGCGTCGCCGTTGGCCTGGCGGGTGAGCTGCGCCAGCATCTCGATCAGCGGCTCTCCCGCGGGTGGCACTCCCATGGTGTGTAGCCCGTCATTGATCATGTTATCCGACAGCTCCGAGAGATAGGCGTGGACCTTCCGCAGGAACTCTTCCCGGTCCTCCTGTAGCATCGACTCGCTGAACTCGAGGTCGTGATGCAGGTCGGCGTTCACCACCGCCTCCCAGAGCATAGCGGTCAGGATCGGCACCTTGCCCGGATCCTGGCGATCGGCGTCCTTGAGCTCGGCGTAGATCCGGTCCACCTCGGCCACGTCGTCGTAGAGATCCGCGCTGGTGAAGACGGGCGTCAGGTGGTCCACGATGGCGCAGTACGAGCGCCGCTTGGCCTGGGTGCCCTCGGAGGGATCGTTGATGATGTAGGGGTAGACGTTGGGCAGGTCCATGATGGCCAGGTCGGGGTAGCAACTCTCGCCCAGCCCCAGCGCCTTGCCCGGCAGCCATTCCAGCGAGCCGTGCTTGCCCACGTGCATGACCGCGCAGGCCCCGAAGACCTCCTTGATCCAGCGGTAATAGGCCAGGTAGTGGTGGGGCGGGGTCAGGTACAGATCGTGTAAAATGGCCTCGGGGTTCTCCAGGTATCCGCGCGGCGGCTGGATGGTGATGAAGACGTTGCCGTTGAGCATCCCCGGAAAGAAGAGCCGGCCCTGGTGGGTGAACAGCTCCCCGGGCGGCTGGCCCCAGTCGGCACACATCTTCTCGCGGACGCTGTCGGGAAGCGCGCGGTGCCATGGCTCGAAGTGCTCCGGACCGGCGTCGGCCTCGGCGCGTTCGGCCATCTTTTCCACCGTCAGGTAGCGCCGGTCGCAGGTGAGCCGTTCGAGAAGCTCCCGCGCCAGCTCGTCTCCGTCTTCATAGGTTCGCGAAACCGCGTACCCCTCGTCCTTCATCCGGTCGAGCAGGTGCTTGACGCTGGCAAAGCTGTCCAGCCCGTGGGCGCACCCGATGCGGTCGTTTCGCGGCGGGTAGTGGTGAAAGACGATGGCGACCTTTCTCTTCGCAGCCGGAATACGAGAGAGCCGGGCCCAGTTGAGCGCCAGAGAGACCAGCTTCCCGGTGCGCTCCGCGATGGGCAGGTTGCGGGCGACCATGCCGCCGGTGACCGGATCGACCGCGTCCTCCTCGCGCGCGGCCACCGGCACGGTGATCAGCGCGCCGTCGAACTCGGGCTGCGCCGCCTGGTAGGTCACGTCCATGGTGGATACGCCCTGCAGGCTCTCCGTCCAGACCGCCTGCGGCTGCGAGCTGACCAGCGCCTGCAGGTAGGGCACGTCCAGGCCCGGCAGTACCTTCTGGTACTCCGGGTTGGTGATGCTCATGGACATGCCCATCACGCTGATCACCGCGTCGACCGCCTTCTGGCCGTCGCGCTTGAAGAAGCGCTCCACCACCGCGTCCGCCCCCAGGTTGCCGAGGTTGGCGTCCTTGAGCCGGTAGGAGAACACCGCAAGCGCGCTGGCTCCCCGCCGCTCGATCTCGCGGATCAGCGCGTCCACGTGGGCGACGTTCCGGTTGACCCAGTACCCCTGGTAGAACCAGATGCCCACCGTGGGCTTGCCGCTGTCGACCTTTTTCGCCAGGTATTCCTCCAGCTGTTGCGGCCCGGAGAGATCGGGGTGGTAGATCCCCTCGGTGGGAAGCGGTACGGGCGCCGGCACGTCCGGCGTATCACCGGCCCTCAGGGCCCGCAGATAGCGCAACAGCGACAGCAGGTTCTCCGCTCCCCCGATGGTGAAGTAGCGGTTGATGAGGATACCGTGCTCGTCCGCGAAGTGATCGCCGTGCTCGCGGGCCAGCAGCAGCGCCTCCTCGTCACCGCCCACCGACTGGATGATGAAAAGCGGGCTTCGCCCGCCTGCCTCGCGCGCGGCCCCCATGGCCTCGACCACGCCGTCAAAGGCCGGGCAGGACATGCGGCCGCCGTGCAGCGCCAGGTAGACCACGTCCGAGGTCATGGCGTTCTGGACAAAGGCGTCTACCTGGGCCTGGGCGAAGAGCTGCGTTCCGATCCGCGCGTAGATCGAGAGCTCGCCGACCTGATCGCGGTAGGCCGACACGGCGCTGCTCAGCGACGGCAGCTCCATGGAGGTGGCGCTGAAGTAACAGAGGCGAAAGTGGCTCATGCCGCTCTCCTTCCCGTACAGTGGGTTGCGATGCACCGCAGCAGGATCTGTTGCAGGGCGAGGCTTTCGCCGCGGTTGTAATGGGTCCGGCCCGGGCAGTCGGGGCCGCTTTCGAGCACCCGTAGCTGTTCGCGCTCTACCCGGTCCACCGTGCCGCAGAAGAAATCCGAGTCGCCCGAGGTCTGGCTGCAGGGATAGACGCGGCCGTCGGGCAATACCGCCATGCTCTCGCCCCGGATCGCGTGGCAGGGCATGGGCCCGGTGACCGAGAGGGCGCCCTTGCGGTACTGGTTCAGCTCGCGCAGCACGAGCGGCGGGCGGCGATTGCGGTTGATGAGCTCGAGGGTTTCGAGAAGCCTCGATGCTCCCTTCTGCAGCGCTGCCGGATCAGTGCTGGATACATCATGTACAACCGCGTTCCCCTTGCGGGTCAACAGATCCAGCCCCAGCCCGCGCAGGTTGGCAAAGCCCGCCAGCATCAGGGCCAGCCGGTCCAGGTGCGGCGCGCTTTCCCGCGTGACCACTGCGGTCACCCGGCAGGGCACGGCGTAGCGGCCGAGAAGGGACAGTCCGCGCACGGTGGCGGCGAACTCCTGCCGGTGCGCCTCGTGAACCTGCTGGACGCCGTCGATGCTCAGGCCGACATAGACCTGGTACCGGGAAAAGAGGCGCGCGAGGGCGTCGTCGATCAGCGTTCCGTTGCTCTGCAATCCCACCGAGGCGTTCGACCCGAGCGCGCGGGCTCGAGAGAGGATCCGTTCCACCAGCACCGGCTCCAGGCAGGGCTCTCCGCCGGTGAGCTGCAGGTGAAAGCGCTGCCCGGACGACGCGGCGATGTCGAGCGCGCGCTCGGCCGTTTCCAGGTCCAGGGTGCCCGTCGCGCCGATATCGCCGCGGTAGCAATAGCGGCAATCGAGGTTGCACCTGCCGGTTACCCAGAGCACCAGGTAACGGATGGGCGGATGTTCACGCATCGTCGCCCTCGTCGGGAAAGAGCCGCGGATCGAAGCGCGGCAGGTACTCCTTTTTCCGCGTCTGCTCGAGATCGACGGACCAGGTGACCAGCCCGGGTTGCTCGCGGCGCTGCTCGCGCCACTTCTCGTGTCCCTCGGGCGGGTGAAAGAGCGCGGCCAGCCGCGGTGTGCACACGGCCACGGCCAGACGTTCCACCGTGCGCACCCCGGCAAGGCCCAGCTCGTCCTCGCCGATGCTGTCGTCGATGGTGACGACGAGATCGGCGCCACAGAGCGAGAGCCCGAAGGCGACCTCGGGCAGGCCGAGCTGTGCGCGGGAGAGCAGGGCCAGGCGGACACCGTCGTGTTGGACCACTACCGGATCCGCGGACGCCGGTACCGGTTCGAGTGTGCGAGGCGGTTCGCCGGGCCGCGCCGCGATCAGCCTTCCGGCGGGCAGGCCGGCCAGGACCAGGCAGCCCAGCTCCCGCGCCAGCCGCTCGATCCCGGCGGTCGAGCCCGTACCGGCCATTCCCGACGGGAGCAGCAGCAGGCGACGCGAGTTGTTCGGCTCGCCGGATACCGACTGCAAGACCGCTTCCAGATCCGGTCCGGTTCCTGGGCTGCCGACCGCCAGGGTGACCGCCAGGGTCTCCCCGGTCGCTTTCTGCGGCTCGCCTGCCTCTTGCCAGCGCCGGAACGCCGGCCGCTCGACCGCGCCCACCTTTGCGAGCGCCTCGGCGGGAAGCTCGCACAGGATGATCCGCGACCCGTCCGAGCAGCCCTCGGCCAGAACGGTCCCGTCCGGCGCGATCACCTGCGACACGGCCGTCGCGCAATCCATCTTCAGGTCCTTGCCGGTGCGGTTGTTGACCGCGACGAAGATCCCGTTCTCGCGCGCCCGCGCTTGCCACACCTCTCGCGGATCGAGCCCGGCCGGCGGCCAGTTGGCCGGGACCAGCAGAAGTTGCACCCCCCATGTGGCCAGCAGGCGCGGCAGCACCCCGTAGTAGGTGTCCGAGCAGATCAACATCCCCACCCGCGCCCACGGCGTGTCGAAGACGCTGCGGCAAAGCGTCGTGCCGGCGGTGGCCCAGCCGCGTTCCGCGGTGATCTTGCGGTGGCGCGCCACCACCTCGCCCGACGGCCCCAGTGCAACCGCACTGTTGAATACCTCGTCCGTGTTGTCGTCCCGCTCGGCCAGGGCCAGGCAGACGTAACACCCGAACTGTCTGGCGATGGCAGCGAACCCGGCGGTGGTCTCGCCCGGCACCGGCTCGGCCACCTTCCGGATTTCCTCGGTCGACGGGTAGCTGTAACCGCTCAGGGACAGCTCAGGGGTGACGACGATGTCCGCGCCCAGCTCGGCCGCCTGCCGTACCTGCTCGGTCAGCCGCTCCAGGTTGTCTTGCCTGTCGCCGTGAACGACCCGAAAATGGCAGAGAGCGAGCTTCAAGGATCTACCTCACGATGTGAACGGCGTATTCGCCGACCAGTCGGTTGGTCTCTGGATCCCGGTAGGGGGTCTCCACCAGCGCGAAGGCCGATCCGTCCCGGGCCAGGTCGGCGTGAAAGTGGGTCTTGCCCCGCACCGGGTAGAAGTAGACGAGCCGGGAGGTGCCCCCGCCCGCGCGATGGGTGTCGAACAGCATCCCGCCCGCCTCGCGTCCCGTCCGCTCGTCGTCGCGGTTGACGGCGGTGAACAGCCAGCGTCCGTCCCGGCTGGTCCAGAAGTTCTGGAAGCTGTGGCCGCTGCGGTAGCGCCAGGCGATCTCCCCGTTCAATTTCACCGCCGTCAGCGTGGTGGCGTTGGGATGCGGTCCGGGAGGGGAGACCACGTGATCCATGGTGCTGGCGTAGGGAACCGACGAGATATCGGTCTGGAAGTAGACCATCGAGTCCGCCGCCAGGTGGTTGTAGGTCGCCCGCGCGCTGACCGGCACCCCGCTGATCAGCACGGGCGCCCCGAAGTCGAAGGCCCTCTCTACCCGCCGGCGCTCCAGGTCGAAGAGAAAGGTGCGGCCGTCGAAGAGCCCGACCGAGGCCCGACGGCCCCCGGGACCGACCGAGATCGATTCCCAGAACCCGACGCGGTCGAAGTGCGGTTGCAGCGGCTCGAAGGTGTACTGCCACATCAGCCTCCCGCTCGCACCGTCGAGCACTACCAAGGTTCCCTCCGCGAAGGGGTAGGCCGCGTCCCTCTGCGTTCCCTTCTGCGCGATCAGTAACGCAAACCGGCGTCCCCCGGCGTCGGCATCGGCGTAGATCACGGAATAGGGAGTGGGCCCGTTCGCAGGAAAGGCCCAGCGAACCCTTCCCTCCGGGGTCAACCGGTACACGCGGGATAGACGCTTCATCTCGTCGATCATCGGATTGCCGCCCCAGGAGTGCAGCCCCTGCACCAGCACGTCCCCGTCCGCCAGGGTTTGGAGCCCGTAGGCCCCGGGAAGCCGGAAGATCCCGTAGGGCTCGTCCTTGGCCGGCGGCCGGCCGCTCTCCAGGTCGCCCGCCATCCGGAAACGCCAGCGGATCTCTCCGCTGTGCGTATCCGCGCCATAGACGAAGGCGTCCACGCTCTGCTCACCGAAGTAGACCTGCCGCCCGTCCGGAGAGAAATCGACCCGCTTGACCATTCCTTCTGCGATCTTCTTTTTCCACAGCGACCGGTTGGCGTAGACGTCCCACATGCGTATCCAGCCGGTGTACGAGCCGATGGCCAGCAGCCGCCCGTCCGGGGAGAAGCGCACGCAGGTGTCGGGCTGCCACCTTCCCCGCACGTAGTAGGACACGTCTTCCAGAACGACACGGCCGATGAGGCAAGCGATGGCGAGCCGGCTCGCGTCGCCGTCGGCGCTCCGACAATGCGCGCTATTTCCGGCCAGAGCGGGCCAGCCGGGTTCGGCCTCCTGGGCGTCCGCGGCCGAAACGGCGGCCATCGCGCCCAGCCAGAGAAAACCGGCAAGCGCACGCCATCCGTGATGCCGGTGATGCTTGTGATGTCCTCTATGCCGTTTCATCTCACAGCCACGCCCGCGCGAAACCGTACAGCGCCCGCAGTTCCGAAGTGCCGCATATCTGGTGCTGATAGAGCCAGAACAGTACCTTGACCGAGGCCAGGGCCAGAACCGCGAAGAGCAGCGCGAGCCCGGCCGTCCACTGGGCCGGTTTCAGACGTTCCCGGTGGAGAAAGGTGCGCGGGCTATCCAGATCAAAGCCGCGCGTCAGGATGGACAGGGCCTTCTCCTCGGAGCGCCGGATGGTGCCGGCCAGCACCGACCGCAAGGCGCCGATCTCGGTCGCAACCGTTTGCCGCATCCCCCGGCGCAGGGGGCGATACCCCTTCAGGCGCATGGCGCCGCGTATCTGCTGGGTCTCCGCGGCCAGCACCGGCACGAACTGGATGGCGGATACGGCCATGAAGGCCAGACTGAAAGGCACGCGGAAGGCGACCAGCCCGTTGAGGAACTCGTCCGGCTCGGTGGAAAAGCAGACGGCATACCCGACCAGTCCGATGGCGAGCATGCGAAAGGACTGCATGGTGCCGTACTCGATGCCCTGCCGGTAGATGCGCAGCCCGTCCCGGAACAACCAGTTGGGCTCCAGCACCGTGAGCAGCGCGTCCCGGGGAAACCGATTGTAGAAGATGGCCTGGCTGAACATCAACCCCCAGACCAGCAGAACGCAGAGCCAGAGTACCAGCCGGACCTGGGACCGGTTGGGCCGGCTCAGCTGGAACACGACCGCGCCGATGAGCAGCAGGGTGGCGAGCAGCACCAGGCTGTCGGCCAGCACCGCGAGCACCGACATGGAGAAGCCGATGCTCAGCTTGAGCCGCACGTCCAGCCGGCCGAAAGGAGATCGGATATTACGCGATAAGATCTCCATCAGGCGAAAGCCTCCACCAGCGATGACACGTCGAGCGCCGGTAGACCGTGACGGCCGGCGAAGAGGTGAAGCTCGCAGGGACGGATGCTGGCCGACTCGAGCGCCGGCCAGTCGAACAGCACTTGCTCGGGGGCACCGTCGGCGACGATGGCCCCCTCGCGCAGCAGCACCACGCGGTTGGCGTGGCGCGCGGCGGTCTCGACGTCGTGGGTGGTGAAGAACACGGTCTCGTGGTCGTCGGCGATCATCCGCATCATGGCATCGACCCGGCTCCGGTCCTGGCCGGTAGTGGGCTCGTCCAGCAACAACAGGTCGGGGGTCTGGGTGAGCACGGACCCCACGGCCGTGCGTTGCCGCTCTCCGCGCGAGAGCGAGAAGGGCGCCCGGCCGGCCAGGTCGCCGAGCGAGAGCTTCTCCAGCACCGGGGCGACCATCCGCTCTTCCTCGCTCGCTTCCCCGGCCGCGTCGTGGCGCGACGGCCGGACGCGTGCGGTCTGGCGAGGGGAAAAGAGCAGTTCGTCGCGTACGGTTTCCGCTATCAACATGACGTCCGGGTTTTGATTCACCAGGCCCACCACCGGCCGGTTTCCCGCACGCCACTCGATGGTCCCGCTTTCCGGCTTCAGGCTGCCGGCCAGAAGCCCGAGCAGGGTGGACTTGCCCGCCCCGTTGCCTCCCAGAAGCGCGATCCGGTCCCCCCTGTTAACACGCAGCGACAGCCCCCGAAATACCGGGCTTTTTTGACCCCGGTATCCGAAGTCCAGGGCATCCACGGTGACCAGCGGATCGCGGCGCGCCGGCGCCATCCTGGGGGACGGGGAGCGCCTCAGCGCGAGCTGCGGCGCATCGTTCGCCAGGATCGGCCGTTCCTCGCGTCCGATCCGCTGGAACAGATCGGCAAGCGCCGGGGTCTGAAGCCCAATTCCGCGCAACGAGGCGAGATCTCGCAGGAACTCCCGGGGCGGCGCCCGGTGCGACAGCCGTCCCTGGTTCAGCACCAGCATCTGGTCGGCGATCCGCAACGGCCCCTCCAGCCGGTGCTCGACCAGGACGATGGTCATCCTCGTGCGGCGCTTGAGCTGCTCGAGCATCTGCAGGATGGCCTCGGCGCCAGCCGGGTCGAGCTGGCTGGTAGGTTCGTCCATCAGCAGCACCTCGGGCCTGAGCGCCAGCGCGGCGGCGATCATCAACCGTTGCTGCTGTCCGCCGGAAAGCGTATGGGTCGGTTGCAGGCGCTGTTGTTCGAGCCCGGTCACCGCCAGCGCCTCGTCGATCCGATCCCTCATTTGCTCGCGCGGCAGGGCCAGGTTCTCCAGGCCGAAGGCGATCTCCCGTTCCGGGGTTCCGGTGCAGATCTGGGCCGCGGGATTCTGGAAGACGGTGGCCACCCGGCGGCAGATCTGCTGGAGCGGGGTGGTACGAATGGACAGACCGTTCAGGAGAACCTCCCCCTCGACCGCCGCTCCGCTCTCGTGCTGCAGGATACCGTTCAGGCTCAACAGCAGCGTGGACTTGCCCGAACCGCTCGCGCCGCCCACCAGCACTAGCTGACCGGCATCGACCTCGAGATCGACGTGCGAGAGCGCCGGTCGGTCCGCTCCGTGGTAGGTAACGCTCAGATCCCTGACGTGAATCATGGGTGCACCTTTCTCAGGCCGATTCCCAGCGAGCGACCCAGGTAGACCCCGATTACCGTGTACAGAAAACCGGTCACCACCACCTGCAGCGCGATGTACCAGTCGGCGAAGAAGAGCCGATAGAACACCGAGTGCAGGGTGAGCGAGCTGAAGGTGCTGGCCGCGTCGGCCAGACCCAGCGCCAGCATGGTGCGAACCAGCGGCGGCCGGTAGTGGTCCGGGGGCCGGATCCGGGTGACGCCGAACCCGAGCAGGCAAAGCTCGCGAAAGGCGATGGTCGAACCGGTGAAGAGGATGTCGGTCAACCCGAAGGAGCCGAAGAGAATGCCGCCCATCAGGTAGCTGACGATGCCGGCGATGGTCATGGCCCCCACCCGCGGCACCAGATAGAGCACGGCGGTCACCAGCAGATAGGTCAGCACCTCGGTGAACAGCCCTCCCACCAGGCAGTTGAAGGGACCGAGCACTGCGTAGGAGATCGAGGTGAGCAGGGTGCCGCCGAAGTGCAGGCAGAACTGGAGCGATCCCAGCAGCGATAGCAGGGTCAGAAGCCGCACCCCGAAGGAGGTGACCAGGCGCCGGTAGAAAAGAACCACCGCTAGCAGCCAGCCGAAGCTCACCAGCACGATCACCACCATCCAGGCGGAGAAGGCCAGATGGGAACGCAGCACGTGAACGGGAGCCCGAAGCGTTTTCAAGGCCGTGTCCGTGCCCATGGCGTAGACCTCGATCTGCCGGCGATAGGTCCCGGCCGGGGTCTTGGGCTGGACGAAGATGGGCAGTACGCAGCTCTTCCTCGCGCCGGCCGGTACCCGGCAATACCCCATCACCAGCTTGGCCGTTCCCGAGAGCGAGAAGTCGGGCGCGGTGAAGTATTCCGCCTGCTCCCCGCTTTGCGGGTCGACCACCTGGCTCTTCAGCAAGAGGTTGACCGGTTGCTTCCCCCGGTTCTCGAAATCCAGCCGCTCGTGGACGAAGGGCTCGTAGTAGTTCACCTGCTCGGCCTGTACATTGAACAGGGCGGCGATCCGGTTCCACACCGGGTTGGGCAGCGCGACCTGATCGGGCCTGCGCCCGGGCTGGAACAGCCCCTGCTCGTCGCAGGGCATCTCCCAGGCGGCGAGCTTCAGATTCCCGGCCCGGATGTCTCGCCGGGAAACCGCCAACTGCACCCGGTAGTCGATACCCGCGCCCGAGAGCGCGACGGCGGCCGACGCCTCCGGCAGGGTCTCGCCGAGCCGGATGGCGGCCTGCCATACCCGCTTGTCGAACTCGAAACCGAGAGAGATCGCTTCCTCGCGCACCTCCGGGTCGACCGCGGGGCCGCGGGGCGGCGGTTGTAGCGGGAGGATCGACAGCGCAAGGGGGCTCGTCGCCGCGTCGGTGAGCTTCTCGATCTCCACCAGCAGGTCCACGCTCTCGCCGGGCTCGGCCAGCAACGGTATGGTCTCGTTCCTTCCTCGTAACCGCTTCGAGCCGAGCAGGTACTCGTGGACGTTCTGACCCAGCGGCGCGTGGATACGAAGGGCAAACGAGGGTTTCTTCACGGGAGCGGTCACCGCGAGCTGCTCGCCCCGGTTCGCGATCAAGCGGTAGCGGCCCTTCGCCTTCCAGTCGAAGCGAACCTCGAAGACCTCCCGGCCGAAACCGCGGGCCACGGCGACCGGGCGCCCGCTCTGCTCGCGCACCTCGATGCGGTCGATCGCCCGGGCGTTGCGGATCTCGAGCACGCCCGGCCGGGTGAAGACGGCCTCGATGGCGGGCGGGGCACCCTCGACCTCGGGTCCACAGCCGGACTGCAAGAGCGCTGCTGCGATGAGTCCCACGGCAGTTGCGCTCCGGATCACCGCGGGCTGGTCGCGCACCCGGCACCCTGTTTCTGCGTGGCGGCCACGATGCTTTCGAAGGGTAGTCTCCGCATCCGGTGCGGCAGCACCAGCTCGGCCGCCCGGGCCACGTCGTCCGGCGTCATGCGGTCGCGTTGCCCGAGCGCGGCCAGCGCCCGGGCCGCCTTGAGCATGACGATGTCGCTGCGGTGGCCATCGACCCCGGCCTCGATGGAGCGGGTAGCGATGGCGTAGAGGATCTCCTCGTCGTCCGGGATCGCCTCCAGGCGCGGGATGGCGTCGGTGATCGAGGCCGCGACCTGTTGCGACTCTTGCTGCCAGCGCTGCCAGAAACCCTCCCGGTCGGCCTCGAAGGCGGAGCGCCGCCGGATGATCTCCACCCGGTCCCTGGCGTCGCTCAGCCCCTCGATCTGTACGCAGAGCCCGAAGCGGTCCTGTAGCTGCGGCCTGAGCTCGCCCTCCTCCGGGTTCATGGTACCCACCAGGGTGAAACGCGCTTGATGGGTGAAACTGATGCCCTCCCGCTCTATCGTGTTCACCCCCATGGCCGCGCTGTCCAGCAACACGTCCACCACGTGGTCGTCCAGCAGGTTGACCTCGTCCACGTAGAGGATGCCCCGGTGGGCCGCGGCCAGGATGCCGGGCTCGATCTTCTTCTCCCCCTGCTTGAGCGCGTGCTCCAGGTTCAGCGCGCCCACCACCCGGTCCTCGGTCGCGCTCAGCGGAAGCTCGACCACCCGCACCTTGCGGGTACGGCGCT
The DNA here is from genome assembly GCA_964450715.1 of uncultured Sandaracinaceae bacterium. GTDB lineage: Bacteria > Myxococcota_A > Polyangia > Polyangiales > JAFGIB01 > CAYVFC01. Next base: position 41,567 of record CAYVFC010000009.1, on the reverse strand, counting down.
CCAGGCGCTCCCCGCGCTCCACCCGCTCCACCCGCTCCTCGCACACCGTGCACAGGTGCTCCGGGTCGTCCGGATCGCACTGGAAGGGGCAGCCCTCGACCACCGCGATCTCGGGGAGCAGGTCCGCGAGCGCCCGTACCGCCGTGGACTTGGCCGTGCCCTTCTCCCCCCGGATCAGCACGCCGCTGATGGCGGGGTCCACGATGTTGAGGACGAGCCCTGTCTTCATGCTGTCCTGGCCGACGATGGCGGCAAAGGGGAAGATCCGGTTTTCCTTGTGGCTCTTCATGTCAGGTAGTCTCCTTGATCAGGTCGACGAGCTGGTTGGCGCGCAGGCCCTGCGGCTCGAAGTAGTCGGCGTCCAGGGCCAGGGCGAGCCTGCGCGCCAGGCCCAGGCGCACGGCGCCGGGCGGCTCGGTGTCTACCACGATGAAACGGGCGAACGCGTACCGGGTTCCCATCTGCGTGGCGATCTTCAGCGCCTCGACGTGCGCCGGCCCCTCTCCCAGGGCGGCGTTGGCCTTGCCGTCGGTGAGCAGCAGCACGATGGGACGGCTGAGCGGATCCTTGCGCCGCACAAGGTCCAGGAGCTCGGCCAGGCGGCAGAGCCCGGCCGACAGCGGGGTGCGGCCGCCGATGGGCATCTCGGCCAGTAGCCGGCTCGACAGCTCCACCGAGCCCGTGGGCGGCAGCACCACCTCGGCCGACTGGCCGCGAAAGACGGTCAGCGAGACCCGGTCGCGCTTCTGGTAGGCGTCGACCAGCAGGCTCATGATGGCGGCCTTGGTCTCGACCATTCGCCTCTGCGCCCCCATCGAGCCCGAACCGTCCACGCAGAACAAGAGCACGTTGCCCATACGCCGCTCGCGGACCTTCTCCCGGATGTCCCCCGCGCTGATGTGCACGGCCAGCGTCCGGTCGGCCGCTTCCCGGCGCGCCAGTTGGAAGGGAGCGGCCGCCCGCAGGGTGGCGTCCAGGGCCAGGTCGTCGTTCCGGCGCACCGTGGTGCTGCGCACGTAGCGCCCGTGCTTGTTAGCGCAGCGCGACCGGCTGCGCCGCCCCGACCCGGTCCTGGGCTGCCGGTCCCGCTCCGCGGTCAAGTTTCGCACCCGGTAGCTCTGGCCGATCTCGAAGACCTGCTCCTGGTCGGGCGGCCTCGGGGGCGAGCTTTCCGGCGGCAACGGCTCGGGCCGAGAGTCGTCCGGGTCGCTCTGCTGCTCGCGCTGCTCGGGCTCGGGCGGCGGTTGCTCCTCCTGCTCGCCCTGGTTCTGTTCCTCGTTGTCCCGCGGAGGGGGAGGGGGCGGCGGCTCGGGCGGCGTGGCCTCGCGCGACCGGTGCAGTAACGCCATGGGTGCCACCTGCTGGATGTCCTCGGCGGTGACGGTGTCGCGTCCCCGCCAGGCGGCGTGGGCGCGCGCCGCCCGGTCGATGGCGATGTCGGCGCGATGGCCGGCCACCTGGTGCGCGCGGCAGACTTCGGATACGAAGTTCAACAGGTACGAGGGAATGGTTACCCGTTCCACCCGTTGCCGGGCGGAGGCGATGCGTTCGGCGAGTGCCCCCGACGCCCGCGCTTGCGTCTTCACGAAGTCGCCGTCGCCCCGGTCGTAGTGCTGCCGCTGGCGCATGAGCTGCACCCGGCTCTCGGCGTCGTTCTCGGCGGCCACCTGCACGGCCAGGCCGAAGCGATCCAGCAGCTGCGGTCTCAGCTCCCCCTCCTCGGGATTCATGCTGCCGATCAACGCGAAGCACGCCGGGTGGCGCACCTTCAATCCCTCGCGCTCCACCACGTTCACCCCCGACTCGGCCGCGTCCAGGATGCAGTCCACCAGGTGGTCATCCAGCAGGTTGATCTCGTCCACGTACAGGATGCCGCCGTGCGCCCGGTGCAACAGCCCGGGCAGGAAGCGCGGCTCGCCGTACCGGATGGCGGCCTCGAAGTCGACCGTGCCCACCACCATCTCCTCGGTTGCCCCCAGCGGCAGGTCCACGAACCCGTTGACCCGTCGCGAGCGGCTGCCGAACAGCAGCTCGGCCAGCCCGCGAACCGCGGTGGACTTGGCCGTGCCCTTCTGCCCGCGAATCAACAGCCCCCCGATGGCCGGGTAGACAGCGACCAGCAGCAGCGCGAGCTTCATCTGCTGCTGTCCCACGATGGCGGAAAAGGGAAAGACCGAAGGGCGCTGTCCTGCCGGGGAAGACTGCTCGCTGGTGCCCACCATCCTCGACCCTCGAAGGCATGCAAAAGGTGGCTGTCACCGGCAGGTCTTCGGACTCATGGGCGAAAAAGCCGTCTATTGCGGCCCTTTTTCCTACTCGCCATCGCTTCCCAGCCCGACGGGCCAGTGCCTGATGATGGCTTTCGTTCCCACTTACCGCTGCGGGGCAGTCCCGGATTTTCACCGGGTTCCCTTTTCAGGACCGCGGCATCAGCTCAACTGCCGACGGTCCAACCGGTAACGGCAAATGGCTTACCAGATCGGCCGGGGGTGTCAATGGCGTCCGGCAATAAGGTCACCGTGGGGCGAACCGACCTTGTCTCACCGGGAGCACCTTGCTATACAAAAAGGGAATGGATCGGGCATTCGGCATCCCGGAACACGGTGCGATTCCGTGGCGGACCCGCCGCTGTAATCGGGGACGCGAACCGTAAGGCCGAGCGATCGGCCAGCCACTGACGGTGTGCATACCGACGGGAAGGCGCGGGTTTCGCGGTTGATCCGAAAGCCAGAAGACCTGCCGAAAGCCTGATAACGGAAGCCGATGGTAAAGGGTTCCGGTGGCCAACGAGTCGCCGGAGCCCTTTTTTCGTTTCGGAGGTAAGCAATGCAGGCGGCTGTTGTGCATGGAATCGGAGACTGGGCGATCGAGACGGTGCCGCGGCCTGCACCAGGGCCTGGCGAGGTGCTGATTAAGGTCGAGGTGGCAGGGTTGTGTCGAACTGACGTGAAGTTAATCGAGCACGGGCATCGTGATCTTGAGCTTCCGCGCATTCCGGCCGAGGAGGTCGTGGGCACGGTCCACGAGGTCGGCGTCGGAGTATACGGAGTACGAACAGGACAGCGGGTATACGTCTACCCCGGTCAATGGTGCGGCGAGTGCGCGCCGTGTCGCGGCGGTGCGGAGAACCTCTGTCACAGAATGAGCATCATGGGCTTCCACCGCGACGGAGGCTTTGCGGAATACGTTTGCGCTCCGGCGCGGTCGCTAATTCAAGTACCCGAGGGTCTGCTCGCCGAGCATGCAGTGTTCGCCGAGCCGCTATCCTGTTGCCTCAACGCTCTCGAGCGAGCGAGCTTACAGGATGGCGAGCGGATTGGCATTTGGGGAGCGGGGCCGGCGGGCAGGTTGTTACAAAAAGCCGCGCACGCTCGAGGAGCCGAACCGGTCGTCTTCGATCCGGATCCCCGGCGTCAGGCCCTCGCCGTCCGTTCTGCAGCGACCGCCTACCGCGATGGCGAACACCTTGCCCCGAAGCTCCAGGGCGCTTCGGATGGGCACGACAAATCAATGACAGTACGGCGTTTTGATGTTTGCATCGTCGCGGTGGGCAGCGCTGAAGCGTATCACGAAGCCTTTTCCCGCTTGGCACCACGCGGGCGACTGGTCGTTTTTTCCGGGCTGTTGCCGCATGACGACCCGCAACCGATCTCGCTCAACACCCTGCACTATCAAGAGCAGACAGTGGTCGGCGCGTACGGGTGCGCCTATCGACACGGCCAGCAGGCCCTCGGCCTGCTCGCCAGCGGCGCCACCTCGGTGGCGGAGCTTATCTCGGACCGATTGCCGTTGGCAGCCCTCGCCGAGGGACTCGAGATCGTGGCGCAGCGCCGGGGTATGAAGGTCTTGCTTTATCCGGACGGGACCGCCCCCGGACGTTCTTTGCGACGTTGAGGCGAATCCGAGAGGACTAGGCACCCGCTACTACCCGTCGTCCTCGATGGCGGACCGCTGACACCAATCGGTAGAACCTAACCCGAACGACTTGTAACGCGGAGAAAAAGGCATGAATCAATCTGCAATTGCGCGATTTGGATCCCGCATCCAGCAATTGATCGACGGGCAATCTTTGGACCGGCGTACTTGTTATGAGATGTTCCGCGAGGTGCTGAGCAATACGCAGCCCGAGCTACAACAAGGAGCCTTTCTCGCCGCCCTGGTCGCGAAGGGCGAAACGGCCGAAGAGATCACCGGCGCTTGGCAGGCAATAGATGAGCTGGATACGGTTCATGTCGAGCTGTCCGAGACTATGCCGCTGGTCGAAAACTCGGGCACGGGTATGGATCGTCTCAAGACATTCAACGCAAGCTCGGCGGCGGGAATTATAGCTGCCGCCGGCGGTACGCGGCTGGCCCGCCATGGGGCTCGAGCGCTAACTTCCCGTTGCGGCACGGTAGATTTGCTAGAGATGGTGGGCATCGATGTCGATTGTGATGCCGAGACCGTCGCGGAGAGCATTCGGCAAACCGGCATAGGTCTTTTTAACGGTATGAGCCCCCAGATCCATCCAGGCGCGCTGGGACGAATTCTCTCTCAAATCCGGTTCGGCTCGACGCTCAACATCGCCGCGTCTCTCGCCAACCCGGCCTGTCCTACCCATGGTCTACGGGGCGTGTATAGTGAATCACTACTGTCGATCGTGCCGGAAGTCATGCGCGAGATCGGATATCGACGTGGCATCGTGGTGCACGGCTTCGACGCCAACGGCGTGGCCGGCATGGACGAAATATCCAACATCGGAGAAACCGTGATGGTCGAGTTCGGTCAAACTGGGGCGTTGGTCACCGAGCGTTTCGTTCCCGAGGATCTCGGTATGACGCGGGCCCGGTATCCGGACATCTCGGCGCTCGGCAATCCACGCCAGGAAGCGATTCGCTTCCTGGAAGTCATCGCCGGTCGCGGGCCCCGCGGTTGTAGCGAGCTTTCGGTACTCAACGCTGGCGCCGTAATGTATGTCGGAGGACAGGCCGATTCGCTGCAGCACGGTGTACAACGCGCGCAGGAGCTACTTGGATCGGGTGCGATGTTCGAGAAGCTCGTCCAATGGGTTCAGTGCCAGGGCACTCCGTCCGGTCGCGAGCGCTTCGAAGCCTGTATGAAGGAAGCGAAACTGGCCTGAAACGCAGGAAGACGTCGAGGCCGATATAGTCGGTCCGGCTTTCTTCTCAGGAGTCAGCGTAACTCTCCGCCCTCCCGGTCAAGCTGTCCCGCTCGCGGGGGGGCCATAGGTAACCCTGTAACGCCCGCTTCTGCCGGGCGATCTTGTCCCGCCACTCGCCCTTGTTTTTGAAGGTGTACTCGAAGACCACCTGGTCCGGGTCGGCACGTTGCAGCACCTCCGCGATCCGCGGGTGCTCGAAGGGTTCGTGGCGATCGATCCGCGAGACGTGCTTGCGGGCCCGGTTCAATCGCTCCCAGAAGGTGCGGGTGCCCTGGTAGGGGTCGGCGATCTGCTGCGAACTGCGGATGTACTCGCCGGAAAGGCTCTTGGTCAGGTGCACGGTGCGGATGTGCTTCGCAGTCTCGCCCAGGCTTTCGATACGGCCCAACAGGTAGTCGATCGCCCGATCCTCGTCCGTTCCCAGCGACGGGTTCTTGTTCAGCAGGTGGCCTGTATCCAGCGCGATGCCACAACGCGGGTGATGGACCCGCTCCAGCAGGTACTCGTACTCCGCAGGGCTATCCAGCCGGAAGCTGCCCGGCCACCAGAGATTCTCAAAAAGGATCCATCCCTCGAAGGCGCTCGCCCTGCTGGCTGCGTTGATCACCTCGGCGCACATGTCCAGCGTGTCCTCCACCCGCCAGGGAAACCGCCAGTTGTAGACGTGCTCCAGTTCGCAGTGCACTGGGTGAAAAACGACATAGCCGCAGCCCAGGTGCCGGGCCAGGTCGAGCTGACGGGCGTAGAAGGTCGCGATCCATTCCGCGTCCCGGCCGCCGTAGTACCTCTCGACGGTCTGCCAGTCGCCGAAGATCTGCAGTAGGCGCCCGTGATCCCCACGCCAGATGGGCGCCAGGATGACGAAGAAGCGTAGGTGCAGGCCGGCGACGATCCCTGCCGGGATAATTTCACAGGGGTAGTCTCCCACCGGGTATAGCTCGAAGCCGTCGAATCCCCATTCTTCCAGGAAATCGCCGGCCTTGCGCCAATCGTCGTCGAACACCTCTGGTTCCCCGGGATGGGTGCTGAAGTTGAGCAGGCGTTTCATTGTCGTTGCGATCGCATCCAGCCGGGTTCACTTGCTCGTTTTCGCCTCACTTCATCCGGTATCCCCAGTCCCAGGCCGCGACCTTTTCCCGGGTGAAGATATCGACGCTTCCGCCCTGCTGCTCTCCGGTGACCGGTCCCATGCCCTCCTCCAGGTCTCCCTCTGTTGAGAGCACGGTCTGCTCCAGCGCCAGAAGCCTTTCGGCGTCGGCCTGCCACAGCTCGCGGCGGCTGGCCTCCAGCAGGCGGCGGGTGATCTCCTCCAGCGCCCAGGGGTTCTCCCGGGCGAGCCAGTCGCGGTTTTCCTGGTTCTCGACGTATACCCGGCATATTCCGTCGAACTGCTCCCGGGTCACCACCCGGGAGGTGGCCGACCAGGCAAAGGCGGTGTTGACCATGGTCGATATCTCGGTCGCGCCCCTGTATCCCTGGGCTTTCTGCAGCTCGATCCAGTCCGGGTTGAGCAGCTTGGCCGAGAAGCAGAGGTCGATCTCCTCGGACAGATCGCGTACCTCGGGTGCGCTGCCGCTGACCGAATCGCCCCAGTACAGCCGGGTCTCGCCTCCGCCCAGCCCGCGCCGGGCCGCGGCCATCCCGCCTTGGAAGCCCGAGTAACAGCCGATGGACAGCGCGTCGTACTCGGGCGCGGCCGCCTTTTGATAGGCGATGTCCACCGTCTTCAGCAAGGCGGCGTACTGCTGCATGGACGCCGCGGCGAAGTCCTGCTCGTTCTGCGGGACGCCCTTTCCGTACCCGGTCCCGGTCCAGTTGATGAAGACCTCGGCCAGATCGGCGTCGTCGTTCCAGGCCGAGGCGTCCAGCGCCAGGTTCACCCCCACCCCGTAGCTGCCCGGCCGCGACGAGAAGAGCCTGAGCGAGGCAAGACGGCGCAGCCGGGCAGCGTCGCCGTCGCCCATCGATTGCATGAGCTCCTGCGCGCGCCTCTCCACGTGTGCGCGGACGTAGTTGACCGTCTCCGACTCCTGTAGCTCCGCCACCAGGCCGACCGCGTCGTCGACCAGCTGGTAGAGCATGGGCAGCGTATCGCGCACCACGCCGCTCATCTGCACCACCACGTCGATGCGCGGCCGGGCGATACTCACCCCGCTTTCGTCCTGCAGCAGGAGCTGCTCGGCCGGCAGCACCTCGATCCCGTCCACCCTGCCGCCCGTCTTCCAGCGGGGAGCGCAGCCCAGCAGCCAGAGGATTTGCCCGATCAGTTCGCCCTCAGCGCGAAAGGCGTCGCTCGACCAGAGCACGATGCCGATATGCTCGGGGAATCGACCCTCGTCCTGCAGGTACCTGCGCAGTAGCTGTGCGCCCAGCTGCTCGCCCACCTGGAAAGCTGCCCGGGTGGGTATGCACTTCAAGTCCAGCCCGTAAAAGTTACGACCCGTCGGCGCGATCTCCGTCTTTCCGCGAGAGAGGTGGCCGCTCGGCCCGGGAGCCATGAAGCGCCCCTCGAGCGCTGCCAGGCAGCCTTGCATCTCGTCCCCGGTAGCCCGCAGCGACTGCAAGAAGGTCCCCCGGTCCCACTGCTCTACGCCGCTACGCGCGACTTCCCGCACGAATCGCTCGGTCTGCTCGGGCGAGGGAACGGCTCCCAGCACGTGCGGTTCCAGTTGCCCGGTCCGTCGACGCATGGCGTCGAGCCGCCGCAACAGCGACTGCAGGGCCAGAGCGAAAGCGGGCTCGTCGGCGTCCGGGGCCAGCAGGTTGGATCGTTCGAGGGATGCCCGCAGCTGTCCGGCCACCGTGGCAAGCCGCCCCCGGTCCTTCACCTGCTCGGCCGCGCGGTACTGCCGGTACAGCTCCTCGATCTCGTCGAAGCGGCCCGAGACCTCGCCCATCTCGATGGTGGGAGGCGGCAGGTGGTCGACCAGCACCGCCCGGCCGCGGCGCTTGGCCATCAGGCCCTCTGCCGTGGCGGTCACCAGGTACGGGTATACGACGGGTAAATCACCCAACACGATTTCGGGAAAACAACTCCCGCTCAGCCCGGCCCGTTTGCCCGGCAGGTACTCCACCGGGCTCTCGGCGCCCATCACCACCAGGGCGTCTACCTCGCGCTGCAGGTAGAAGTAGGTGGCCAGGAACTGGTGGGGGGGGGGGATGTCGGGCTCGTGCAGGATGCGGCAGACCTCGCCATCGCAACGCGGGCCGTAGCACCCGCGCTTGGGCTCGATCAGCACCAGCGCGTTGCCGAATTCCAACCCGGTGACGAGCAACGAGTCGCCCTCCACCGCGTCGCGGTGGACCATCGATTCACCCGGGAAATCCCCCCAGGCCTTCAGCACCGCCTGCTGTGCCCCGGGCTCGAGCCGGTCGAAGTCCTCCCGGTAGCGCTCGCGATCGATGGCGGCCAACACGCCATGCTTGCTCACGATCTCTTCCACGCTGGTCCAGCGAAACTCGTGAATGGCCTTGCGCTTCAGGAAGAGATCGATGAGGTCAGCACCGCTATCCGGGATGCCTTGAACGCGGTAGCCACGCTCGGCCAGCCGTCTCAGCAGCCGCACCGCGCTTTCGGCCGCGTCCAGGCCGGCCGCGGTGGCCAGCGTCGCCTCGACGCTCTTGCAGGGCGAGCTGTGCAGCAGTATGGCGATTCGCTTCTCGGTCGCCGGCTTGCCGCGCAGCCGGTACCAGCGCTCGCTGCGCCCGGCCAGCCGCTCGATTCGCTCCAGCACCACGTCCGCCTCGTTGACCGTGCCCTGTATCCTGGTGGTCTTTCTCACCCGGTTGCAGGCGACCAAGGTGGGCTCGACGCAGCCCAGCATCTCGGGCTGGGTCATCCCGTAGCAGATGCTCATGGCCGACAGTCCCTCGGTACCGGCCCGCCACCGCGATGCGTCCTCGGCGTAGTTACGCAGTAGCTGTAGGACCGGCACGCCGTATTTCTCGAAGGGGCTGCTTGAGCCCGGGTCCGCCCCGGTGTGGGAGATCAGGCCGTTCCAGATACAGGCCAGCCGTTGTCCGCACGCGTCCAGTATCCGGCCGAGCGGATGATCGGGCAGGCGGCCGAACAAGGCGCCGAGCTCCCAGTCGCAGAAGACGCACACTAGGCAAAAGTCGCGCCGCTGAAGCTCCCGCGCCGCGGCGCGAGGCAGATCGAGATCGTCGTCCAGCCAGAGCGAGCGGCCGAAGCACAGCACCGCCACCGGCCGGTCGAGTAAACGGCTGGACTTGCCTGCTAGAAACGTGAAATACGCCTCGGCGCTTTCGAACATCCGGTGCGAGGCCATGTCCGCCACCGCACACAGCACCAGCGAACCGGGCGCGGGCGGGGCCTCCGACAGGCGCCCGGCCCGGTACAGCAGAAAGCGGGCGGCGTTCCCGAGGTCCTCGACCGAACCGGCCTTCAGGTAGCGTTCGACCGTCTCCCGCACCACCGGATCGTTTTCCGGCAGCTCGGAGAGGGTCTCGATACCGCTCACCACCACGAAGGGCACGTCGGCCGCCGCCCGCACCAGCGGCTCGAAGCTCGGGAAGTGGCGACTGAGCTCGAGGAAGAGCGAATCGGCGCCGGAAAGCTCTTGATCGATGAGCTGTTCCCAGTCCACCGCCGACATCTGGCTGGCGATCACGGCCCGGATCCCCTCGGCCTCAAGCCGCTCGCAGGCGGCGTCCCAGGCTCGGAAGAGCACCGGGTGGGAGAAGACGAAGACGGCTTTCACTGTTCCCTTCCTCTCACCCGGGGCGGAGGATGGTCGTCAGTGCTGGCGCTGGACGCTGCGGTATTTCCACCATCCTCGACCCTCGAAGGCGTGCAAAAGGTGGTTGTTACCGGCAGGTCTTCGGACTCGTGGGCGTCCAGACGGTTTCGCGTCGCCTCTTACCTACTCGCCATCGCTTCCCAGCCGCCTGGCCAGTGCCTGATGATGGCTTTCTTTCCCACTCACCGCTGCGGGTCAGTCCCGGATTCTCACCGGGTTCCCTTTTCAGGACCGCGGCATGATCTCCACCGCCGACGGTCCAACCGGCAACTGACATTCATTACCAGAACGCCCGGGGGTGTCAATGGTCGCTCCGCTCCGACACCCCGGCCGAGGCAAAAGTCGCCATCTCTTTCAGGATACGGATCGCGGCGTCGACCAGCGGTAGCGCCAGCGCCGCGCCCGTGCCTTCCCCTAGGCGGAGCTTGAGATCGAGCAAGGGCTCAAGACCCATCTCGCCGAGCGCGACCCCGTGTCCGGGCTCGGGCGAGCGGTGCGAGGCGATCAGGTACCCGATCACGCCCGGCACCAACCGTACCGCGCACAGGGCGGCCGCGCCGGTGATGTGGCCGTCCAGCATCACCGGCATCCGCCTGGCAGCCGCGCCCAGTATCACGCCGGTCAGCCCGGCGATCTCGAAGCCACCCAGCGCGGCCAGCGCCGGAAGCGGTCTTTCCGGACTCGGACGGTGGAGCCCGAGCGCGCGCTCGATCACGGCGCGCTTGGCGTCGAGCGCGCGGTCGTCGATACCGGTGCCCCTGCCCGTGACCTGCGCGGGCTCTGCGCCGGTCAATGCTGCCACCAGCGCGCTGGCCGAGGTGGTGTTGGCGATGCCCATCTCGCCGATCCCGATCAGCGTCACGCCGCCGTCGACCAGCTCGCCGACGATGCGCGCGCCGGCCGCGATCGCCTCGATCGCCTGCGCCTCGCTCATCGCCGGCTCCCGCGCCAGGTTGCGGGTACCCGGGCCCACGCGCTCGAGCCGGATCCCGGAAGCCGCCTCCACCGCCTGCTCGACCCCCATGTCGACCACCAGCAGCCGGGCGCCGACCTGGCGAGAGAGCACGTTGATGGCGGCCCCGCCCGCGGCGAAGTTGAGCAGCATCTGACGCGTGACCTCCTTGGGGTAGGCGCTCACCCCGTCGGCGGCGACGCCGTGATCCGCGGCCATAACCACCATTGCTTTTACCGGAATATCCGGCTCCGCGGTATCTCGCGCCGCGCAGTACCGGCTGCAGAGCTCCTCCAGCCGGCCGAGGCTGCCCTGCGGCTTGGTCTTGCAGTCCAGCAGCTTCTGGACCTCCGCGCGTACAGAGTCGTTCACCGGCGAAATAGCCGACAGCAGTTGATCGATGTCGCTCATGTCTTTCCCCTGGCTTTGTTTCTCGATATGTGTTTTTAGCAGCTAGCGTGTACCGATCGCCCGATCTCATCGAGCGATGCGTTTCCGCGCGGGAGGGCGTTGCCCTACGACAGGTCGAGCGCTATCGTCAAGTAGCCACGAGGCAATTGAAGAAGCCCCACCGTCAGGTAGAAACGACAAATGGCCGATATTATCCTTATTGCAGGAGGTACCCGTAGCGGCAAGAGCCGCCATGCGCTCGAGCTTGGCGAACAGCGATCGCCCAGCCGCGCCTATGTGGCCACCGGTCCGGTCACCGACCCGGAAATGGGGGAACGCATCGAGCGGCATCGCGCCGAGCGCGCGGACTGCGGCTGGCAGACCATCGAGGAGATGTTCGACCTGCGCGCCGTGCTCGACGGCTATCCGCAGTACGAGTTGCTGCTGGTGGATTGCCTGAGCCTGTTTGTCAACAACCTGCTCTACCGGTCCGAAGCGTCGGGAAACGACGTCCTCGACGAGGAAGCCGTGACCGACATCTGCCGCGACCTGATCGCCGCCTGCCGGCGAAGGGCGGGAACGGTCGTCTTCGTCACCAGCGAGGTCGGCATGGGAATCGTCTCGGAAAACGCCGTGGCACGGCGCTACCGCGATCTGCTGGGACGATGCAACCAGGTGATGGCCGAGGGAGCCGACCGGGTGGTCCTGGTGGTCAGCGGCCTTCCGCTTCGCCTGAAATGAGGCGCCGGGGATGAAACGCGTATTCGAGGTGCTGCTCGGCCTTCCCGCGGCCGTCGCCTTTCTGACCCGGATACCCGTGGGCAAGCTGCCCGGCTCGGACGCGGTCTGGAGGTGGTCGAGCGCCTGGTTCCCGCTGGTGGGAGCGCTGCTGGGCGCGCTGCTCTCCCTAGTCTGGCTGGGCGCGCTACGCGCGGGCGAACCCGTCGCGGCCTGCCTGGTGGTGGCGGCCTCCCTTTGGATCACCGGTGCCTTTCACGAGGACGCCCTGGCCGACACGGCCGACGCGCTGGGCGGCGCCTCCGATCGCGAGCAGATCTTCCGCATCCTCAAGGACAGCCGCATCGGCAGCTTTGGCGCGGCTGCCCTCGGCATCGCGCTGTTGATCCGGGTGACCGCTTTGGCCTCGCTCGGCCCGGGCGCGCCGCTGGCGCTGATCGTCGTCGGTTGCCTGTCGCGTACCACCCCGGTCTGGCTCATGGCCGTGTTGCCCTATGTAACTGCGGAGAGCCAGTCCAGGAGCCAGAAGGTCACGCGCGCCTCCTATCCCCAGGCGCTACTCGCAACCCTCTGGCCCTTGATCCTCGTATCCGCAGCCTTGGCGCAGCACTTCCTGACGCCGGTCGCCGCGCTGGCTCTGGCCGGCGTGGCGCTGTTGATCGCTATCTGGCTGGGCATGGGCTTCCGTCGCCGAGCGGGCGGCGTCACCGGCGACTTCGTGGGCGCAACCCAGCAGGTATCCGAGTGCGCCATGCTCGTCACCCTGGCCTGGCTGCAGGGCGGGGTACCGGGGTGAAAGGTGTGCCGCCGTGCCCGTCCGACCCGGGCTCGCCGGACGGACCCCGGATCGGTGCTACCGGCGGGTGCCTGATCGCGGCCCGTCACGCTCCGGCCCGGTTACAAGGTGTATGCTACGGTCAGAGCGAGATCCCGACCGCGCTCGATCCGGAAACGGCAGCGCAGACTATCTTCTGTACGCTGCCCGCCGGGATCGCGATCCACGAGGTCTGGACCACATCGTTCACCCGCTGCCTGTATCCCGCCCGTATTCTGGCCCGGACGCTCGCGGCGCAGCTACGCGTGGACGAGCGGGTGCGCGAGCTCGACTTCGGCCACTGGGAAGGTCAGCCCTGGGATCTCATCCAACAGCAATCCCCCGACCTTCTGCAAACCTGGTCCGACGACTGGTATGTCACTTTCCCCCCCGGCGGCGAGAGCGCCGCCGGGCTCGAACAACGGATGGGCGCCTGGTGGAAAGAGCTCGACCGAAAACGGAATCATCTGCTGGTCGCGCACGCGGGCGCTATACGCGCGATGCGTGTCATCGCCCTGGGCCGGTCCTGGGAACGAGCCATGCAGACTCCGGTCGAGTACCTGCAGGCCGAGCGATTCGCCTTTCCCGAACCCTGAGGGGCTACTCCGGTATCGAATCCGTTCGCGTTCTTCCTTCCTGCTCGTGGATGCTCCGTAGCACGTCCTCGGCGCGCGGGCGTAGCGCCGGGTCGCGCACCTGCAGAGCCAGTTGCCGGGCGCGTTCGAGGTCGCCGACGCGCAGGTTGGCGTAGGCCAGGCGGTACTGATTCAGCTCGTCCATGGCGCCGGCCGAGCGCAGCAAGGGCTCGAGCGCGGCGGCGCGATCGAAGCTCTCTCGGCCGACATGAATGGCCAGCCGTTGCGACAGGCGCTGCGCCGGGTCCGGCACCCGGGCGTTGATCTCGATGGCCCACTCGAAGCGGCCCGCCAGCCGGTAGTACTCGGCGGACGAGAAAGCGTACTCAGGCTTGACGCGCGCCGCGATCGACAAGAGCCGCGCGGCCACCCGCAGCCGCCCGTCCGCGGCGTGGGCAAGGCCAAGCCGGGCGAGCACGTCCGGATCGCCGGGAAAGCGCAGATGGGCCTGCTCCAGCACCCGGGCCGCCTGCCGCGGCCTGCCGGCCCGGCGCAGGGCCTCTCCGAGCACCAGGTAGCCATTGCGGTCATCGGGACGAAGCCCGAGGTATTGCTCTCCCTTCTTCAACGCGGCCGTGTACAGACCCTGGCGAACCAGCAGCAGGGCCTGCTCCAGAACCAGGTCGTGCTCTTGCGGAAAGAGGCGCCGCCCCTGCTCGAGCGTCCCGTAGGCGCCGTCGATCCGGTCCAGCTGCTGCTGCACCCGCGCGCGCAGGCGGAAGTACGAGGCGAGCTTGCGACCGATGCTCTTGCCCCGGTCGAGCGCCTCCAGCGACTCGCGGTAGCGCCCGCTCTGATACAGGGCCTGTCCCAGGTAGAGCCAGATGGCGGTCTGGTTCGGCTTGATCGCCAGCACCCGGCGGAAGCGCTCGACCGCCTGCCCGGGATTTTCGCGCTTCAGGGCCAGCATCCCGCGGAAGCTCTCCAGCACGGCCTCGTCCCCCTCGTCGGCCAGAAGCGCCTCGACCTGCTCCAGCTCTCCCTGGTTGATCAGGCGCTGTATCGCGCCGAAGGCGCCCCTTTGCTCGCCACGCTTTTCGGGAGTCTCGGCGAGCGCCGGCGGAGTGAGCGCCAGCACCAACACCAGACCCATCCACGCGAGCAACCTCTGCATCTCACCGCTCCAACCGGAAGGAGATGCGCTGGCGGCAGACCACCTGCACCGGCTGCCCCTTGAAGCGGGCGGCCGCGAAGCGATACTGGCGCGCGGCGCGCTCGGCCGCGGTCTCGAACACGCCCGGGGGCTCGGCGCTTACCACCCGGACGCTGCGCACCCGGCCCGAGGTCGAGACCTGCAGCTTCACCACCACCCAGCCCTCGATGCCGCGCTCCTCGGCCATCGGCGGATACTCGGGTGAAACCCGGCTAATCACCCGGGGAGGCTCATCCACCGCTTCCTCCCGGAGCACCAGCGCCGCGTCCCAGTCCCCCGCGTATCCGACCAGGTCGGCCGACATGTCCACCTCGCCGACCTCGGGCGGTACCGCGGCGGTGAAGACGCGGGAGGGCAGGTCGGGGATGGGCAGGGGCACTGCCCGCGGGCGGCTCTTGATCACCTTCTGCCGGACGCGCCTCGGCTGCTTCTTCCTGGGGGGCGGCTGGAAGTGGATCGCCTCCTCGGCCGGCCGGGCTCGGCCCACGTGCGCCTTCACGTGGCGGTTCAGCTCGGCCACCAGCGCCAGAAGCACGCCGTTGACCAGCAACGACAGCAGCGCCGCCCGCAGAAGCCGCCGCGCACCGCCACGCGCCGTCATAGCTCCTGCTCCGCCGCCACCCCCACGTCGCTCGCGCCCGCCAGCCGGCACTGGTCCACCACCTCGACCAGGGTGCCGGTCGGCACGTTCCGGTCGGCGACCACCAGCACGGTCTTGATCCCCTGCCGCGAGACGGTTTCCCTCAGCCGCGCCTGCAGCATCCAGGGCTGCACCGGCCTGGCGTCCACGAACAACTCGCCGCGTCGGCCGATGGAGACCCGCACCGAGCGGTTGTCCGCCTGCCGGGCGGTGCGTGCCCCGGGCCTCTCGATCTCGACCTCGGCGTCGCGCACGAAGCTGGTGGTGACCATGAAGAAGATGAGCAGGATGAAGACCATGTCGATGAGCGGCGCGATATTGATCTCGCTATCCTGCCGCCGCTTCTCCGTCGCCCGCCCGGTGCTCATCCGCCCGCTCCCGCGCCGGTCGCGGCCAGGCCCGACAGATCCAGGTGCTCGCGGGCGCGGCGGACCTCGAGGCGTAGCGCCTCTTCGCGGCCGTCGAGCAGCCGGGAGGCGATCAGGCCCGGCACGGCCACCACCAGCCCCATCTGGGTGCTGACCAGCGCCTCGGCCACGCCGCCGGCCACCCCGCCGTCGCTGGCGAACAGCTCCATCGCGGTCAGGCCGTGAAAGGTTTCGATCATCCCGCTCACCGTGCCCAGCAGCCCGAGCAGAGGGGCCACCCCGCACAGGCTGCGAATGACGCGCCGGTAGCGGCCCAGCTCCATGTCCACCTCCAGTACCAGCTGGTCCAGCCCCCGCCGACCCGCCGGCCCGGCCTCGAGCCGGGCCAGACCGGTTCGCAGTACTCGATCCAGCAACCCTCGCGCGCCTGCCAGCGTTTCCGCCACGCCGCGGATCCGCCGCACCCGTTCGGCGAGCGTCCCGCCAAAGCCGCGCTCGAGGAGCTGCATCCGCAGGCCGATCAGCGTCCAGAGCAGTAGCCCGATCACCAGCAGGGGCGGCATGACGAAGCCGCCCATTTCGATGGTATCGTGCAACCGCTCAAGCAAGACTGCCCCCGGTGAGCTTGCGCACGGACCCGGAGTTGCGCTCGACCACGTCCGTCTGCCCCCGGGCTCGCTCCGGTTGGCCGACCACCGCCTTGCGCCCGCTCGCCTCGTCCACACCGTCGCCTTCCCCGTCCGCTCGCTCGCAGCGGTTGCCGAAGACCCGGTTGAGAAGGCCGAGCGCGCCGATCTCCATCTCCGCGAGCACGCGGTCCACGCGGCTTGCGAGAAACGCGTGCAGCAACAGGACGGGAATGGCCACCATCAGGCCGAACTCCGTGGTCAGCAGCGCCTCGGAGATGCCCCCCGACAGCAGCCGCGGGTCTCCGGTGCCGTGGTCGGTGATCACATGAAAGGTATCGATCATGCCGGTGACCGTCCCCAGCAGCCCGAGCAGCGGGCAGACCACCGCGATCAGGTTCAGGGCCGGAAGAAAGCGCTCCAGCGCCGGGCGCTCGGCGAGGATAGCCTCGTCGACCACCTGCTCGAGCTGATTGCGCCGCTGCCCGGGATTCGCCGCAACTTGCAGCAGCACGCGCGACAGAGCCGACCGCTCGCCCTGGCAACAACGGGCGGCCTCGCTCCACTTCCCCTGATCGATCCGCTCGCCGACCCGGGTCACCAGTTGACCGCGTGGCCGCGTCCGGGCCAGCACCACCAGCCGCTCCAGCGCGATGATCAGGGCCAGAATCGCCAGCGCCAGGATGGGCCACATCACCAGCCCACCGGACCGGAAGGTCTCGACCAGCGTGCGCTCTCCGGTCGCCTCGCTCTTCGATCCCTGCAGCGGATCGAACAGGTACATCGTCACCAGCGGCGGGCGCTTGCCCTCGACCAGCGCCCGGGCGGAGTTCGCGGCCTCGGGGCGGCCGACCCTCAGCGCGTCCGCGCCCACCGGCTCAAGCGCGCCACCGTTCTCCCGGTCCAGGCTGGTGGCCGCGACCCTGGATAGCCACAGCATATCGCCCTGCTTTTCGGATCCGTCCGGCGCGAAGTAGCTGCCGCGGCTCACCCGGACCTCGCCCAGCCGCCTGGCCAGGGCACACCCCTGCTCGAAGAGCGCCTCCATCGCGGCCCCCGGTTCCGACTGCGGCTCGATTTCGACCCCGTGGCTGCGCAGGGTGCCGAGCGCCTGCTCGTGTGTGCTCTCGACCAGCGTCTGCCGGTCGCCGCCGGTCTGCACCTCGGTCTCCGCCCGGCCGATGCTCTCTTCCAGCGCGTCATTCTCAAGCTGCAGCCGGGTCACCTGCTCGGACAGGGCGACCACCTCGGAGCGGATCAGCTCGGCCTGCTGCTGCGCCTCGCTTTGCTGCCGCTCGATGCGCGACAGCAGCTGCTGCTTCTCGGCCGACAGCACCCGCAACTCCTCGCGGTAGGCTTGCTGCAGCGGGGAATCGGCCCGGACTGGCAGCGCGTGAGCCATCAGGATAGAAAAAACAACCGCGCGCGCCATGGCCTCGAACGCGCGCGCGCCGGGTGCCACCCGAAGGGAGGGTCTCATGGCTCGTCCTCCCCTGAAGAGGTGAGCGCCAGCGGGAGCGCGAAGGCCCCCTTGCGGATCTGCTTGCGGAGCGCATCGAACAGGGTCTCGACCGCCGCGATCCGCTGCTCGTCGGAAAACAGCCGGAAGGTATACCCCTTGCCGTCGCCCGGATCGGCCCATCCGAACCTGCCGTCCTCGGTGCGGAAGTAGAGCGCGCCCATGCCGAGGTGAACCACCTCTACCAGCAGGCGCCGGCCCTCGAGCGCGATCACCTGGCGGTGAAGCCCGCTTTCCGCGGTCAGCCGGATTTCGTCCTCCAGCAGCTGCCAGAGCCGGGACAGCGCCACGGCCGGATCGGCTGCCGGGCCCCGGAGGGATGCGATGATCTCGTCCACCGCCTGAAGCCGCTGCTCGTGCCTGAAGGGCAGGGTCTGCTCCACCAGCCGGCGAAGCCGGTGAGCGGCACCAAGCGCCGGCTCGACGAGCAGGGCCGACCGCGACTCGGCCTTACGCTGCTCGTCGAGCTGCCGGGCGCGCATCCGCTTCAGGGTCTTCTGCCGTAGCTGCTCCTTGTTCAGCAGCACCTCCAGGTCGGCCTTCTGGGTCTGCAGCGAACGCCGCTCCGAAGCGGCCGTTGAGCGAGCCCGGTCGAGCCGCTCCTGAAGCTCGTCCACCTCGGCGCGCAACCGCGCGAGCCGGGCCGCGTCCGGCTCCGGCTCGGCCCGGGCCGGCAGCGCGGTGCCAAGTGAAAGGCCCATCAACGCCAGGGCGAGAACCGGAAACCTAAACGAAAACCATACTGGAGCCGTGCCATGCGGCATATCCACCATCCTCGACCCTCGAAGGCGTGACAAAAGGTGGCTGTTACCGGCAGGTCTTCGGACTCGTGGGCGGAAAAACCGTTTCAGGACACGTCACCTACTCGCCATCGCTTCCCGGTCCCCAGGACCAGTGCTTGTAAGATGGCTTTCGTTCCCACTTACCGCTGCGGGGCAGTCCCGGACTTTCACCGGGTTCCCTTTTCAGGACCGCGGCGATTCGACCCGCCGGCGGTCCAACCGGTAACCGATACTGCGTACCAGATCGGCAGAAACTGTCAATCCAGCGCCGCCCGTACCCGCCATGGCATCGAACAGGTCTTACCTACTTGATTCCAGGAGGTTGCGCCACGAGCGATCCTCGAAAAAACGTTTTCGATGCGCGAGTTCGTGTCTGGCGGAGGCCGCGAACATTCAACGGATCGATTTCATTGACCGACCGACCCGATCGGTGCTCCGGAGCCTGTTTTCGTCATTCGTTCGCGCTGCGGTTGCTCGACGCGATGACGGCGGCCGATCCATCACCCGGTGCCGTTCACCCCTGGACGGCCGCTCCGGAGCTACCCGGAAGACGCTCGGTCCAGACCGTAACAGTACTTTTGCCCGCTATTGACATTGGCGAGCCTTTTGCTATGAACGGGCTCGTTACCGGTTGGGTATGGGTCGTTCAAACGCGATCCAGCCCTGAAAAGGGAACCCGGTGAAAGTCCGGGACTGCCCCGCAGCGGTAAGTGGGAACGAAAGCCGTCAACAAGCACTGGCCGGCATCGGCTGGGAAGCGACGGTGAGTAGGACAGAGCCGAAAAAGGCGCTTCTGCCCACGAGTCCGAAGACCTGCCGGTGATGGAAGTCGTTTTGCCACGCCTTCGAGGGAAAAGGATGGTGAATATGAAGAAGCACGGTCTTCGCGGTTTTTCTTCCAGCTACACCGGGGTTGAGCGCAGCGCGCGAAACGCGCCGCCGTCGAGCGGTCCTTTCGGGTCGGACGATCCGCATTCGCGGCTGAAAACCTACCGGTGTACGTCTCGCGATCGACACCGCGGCGTGCCCGCCTAGGGCGCCTGAATCGTTCGCTCGACCGGGTCTCACCGATGGCGGCGCACCGGCGCCCGCGACGTGCCCGGGGAAGCAGTCCGCGCCGCGCCCCAGTGGCGCGGTGCATCGAACCGAACGAACGGCACCCGGAACCCGTACTTCTCAGGGAAAGATTACCGATGCGTTCTCCCAGGATACCGGCGTTTCTAGTTCTTTTTACCCTGCTCTCGGCGGGCGAGGCGGCCGCGCAGGAGCCCGACACGGCCCCGGCCGATGCCGGGATTCCCGCGGAGGCGGATGCAGGCAGCGCTCCGGCCGATGCCGGCGTTTCTTCCGGGCCGGACGCGGGAAGCGATGCCGGGGAGCAGGCGCCGGAAACCAGGACCCCGTCGAGCTCCACCGGGGAAGAAAGCCCCAAAACTCCGACCGAAGACAAGACCGCGACCGCCGCTACCGGCGAAGACGAAACCGTCTACGACATCGAGGAGGCCCAGGTCACCGGATACCGGATACAGAGAACGGATCGCGTCACCGGATTCGCCGAGACCATACCCGTGCTCGAGGAGCGAAAGCGGGTGACCGACCTGTCGGAGATGCTCTCCCGCTCGGTGGGCGTTCAGGTGCGCAGCCTGGGCGGGCTCGGGGCGTACGGCGCGGCAAGCATCCGCGGCTCCACGCCGAACCAGGTGCCGGTCTTCCTGGACGGCATCCAGCTCAACGTCGGCGGGGTTTCCGTAGTCGATCTGGGCGACCTCTCCCTGGACGTGCTCGACAGCGTGGAGGTCTACCGGGGCAACGCCCCGCTGGCGCTAGGCACGAGCGGCATCGGCGGGGCCATCGTTCTCAGAACCCGGCGCTTCGACCAGCCGGTCACCGAGCTGTCGGGCAGCTACGGCTCCTGGGATACCTGGCGGCTGTACGGCCTGTACGGCGCCCAGGTCTTTGACGTCGATACCCTGGCCATCGCCTCGCTCCAGCACTCGGACGGCGATTTCCGCTACTACAACCGCAACGGCACCTTCCGAAACAAGGACGACGACGCCTTCGTCAATCGCAGCAACAACATGCACACGGCGGGCTCCGCCATGCTCAAGCTCGACCGGCGCTTCGACGACTGGACGGTGCGGTTGATGGACGATTTCTACTACAAGGACCAGGGGCTGGCCGGCATCGACCACATGATCGGCAAGAGCGACGCCGAGCTCGAGACCCTGCGTAACGCTGTCAACCTGCGCTTCGAGAGGCCGCTGGGCAATGCCACCGAGCTCGATCTCGATCTGTCCTACCTATACATGCGCGTGAAGTTCGACGACATGGGCGGGAACATCGGCACCGGCCACCAGGACCATGTCTACGACACGAACGCGGCGACGGCCGCCGCCCTGCTCGCGCACGAATTCTCGGCCGAGCACATCACCACGTTCCGGGTCGCGACCCGCTACGAGCACTACGCCGAGGACCGGCTCAACGCCACGGACGAGGCCGACCAGCAGAAGCCGAGCCACCGGATCCGGACCGAGCTGGGAGCCGAGCACGACTGGGCGCCGTTTCAGCCCCTGCACATCGTCCCCACACTGAGAAGCGAGATCCACTACGCCTACTTCGGTGGCGGCCCCACCCCCGGGCTGCTGACCTACAAGGAGACGACCGAGAAGACCGGCTTTTTCTTCTCGCCCTCGCTTGGCGTCCGCTACCAGGTCGTCGACGGGCTAACCCTGCGGGCTAACGGAGGGCGCTACACCCGCACCCCGGATCTGGCCGAGCTATTCGGAGACCGCGGGGCGGTGATCGGCAATCCCGATCTCAGGCCGGAGATCGGCTACAACGTCGACGTCGGCCTGACCTACGTTCTGGTGGGCAACAACCTGCTCGATCTACTGCGCTGCGACGCCGCTTGGTTCGCCAGCTGGGTCAAGGATCTGATCTCGCTGGAGCAGAACTCGCAGAGCACCAGCCGCCCGATCAACCTCAACGCCGCCCGCATCCAGGGGGTGGAGCTCGCCCTTCGCGTATCGCTCATCGACCTGGTGACGCTGAGCGGAAACTACACCTACTTCGACGGCGTCGACGACTCCGACATGGAGCGCTACCGGGGCAAGCGGCTTCCGGGAAGGCCCATGCACGAAATCTACGGCCGGTTTGACCTAGGCCGGACCGGTAAGCTCTGGGGAGCCGGGGGCTGGTTCGACGTCGACTACGCGGGCAGGTCCTACGTCGGGCAGTACAACGACGAGGACTACGTGACCATGCACCTGTTCGTGGGAACGGGCGCGCGTTTCGAGCTTCCGCCGGCAGGGCTGACCTTCACCTTCGAGGTCAAGAACCTGCTCGACGCGCTGGTCTTCAAGAACGAGGAGGGCGTCTGGCTGCCGATGAGCGATTACAACCGCTATCCGCTGCCCGGACGCACCTACCTGGGAACGCTTCACTGGCAATGGCTCTGAGCGGCCTTTGCCGGCAACGGCTCCGAGGAGCCCCGAAAAAGGAGAGTACAATGGATAAGTCCAAGAACGATCGGTACGAGAGCATCTCGAAGCGAGAGGGCTGGCTTCGGCTGCTGCTGATCGGCCTGCTGGTCACGGGATTTCTGGCGGGCTGCGACACCGGCAGCGAGGGCGATGTCGATAGTGACAATGGGGGCAGCGGCGGCAGCGGCGACGCCGGTGAGGGCGGAAGCGGAGGCAGAACCGAAGAGGGAGGCAATGGGGGCGCTGCCGGAGAGAGCGGAAGCGGGGGCGAGCCCAAGCTGCAGTACAGCACAGCCCTGGTCATCACTACCGACAAACAGACTGGATCCTACAGCACCATCGTTATGGACGGGTATACAGTCGACAAGGACATCGACTCCATCCACTCGGACTCGGTGTGCGAGTTTGATCCCATCACCGAGACGCCCTTCATCGTGCAGCGCCTTGGCGTCGACTCCATCCTGGTGCTCGATTCGAACAGCTTCGATATCGACCAGGAGTACTCGGTCGAGGCCGCATCCAATCCGCACGACCTGGTGGTGGTGGCGGAAGACCGCGCCTACATCACCCGGTACGGCCTGGAGGAGATGCTGGTCGTCGAGCCGTTGACCGGGACCGAGCTCGGCACCGTGGATATGAGCGAGTACTCCGACGATGACGACATTCCCGAGACCTCGGGCATGGTCTATCTCGACGGCAAGATCTATGTCCTCGTCGACCGGCTCGACCGCGAGAATAGCTGGACGCCGGTGGGCGACAGCTACGTCGTCGTCATCGACGCCGCCACCGGCAATATCGAGGACGACGTGGAGCTGACCAAGACCAGCCCCTACGGAGACCCGGAGTACAGCGAAGCCATCGGCAAGTTCGTGCTGGCCGAGGCCGACGATTTCTCGACCCTGGAGGGCGGCATCGAGCTGTTCGACCCCTCGGACAACTCCCTGAGCGGCATCATCGTGACCGAACAGGAACTGGGCGGAAACGTGACCAAGGCGTTGATCGTGAGCGAGACCAAGGGCTACGCGACCATCGGCGTAGCGGGCGACAACGGCAGCAACACCCACATCGTGACCTTCAACCCCGAGACCGGCAAGAAGCTCGATACCCTGCTCGAAGCCGAGGGGTGGAGTTTCAGCGACATGGTGCTGACCCCGGACGGAACCGAGCTCTGGATCGCCGACCAAACCAGCGACAACCCGGGCGTGCGTATACTGGATACAGAGACCGACCAGGAGACCACCGACGACCCGATCGACGTGGGGCTCCAGCCCTCCGACATCTGCTTCGTGCCGTAAAGCAGACCCGACAACCTCACCCCGAAGCGTCATGACGCCCGGCGTCCCCCCTTGCCGCCGGGCGCTGACCCCTACGGCCCCGCCCGGTAGCTTTTCTCCTTTCTTCGCGCCGGGCGGGGCCGTTTTTTTCTAGAACCACGGCTCTTCGTCGCTGTAGTACTCCTGGTACTGCTGCCACTCTTCCGGCCCAGAGGCTTTTTCGGGGTTCCGTTCGCGCCACGCCTTCCGTAACTCGTTCGCCCGCCCCCAGTGCGGCGGCTCGATCGGCGGTGTACCGCGCGTGCGGACTTTTTGAGTGCAGATAAGGTAGCTTTCGGGGGCGATCGAGAGATCGCATTCGATAGCCTCACCCGCGGTCAGCTCACCGTTTACAAAGATCCAGCCGATTCGTAGAAGCCAAGACGCGAACGCGCACGTGATCGTGCGCCAGTCGCTATCGAACAGGTGTGCCTCTCGCGACTGTTCCCACACCGGCTCGTAGTCGATGTCGCCGCAGTTGTAGTCCTCGATGTAATCGACAAGAAGCGCGATCGAGAACTGGGCACCGAACTCGATGTGATTGACGTCGAGCAACGGCCCGCTGGCCACCGAGAGTCTCCACTCGTCGTCCTTGTGAGTCTCCGGGTTCGGGGTTCGCAGGTCAACGATCACCTCGTCCTGCGAGTCGAGCGCCTGGTTCATCAGGCCCTCAGCGGCCCGGAAGTGGTCGGCCAGTTGATCGGTGGCGAGAGGACGGCGGGCGAGGTGGGAACGCGGCTTGGGCATGTGTAGGGGGACGAGCTCGGGGCGATTAAACTTCAGAATTCACACAGGCCGACAGGAGGAGATGTACTGTAAGATAACATTTCCGGCATAGAGGGTTAAATCGTATAAGAATATGATATTAAACGTGATTTCGTGATATTGGGCCTAGATTTTTCCGGCATAGCGGAAAAGACCCAGACGGAAAATTCGGAGGTTTTGCGGACGGCCTCCGGCCCGGTGAGGGCGACGCCGGGCCTTGGCTTCGAGGTAGGTACTCGCCCGCGACGGAACCCGGCTCTTCGTGGACGAGAGCGGTGCATGGGCGTCCGGTGCCGTTGGAGTGGGGACTTCGGGAAGGGCCCTGTTAGGGGAGTACAACGATTCTTCCGTAACCACCGCCGGCTCCTGGAGCGTTGCAGGAGGTGGAACCGACGTCAGCCACGCCGACGTCGGATGGATCGGTCACGCCCGGCTGACCACCAAAGGCCGCACCCGGACCTCCATTGCCGCCGTGGACGGAAAGCCGCAGCGTGTCGTCGAACACACCGGCCGACACGAGTATCGCACCCCCGCTGCCCCCGCCGCTGCCGGCCTTGGTCGTTAAACTGCCGTCGCTGGCAATACCGCCGTTTGCTCGAATCTCTCCCGCTCCTGACAGTCGTCCGCCTACGACAAGTTCCACCGCTCCCCCGCCGGCGCCTGCGAGTGATGACGAAGATAACCCGAAACAGCCCTCCTCTTGCAGCCCTCCCGCACATCCCCCCCGCAAAGGAACAAGGTCGGTGGTACCCTCTTCTTGACCCGCGCCGGCTGGATCGCCCGCGTTATCCAAGTAACCTCCGCCGCGTGTTCCAAAACCGCCCCCGCCGCCGCGCCCGTCGTCCGGGGTCCCTACAGTGCAACTTACGTTTCCGCCCGCTCCCGGCGTCGTGCCATCGGCACTCGCATCGATGATACCATCAATCGTTGCGTCGCCTGCGATCACAAGCGCCACGGGCCGTGAACCAACAGCACGAACGGTCTTACCAGCGGGAAGGACCAACGATTTGAAGGCGAGAACGACGACCTCCGGCCCGCCGTCCTGAGATTGGACGACCGTCGTCGGAGAATCGCCACACCACCCGATAAGAGAAGGTCCGGTCGTATCGATCGCCAGATCACCGCAGGTCACCTCCGCTGTTGGAGCCGAGTCCAGATCCAGCGCCGACGTATCGATGTTTGGTGCCGTAGGAAACTCGATCGCTACATCGGTAGAACCATCGTTCGTGTCGGCGTCGGTATAGACAGTGCTCCCGTCCGTACCGCCGTCTATGCGCGGTTCCACCGCCGCGTCCGACCCGGCTGACCCGCCGCCCCCGCCATCCTCAACAGGCTCCGCGGAGGCGTCGATATCCAGCGAAACACCACCGTCGTTGTCGAAGTCATCGGGCGTATCTTGTCCATCGCCGTAGGGCGGAAGCGTACCGACGTCCACGTGCGCGTCCTCGCACTCGCCCGCGCTGCAGGTCTGGGTCGCACCGCAGTCGTCCAACTTTCCGAGGCAAGCGTCATCGAACTTGAGCGTCAGCATGAGGGTCTTGTTCGGAAGAAAGCCGCTGATCGCGCGAACGCGGGCGATACCGCCACCGCCGGCATCGAGCGCCGTCACCTCTACTTCGAAAACACGCTCGGGATCGCCCTGCGCGGGCACCACGGCTATCTTCCAAGGCCATACCAGGTCTTCCGCGGAACCATCGGGGATCGTGTGGTTGTAGGATTCCGTCAAGGCGGTTTCGTCTGTCCCTCCCTTCACCACGATCTGTAGACCTGACGTCTCCGCCCGAACGCCCGGTTCCGCGTCTACCACCACCATCACCTGGGTTCTCGCGACGGTCTCCTTGCTGCACCCGGCCGTAATGGAAACGGCAAAGCAAGCCAGAAGCAGACATCGGCCGCACGCGCCGCTCATGGCATCCTCGTCAGAGCGGAAACCACAACCCCTCCGCTGCCTGGCAAGGGCGCTTGACGCTCCTCGCCTCCGCTCGCCGCGACCGCAACGCCAACAACTATGCCGGTAGCCACCACCCCGGCCGCCGTCCAGAACCACCACGTCGTAAGGACACCCCCCTCTTCGTCCTCCTCGCCGGTCGATGCTAGAAACGGTGAGGACTCCGTCGAAGTAGCAGCAGTAGAAGTCCCCTCTTCGAGTTCGAACGACAGTGTCTTTCCCTCGCCGCCGCGTACATCCAGTTTGAGGCTTTTGGTCCGATACCCGGGACTGCTGCCGGATAGCGTATGCTCCCCGGAATCGAGCATGATCCATCCCCCAGGCTCAAGTTTCGCGGGCATGCCGTCCAGTGCCAGGGCAGCAGTCGGCGGCTTCAGCCTGATTGTGTAGAGACTGACGAACCGGCGAGCACGAGACAGCAGTTCGTTTACCTCCTGTCGCTGTTCCTCGGTAAGTGGATTGCGTCTTTCCTGTAACGCGGACTCCAGCAACCGGGTGGACGCAACGTAGTGTCTGAGTTCGAACTCGACCTTGCCCAGACCACGCAGGGTTCGAGCGTTCGGGTTGATTTCGTGCGACCGGCCAAAAAGCAAACGGGCTTCTTCCCAGTTGGCCGCGCCGAATTCCGCAACCCCTTGCTTGATCAGGCTTTGGTATTCTTCGTCGGAGTTCTTCGTAGCTTGTGCCGCAGCCATCGGTGCCGTCCAGAAGACCGCGGCGGCCATCATCCACGCCAACAACCAACCGGATTGCTTCCCTACCATCTCATCCAACCTCCGCGTCCGGGGCCTGAAATAGAAATGTATCAGTTGCTTTTTTAGCGGGTCAATAGAGCCGACCGTGGGGGTGCATGAAACAGCGCACCCCAGTGCAGGTCGCCGCCGATGTGGGTCTGCGCGTCCGCGAGCTGCGCCGGGCTGCAGGGCTCACGCAGCAGGCGCTCGCGGACGGGCTTAAAATGACCGTGCAGTACCTGCGGCGCATCGAGAGCAGCCGCGTCAACCTCTCGGTAGAGTCGCTTGTGAGGGTCGCGAGGGCCCTGGGCGTGGAGCCGGCGGCCTTGCTGGAGCCACCCGCGGACCGGGCGAAACCGAAGCGCGGCCGGCCCCAGCGAGTGGATCCGCCGCCGCCCGCCAAAAAGCGCCTCCGGACGCATAGGCGTCGCACGGGTGGTTGACGCCAACCACCAAGTGCCGGCCGGTTACCCGAACGTGGCAATCGCGCTGATCGCCCCCGTATCGCGTCGATTCGCGACCCGCATCGCGCGGGGGTCTACGACGTTCACGCTTAAGACGCGAACGCCGCCCTGATCGGCCGGCTGACCGGCGACCGAGCGCGCTTCATAACCGGAGGTTCGCGCTGGCTGTCGCAGCCGAAGCGGACAACGGAGGGCACGGCGCGCGTCGCCGCGAGTTGCGCCTGCCTGCCGGAAGCTCCTCGCGGGGCTCATGGGAAGAATGAAAGGGTCGGCAGCGCTGCCGCCGGATGTCAGGCGGGTTCAGCAGCGGATCGGGCGGTGGCGCAGGACGAGGAAAAAGAGCGCGGCGATGCCGGAGAAGATGGGGGAGGGGCGGCCGAGCTGGCGCGGTTACACAGCGTGTACTGGACCGCGCGGGAGTTGAGATGAACTACGACTCGCTGAGGAAGCGCGTTGAAGAGGGCGGCGGGGGCGGCGGCCGGGCCACGCGAGGAGATCATCCGGGATTCATTGAGGTCAGCGCAGCGCCGCTGATGGGGTTCGGGCAGCCGTCGGGTCCGGTAGCGGAGCTTTCGGACACGGACGGGGCGAGGCTGGTGATCCGGCTGAGCGAGGGCGGCGAGTTGGATGCCCGGGACCTGGCCGAATCGTTCTGGAGCCGGCGGTCATGATCCAGGTCACCCCGCAGTTCGGCATCCTGGAGGCGGTGAAGCCGGCGGATATTTTTCCGGCCTAGTCTCCAGGAGGTCTTGTGTTTTTCCGGTTTTCATGATATTCGCGAAGCAGTGCGTAGCGCCGGACGCGACCTTGGGAAAACTCTTGTACTTTTTTGGTGTTTTTATTTGTTCCGAAAAAGTTTTCCGGGGTCCGAGTACATCGCCATAGCCGGGTAAACGGCCAACCTCTTCGCAGGAACAGGAGGCCAAGATGCCGTCGCGTGTGAATGCCTGGCCTCTCCCGTCCGTCTGATTCTCGTCAGGTCCATCCATGACCTGGCGGAAAGGCCTTCGAAACCAGAAAAACCGGGCAATCTCGCCCCCAAAACAAGTGGGCCCCGCGGTGCAGGAACACCCGGGACCCTGGCCCAAAGGAGGCATGCTCCAATGGACGGACGGAAGCGTATCAATTCGCGCTCCGGCGCGCAGCCCTATTCAGATACCCCCGACCCCGAGGCCAGCCCCCCGAAAGCGGTCAGCCTCCGCTACGAGCTGGACGCCCTCCGGGACGCGGTCCAGGCCGCCCGGATGCTGGCCGACGCGACCCGGCACCGGACGGCGGGCGACGCGCACGACCAAGCCCGCGCACCGGACGCTTGTAGCGCCGTATTGGCCCTGGTCGGGACCCGGCTGCAGCTGCTCGACCTCGTGATCTCGGGCGAGGCCTCCCCGAGGCTGCTGCTGGCCCACCACAACGAGACCGGGCCCGACACCGAGGCGGACATCCTGCTCGGGGTCAACGGGGAGGAGGTGAAGCCGTAACCGTCCTCCTCGGCCTTGCCCAGTCCGCCTACACTACCCTCAAGCCCGCCAAGAAGGGCCTGACCGGCACATGCCCCTTCCACAAGGGTCCCGGCCTCGCCGTCGACCCTGAGAAGAACACCTTATCAAGAAGGATCGCCGGGGTCACCTGCCGGTCCTGTCGCTGCCGGGGCCGAACAAGCGTCTGAAACGTCGAGGGCTTTTGTGGGGAGGTCATCGTCACCTCCACGGTGCTCGACGCCCTGAGCTTCTGGTCCCGCGGTTCTACCAACGTCACTGCCGTTTCTGGAGACCTCCTGGCCGCCCTGCAGGAGCGTGGGGTTCAGCGGGTGCTGATCGCCTTACCGCGGGACGCTGACACGAAGGAGTTCTCGGGAAGGCTGACCGCATCCGGAATCGGGTCGTACAGGGTCAAGTTGCCGATGGGCCTGAGCGTGAACGAGTACGCCGGGCCGTTATTATTCACTATTTCGTGGCATTGAGCTTCGGTTTTTCCGGCACGGCAAGAAGCGCCCGACCTACTAGACCTTGGAAGGCGGCCGCCGGCACCGCCTCCGAATAGTCCACGCCGAAACAGTCGATCACCAGGCGTCCCGTCGTTCTCCTTTTCTTGAACCGCCGGAGCACCCTTAGTGCCGGAAACAGGTGTGAGCCGGCGAATCCCGGCGCCTACGCCCCTTTCTTGCGTCGTTTGGGCTTCATTTCCCGCCAGGTCTGGATGCCGAACGCTTCTTCTTTTCCGGTCCAGCCACAGGGAACGAGGGGTCCGGTAGTTCTTTTCAGGCGAGCTACTATCTCCTCGCGCATCGCCTTCTGCTTCTCCGGAGGTTCCGGACCGGTGGGGGAGAGCATGACCGTGGACTCGACCTCTTGTATTCGCGCGGCGATTAGCTTCTGGTTTTCGCGCTCGCTCAGGCCAATGCAGCGGTAGGTATCGCCTTCGAGCTCGACGTCGCCGGCACAGCTCGGGCAGCCGCGGGGCCGACCGCGGTCTGCGGCTCGATTGGCTTCCAGCTCTCTGCGGGTGGGCTCGGGCGTTTTTACCCGCGCGGGAGTGCACTCTTGGCAAAGCCAGCCGAAGAACTCTCGCTCGATACCTAGCCCGTCGAGGCTTACGCGGTTCACATGGGCCGGCCAGATGTAGGTGTGCGGTATGTCGGCGCTGATGCCGACGCCACATTTTTCGCAGTGAATGTGGCGGCACGTACAGACCTTCTCGCTCGGCCTGCAGGGATCCGGTAGAAACCAGGGCTTGTCCACGGATACGAGACGACCGCAGGGGATAGGGGGCCTGGCCCACGTTAGACAGGGCCCGGCGCAATGGCGGTGTTCGCACTCGCAGATGGGTGGATCGGGAAGCGTCAGGTCAAAGGGGCGGCCCCCCTCCTTCTTCCAGCGCTCGATGTAGCGTTTTTCCGCCTTCCAAAAGGAGTGGAAGCCGTATTCGGCGTTGCCTGTCACTCTCCGGTAGATCCGGACCAGGAGCAGTCGCGCGTCGCTCAGTAGTAGCCGGCCCTTTGTCCTGGCGCGCCGCGAGATAACGTTCTCGTCTACGAACGTTTCGCGGCCCCCTATTCTCCGCTCGACCGTCCAGGCCACGTAGTCGACCAGTGCCACCGCGCGTTCGAGAAGCCTGTTCCGGGGCCGGCCGCCGACATTTCCTGGGTTTTGTCCCTTTTTTATCCCCACTTTGCTCGGACACTTCGAATACCGGAAGTGTTCAATGGCCAGGGCCGATATCCACAATAAGCTTTCTACCAGGCGTCGGGCTCGCCGGCAAACGGATCATCCCTGCCGCCGACAAGGCGTCCCGGGCAGGCCAGGAAACGGCCGGACGAAGAATCGGGGGGTCATCGGTACGGCCTTCCAAGACCTGCTCGCCAGTCTGCCGGAGCTACTTTCGGTAGAAGAGGCGGCCCGGCATCTCGGCGGCACCGAGGAGCAGATCTTGGACTCCCTTCGGGATGGCGTGCTTTCCGCCGTCGGGAAGCGAGGAGAGGCTCCCCTGTTCAAGGAGCGGGATCTCGCCGCAGTGGTTTCCGGGGAGCCCGGTTCCGAAAAGGGGCGGCGACCCGAATGGTGCCACCCGACGTCCGACAGCCAGGAGGGGCAATGCGGTCGAGGTCCGGTTCAGAATACATCGATCAGAACCGAATGGATGACCACGGCCGAGGCGGCAGGATACTGCAGGATGACGCCGTCCGGCGTTCGGTCCGCGGTCGCTCGCGGCCGCCTGGTTCCGGACGGCGGAAACAGCAGGCGGCGGCTGTACTTACGCAGCACGCTGGACGATTTTCTCCGGGCGCGTAAGACTGTATCCAAGCACGAAGCGCTCGGGGTAAGAGCAGGAGGAAGTAATGAAACAATACCCCGGGATAACGAAACTGGAAAAAGGCCGGTATCGGGTGCGGGCAACCATGGTGGATCCGCGCATGGGCAGGCAGAAAGAGGTGGAAAGAGTGGTAGCGGCGACGAGCTACGCAGACGCGGCCGCTCAAAGAGCGGTTCTGCGAGAAGGGATGCTCGGCGAGATCGAAACGGCACCGCTAATGAAGGTCACCGATTTCGCGCACTCGTGGCTCATTGGGAAGAAGAATGAACTGGCGCCGTCTACGCGGCTAACATATGCAAATGCATTGGACCACATGGGTTGGCTGGGCGAGCTGTACGTCGATAAGGTCGTACCGGCCGACGTGATCAAGTGGCGGGACGAGCTGAAAGGCCGACCCGCTACCGTCAACGGGAAACTGAGGGTTGTCAAAAACATGTTCGCGGACGCCAAGGCGCAGCTTCAGCTCGCCAACCATCCCGTGGAGCGAGTGCGTGGTGTGCGCGAAAAGCGATCCAAGGAAGAGGACGATTCCAATCGCCTGACAGCGAAGGAACTGGGTCTCGTATTACACAAGAGCAAAAAGCTGAAGCCGCAATGGTATCCGCTGTTCGCAACGCTGGCGCTGACCGGCGCCCGCTTTGGCGCGGTTACGGCTCTGAAATGGTCGGATGTGAATCTTGACCAGGGCGAGATCGTGTACCGCCGGGCCCAGTGGCGCGGCAGGGTGGTCAAGGATCTCAAGATCGATCAGATCCGGCGGATTCCCATCGAATCGATGCTGGTCGATGCGCTCAAAAGCCATCGCCGGCAACTACTCAAGAAACAGAATCAGAAGCAGCTTGCCTCGGGTTTGGTCTTCCCGTCCAAGAAAGGCACGCTGCTCAAGAACGGCGGCGGCGTTTCGCGCCCCTGGAACGAGGTGCTAAAGGCCGCCGGAATAAAACGCCGTGTGACCCTCAACGGTCTACGACGCACGTTCAACAACCTATCCCGCCAGGTGGCCAGTGCAGTGGTCACGCGGGCCATGATGGGCCATGTGACCGACGAGATGACGGAGCACTACAGCTTTGTCGAGAACAAGGAGAAGCGGGCCGCGGTGGCAGGGATCGTGGAGCTTATCTCGCCGGTGACGAAGGCGAAGACAACATCGGAAAAGGCTGAGAAGAGAGCCGGCTCCAAGGCAGGTTCTGGAACTAAAACTGGGACCAGGACTGGGGATCCGACTGGGGATCGCTAAATTCACTTGACGACAGGAGGAGGAAAGAACAATAATCCCCACCACTTGCGGGCATAACTCAGTGGTAGAGTGACAGCTTCCCAAGCTGTAGGTCGCGAGTTCGAATCTCGTTGCCCGCTCCAGGGTTTTCGCTGTGGTTTCGGGGAACTCCGGAAGGCGTCGGACTGCGGGCGCGTCGGTACCCCCCGGGAGGAGCGAAGCGTCGGGACACGACGAGGCTTTTTTCGGGAACGGATCGAAGTCAACGCGGAAACCAGTCCAACATGGCCAGGATTCAGCTCGCAGACAGACGTATCGTCTTGCTCGTCGCTTCGTTGCTGACGCCGTGCGGGTGTGGCTCGAACGAAGGAAACGCCGGCGACTCCGCGCCTGGTGGTGATGGCAGCGGGGCCACGGCCGGCGCGATCGCCGGAACGGGATCGGGCGGCGATGGGACGGTCGGAGGCAACAGCGGATACGGCGGCGAGAGCGGCGACGGCAGCAATGCGGGGAGCGCAGGAGCGGAAGCGGGCAAAGGAACGGTGGGCGAAAGTGGCACCGGTGGCGAGGGGGGTGCAGTAACCGGTGGCGAAGGCGGCGAGGCTACCAGTGGCTCTTCGGTTGGCGGTGCCGGAAACGGCGGCGGCTTCGCTTTTAACGGACTAGGCGCCTATCCCGTCGCGAGCTCTACCTTGACCCGGGGTGGGACGATCACCTTTACTAATATCGGTGCTTCCGGATGGTGGCCGCGGCGACTCGAGCGGGAGTGGGGGGATCCGGACTGCGACTACAAAGACGGCACCGACACCTGGGGCGGCCACTGCTGCATGACCCGGCACACGACGACCAGCGAGCGGTTATCTCCTTTCGACGAGGAGATGACCTTCATCGTAAAAGCCGTCAGTATACGGCAGCTGGCCGTGTACCAGCCCGATCCGGGCGACGACGGCGCGGGCAACTGGCACCTGGTTTCTTCCTGGGACGAGCGCGACCGTGTGGCGAACAATCTCTGGTTCACCCAGAGCGGCGAGGGCGGCAGCGAATTCGGAGGTGATCTAACCGGCGATGATTGCGTCTGGTACCTGATGCAACAGCCGGTGTTCGATTGTTCCACCGCCGACTACTACTGCCCGGATGACCCGGGCATCAACCACCGGGGGTGGTCCGGTTCCAAGCTGGTGGTCATGCTGGCCTCGATGACCTTCGATGACGCCGGCGTGCTCGCCTGCGGCGGCGGTGAGCCGGGACACGCCGGGCCGTGGGTGGCCTTCGTCGCCTCGGAGCTCATCCGCGACGGCGGCCGCAAGTGGAACGGTCTCTGCAATTGCTATTCAGCCACGGGAAGCGTCGGCGACGGCTGCGGGGAGATCAACGTCTTCGAGGTCGTGCTGGACAACAACGAGTACAGCAACCGCGACTTCATGAGCACGGGAATCCGTTCGTTCCAGGCCGGGCACGTGGGAGGAAGCGTGTGCGGGACCGGTTGCGACTGGACGGCGTTCGACGCCGATGCGGAGGTGGTCGACGCCTGCTCGGGTACGGCGTACGCGAGCGGACCGTCGGTCGAGGCAGGCGGGGTATCGGATGGCTGCCCGGTATGGCGCAGGCCGCGGGGCGACCGCTACTTCATGATCCTGCTCGACGAGACGCGGCGCACCATTCAGGTAGCCGTCATCCACCCCGAAAACGTCCCGACAGACGCAGCCGTGCTGTTACCCGATCTACCCCACGACCTGAGCCGCACGGCTATCGACTCCCTCGTCGATATGCGTCTGCCGAATTGAAGGGAACGGACATGACCCGGCCACGGAGCATATCGAAGGATCTCCGCCTACTGTCGAACGTATGCGCCGACGCGTATTCCTGGTCGAGTAAGGCCGCCGAACGGGGCGCTATCCCTTGCGGGTTTTTTCCGGAACTGATAACCGGAGAGCATGGGCAGAACAGGCATCTTTCCACTACAGGCCCCGCCTTCCCGCGGCGGTACCGCTACCGCGCCTGCAGCCCCATCGTGCGCCGATAGCAGCGAGGCGGGTGGCAAACGCGCGACGAACCAGCTCCGGACCGGCGCCATCGCTTTGATCGCCGTCGCCGCCGTGGCGGCCTTGGCGGCAGCGAACGGATGCGGCGGCGATGCCGAAAACATCCGTAAGAGAAGGCGTCCGATCGCGGTCGAAAAGCCGCCGCCGCAGAAGACGCTGAACGAGGTGTTCGCCGAGGCCGCTGAGACCTACTACGCGCTGATGCGGGCCTTGCTGGAGCACGACCGGGAGGCGACCCGCAAGAGCTCCAAGGCGGAGATCAGCCGCAATAAGATTCCGCTTCCACGCACGGCCACCGGCCTGGTAATCGACAGGATGAACGTGGTGGTCCCGCGGGCCTCGATCATGGTCACCTCCGGCTCGGAGAACAACGTGATCGGTCGCGCGCGCGCCGATCAGAAGGGACGGTTCGAGGCGAGCCTATTCGCCACCTCCTATCGCGACCTGACGCTACACGCGGTCGCGGACGGGTACGAAAAGTGGGTACGGGGCGATATTCACGGCGGTATCCAGGACTACGTGGTGCGACTCGACCAGAAGATCGACGAGCGCTTACTGAAAAAGATCGCAGTGACGCGGAAGCCGGAGGAAAGGCTCTGGATGCTGCTGGAGCTCATCGGTGCGCGAGAGTTACCGGTCAAGATCGAACAGGTGTTCCCCTACATCGGCACCTACCGCCTCGACCTCTTGCGGGTGATAGCGACCCGGGGATTTCATGAAAACGACAGCGAGTCGTCCTCCCCGGCCGCGCGGGCGCTGGAGCTGCTCGCCTACTGGCACGATCCGGAGGATATTCCGATGATACGGGAAAGGCTTCCGAAGAAAGGGTATACCCTTTTCAAGAAGGTCGTCATCTACGGAAAGGATCCCTCGGTACTGTGCCGTATGTGGGAGGATGCTCACTTCGCCCAGTCGGACATCGATCCCCGGCCGCCCACCAAGTGCAGCAAGCCGCGCTTCGGCCCGGACGAAACCCGGGCGCTGGTGGTGTTCGCGGTCTTCGAGCCCTACCGCGCCTATCGCCACCTGCTGGCCATGGTCAACTACGGCAACGGCTGGGAGCTGCGGCTGGTAAAGACCGGGCAGTGAACGACCGCCGAGGATGGGCTGGTGCCCGCAGTATGCGGGCCGACGATCGGAGCATCGACAGACCTGAGTGACGGAGGCAGAGAAATGACGGCAGCAGACGCGAAGTACGTGGGAGCGATCGACCAGGGAACGACCAGCAGCCGGTTCGTCATCTTCGACCGCCAGGGGCAGATCGTCGCCATGCACCAGCTGGAGCACCAGCAGATCTATCCCCGGCCGGACTGGGTCGAGCACGACCCGCTCGAGATCCGCGACCGGACCTACCAGGTCATCGGGCAGGCGCTGAAGAAGGCCGGGATAACAGGCTCGCAGCTGGCCACGCTCGGGATTACCAACCAGCGCGAGACCACCGTGGTCTGGAACCGCAAGACCGGCAAGCCCTACGGCAACGCCATCGTCTGGCAGGATATCCGGACGCACGAGATCTGCAGCTCCCTGGCCGTGGACGGAGACATGGGCTGCTTTCGCCGCAAGGTGGGGTTACCGCTGGCCACCTATTTCTCGGGCCCCAAGATCAAGTGGATCCTGGACAACGTCGAGGGCGTACGGGAGGCGGCGAACAAGGGCGAGGCCGTGTTCGGCAACATGGATGCCTGGATCATCTGGTGGTTGACGGGAGGCCCCCAGGGCGGGGTGCTGGTCACCGACGTGACCAACGCCAGCCGGACCATGCTGATGGACATCGAGAAGCTCTGCTGGGATCCGGAGATGCTGGATATCATGGGGATACCGGCGGCCATGCTGCCGGAGATCCGCTCCAGCAGTGAGGTGTACGGCCATACCGATCCGGAGGGACCGGTGGGGGCGAAGGTGCCGGTATCCGGTATCCTGGGCGACCAGCAGGCAGCGCTGTTCGGACAGACCTGCTTCGAGAAAGGCGAGGCCAAGAACACCTACGGCACCGGGTGCTTCTTGCTGCTGAACTTGGGCAACGAGCTGGTGCACTCCAACAATGGTCTCATCACCACCGTAGCCTACCGGCTGGGTGAGCAGGCGCCGGTCTACGCCCTGGAGGGATCCATCGCCATCGCCGGCTCGTTAGTGCAGTGGTTACGCGACCGGCTGGGGCTGATCGCCAGCGCGCCCGAGATAGAAACGCTGGCTCGGCAGGCCGAGGACAACGGCGGCGTCTACTTCGTGCCGGCGTTCTCCGGGCTGTTCGCGCCTCACTGGAAGAGCGACGCGCGCGGGCTGATCATCGGGCTCACCCACTTCGCGGGTAAGGCGCAGCTGGCGCGCGCGGCGCTGGAGGCGGTGGCCTACCAGGCCAGAGACATCTTCGACGCCATGCAGGCCGATTCGGGTGTGCGGCTGAGCGAGCTCAGGGTGGACGGAGGCATGGTGCGCAACGAGCTGCTGATGCAGTTTCAATCGGATATCCTCGGCTGCTCGGTGGTACGCCCGGCCATCGTCGAGACCACCGTGCTGGGCGCTGCCTACGCCGCAGGCCTGGCCGTGGGCTTTTTCCAGGACTTGAGAGAGCTCAAGCGCAACTGGCAGGCCGAGAAGAGCTGGAAGCCCGAGATGCCGGCCGAGCAGAGGAAGAGGCTCTGCCAGAAGTGGAGCCGGGCCGTGGAGCGCTCCTTTGGCTGGGCTCGCTAGCCTCATGTCATTTCGAGCGCAGCGAGAAATTTCTTATCGCCGTAGCGGCGCTGAATGAGATTTCTCCCTTCGGTCGAAATGACAGGGGGGGCGAAATGACAGGGGGAGGGGCGAGTTGATGGATCAATCCCGGGCGTCGAGCGAGCGGGTGGCGACCACCTGCATGCCCGGTTCGCCCAGCAGGTCCTCGATCAGCACCTGACCCATGCGCACCGGAAGGCGCACCCGCAGGCGGTGGATCTCGCGGGCGGCCTGCAGCTGCCACTCCTTGCGCACGGGCCTCACGGTCTTGACCGGGAGTCGCTCGAGCCGACCTCCGAGCACTGCCACGGTGGTGCTCAGCGCCCGGCGCGGCTCGACGAACTCCTGCCGGGCGTACTTCGCGCCCCGCTTGCACTCGTTGCCGGATATCTCGATGATGGTGTTGCCCTCGTGCTCCAGCCGCAACGGGCAGCCGACGGGACAGCGGATACAGGTGAGCTCGCGGATTTCAGCCATCGGTCTCTCCCGCGTCGCCCTTGCCGCCGGGGGCCGGCACGATGTCGACCCGCAGGCTGTCGCCCTGGAATTGTTCAAGGATATCCGGCTTAAGCTTGAGCATGATCATCTCGGCCGGCACCACGAAGCGCAGCTTCTTTTCGAGCAGGTTGCCCACCCGGATGATGCAGGGCTTCATGGCCTGCTTGCAGCGCATGTAGAGGGTATGCTCCCGCTCGGGGCTGAGCGTGTGCGGCACGCAGTAGCGGACGTTGTCCCCGGCCACCAGCCGGATGTTGTCCACCGGCCGGCGGATGTGCTGGGCCCACTCTCCGGCAAAGCGGCCGGCCAGTAGCGACTCGCCGGTCACGAAGTCGACCAGGTCGTGCACGTGCAGCACGTTTCCGCAGGCGAACACGCCCGGCATGCTGGTCTCCATGGTGCTATTGACCAGCGGCCCGCCGGTAATCTCGTCCAGCCGGATGCCCAGGCTCTGCGATAGCTCGTTCTCGGGGATCAGCCCGACCGACATCAGCAAGGTGTCGCACTTCACGTCCCAGGCCTTGCCAGGGATGGGCACGAGCTTGTCGTCCACCGGGGCCACGGTGATCGCCTCGACCCGGTCGCGGCCGTGGATGCGACTGACCGTCGTGGACAGGTGTAGCGGGATGTCGAAGTCCTGCAAGCACTGCACCACGTTGCGCGTGAGGCCATTAGAGTAGGGCATGATCTCGAACACGCCCGCCACCTGGCAGCCCTCCAGCACCAGCCGGCGCGCCATGATGAGGCCGATGTCGCCCGAGCCCAGAATGGCGATCCGCCGGCCCGGCAGGTAGCCCCGGACGTTGCAGAGCTTCTGCGCCAGGCCGGAGGTCAAAACCCCGGAGGGGCGGGTCCCCGGAATGCGGATGGCGCCGCGGGTACGCTCGCGGCACCCCATGGCCAGTACCACCGAGCGGGTCCCGACGCTGACCAGCCCCCGCTTCTCGCTCATCACCCGCACCCGCTTGGTGCCATCCGAGTCCACGGCCATACCGGAGACATAGCTGTCGCAGAGCAAGTCCACCTCGCGGTCGACTACCTGGATCAAAAAGCGCTCCGCGTACTCGGGGCCGGTCAGTTCCTCCTTGAAGTAGTGCAGCCCGAAACCCGAGTGGATGCACTGCATGAGGATGCCGCCCGGCTCCGGCTCCCGGTCGAGGATCAACACGCGCTCGGCTCCGGCGTCGCGGGCGCCCAGGGCCGCGCCCATGCCGGCGGGTCCTCCGCCCACCACCACCACGTCGTAGAGCTCGCGGAGGCGATTCAGCATCTACTCCCCCTCCTGCGGGTGCTGCGGCCCGCTGAGCGGTGTTACTACCCAGGAGCCCCCGCCCCGCTTGGTCACCTGCTCGAAGGGCACTGCGAGCCGCTGCGACAGAATATTCATGCAGCGGGTGGTGCAGAAGCCGCCCTGGCAGCGCCCCATGCCCGCCCGGGTGCGGAACTTGATGCCGTCGAGCGTACGGGCGCCGTGGTCCACGGCCTGGTGCACCTCGGCCTCGGTCACCAGCTCGCAGCGGCAGACCACTCTGGCAAAGCGGCGATCGGCGGCGATGCGCTCGGCCCTCTCCTCGACGCTCAGCGCGGCGAAGCGGTAGGGCCCCGGCACCGCGGGCTGGAAATTGTCTTTCTCTTCGAGCTCGAGCCCCTGGTCGCGCAACAGATCGCGCACGTGCTCGGCGATGGCCGGAGAGGCGGTCAGGCCCGGCGACTGGATGCCGGCTACGTTGATGAACCCCTGGGGACCCGCGGGGCCGATGACGAAGTCGTCGCTGTCGGCCACCGCCCGCAGGCCGGCGAACTCGGTGATGGTATCGCGCTCGGTGATGCTGGGGCAGATCTGCCGGATAAAGGAGAAGACCTGCTCGGCTCCCCGCGCGCTGGTGGAAAGGTCGTATCTGTCTTCTGTATCCTCAGCGGTGGGGCCGACCATGATGGTACCGTCGTAGGTGGGAATGATGAGGATGCCCTTGGAGTGCTTGCCCGGCACCGGAAAGATGATGCGCCGCACCAGGCCGTGCAGGCGCTTGTCCAGCATGTACTCCTCGCCCTTGCGCGGACGGATGGTAAACCCGCCGGCGCCGGCCAGCGCGGCGATCTGGTCGGCGAAGACGCCGCTGCAGTTCAGCGCGAAACGGGAGACCAGCACGGCGTCCGGGGTACGGACCCGCAGCTTGCCGTCCACCGGCTCGATTCCGTTTACCGGGCTGTTCACCCTGAGCTCGACCCCGTTCAGCCGCGCGTTCTCCATCAGCCCGAAAACCAGCTCGTAGGGGTTGATGACCCCGGCCGAGGGGGCGTAGAGGGCCGCGACCAGCTTGTTGGAGAGGTTGGGCTCCTCGCGGCGCAACCGCTGTGCGTCCCAGATCTCCAGTCCGCGTATTGCCTTGCCCTCTCCCTGCGCCTTCAGCTTCTCGAGGACCTGCATCTCGGACGGCTCGCGCGCCACCACCAGCTCCCCAACCCGCCGGAAGCCGAACCCCAGGTCGCGCTCCAGCTCGTCGAACAGCGCGTTGCCGCGTACCACCAACCGGCCCTTGAGCGTGGCCGGGCTGGAGTGGTGCCCGGCGTGGATGATGCCGCTGTTGGTCTTACTGGTGCCGAAGCCGACCTCTTCCTGGCGCTCGAGCAAGACGACCCGTAGCCTAAAGCGGGAGAGCTCCCGGGCGATGGCGCAGCCGACCACGCCGCCGCCGATGATGGCGACGTCGTATACCGATTCCTCACTCATAGGGGGATCTCGAGGTGGGATTCGCTGCCAAGATAGCGAAAAACCGCCGTCGCACAAGCCCGCAGAGCGGTCGCAAGCGTACGAAATCAAAAAACAAATGAACCATTAATCCTCTTGCCAGGGAGAAGGGCGAATTCGGGTTGAAACTCCCCGGGCGAGTGGGAATACTGCCCCCCCATCATGAAAAGCTACGATATCGCGGTCATAGGCGGCGACGGCACAGGACCCGAGGTGGCCCGCGAGGCCGTGAAGGTGCTGAAATCTGCCGCAGCCAAGTTCTCCTTCAAGCTCGACTTCACCGACTTCGATTTCGGCGGAGATCGCTACCTGAAAACCGGCGAGGTGCTTCCGGACAGCGCGGTGGGCGAGCTCAGCCGTTTCCCGGCTATCCTGCTGGGCGCCATAGGGCACCCGGACGTCAAGCCCGGCATCCTGGAGAAAGGCATCCTGCTCAGGCTGCGCTTCGAGATGGAGCAGTACATAAACCTGCGGCCGGTCAAGCTCTTCGACGACCGCTTCTGCCCGCTGAAGGACAAGAAGCCCGAGGACGTCGACTTCGTGGTGGTGCGCGAGAACAACGAGGGGCTGTACACGGGCGCTGGCGGCTTCGTCTTCAAGAACACGCCCAACGAGATCGCGGTACAGGAGAGCATCAACACCCGCCGTGGGGTGGAGCGCTGCCTGCGCTACGCCTTCGAGTACACGCGCAAGCGCAACAAGGACAAGAAGCTCACGCTGTGCGGCAAGACCAATGTGCTGACCTATGCCTTCGACCTCTGGGAGAGGGCCTTCCACGAGATCGGGCAGAAGCACTACCCGGAGATCACCCGTGACTATGCCCACGTGGACGCCACCACCATGTGGTTCGTCAAGAACCCGGAGTGGTTCGACGTGATCGTCACCGACAACATGTTCGGCGACATTATCACCGATCTAGGCGCCATGGTTCAGGGCGGTATGGGCATCGCCGCCGGCGGCAACATCAACCCCGAGGGCACCAGCATGTTCGAGCCCATCGGCGGCAGCGCGCCCAAGTACACCGGACAGGACGTCATCAACCCGCTGGCCGCCATCTGCGCCGGCGCCATGCTGCTCGAGCACCTGGGCGAGGATAAAGCCGCGCAGGCCGTGGAGAAAGCGGTGATCAAGATCACCCGGGAGAAGATCAAGGACCTGGCCGCCGGCCGCATGGGCCACACGACCAGCCAAGTCGGCGACATGGTGGCCGAGGCACTCTGACGCTTCTCAGAACAGAGTATACCTCAATGCTGCAAAAAACGTCGAGCAGAAACGCCCGAGAGTGCGTGAGATGCG
>CAYVFC010000008.1:49373-99101 GCA_964450715.1 uncultured Sandaracinaceae bacterium | reverse complement strand
ATGCTTCGTATCAGTTATCCTATATTTTGAGGTGAGATATCCGGACAGAGCCAAAGAGATCACCCTGGCCGAGGGGTTCAACGTGGGGATGGACCGGCGTAGGATAGATGGATTAAAAAGGTTACGGGTTGATAAATTGGCGCGGCATTTCGGGGCCCGCGTGTTGGATATTAATCATAGCGAGCCGGTGGCGGTCGGCCTGGTAAGCTCGCGGGGCCGGATCGCCAGGGAGATCAAAGAGGCACCGTACCTGATCAATCTATGCAAGATCAAGACTCACGCGGAAGCGGTGATGAGCTGCGCGCTGAAGAATTGGGTGGGCATCAGCGTGGGACAACACAAACGACGCATGCACGACGCGCTGGCGGAGAATATCGTACGCATCAACGAGCTGGTGAAGCCGCACCTGGTGCTGGTAGACGGATTGGTGGGAATGGAGGGCAACGGGCCTTCGGACGGGGAGCCGGTGCGAATGGATGTGCTGATGGCGGGTAACGACGCCTTCCTGGTCGACCTGGTCGCGGCGCGGTTGATCGGGCTGCAATGCAGGGACGTTCCCTATCTGGAAGTGGCCGCGCGGCGCGGGCATATCCGCGCCGACGATATAGACCGGGTACGCGAACAGGTCGCGGTGTTGCGCGCTTTCGAAAAGGCGCCGCCGCGTTCGAAGCTGGCGGTGGCGGCGGAAGACTCTCGGCTGACGTGGCTGAAGAAGCTGGTTAGACCGCTGGTCACCGAGGGACCGTTGCTCGAGCTCGCTTACAGGTTCAAGGTGGTCCAGGACGTCTACTGTCTCGAGGACGACGCGATAGCGCAGGCGGCGATTTCCCTTGAAGACGAAACGCGATACCGGGCCCTCTTGCAGAGGGTGTGTCCGATGGTCTGGGATGGCGTT
This sequence comes from uncultured Sandaracinaceae bacterium, assembly GCA_964450715.1. Lineage (GTDB taxonomy): Bacteria > Myxococcota_A > Polyangia > Polyangiales > JAFGIB01 > CAYVFC01. The sequence goes on along the minus strand of CAYVFC010000008.1, from coordinate 98,206 downwards.
TTCGCCGCGGCCGGAGGCGAGGGCGCCGATCGTCTCCTCTTCGAAAGCCCGGACTGCGTTCAGTGCCTCAACTGCTACTGGGCGCTACCCTCCGGTACGATACGCCTCGAGGGCGATCCGGGGCATCTCCGCTGGCAAGTCGGGAAGTTCAAGGCGAAAGTGGAGAAGATGTTCGGGGATACGGGATATGAATCTTGCTGAAAACGAACGTCTCCCGGCCGCGGTTACCCAGCTGGACGTGCTCGGGGTGCGGGTCCAGGCTCTGCGAAGCGATTCGCTGTTCGAACATGTCCGCCGGCTTCTGATCGGCGGCGGCAAGCACCTGGTCACCTACGTCAACGTGCATACCCTGAACATCGCCGCGGGCGACGAGCGGTTGCGCGAGGCCTACCGGCGCTCCGCTATCAACTACTGCGACGGCGGGGGCGTGGTGCTGGGGGCGCGGTTGCTGGGCAAACGGTTGCCGGAGAGGATGACCAGCGCCTCGTTCATCGACGGCTTTTGCCGGCGGTGGGCCGGGGACGGTACCAAACTGTTCTTCCTCGGGGGAAAGCCGGGCGTGGCCGAAGAGGCAAGCCGGCGGCTGCGGGAGCAGCACCCGGGGTTGAAGGTCGTAGGGTATGCGCACGGTTACTTCCGGAGAAACCACGCCGAGGAAGAGGCCGTGTTTCAGGCCGTCGCTGCTGCCGGGCCGGATATCCTCTTCGTCGGTTTCGGCACGCCCGCTCAGGAGCGGTGGGTGCTGGATAACTGGGAACGGCTGCAGGCGCGGGTCGTCTGGCCGATCGGCGCGCTGGTCGATTACGTCGCGGGCGCGGTGCCGCGGGCGCCCGAGTGGATGTTGAACCACTCGTTGGAATGGCTCTTTCGGCTCCTGATCGAGCCGCGCCGCATGTTCGTGCGCTATGTTGTGGGCAACCCGCTTTTTCTCTACCGTATCTTGCGGGAAAGGATCACGCGTTCGTGACGCGGGCGTTGGCCTCAATCCGGAAGAGGTTCGTCGGCCGCTGAAGCTCGCCGCCGTCTCGGCGCGCGAAAGGAATAGCCGCTCGTGAAGGTCGCCATCGTCTACCCGCCGCTCCGGGGCAAGGGCAGCCCCATGCTGACCCAGAACCGGCAGTTCCAGTGGTACCACCTGGGCAGCTACATCTACCCGGTGGTGCCCGCCTACGCGGCCACGCTGCTGGCGCAGCAGGGGCACGAGGTGGTCTGGGAGGACGCCATCGCCGCGCAGAAGCCGGAGGCCGAGTTCTGGCGCGACCTGGAGCGGGCGCGGCCCGATCTGGTGGCCATGGAGACCAAGACCCCGGTGGTGCGGCAGCACTGGGCCATCACCGACCGCATCAAGCAGCGGCTTCCGGAAACGCGGGTGGTGCTGATGGGCGACCACGTCACCGCGCTGCCCGCGGAGTCCATGAAGAGCTGCCAGGTCGATTTCGTGCTCACCGGCGGGCACTACGATTTCCTCTTGCGCAATATCGCGCAGCACCTGGAAAGCTCGGAGCCGCTGCTGCCCGGAATCTACTACCGGGAGGGCGACGAGATACGAAATACCGGGCCCTTTCAGCACGACCACGACCTGGATTCGCTGCCCTTCATCGACCGCCATCTCACCCGGGCGAGCCTGTACGGTGAAAAGTGGAGGCGGCACCGCGAGTTCTTCTACACCATGTCCGGCCGCGACTGCCCCTGGCACCGCTGCCGCTTCTGCGCCTGGACCACCACCTATCCCCGGTTCATCCGCATGTCGGTCGAGCGCGCCCTGGACGAGATCGGATATCTGATAGAAAGGCACGGAGCACGCGAAATCTTCGAGGACTCGGGCACCTTTCCGGGCGGGCAGTGGCTGCGCGACTTCTGCCAGGGGATGATCGCGCGCGGATTTCACAGGAAAATCCTTATCTCGGGCAACATGCGGTTCGATTACCTGCAGGATCCCGAGGTGCCGCGGTTGATGAAGCAGGCGGGCTGGCGCAAGGTGAAATCGGGGCTGGAGTCGGCGAACCAGCAGACGCTGGACCGAGTCTGCAAAGGGGTGACCGTAGAGCAGATCGTGAACGGCTGCCGCAACGCCGCCCGCGCCGGCATCGACGTGCACCTGACGGTGATGGTCGGCTTCCCCTGGGAGACGCGCGAGCAGGTGCGGCGCACGGTGCAGCTGGCCAAGAGGCTAATGCGCGAGGGCTCGGCCGAGATGCTGCAGTCCACGGTGGTGGTCCCCTATCCCGGCACCCCTCTCTATACGGAGGCGGTGGAGAACGACTGGTTCACCTGCGAGCCGGACGACTACGAGAAGTTCGACATGCGCGGCTCGGTGCTGAAGACCGGCGAAATGAGCTCGGAGGAGATCGTGCGCTTCTGCAACGAGATCTACCGCTCGTTCCTGACCCCGCGCTTCGTGGCGCGGCAGCTCGCGCGCAACATCACCGATCCCGGCTATATCTTGCGCGGCGCGCGAGCGGTGGTGGGGCACCTGCTGGATTTCGGATCGGGCAGCAAGCCGCAGTAGTGGCGGTGCTTGCCCCCGCCGGTTGCCCGTCCCTGCAGGTGCTCGACAAAGAGCATTTTAATAGCACTTTATAGAGTACTCTTTGGAGGTCTGTTATGGGTACGATAAGCGCCAACGAGCACGACGATGTCTACCAGAAGTAAACCGGCCGTAAGCAGAGGATATCCCATCATGCCCTTCCACCCCCGATTCCTGGTCTCCGCCATCGGTACCATGCCCTTCAGCGACGTCGGCTACGCGGTCGATCTGACCCTGCGCCGGATGCCGGAGGCGCCCGCCTGGCCGCAGCTGCCGCAGCTGGGCATGAACGAGCAGATGGAGGTGCAGATCGCCGAGGGCGTGCCCTGCCTGACCATCGACCGGGAGCGGCGGCGCGTCTTCTTCGACTCCTCCGATGACTGCTCGGAGCAACTGGCGGAGTTTTACCAGGGCTATCTCGCCGCGGCCGAGGCCGAGCCCGGACAAGGCGACTTTTCGGCCCAGGCCATCGGTCCGGACTTCGCCGCCGGGCTGTACGGGCTGGAGGAGAGCTTGCGGGCGAACGGCGGTAATAAGCTACCCTTCGTCAAGGTGCAGAGCGTCGGTCCGGTGAGCTTCGCCCTCAACGTCCGGGACGGAAACGACCGCGCGAGCTTTTTCGACGAGCAGCTCAGGGACGTGGTGGTGCGGGCCATCGCCGCCAAGTGCCGCTGGCAGATCCAGCGCTACCGCGATCTTGCCGAGCGGGTCATCTGCTTCGCGGACGAGCCGGTTCTTTCCTCCTTCGGCAGCTCGGTCTACGTCTCGGTGGGGCGCGCCGAGGTGGTCGGCATGATCGCCGAGGTCATGCAGGCCATCCGCGACGAGGGAGCCATCAGCGGCGTGCACTGCTGCGGCAACACCGAGTGGAGCATCCCCATCGACGCCGGCGCCGATATCGTGGCCTTTGACGCTTTCGAGTTCGGCGAGACTGTCGCGCTTTACCCAGAGGACGTGAAACAGCACCTGCAGAAGGGCGGCGCGCTGGCCTGGGGGGTGGTGCCCACCTCGCCGGCCGTTCGCGAGCAGAGCGCGGGGACGCTGGCCGATCACCTGCAGCGGGTGATGGGCGTGCTGGCCGCGACCGGCATCGACCAACAGCTCATCGCCGAGCAGGCGATGATCACCCCCTCGTGCGGTGCCGGGACCCTACAGCCCGAGGACGCCGAGCGGGTCTTCGAGCTCAACCAGGCCCTAGGCGTAGAGATGAGAAAGCGGTTCGTAGTATAGTATAGTAGGGACGTTGCTACATTATTATCAGTTTTCAGAGAGGGGCCACGCGTCTGGCCAAATAATGTAAATACTGTAGCAACGTCCCCCTATAGAGAGGGGCCACGCGTCTGGCCAAATAATGTAAATACTGTAGCAACGTCCCCCTATACCAAGCTTGCGGCCGGGGCCGGGATGGTGGTTCAATACCTGCGGTAACCGACACGGGCGGAAAGCCGAGATGAAGACTGCAAAAGAGCTCAAGGCCATGGCGGACGATCTGCTGCTCGGCGGCTCGTACATGGAGGCGCTGCACGCGTACTGCGCGCTGCTCGACGTGCAGCCGCTGAACCTGGACGCGCGGCTGCGGGTGGCCGACGCGCTGCTGGCGCTGGGCGAGGTGCAGCGCGCCGCGCTGGTCTACACCTCGCTGGCCAAGCACTCGGCCAATGCGGGCTATCCGCTTCACGCCATCATGGCGCTCAAGATCCTCTCCCAGCTCGACCCGCAGTTCACGGCCCTGCTCAAGTCGGTGGCCGAGCTGTACGCGGCCGGCTCGTCGCGCCTGGGCCGGGGCTCTCGTATGGCGCCCCCCGACCCGGATCAGGAGGTCCCCCTAGACCTGGAGCTTCAGCTGCGGGACGTGCCTCCTCCCGAGCAGCTCTTTCGCCGCGCCGAATCGGTGGGCTCGAGCTTCGAGGACTCGGGCATCCAGTACCCCGAGCTTCTCACCCCGCTGCCGCTGCTCAGCCTGCTTCCGGCCAAGGATTTCGACGCCGTGCTCAAGGCCATAAAGTTGCTGCGGGTGCGTCCCGGCACGCCGGTGATCACCGAGGGCGAGGTAGGGAACTCGTTTTTCGTGTTGGGTCGAGGCTCGGTGCGGGTCACCCGCAAAGAGAAGCCGGGCAAGCACATCCAGCTGGCTGTGCTGCACCCGGGCAGCATCTTCGGCGAGATGGCCCTGCTCAACAACGAGCCGCGCAACGCCACGGTCTCCTCGATAGGCGACTGCGATCTGCTGGAGTTCGACCGCGACGCGCTGATCGCGGCCAGCAACACGGTGGCCAGCATCGCCAAGGCCCTCTCCTCGTTCACCCAGGAGCGGCTGCTCAACAATCTCCTGAAGACCGCGGCCCTGTTCCGCCCGCTCGACGACAAGCAGCGCAAGGCTCTCATGCGGCGCTTTCTGGCTTACGACGCCGAACCGGGCACCGCGCTCATCCACGAGGGCGAGCCCGGCAAGGGGCTGTTCCTGGTGCTGCGCGGCAAGATGGAGGTCACCCGCACGGCCGAGGGCCACAAGCAGCACCTGGCCACGCTTCTGCCCGGCGACATCTTCGGCGAGATTTCGCTGCTCAACGAGGAGCCCACCACCGCCTCGGTGGTAGCCTCCGAGAAGTCCACGGTCCTGTTTCTGGGCCGCGACTACTTCCGCCGGCTGGTCGACGCCGTGCCCGAGATCCGCGGCTACATCGAGCAACTCAGCGAGGAGCGGCAGATGGACCTCAGGCTCACCGAGGTCTGCGGTTCGGCCGGCGACGACGAGGATCTCAGCGACGACGATATCGTGATCTTGGTCTAACCCCCCATAGGTTGGACTCGTGAATCCCGTTTTCCGGGCGCGAGAATCGACACGCCGCGAAATTCCTCGAAACCGCCTGCCGCGCCCGGAAAACGGGATTCAGTTGGGTCCCCCTTCCCCTCGTGTCGGCCTCCTGAATCCGGATTTCCGGTCGCGCAGTCTGAAACGCCTCGAAGGGCCCTCGCCCCCCTCGGTCGCGCGCCCGGAAATCCGGATTCACGGGGTCCGGAAATCCGCTTTCCCGGTTCGACGGAAACCACCCCCGGAAATCGCCACCAATTCCCCCGCCACCAGGGGTATGCCCTTGTACAGAAAAGTAGTATATGGCCCTGATCGAACGACCGCCGGCCCGCCGGCCGGAAAGAAGGGGTAGTCATGAAAACCATCCGTATCGCGCTGTTCTTGCTCTTCGTGCTCGTGCTGGCCTGTGCCTGCAGCTCGGACCCGGAGGTGCTGGAGGGATCGGGCACCCTGGCCGTCTCTCGCCACGCCATCATCAGCGGGGCGCCGGCGCTCGATCAACCCGCGGTGGTGGGTTTGCACCAGCTAGCCAACGGCGGTACGGCCATCTACGTCAAGCCCTTCTGCACGGGAACGCTCATCGAGCCCGGAGTGGTGCTCACCGCGGCGCACTGCCTGGACCAGTCGAGCAACCCGCGGGTTCGGCCCTTCTCCCCTTCCGATCTGGCGATCTACGCTGGCGACGACCCGGCGGGCGACGACGACGGCGATGGTAGGATCAACCTGCTCGAGGACGGCAATCCCCATCCGGTCGGGGAGGTGGAGATTCACCCGGACTATAACAAGCGCGCTATCCTGAACGACATCGGGCTGGTGCGCCTCGTCAACGCCATCCCTGACGCGCAGAGCGTGCCGCCGCTTCCCCCCAGCCTGGGGCTCGGGATCGACGACATCGGGCTGAACCTGCACCTGGTCGGCTTCGGCCAGAGCGACGCCCAGGACGACACTTCTTACGGCGTGAAGCTGGAGGGCGACGCGCTGATCAGCAACGTCTACCTCGCGGACGGCCAGCTGGAACACGCCTATGACGCGCTCGACCCGGCCAACGACAACGCCATCTGCTTCGGCGACAGCGGCGGCCCGGCGTTCGTGCAGCGCGACGGCGCCACCTACGTGGCCGGCGTGGCCTCTTACGTTACCTATCCCTACTGCGAGAACACGGGCGTACACACCATGGTCGATGCCTACGCGGATTTCGTAGGCGCTCCGGCGCCCGCTTGCCAGTCCGATCCCGACTGCGACGACGGCAACCCCTGTACGGTCAACAGTTGCGTGGACGGCGCTTGCACCGACTCCCAGGCGAGCTGCGACGACGGTAACGCCTGTACGGCGGACAGCTGCGATCCGGTGCTCGGCTGCGCGCACGAGCCCATCCCGGACTGCTCTTCCTGTGTCGCGGACGGCGACAGCTGCCGCGCCCACAAGGATTGCTGCTCGGGCAGCTGCAAGCGGGTGGACGGCAGTAAGATCTGCGTCTGATTATCGTCGAAATCTTCGGTGCCTCCTGGGGAAGGCCGAGCGGGGATCGCCGCTACCGAAGGCGTGATCTCTAACTCCGAATTTTCTGGATCAACGCAAAGTTTTCCAGCTTTCGCAATCGGTGCGTGGAATCGGAGGTCGCGGGGGTGCAACCGCGCGGCCGAGCGGCGGCTAAGCCGGCGTTTTTGCTGCCGAATATGCTCTTCATCCGCGGTCGAGGGATCGGTATGTACATTGCATCTTTGGGGTGCGACGGAAAATGGGATTGATGGCGTAAATCACCACGGAACGAAGTGGTAGGGATCCTTATACGGTTCCCGTTGCGTTCTTTAACGGTGAATGAGAGAATATCCGGTGCTACAAAAACACGTATGATTACGTATGGTTATGTCGCAGGCCGCGCACAGGCAGGGTTCAGCTGCGGGGATGTGTTTAACTATGCGTCGGGGTATGTATGTGTAAGATAAACGTCTACCTGCTGTATGCGTTCGCGCTGGCGGGCTTGCTGGCCGCTTGTTCGAGCACGGTGACGCAGCCCGACGACGGGGATGCGGGCATGGACGGCGGCGCCAACTGCATCGACCACGATGGAGATGGCTTCGGCGTGTATTGCCCGCTGGGTCCCGACTGCAACGACCGCGACCCGGGCGTCAGCACCGGATGCGCCGTCTGCTACGAGGTCGAGGAGGGCTGCCTCTGCGATCCCGAACAGGAGCCGGAGCCGTGCTACCCGGACTACGAGATGCTCTCCGGGGGCGAGATCCTCTGCCACGAGGGCGTTCGTTATTGCTATCAGGGTCGCTGGAGCGGATGCGAGTCGGTCGAGAGCTATCTGCTCTCCGCTCGTTCCCACGGGGGCAAGCTGGTACTGCCCCCCTCCGTCAAGGAGGCCTACTGCTGGGGCTCGAACGCCAACGGTCAGCTGGGCGACAACACCACCAGCAACAGCAGCACCCCCAAGCAGGTGGTCGGGGTCGGGGGCTCGGACTCTCTCAGCGGCGTCGAAGGCGTGTCCGCGGGCGATCTGGCCACCTCGCACTCCTGCGCGGTGACCGAGACCCGCGAGGTGTTCTGCTGGGGCCTGAACATCAGCGGCCAGCTGGGCGACGGCACCAACACCAATAGCGAGTCACCGGTCGAGGTGACCGGGATGGGGCTGGCAAAGCAGGTCTCGGTGGGCGCGGAGCACACCTGCGCCCGGGACACCGGGGGCGGGGTCTGGTGCTGGGGCAGGGGCGCCGACGGCCGGCTGGGCGACACGGGTACCTCCGACTCGAACGTACCGGTCGCGGTGAAAGCGGCCAACGGCAGCGACGATCTGACGGGCGCGACCAAGGTCGCGGTCGGCGCGAATCACGCCTGCGCCATCACCGCGCAGCGCCTCCTGCTCTGCTGGGGCAACGGCTCCTCCGGCGAGGTGGGCAACGGAGCTTCGGGCAACGCTCCCACCCCGGTATACGTCCATCGAGTGAACGGCGGCGGCACCTGCTCCGCCGCCAACCAGGACGGCTGCCTGAAGAACGTGGTGGACGTCTCGGCCGGCGACACCCATACCTGCGCGGTACTGGCCGGCGGGCAGGCGGTCTGCTGGGGCGCCAACGGAAGCGGCCAGCTCGGCGACAACTCCACCACCGGCAGCGCGGTCCCGGTGAACGTGCTGGGCATCGAGGGCAGCGGGTTGCTCGACGACGCCAGCGGCGTGTCCGCGGGCGGCCTTCACACCTGCGCGGTGCGCGGCAACAGCCGGGTGGCCTGCTGGGGAGAGAACGACACCGGCCAACTCGGCAACGGCGACGGCACCGGCCTCGACCGGCTGGTACCGGTCGAGGTCTACCTGCAGGCTGCCACCTCCCCGCAGGGCGGCGGGATGTGCTTCCTGGACACCTACACCGGCCACGACTACTGGTTCTGCGACGGCGACGCCAAGAACTGGGCCGCGGCGGACACGGCCTGCGATTCGGTGGGCATGGACCTGGCGCGGGTGGACGGCAACGACGCCGGCAGCGACCTGTTCTACTCCGAGCAGGAGAACGACTTCATCCAGTCGCGTATCTCGGCCGACAGCTGGCTCGGCGGCCAGGACGCCACCAATAACTGAACCTGGTACTGGTCCGACAACATGGACGTCTTCTGGAACGGCGACGCCAGCGGCGCGCCGGCCAACGGCCTGTACACCAACTGGGCGGGGGCGGCCAGCTGCTCCTACGCGAACGTCGATTGCTTTCTCTATTCTCCGAGCAACTTCGATCCGGACGCCGCCGGCCTGAACCCGGACGCCGCGCCCGACGTGACCCTGGACTGCAGCGGCGGCGAAATCGTCTTCGACTCCTCCCTCAACCCGCCCGCATTCGTCGACTGGGCCGGCTCGGGTTGCACGGGCACCGCGCCCACGGCCACCACCGTCCAGCAATCCGGCGGCCCCACCGCGGCCGTGATCCCGTTCAAGCGCCTGTTCATCTCCACCGGCACCACCCTCAGGCTCACCGGCAACCGGCCGGTCATCCTGGCCGTCTACGGAGACGCGACCGTCAACGGCACCATCGACGCGAGCGCCGGGGAGGCGAGCGGCGCGCCCGTGTCCGGCCCGGGCGGCGGGCTGTCGGAGTACTGCCAGGACGGCAGGGGCGGCAGCAGCATCATGGCCTATAGCGGCGGCGGCGGCGGCGGCTTCGGCCAGGCCGGCGGCAATGGCGCCGGCTCGGTCGCGGGCGGCGCGACCGAGGGCAACGCGGAGCTGGTCCCGCTCAGGGGCGGCTGTCAGGGCGGCCTGGGCACGGGCGGCGGCGGCGGCGGAAGCCGGGGCGGCGGCGGTGGCGGCGCGGTTCAGCTCTCGGTAGCCGGCCTGTTGACCATGGGCAACACCGGGATCATCACCGCGGCGGGCGGCGCGGGCGAGGCGCCCGACGGCACGAACATCATCGCGTACACCGCTCTCGGCTCGGGCGGCGGCGGCGGCTCGGGCGGCGCGGTGCTGCTGGAGGGCTTCAACCTGGCCGTCGACGCCAACGCCGTGGTCGCCACCAACGGCGGCTCGGGCGGCGGCGGTAACGCGCAGGGGGACAGCGGGATCGTCCTCGGCGGCGCCGGCGCCCAGGGCAGCAGCACTGACTTCACCCCGGCGCCGGGCGGCGCGGGCGCGGTGGGTACCTCGGGGAACCAGGGCGGCGACGGCGGCAACGGCGGCGTGCTCGGGCCGGCTCCCCAGGGTCCCACAGCCGGCGGCAACCACGTGGGCGCGTCCTCGGGCGGCGGCGGCGGCGGCGGCGGCGCGGGCCGCGTCCGCATCAACGACGGCACCTCGGCCGGAGAGCCGGTGACCCAGGGCGGCTGCGTGCAGATGGATCCGGCCACCGGCCTCTGGGAGACCGCGGACTGCGGCTCCCTCGCCCAGCCCTATGTCTGCGAGGGCACGGCCACAGGCGGCGGCCTGTTCGACGGGGTGGCCGCGGTCAGCGCGGGCACGGGCCACACCTGCGCGACCATGGCCGACGGCGCCGTCTGGTGCTGGGGCAAAAACACCCGGGGCCAGCTGGGCGACGGCACCAGCATCGAGCGCATCGTGCCCGTGCAGGTCAAGGGCGTGGGCGGAAGCGGCGTGCTGGAGGCCGTCACCGGAGCTTCGGCCGGCGCGGAGCACACCTGCGCCGTGCAGACCGCGCTGAACCCGCACCAGGAGTGCAACCCCTGCTGGCCGAACTGCTACGTGATCACCGACCCGCTCGATCCGAGCGGCGAGCTCAACGACGCCAACTGCGACGACAACCTGACCTACGGGCCGGACGGGGGCCTGACCCTGGAACGGCGGGACGCGGGCACCGATGTCGAAGTGGGCACACCGGACGGGCCGGAAGAGGGCTGCTTCCTTACCGCCTATGACCAGCACCGCTACTGGTTCTGCAAGGCGAACCAGCAGTGGGCGCCGGCCCGGGCCATGTGCGACAGCAAGAGCATGGATCTGGCCCGCATCGACAATGCCGCCGAGGCCGCTTTCTTTGCCGCGACCTTCGACCGGCTGGGCATGAGCGACGCCTGGCTGGGAGGCAGCGACCGGGAGGGCGAGGGCTCGTGGCGTTGGGAGTTCAACGACCAGCTCTTCTGGCTGGGCGACTTCAACAACGGCTCGACCCAGAACAGCCTGTACGTGAACTGGGAATCGGGCCAGCCCGACAACAACCCGCTGGAGGGCGACTGCCTGCTGTACTCGTCGACCACCGACGGCTGGCTCGACACCCGCTGCTTCGAAGACCACCACTACGTCTGCGAGGGCGGGCCGGACTACGGCTGCGTGATGGGACAGCCCCCGGACAAGGACTGCGACGGCATACCGGACGTATACGACACCGAGCCCTTCCAGCCGCCCTTCGAGACCGAGTACCCGACCATGTTCCACATCCTGGCCCCCTGCGAGTCGGCCAGCGATCCGCTGGTGCTGCGCTTCCAGCTCAAGAAGGCCGACGTCTACTTCCTGCTCGACGCCTCGGGCACCATGGGAGGGGAGCTGGACAACCTGGTGGCGTCGCTGGTTTCGGGCAACTACATCGACGGGGCGCTCGGCACCAACTACGACTGCCCGGATCTCGACTACGACGGAGTGCCCGAGAACGAGCTGAAGGATCTGGGCATCTCGGGCGCCATCCGCTGCATCATCCGCGACGCCTGGATGGGCGCGGGCTACTTCCGCGACGTGCCCTATTCCAGCTTCGGCTACGAGGACGAGCACGCTTACCGCCACCTGATGGACATCACGCCCAACGTGTTCTCGGTGCAGAACGCGCTGGGGATCTTGGGCGTGGAATCCAACAGAGACTATCCCGAGTCCAGCATGCTGGCGCTGTCCTCGCTGGCCTCGGGCCGGGGCCTGTACTTCGGCCAGGACCACCCGGCCACCCCGGTGCGCAACCTGATTCGAGACATCGAGGGGGTGGTGGGCACCGACGGCGCCATCGAGAACGGGGTCCGGTTCGAAACCAATCTGGGCGTAAATCTCTACGAGTGGATCAAGGAGGCGGGCGGCGACCGCTCGGTCTTCACCACCAAGGACGCCATCTTCCTGGAGATCGACCCGGATTCAAACCAGGCCTTTGCCACCGACCCGCCCATCAAGTACCTGGTCCACCACTTCGAGGACGACGGCGACGGGGTGACCGACGACGTCATCATCCAGACCGACCCCAACGACCCGGCCGACACCTTCTTCGACGTGAACGGGCACGATGCCTTCAGCACCCCGCAGGCGAACATCCGGTTCCGCATGCGGCGCATCGAGCGCGCGGGCTGCGTGCCCGGCACCTGGGGCTACCCCTGCTGGCGGCACGACGCGGTGCCGGTGGTGGTGCAGTTCACCGACGACTGGATGCACAACGGGCCGCCCTCCAGCCCCTCGAACGCGAATGCCTACGGCCCGCTCACCATCTCCCGCCAGTCCTCCACCGACGGCCTGGCGCACTGGACGCCCAAGACCGCGGAGAGCTTTGCCAGCGCTTTTTATCTCGGGAACGTGCGGGACAACCACTTCACCTATCTGGGCAACACCGCCGGCGACGAGTTCAACAAGCCCGACCTGGGCGGCGGCAGCAGCAACCCCTGTGACTACCCGGACAACTTCCTGATGAGGCTGCTGTGCTGGCTATGGAACCTGATCCAGCAGGTCGTCGAGCGGGTGGTCGAGATGGTCCGCCAGTTCATGGGCTGGGACGTGCCGGGCGACATGCTGGGCTGCGGCGCGGGGGTGGTGGACAACCGGTCCCCGGACCTGGTCTACAAGTTCAGGGTCGGCAAGAACGCGACCAACAGCCCCGTACCGGTAAAGATCAGGCTATCGCGCGAAGAGAACTACGAGAGAATCTCGCGCGAGTACGAGGACCTGCGCACCCCGGCCACCGACCGCAACTTCGACGTGGTGCTGGCGCTGTTCCGGGACATCCCGGGCTCCATCATCGAGGCCCAGTTCGATAACGACGCCTCGCCGGTGATCTTCTCCTCGGTGGGCATCCTGGACGAGGGCAACAACCCGGTAAACAGCCCGTCCGGCCGCTACCTCAACTTCACCGGCGGGACCGCCATCCCGGTCGATCCGCGAGGTCTGCTCGGCGGCATCGGCGGCTGCGGCGCGGACGGCCTGGGCAGCAACGAGATCGCCTTCGAGTTCGTGGCGGAAAGCGATAACACCATCGTCTTCGACGCCTCGGAGTCATCCTTCAACGCCGCGCTCTCGCTGCACCAGGGCACCTATGACTCGCTGCCCGACAACCCGACCCCACAGACCATCGCCGGCTACACCACCACCCTGACGCTGACCGATACCCCGAACGTCAACGAGACCCAGGCCACGGCCTTCTACCTCGGCGACATCTACGACCTGGGCAGCGTGCGGGTCGAGGGGGGCTCCACCACCGGCATGACCGCGGACTACGACGCGGCGAGCGATGCCGAGAATGTCTGCGGGGATACGGCCTCGCCCGACGCCGTCTTCCGGGTGGACGTCCGGCAGAACACCAGCGCCAGCTTTACCATCGATCCCGAAAGCACCTTTGACGCGCGCCTGACGCTCTACCAGGACAGCATCACGCCCGCCAACCGCGTCGGCTGCGACCAGGAGGCGGGCGCCGACCGCATCACGGCCTCGCTGCTCAACGGCACCGACTACTACCTGGTGGTCAAGGGCGACGCGGCCACGGACGCGGGCGACTACGTGCTCAGGGCCTACACGCCCATGAAGACCGATACCTTCAGCAAGGCCCAGCTGGTCGAGGTACAGAACCAGTACAACTCCTACCTCGGCGACACCTCGGCGCCCGGCATCTCCGCCGCTTACAACGGCTCGGTGCTCAGGTGCGGCGACCCGTCCGACGACGGCGCCGACGCCATCTTCACCTTCACCCTGGGGGCCACCAAGACCGTGCGCATCGACACCGAGGGCACGAGCTTCGACACGGTGCTCGGCATCTTCGACAACAGCGCCCCGCAGCAGATGTCGGTGGAGATCGACCCGACCTGGCCCGAGCCCTACATCGTGGAGGACCTGGCCGGGTACGTGGACAACGGGCTTTACGACTTCACCGGCTCGGGCTGGTACCTGACCGACGACTTCGACGACCTGGGCTGCGGGTCGGTCGACGACGATCCGGACGCCCTGTACACCTTCACCCTCGACGACACCACCCACGTCCGGCTCGATACCAACGATTCGGACTACAACGCGGTGGTGGCGCTTTACGACCGCATGCCCGGCATCGCGGGCATCGCCACCCTGGAGCTTCCGGAGTCGCCCGACATCAACGAGGATCAGGCCTCGGCCTTTGACATCGGCGACATGTACACCCTGGGCAGCGCCATCATCGCCCTGGCCGCCAACACGGGCATGGACGCGGATTACGGCACGGCACAGAGCGTCTGCGGCGCCGACAACGCGCCCGACGCCGTCTTCAGGTTCACGCTCTCCGGGGATACGACCGTCTCCATCACGGTCGAGCCCTCGGGCTTCAACGCGCGGCTGAGCCTGTACCAGGGCAGCATCGTCGCCGGCAACCTGCTCGCCTGCGACGGCGAGGCGCCGGTGCCGGCGGACGAGATCGAGCTGACCCTGACCTCGGGGTCGGACTACTACATCGTGCTCAAGGGCGCGACCCAGACCGACGTGGGCGCCTACGTGATCAGGCTGGCGTCGCTGTACAAGGCCGACTGGAGCGACTCGCTGACCGACGCGCCCAACCTCAACGAGACCGGGCCGACCGCCTTCTCCATGGGCGACGTCAAGCAGAGCAAGATCACCATCACCCAGGCCAGCACGGTGGGGATGCAGGCCAACTACTCGGCGGCCACCGTCGGTTGCAGCGCGGACGACACCGCGCCGGACGCCGTGTACACCTTCACCCCCTCGCTGGACACCGAGGTGGAGGTCACGCTCACCGCCGACAGCTCCTACGGGGCGGTGCTCTCGCTGTTCGCCGGCATGCCGGAGACCCAGGCCGACGTGTTTCCGGCCTCGGCCACGGGCTGGCTGCAGACGGTGACCGTGTCCAACGCGGCCAGCGGCGTGGACGTCTCCGACTACCAGGTCTCCATCGCGGTGGACAACACGCAGGCGACCTTCTGGGGCGCGGTGGACCCGAGCGGCGACGGCATCCGGGTGCTGGGCCCGAACGGGCAGGCCATCGATTACTGGATCGAGACCTGGGACTACGCGGGTCAAAACGCTCTGATCTGGGCCCGGGTGCCCTATATCGCGGACGGCGGCACCGCCACCCTGGGCCTGGTCTACGACACCGGCCTGGGAGCCGGCGGCGACCAGGAAGCGACCTTCCTGCTGGTCGACGACTTTGACGCCACCTCGGTGGACACGGGCAAGTGGAACACGGTCAACGCGGGCGCGGGCACCATCACCGTCTCGGGCGGCACGCTGACCATCGCCTCCGCCGGCACCTGGTACGACGCCACCGACACCAGCGCCTTCCTGGTCACCGCGGACGACCTGGGCACGGGCTTCATGGCCGAAGCGCTGATCCAGAGCTGGGGCGGGGATATGGCCAGCACCCACCTCGGTATCCGGAGCGACGCTGCCAGCGCTGACGCCGCCTTTTACGGCGATATGTTCGATCTCGACGGCAGCCACCTGATCGCCGCCTGGCGAGAGAGCGTGGCCGCCACCGCCCAGAACCAGGGCAACGACACGGGCATCCCCGCGCCCGCGGCCGGGGGCATCATGCGGATCGCCCGGGACGGGGAGAGGGTATCGCTCTCCTATGACGGCGCGGCCATTCACTCGCTGACCGTGGCCGGCTGGGATCTGGGCCACCTGGCGCTGACCGACGACGAGGGCGCCGCGCCGGCCACCGTGTTCGACTGGGTGCGGGTGCGCAGGTACGTGATGGGCGAGCCCAGCGCCACGCTGAACAACGACCCGGTGGCGGTCTATCTCAACGAGAGCGCGCAGACCGCCACCCCGGTCGACGGCATCGAGAGCGGCCTGGCGCAGCAGTTCCAGGGCAGCACCGCGGGCATGAGCCACGACCACGACGTGTTCGTCCTGGGCTGCGGCTCGGGCGGGGACTCGCCGGACGCCGTGTTCAGCTTCAGCCTGACCTCGACCCGGCTGATCGAGGTCGACACGGCCGGCTCCTCGCTCGAGACCGTGCTGGCGATCTACGGCGTGAACGCCGCCTCGGCGCCCGATCCGGTTCCCATGGAGAACGACACCCCGTCCGAGGCCGACGCCACCCCGGTGGGCGACGTGTTCGGGATCTGGACCGCCTTTTCCGGAGACCTCGACCACCTCTCCTCGGGCCCGGGCCAGACCACGGTCTACCTGGACAACACGGAGAACAACAACAACACCGCCGACTCGGCCACCGACCTGGGCGACGTGCTGGACAAGCGCGTGCTGGTGCAGAACGCCACCACGGTCGACCCGGACCTCTGGCCCTCTTACACCGGCTCCCTGGTCGGCTGCGGCGCGGCCACCGGCTCCCCGGACGCTGTGTACAAGTTCACCTCCTCCAGCACGGGATTGATGGTCCACATCGACGCGACCGCCGGCACCTGGGCCCCGGTCATCGCGCTTTTCAACGCGGATCTGAGCGCGGTCGGCGGCGGCACCGACGTCATCGACATGAGCGCCAACCTGAACGACGCCCTGGCCGACGCCCAGGAGGTCGACATCGAGGCCGGCAACACGGTGGTGACCAGCGGCGCCAGCACCGCGGGCCTGGCCCACGACTTTGCCCAGAGCATCTTCACCGACTGCGCCGCCTCGAGCGCTCCCCACCTAAGCTCGCCCGATGCCATCTACCAGTTCACGCTGACCAGCCCGCGCGAGGTGGAGATCGACACGGCCGGCACCACCTTTGACACCGTGCTCGGGCTCTTCAACGAGAGCTCGTTCGAGTACGTGGCCGACCCGCAGGTGACCATCGAGCACGACACCATGGACGCGGCCAGCAGCGACCCGATCGGCGCGGTCAACGGCAGGTGGAAGGGCTTTGACGGAGACCTGTACAACCTGAGCGCGGGCCTGGCCGGCCAGCAGACCCTCTCCGATTACGACAACGTGGCCAACGCCAACGACAACAAGGACAACGCCGTCGACCTGGGCGACCTGTTCAACAGCAGGATAGACGTGGTCAACGCCTCGACCGCCGCCCAGATCGCCGACTACCCGGCCGAGCTGTTCACGGGCTGCACCGCCGAGGGCTCGGCGCCCGACGCCGTCTACTCCTTCACCTCCACCACCAGCGCCCGCTTCCACTTCACCACCGAGGGCGTGGGCTGGAACGCGGTCATCGCGCTGTTCGAATCGCTGGGCACGGGCACCGGCGGCACCTACACCATCCTGGACGTGGGCAGCAAGAGCAGCAACCCGCTGGGCCAGGCCGGCAGCAGCTGCGAGTGGACCAGCGCTTCCTGCTTCATGTTCCAGCCCAGCAACTTCGACAACAAGGATAGCTCCTGGAACCCGGACGCGGCGCCCGACGTGACGCTGAACTGCGGCACCTCCACCTTCAACTCCACCACCCTGGCCTTCAGCAACTGGTGCAGCCAGCCCACTCCCACCCCCTCGGTCGAGACCCAGGTCGGCGGCCCGGAGGTGGTGGTGGTGCCGTTCAAGAGCCTGAGCGTGGCCGGTACGTTGCGGATCGACGGCAGCCGGCCGGTGATCCTGGCCGTGTACGGCGACGCCGCGGTCACCGGCACCGTGGACGCCAATGCCAGCGGGTCCACTCCCGGGCCTGGAGGCAACTGGAACTGCGGCTCCAGCAAGGGCGACGATGTCACGGGCGCCGATTGCACCTCGGGCGCCAGCGGCGGCGGCGGCGGCGGGTTCGGCAGGGCCGGCGGCCTCGGCGGCGACGGCGGCAACGGCGTTCGCGGCGCCGGCGGAGTGGTGCGCGGAGCCGCCGAGCTCGTGCCGCTGTACGGCGGATGCTCGGGCGGAACGGTCTGGCACGGCGACGGCAGCGACCCGCCCGGCGGCGGCGGCGGCGGCGCGGTGCAGATCTCGGCGGCGGGCACGCTCACGGTATCGGGCACTCTGAGCGCCAACGGCGCTTCGGGCGCCAACGGCACCTGCGGCAGCGAGGCCGGCGGCGCGGGAGGCGGCTCGGGCGGCGCCATCCTGCTGGAGGGGGGCACGGTCGACACCACGGGCGCGACGCTCACCGTCAACGGCGCCAACGGCGGCACCAGCGGCAGCGGCGCCACCGGCGGCGCCGGCTCGACCAACTCGAGCACGGACGGGGGCCCCGGGCAGAGCGACTCGGCCAACGGCGGCGGCGGCGGCGGCGGCGGCTACGGCCGCATCCACACCAACGAGGGCATCGTGCTGGCCGGCCACTGGGAGCTCGACGATGCCGAGGGCACCGTCGCGGCCAACAGCGTCAACGGCGGCCTGGACGGCACGGTGAGCGGCGGCGCTGCCTGGGCCACCGGTCAGGTCAACGGCGCGCTGTACCTGGACGGCGCGGACGGCTACGTGAACGTGGGCAATGCCGCCAGCGGGGTAGAGACCATCGCCTTCTGGATGAACGCGGACGTGCTGTCCAGGCAGAACAAGGTTGCCAGCGCCGCGGACGAGGCCACGGGCTGGATCAACGTGGACTTCGCCAAGCTAAGCGACGACCAGAACGCCTCCACCGGCGCCGACGGCTCGGCCCAGGTCTGGTACAACTTCGACATGAGCGCCGTACCGGCCGGCGCCACCATCAACGGCGTCACGGTCAAGGCCGAGGCCACCGCCGGCGACACCACGGCCGGCTACCAGCTGGCCGCGGCGCTCTCCTGGAACGGCGGCAGCAGCTGGACCTCCAGCCGCTCGGTGACCCTGACCGAGGTCGAGACCGTTCACACCTTTGGCGCCACCGACGGCTGGGGTCGCACCTGGAGCGCGGCCGAGGTCAAGAGCACCAACGACTTCCGGGTCAAGCTCACCGCCACCGTGCCGGCCAGCAAGACGCTGTACGTCGATTCCATCACCGTGGCGGTCAGCTACGAGTACGCGAGCACGGAATCTACCAACACCGGCTGGGCGCTTCCCACCGCGCACGGGGCCAAGCAGAACGGGTTTAAAAACCAGACCAACGTGTATCAGCCGGCCAGCAACCCGGACGACAATAACAGTTCCACCTATTCGTTCTTCCTGCTGGGCGGTGCCAAACAGGACTGGGGAACCTTTGCCTTTGCCCAGCCCGTGCCCGCCGGCGCCACCATCAACGGCATCGAGCTCTGGGAGGAGCAGGGTCTCTCCTCCCTGGTGTCCATCGGCAGCTGGACGGTCGCGCTCTCCTGGGACGGCGGAAACAGCACGGGCTCGACCAAGAGCATCCCGGCCGTTGGGCTGATCGGCGGATCCGGGTCTGTGGATGTTTTCGGCAGCAGCACGGACCTGTGGGGCCACTCGGGCTGGACGGCCAGCGACATCAACAATGGCCTACAGGTCAGGCACAGCTTCTCGACCGCGGGCGTGGCGGGCACGGTGAACGTCGACTGGATCAAGGTCCGGGTCCACTACACGACGGACGTCTACACCAACACCAGCACCGCGGACACCTTGCCCGGCACCGCGGCGCCGGTGCTGGGCGCGGGCTGGGCCAACCCGACCGCGGCGTTCGGCAACGACGGCAGCTACGCGGACGCGGTGGCCAGCAGCGTGCAGGGCTACTACAACTTCAACTACCAGGTACCGGCCAGCGCCACCGTCAACGGCTTCTACCTCAATATAGACGGCAAGGGCGCCACCACCACGGTCGGCCTGGACGCGCAGCTGTCCTGGGACGGCGGCACCACCTGGACCGCGGCCAAGAGCGCCTCCTTTACCACCACCGAGGGCTTCCAGTATTACGGCGGCTCCAGCGACAACTGGGGCCACGCCTGGACGGTGGACCAGACCAGCAACGCCAACCTCAAGCTCAAGCTCACCCGCGACGGCACGGCCGGCACCCTGAACGTGGACCACATCCAGATGTGGGTCTACTACACCCCGCCGCCGCTCATCGATCTGGACGGCGGCACCCGCACCATCGCGCTGAACGTTTCAGACCAGGTCGTGGCCACGGGCTTTGGCGGTACCACCCTGGTCTACCTGGACGGCGTACAGGGAGCGACCCCGGGCGTGTCGGACGACCCGGTGAGCGCGGGCACCTGGCACCAGGTGACGGTGGTCACCACCGACCCGAGCGCCAACGCCTCGGCGCTGGCCATCGGCAGGGTCGGCAGCAACTACTTCGACGGCATGATCGACGACGTCCGGCTCTACACGGGCGCGCTCGGCGGCGACGAGATCGGCGCCCTGGTCGAGGGCGGCGGCTGCGTCTGGGGCGCGTACGCGGGCCGGCAGTACTGGTTCTGCCCGGTGAGCAAGCAATGGACCGACGCGCGGCAGGACTGCCTGGACGTGGGCATGGATCTGGCGCGCGTGGACAGCGCGGCCGAGAACGCCTTCCTGGTCTCCATGGCCGGCGGCAGCGCGGCGAGCAGCTACCGCCAGCCCTTCACGGTCAGCACCGCCATCGGCTCCAGCCTCACCGACTTCCCGGTGCTGGTCGGTCTCACCGATACCAGTCTCAGGGACTACGCACGGGACGACGCCCGGGATATCTACTTCAAGGACAGCAGCGACAACGATCTCAGCTTCGAGGTCGAGTCCTTTGACGGGGACAGCGGAGCGCTGACCGCCTGGGTCAAGGCCCCCAGCCTCTCTAACGGCACCGTCATCTACATGGATTACGGGGACGGCAACGACCACTGGAACGCGGACAGCGGCTACAACCCGACCGACGTCTGGAGCTCGAGCTACCGGGCCGTCTGGCATCTCAACCAGAACGTCCTCGACTCCACCGCCAACGGTTACAACGGCACCAACAGCGGCTCGCTCGATACGGCCGGTAAGTTCGCCAACGCGCGGAGCTTTGACGGCACCAACGACTTCGTCTCGCTGCCCGCCGGGGCGACCAGCGGCCTGTCGACCTTCACCGTGGGTTTCTGGGTGAGGACGTCGGAGAACCGGTCGGACGGGACTTACTGGAACAATCCCACGCTCTTCGGCATGGAGGACTTCGGCTACGGCAACCAGGATTTCGGCATCATCACGAAAGCAGGGGACCTCGGGTTCTGGAGCGGCCTGCTCGACGGCAGCGACCAGGACTACCTGTCCAGCACCTCGATCAACGACAGCGCCTGGCACTACGTGGTGCTGACGGACAACGGCACCAATATCAGCCTCTACGCGGATTCGGTTTCCCTGACCACGCAGAGCTGGGGCGGAAAGACCCTCTACAACCGGGCCTTCTATTTGGGAGCGCTCAACGCCGACGGGACCGCCGAGTACTTCCACCAGCAGCAGATCGACGAGCTGCGCTTCGCCTCCACCGCGCGCTCGGCCGACTGGGTCAGGGCCGAGTACGAGAACCAGAGCGACCCGGGCTCGTTCCTGGTCGCGGGCAGCCGGCAGGGGCTCAGCTCGGCGTACTGGATCGCCGCCAACGATCTGAACGTGCCGGGCGAGTGGCGCTGGACCAACTTCGGGGGCACGACTGACGGAGAGCAGTTCTGGAGCGGGCTGGGGGTCGACCAGGGCGGCTTCGCGGTCGGCGGCCTGTATAGCAACTGGGTGATCAACGGCGGCGCAGCGGACGACGAGCCAAACGACTGGCTCGGTTCGGAGGCGTGCGGCGAGCTGGCCGCCGGCGGCGGCTGGAACGACGTGGACTGCACCTCTCCTCGCGACTTCATCTGCGAGGGCGGCTACGCCAACAACGAGGACACCTCCACGGCCATCACCGTGGACGTGGAGGGCGACGGCGTCACCCAGTACATCACCCAGATCGAGAACGGCGACACCACCTTCATGGCGCACAACATCAGCGACGCGCTGATCGGCTGCGGGGCCGACCCCAACGCGCCGGACGCGGTCTACTACTTCACCCTGAGCGACACCACCTCGGTGGAGATCGACACCACCGGGTCGGGCTTCGATACCGTGCTCGCCGTCTTCAAGCAGGAGGCCTTCAGCTTCGGGGCCGACGCGCCCGCGGTGATGCAGCACGAGACCTACCTGGACGCGCAGACCGCCAACGACATCGGCGACGTGTACCGCGACTGGAAGGCCTACACCGGCGATCTCGACGGCATGTTCCCCGACCTGGCCGGCCAGAGCATCAACCCGGTGGACAACACGGCCAACACCAACGAGGCCGAGGATACCGCCTTTGTCCTGACCGACGTGTACGGCATCCGGCACGAGGTGAGCAACGCCAGCACCGCGCCCTCGGGCACGCCGCTGAACGCCGACTACGGCGGGGCGGTGGTGGGCCTGACCTCGGCCGCCGATCTGGGGCCGGACGCGGTCTACAGGTTCACCACCACCAGCACCACCAACGTGACGGTGGACGCCAGGGGCACCACCTTTGACGGCTGGATCGCGCTGTTCCGGGACGGCATCTACAACCAGAACGGCTACACCGATGTGACCGGCACCACCCTGGCCGAGGACGTGGCGTCAGGCATAGCCATCCCCATCGAGAACCGCACCACCACCCGCTTGACCGGCGGCGACACCACGGGCATGGCCGCGGACATCCAGACCCCCATCTCCTGCCAGACCTCGGCCGGAGCGCCCGACGCCATGTACACCTTCAGCGTCACCGGCACCCAGCAGCGTACGGTGGTGATCGACGCCCTGGCCGGCACCGCCTTCAGCGGCGAGGTCATCGCCCTGTTCGACCAGGACGCCATCTCGGACCGGCCCGCTCCCACGCTCATGCAGAACAACTCCAAGCTGGAGGCCGACCTGAGCCCGGTGGCGCCCGCCTACCTGAACAACAAGTGGGCCACCTACAACGGCGATCTGGACGACATGATCATCAGCGTGCAGGACTCGGTCAGCGACTGCATCGCCAACACCAACGACACCCACCACGCGGGCATCGTCTACGACATGGGCGATGTCTACGACACCAACTTCCGGGTCAACTGCGCCGACACCACCGCGGCGGGCATCAACGCCTACTACGACGCGGCGACGCTGACCAACAGCGGAGCCACCGGCTGCGTGGCCGACGACTCGGCGCCGGATGCGGTCTTCAAGTTCACCGTCTCCACCACCGCGCGCGCCTTTGTCAACACCTACGGCACCACCTGGGACACCCTGATCTCGCTCTGGAAGGGGCCGCCGCCGCCGCCCAACAACATCCTGAACGTGGCGGCCACGGCCGAGAGCGGCGAGAGCATGGCCAGTGCCGAGCTGGTGACCGGTCTTGACAGCCGGACCACACTGACCAGCAACGCCACCCTGACCGGCATGTTGCACGACGTGGAGAGCGTCTACATCGACGGCTGTGCCTCCGATCCGCTCTCGCCCGACGCGGTGTACGCCTTCACCATCACCCAGACCCGCGACGTGGAGATAGACGTGCTGGGCGCCACCGCTTTCAGCCCGGTACTGAGCCTGTTCGACGCGGCGGGCATGGCGCGGGCCATCGACCGGCCCTCGCCGCTGGCGCTGGCCCACGAGAGCAAGACAGATGCGGACGGCGATATCCGCACGGTCACCGGCAACTGGCTGATCTTCGGCGGTGATCTCGAGAACATGAGCATCGACCTGACCGGCCAGGATTCGAGCAGCTTTGACGCGGCGGCCGCGGGCAATAACAACGATATCTACGACGACGCCTACGAGCTGGGCAACGGCAGCGACATCTTCAACGAGCGGGTGACCGTGCTCGGCGGCAGCACCGGCTCGCTGGGAGCCGACTACATGATGGGCTGCGGCACCGAGCACGCCGCTGCGGACGCCGTGTACAAGTTCACCACCTCGCAGACCACCCCCATGCACCTGAGCGTGGCCGGCTCCTCCTTTGACGCGGTGATCTCGGTATGGGACGAGCTGCCCTCGGTCGTCCCCTTCACCAGCGCGGCCGCGGGCAACGACACGGTGGCCGCCGCGCATTCCGTGGCCTGGATCGAGGTGGGCGCGGGCGAGCTGGTCTCGGGCTCCACCGCCGCGCTCGGCGACTTGTTCAGCGACGCGACCCGCTTCTCCGGCTGCAGCGCGGAAGGCAGCGCGCCAGACGCCATCTTCAGCTTCACGCTCGGTACCACGCGCGACATCGAGATCAACACCGAGGGCAGCAGCTTCGACACGGTGGCGGCCATCTTCACCCCGGCGGCCATCAACTACGCGGAGAGCTACGTCGGGGTCATGGAGCACAACGTCATGGCCGACGCCGACTCGGACGCGGTCAACGGCGGCAGCGCCGTCACCGCCCAGTGGCTGGTCTACGACGGCGACCTCAAGAACCTGGGGGTGGGGCTGAGCAGCACGGCGCAGACGCTGATGAGCGAGCCGGCGACCAACACCAACGAGACCGCGGAGGCCGGCATCGTCCACGATCTGGGCGATCTATCCAACGTCAAGATGCAGCTGGTCGGCGCCAGCACCTCGCCCTCGGGCGTGCCCATGGACGCCGACTACCTGGGCGGGGACATAGGCTGCGGCGCGGCCAGCAGCTCGCCGGACGCGGTCTACAAGCTCGTTCCCTCTCAGAGCATCACCCTGGCGGCCACCAGCGGGGGTTCCAGCTTTGACACCGTGCTCTCGCTCTGGGACGGCATGCCGCTGACGGCCGCCGAGCAGCTGACGACCGACGTGAACATGACCGGCCTGCCCCTGGGCGACCCGGGCGAGCTGCCCGCGGTGGACGACGACGCGGTGGGCTGGTGGAAGCTCGACGAGAGCGGGGGCCTGAGCGCCGCGGACAGCAGCGGCAGCGGCCTGACCGGCACGCTGATGAACATGGCCGGCGACGAGTGGGTGATCTGCCAGACCGACTACTGCCTGCCCTTTGACGGGGTCGACGACTACGTGGGCATCGGCGCCACCGGCCAGATGGTCAACGCCATCTCCTTCTGGATGAACCCGGACAGCATGGGCAGCTCGGTTCACGACCCGAGCCTGGCCGGCTCTTCCGCGTCCTGGACCGGCAGCGGCAACGTCTACGTCAGCGACGACGTGTACGCCTCCACCTCGGGCGTTCCCACCGACCAGGTCTGGTACAACTTCGGGCTGGGCTCGGTTGCCGGCGACGTCTCGGGCATCGAGGTCAAGGTCGAGAAGAAGGCGGGCACGGCCGAGGCAGGTTACAACATCGCGGCCGAGATCTCCTGGAACGGCGGCGCCACCTACACCGGCACGGGCAACAACGTATCGTTCACCAATACCGCGGACGATACCCATACCTTCGGCGGATCGGGCAACCTCTGGGGCCGCACCTGGACCGCGAGCGAGTTCAGCGACGCCAACTTCAAGCTCAGGCTGACCGGCTCGGTCCCGGGCGACGACCCTGCCAAGTACGTTTACGTCGACCGGATCACGGTCAAGGTCTACTACGGGACCTTCACCGCCCGTAACGTCGACGTCTCCTCGATGAGCTTCGCCAGCTCGCCCACCTGGAACTGCAACGCCTCGGGGACCACCACCATCAACTCCAACACCGGCTCCATCAGCAGCACCTCCTGTGCGCTGGGCACGCCCGACTACACCAACAACGTTCCGCAGACCGGCGGCGGCCCGAACGTGATGGTCGTGCGCCTCAACGGGCTCACGGTCAGCAACAGCCATTTGATCCAGCTCGCCGGCGACAAGCCCATCATTTTCCTGGTCGACGGCGACGTGCTGGTCGATTCGGGCGGCCGCATCGACGCCAGCGCCAACAAGACCACCGCCGGGCCGGGCGGCAGCACCTTTGCCTCGCCCGCGTCGTTCTGCTCGGGCTCGACCGGCGGCAACGGCACCTTCGATAACTATTCCGGCGGCGGCGGCGGCGGCGGGTTCGGCACCTCGGGCGGCGCCGGCGGGTACGGTGACTCCAGCACCCCGGGCGGGGCCGGCGGCGGCACCAGCAGCGATACGGATCTGCAACCGCTGCGCGGCGGCTGCTCGGGCGGCTCGGCCCCCGGCAACTCGAACGCCGGAAGCGGCGGCGGCGCCTTCCAGATCAGCGCCTCGGGCACCATTACCATCGGCACCGGTTCCAACAACGCGTATCTCTCGGCCGCGGGCGGCGGCGGCAATGGCGCCGACGCCGTTTACGGCGGTGACGGCGAGGGCGGCGACGGCGGCGGCTCGGGCGGCGGCATTCTGCTCGAGGCCTCGGTCGCGCCGACCATCGGCAGCAACGGCGCGTTGCGCGTGCACGGTGGCGGCGGCGGCGGCGCCAACGACGACGACGGCGGCACGGCCGGAGACGGAGCCAACGGCAACTACAGCTCCGACACCAGGGCCTCAGGGGGCACGAACGTCGAGAGCGGCACCGCCGGCGCCCAGGGCGGCCTGTGCCGGGGCCACAACTGCTCGACCTCCAGCGCCACGGGCAACGGGGCCAGCACAGCTACTTTGGACGGCGGCGGCGGCGGCGGCGGCGGCGGCGGCGGCGGCCGGGTGCAGGTGCTCGCTTCCGCGGGCGGCAGCGGCAATACCGGCGACCAACCAGCCAGCGCCTTTGTCCCCAGCAGCGCCTCCACCTGGGCCAACGCGTCCAACGCCTTTGCGAGCGACGACCTCGTCGCCACCGGCGCGGTCAACGAGAGCCAGTTCTACTACAACTTCGACATCTCCCTGCCCGGCGGCGCCACGCTACAGGGCATCCAGCTCGACGTGGAGGCCAGCAGCAGCGGCACCGCCGGGGTGAACGCCTCGCTCTCCTGGGACGGCGGAACCAGCTTCACCGGCGCCCGCTTCAACACCTGGACCGGCGCCGGCGACGTGGTGCAGACCTTTGGCGCTTCAGACAACTGGGGCCGCGCCTGGACGGCGAGCGAGCTAGGCAACGCCAACTTCGTGCTCAAGCTCACCAGGGACGCGCAGGTCGCGGCCCTTAACGTGGACCACGTGCGGCTGACCGTCAGCTTCACCGAGCCCAAGCTCATTGACCTGGACGGCGGGACGACAACCATAGAGATCTCGGGCGGCAACGTGACGGCCACCGGCTTCACCTCGCCCACGGTCTACGTGAACGGCTCTGCCGGCTCTGCGGTGACCGCCGGCACCTGGCAGCACGTGACCGTGACCAGCGATACGGCCGTCAGCGCCTCCAACCTGGTGCTGGGCAAGGTGGGGACCAACTACTTTGACGGCCGGCTGGACGACGTGCGTATCTACGACCGGGCGCTAACCGCCGACGAAGCCGACTACCTCGTCTCGGGCAGCGGCTGCGACCCGGCGATCTACGGCGATCACTACTACTACTACTGCTGGCGGGCTACCGACTGGCCCGCGGCGCGGGCCAAGTGCCGCGCCCAGGGCATGGACCTGGCGCGCATCGAGACCTCCTCGGAGAACGACTGGATCGGGGAACAGATCGGCGGCGACGGCTACCGTAAGCCGTTCACCGTCAGCATCGAGCCCATCGACATCTACGTCGACACGATCGGCGGGGGAGACGGCAGCTCGTGGGCCAGCCCCATGACCCTGACCGCCGCGTTGGGCAGCGCGAGCGCGGGCCAGAATATCGCGGTCAAGGCGGGAACCTACACGACCACCCCCTACACGATGACGGCCGGCGTGAACATCTACGGCGGGTTCGCGGGCACCGAGGGCGCCGTGGCCGAGAGGGACTGGTCGGCCAACCCGACCATCATCGACGACGGCGGGACCAGTACCCGCTGCGTGAACGGCGCCAACAACGCCCGCCTGGACGGCTTCACCATCCAGAACTGCAATACGGGCGAAGGCTCGGGCATGTACAACGAGGCAGTGGCGCCCACCGTGGCCAACTGCACCTTCAAGAACAACTCGGCAACCTACGGCGGCGCGGTATACAACCACAACGCCGGCGCCTCTCCCACCTTCGAGAACTGCGTGTTCGAGAACAACACCGCCCTCTCGTACGGCGGCGCCATGGTCAACCACACCAACGCCTCTCCGACCATCCGGAACAGCACCTTCACCGGAAACCAGCAGACCGATGGCGCCTCGTCCTACGGTGGCGGCGCGATATTCAACTATAACAACTGCAATCCGGTCATCGACAATACCACGTTCGTCAACAACACGGCCGAGAACCACGGCGGCGCCATCTCGCTCGACGGTAGAGGTGCCACCGACTGCAATGCGACCGTGACCAACTCCACGTTCGACGGCAACGTGGCCAACGCCACCAAGGACGCGTACGCCGGCGGCGCGGTGATCATGCGTGATGGGTCGTCCGGCTCCTTCACCAACTGTGTCTTCAAAAACAACAGCACCGACTCCTACGGCGGCGCCATAGTCGCTCACACCGTCGGCACCCACAACCTGACCAACTGTCTCTTCGAGAACAATACCGCCACCAAGGCATCGAGCTACGCCGGCGGCGCCATATTCACGTGGACTTCGGGCACCCATAACATAAAGAACTCCACGTTTTACGGGAACAGCGCGCCGACCGCGGACGGCGGAGCGATCTATCACGCCAGCGGCACGACCATGACCATCACGGACTCGATCCTGTGGGGCAACACCGCGGTCAACGGCGCCCAGATTTACGACGGCGGCGGTACCCTGACCGTCACCTACAGCGACGTGCAGGGTACGCTGTGGGCCGGCACCGGCAACATCAACACCGATCCGCTCTTCACCTCCGGCTACTACCTTAGCTCCACCGACGCGGGGCAGGGCAGCAACAGCCCTTGCATCGATACGGGCAGCGATACCGCGGACGCGCTGGGCCTGAGCAGCAAGACCACCCGGACCGACCTGGAGACCGACGCCGGGACGGTGGACATGGGGTACCACTACGACACCGGGGTCGGCGGCGGCGGCAGCAGCGGCGCGCTCAGCGACTTCCCGGTGCTGTTACAGCTCAACGCCGACGCCCAGCTCATCGCGAACACCCAGACCGACCAGGACCTCTACTTCACCGACAGCAGCGGAACGCCGCTCAGCTTCGAGGTGGAGTCCTATCAGAGGCTTTCCGGCAACCTGACCGCCTGGATCAAGATCCCCAGCCTCTCCGACGGCACCGTCATCTACATGTATTACGGGGACGGCGCCGACCACTGGAACACGGCCAGCGGATACAACCAGACCGATGTCTGGAGCTCGAGCTACCGGGGCGTGTGGCACCTCAACCAGAACCTGGAGGACTCCACCGTCAACAACTATGACGGCACGAATGTCAGCGCGGCCTCCGCGTCCGCGAAGTTCGCATACGGCTGGACGTTTGACGGCTCCACTAACTATGTCTCGATACCCGCGGCAACGGCTGGCGGGTTGTCGGTATTCACCATCGGTTTGTGGGTGAATACGACGGAGAGCGGATCCGGCGCGAATTTCTGGGACAACCCCGCGCTGTTTGGCATCGATGCGAACGGCGGGGGCACCGAGGACGTCGGTATCCAGACGAAAGCGGGCAAGACCGCGTACTACACCGGCCTGAACCCCGACAACGCCGACCGCTGGTACGATCAGGGTACATTGGTCAACGGCGGCGGCTGGCACTACGTCGTGCTATCGAGCGATGGTACCGATGTCGATTTCTATACCGATTCGACTCTCCTGGACGCGCGGGATGCGGGCGGATCGGCTCTGCGCAGCGATCTGAGCTTCTACCTGGGAGCGCTGAACTTCGACAACACAGCCTCCTACCACCACCAGGGGCAGATCGACGAGTTCCGCATCTCCAGCACTGATCGCTCCGCCTACTGGATCGAGGCCGAGTACAAGAACCAGAGCGCACCGACTTCCTTCTTGCTCGAGGGCGGCGAGGAGTTGCTGGGCGCCTCCGCCGCTTTCTGGATGGGCGCCAACGACCGCGACATGGAGGACGAGTGGCGCTGGGTCGATCGGGTATCCGGATATGACGACGGCGACCAGTTCTGGCAGGGTCAGAGCGGCGGCAGCTCGGTCGGCGGTCTCTACCAAAACTGGAACGTCGGCGAGCCGAACGACTGGGACGCCGGCGTGCCGGGCGAGGACTGCGCCGAGATCCTGATCAGCGGGCTCTGGAACGACCAGAACTGCGACTCGGCCCAGCGGGCCTACCTGTGCGAGAGCGACAGCCCCAACAGCAACGACGACCTCAGCACCTCGCAGTACATCGACATCGAGAACGGCACCACCTCGGTCATCCAGGGCGGTGACACCACCGGCCTGAGCGCGGATATCGCCGACGATCTGATGGGGGGCTGCGGGGCCGATCCGGACGCGCCCGACGCTTACTTTACCTTCACCCTGAGCGAGACCCGGACGGTGGTGATCGACAGCGACGGCTCGGGCTTCAACACCGTGCTCGCCCTGTTCGAGGGGGATCCGGGCGGCGTGGACCGTCCCGGCTCGCTCACCAGTACCTCGGGCAACAACACCGCGGCCACCGCTTACAACATCGGCACCATCAGCAGCTGGCTCGGTTACAGCGGGGACACGACCGGGCTGACGGTCAGCAGCCAGGGCAGCGTCACGGAGAACACGGACAACACCAACGAGACCGCTGCCGCGGGCGTGGTCAAGGACCTCGGCGACGTCTTCAACACCTACATGGTGGTGAACGGCGGGGACACCAGCGCCGGGCCTACCCCGCCCATGGACGCGAACTACGCCGGCGCCGACATCGGCTGTAACGCGGACAACACCTCGCCCGACGCCGTGTTCAAGCTCACCCCCTCGGCCACCGGTGAGGTGACCATCAGCACCGCGGGCTCGAGCTTCGATACGGTGATCGCGCTCTTCGACGGCGAGCCGCCGCTGACCACCATGATGTCCACGGGCAGCGCTGACGACAAGGCCTGGGCCGACGCCAACCCGGTGACCGTGCAGGATACCCAGGCCGATATCGCGGGCTCCACCGCCTCGGGCCTGGGCAACGACATCGACAGCACCCGTATCGGCTGCAGCGCCGCGCCGGGCCAGCCCGACGCCTTCTTCAAGTTCAGCCTCTCCGACACCCGGACCGTGGTGATCGACACCGAGGGGTCGGGCTTCGACACCGTGCTCGGCCTGTTCGACAGCTCGGCCTTCAGCTACACGGCCACCGCCGCCGGGGTCATGGAGCACGATACCCCGGCCGCGGCCGACGGCGACCCGGTCAACGGCGGCCTAGCCATCAATGACCAGTGGCTGACCTACACCGGCGATCTCAACGCTCTGCCGCTAAACGGCCTGACCGGTCAGACCCCTGCCAGCGACACCGCCACCAATACCAACGAGGACGCCGGAAGCGCCCAGATCCTGGCGGACTTCTACAACAAGCGGCTGACCGTGACCGGCGGCCACACCGGTACCGGGCCCATGACGGCCAACTATCCGAGCGCGGCCATGGGATTCTGCCCGGCCGACGACAACTCGCCCGACGCCGTCTACCGCTTCATCCCCTCGACCGCTTCCGAGGTGCACGTCTCGGTCAGGCCCACCGGCTGGAACTCGGTGGTGGCCCTGTACGACTCGCTCACCGGCGGCACGGGCGCGGCTTCCGTCACCGATGTCTACGTGAACGGGCCGGCCACCAGCGATCCCGGCGTCGAGACCGGCGTAAACACCGACATGCTGGGCTGGTGGAAGTTCGACACCGGTTCGGGCGCCACCGCCGTGGACAGCACGGTCCCGGTCGAGAACGGCACCCTGTTCAATATGGAAGCCGGCGACTGGGTCGCCGGCCAGTCCGGCACCGCTCTGCAGTTCGACGGTACGGACGAGTACGTGGGCAGCATCGCCAACGTGGGCACGGCCAGGACGGTGGCCTTCTGGATGAGGGCGGACGCGCTGGGCGCCGTGGGCGGTTCGTTCGATACCGGCGCCAAGAAGCCGTCGGCCAACGCCGTGGAGAGCGGCGGCGGGTGGACGAGCCCCAGCAATGCCTACGGCGCGACCCCGGACAACGCCTGGGCCACCACGGTCGTCGGAGGCCAAGACTACTACGCCATGAGCTTCGGGATTCCGGCCGGCGCGAACATCGACGGCATTCAGGTCACGGCCGAGGCCAACGGCTATGCCTGCAGCAAGCTCGATGTGGATCTGTACTGCGATGCCCTGGGCGGCTACACCACCCAGGACAAGAGCCAGAGCTTCACCACTCTCGGCTTCACGCCCAGGAACTTCGATCAGTCGACGCTCAATCCGGCCGCGGGCGGAGAGTGCGTGATGGACAGCTGCACGGCGACCATCGACTCGACGGCCGGGACGTGGACCGGGTGCGGCTGCGCCCCGCAGGTGGTCACGCAGACGGCCCCGGAGCCCGATATCCTCGTGGTCTCTTTCCAGGGCCTGAAGATCAACTCGACCGCCACCCTGAACCTGATCGGCAACAAGCCCATCGTGCTGGCCGTGTTCGGCAACGCGGAGATCGACGGCAAGATCGACGCCAGCGCCACCGGGGCCGCTGCCGGCCCGGGCGGCAACTCCAGCCTGTGCAATACCGCGGGCACCGGGGGCAATGAAGCTACCGACTGCGGCGGCGGCGGCGGCGGCGGCGGCGGGTTCGGAAGCGCCGGCGGTAACGGCGGAGTCGGGGGCGATAACGGATCTTGTTCCGGCGGCGCCAGCGGCGGCGGCGGCGCGATCTATGGCGACCTTGACCTCGTGCCTCTCAGGGGCGGCTGCCAGGGAGGCGGCGGCGGCGGCGGCGGCGGTAGCGGCGGCGGTAGCGGCGGCGCGGTACAGATCTCGGCTAGGAATATCTCGTTCGGCGCCAATGGCATCATCCGCGCGGACGGCGGTGCCGGCCAGATAGGCCCAGCGATGAAAGACGGCGGCGGCGGTGGCGGCTCGGGCGGCGCCATCCTGCTCGAGGCTTTCAGCGTAACCGGTCAAGCCGGCAAGCTGTGGGCCAACGGCGGCGGCGCGGGCAGCGGTCGAGGAAACGGCGCCAACGTCGGCCAGGACGGCAAGAACTACACAGCGAGCAATCCGCCGGGGGGAGCACAGCACACCGGAGGCGGCAAGGGCGGCGACGGCCGGCTGTACACCGGCGCCCAGGCCCAGGCCCAGGCCGGCTCCAACGGTTACGTGGAGGGCTCGTCCTGGGATCCCGTCTACGTCGGCGGCGGCGGCGGCGGCGGCGGCGGCGAGGGCGTCATTCAGGTCTACTCCCCGCAGACCGTCATGACCGACGAGTCGCTCAACTTCGGCGGATCCCTGGACGACTGGGGCTGTGCCTGGACGGTCGCCGAGCTGAACGACGACACCGCTTCCGGGTTCAAGGTGAGGGTCATCGGCGTCGACAACTGCGCCAACTCCGCTCCCACGGTCTACCTCGACCACCTGCAGGCCACGGTCTACTACACGACGGTCGGGGTGGACGGCAAGATACTGCAGCTCAGCGCGACGGCGAACATCGGGTTCAACGACACGAGCAATCTCGAGGTCGCGGGCTTTACCAGCCCCGAAATCTTCGTGGACGGGGTCCTGCAGAATCCCTCGCTCTCGACCGGCGTCTGGCGCCACGTGGTGGTGCGGGACGGCGGCGGCGGGGTGCTGGCCGACGCTCCCAAGCTCGGCCTGGCCGGCACGCAGTACTTCGGCGGTACGCTGGACGACGTGCGCTTCTACAGCACCGCGCTCAGCGATGCCGAGATAGCGTATCTCTATAGCGGCCTCACCGGGTGCAGCAAGGTGGTCGACGGGCACGACTACTGGTTCTGCACCTATGGGACCGATTGGACCACGGCGCGCGACAGGTGCCGGGCGGGGAACATGGAGCTGGTGGCCCTGGCCGACAGCACGGAGCAAGCATTCGTATACGGGAGCTCCGGTCAGTTCTGGATGGGTGCCAATGACATCAGCTCGGACGGCGCCTGGCGCTGGACCGGGAACGGCACCGACGACGGTACGCAGTTCTGGAGCGGGGCGTCGGGTGGCAGTTCCGTCTCGGGCCATTACGCCAACTGGGAATCGAACGAGCCGAACGGAACCACGACCGAGAACTGCGGCATGTTCCACGTCGCGTACGGCGGCCAGTGGATCGACGTGGACTGTGCGTCTTCCCCGTACGGCTACGTCTGTGAATCGCGCAACACCAACGAGGACATCGCCTCGGCCCTGGTCGTGGCCATCGAGGACGGCACCGAGTACCACGTCAACGGCGGCGACACCTCGGCGCTCACCAGCCAGGACTTCGCTTACGACCGTTACACGTTCTGCTCTTCGCCCGACCAGGGTGCGCCCGACGCGGTCTACCAGTTCACGCTGACCGATCTGACCGAGGTGGAGGTGCAGGCGAGCTCGTCCGACTTCACGCCGGTGGCAGGCATCTTCAAGAGCGGGGTCACCGAGAACGCCATCGCCTGCGCGTCGTTCGGCGGCGGGGTCCAGTACTACGAGCAGACCGTCACCGTCACCAACCCGGCAGCGATAGAGCTCACCGACTACCAGGTCAGGGTGGACATCAACTCCTCGCAAACCGACTTCTGGACCAACGTCGAGCAGAGCGCGGGCAACGATATCCGCTTCTACGACGGGGGCATTCAGCTCGACTACTGGATCGAGAGCTTCGACTCGGCCGCGGACAGCGCGGTCGTCTGGGTCGAGATCCCGACGCTCGAAGCGAGCGAGGTCAAGACCCTCAAGCTGCGGTACGGAAGCGGTGGATCGGCGCAGAGCAGCATGGCCGACACCTTCGACTTTTCCGACGACTTCAACGACGGCAGCCTGGACACCGCCACCCGCTGGGCCACGGTGAACATCTCCGGCCAAGGCACCGCGACCGAGGCGGGCGGGCAGCTCACCATCACCGACAGCGGGGCGGACAACAGCGGCGACTGGTGGGCCAGGCACGACGTCACCACGCCCTATGTCATCAGCAAGAATCCGTTTGGCACCGACTTCATCGCCGAGGCCAAGGTGGATGCCTGGGGCGGCAACGTGGACCGGATCTTCGGGCTCAGGTCGAGCGCCGCCACCGACGCCAGGTTCTACGCGCTGCTTCCGGACAGCGACAGCAGCCACCTGACCACGGTCTGGCGCGAGTTCGGCGGGTACCGGCAGGATATCAGCATCAACAACAACCCCGGAAGCGCGCTCACCGACTTCCAGGTCAAGCTCACCATCGGCGCCAAGGGCTCGGCGGGGTCGACCTATTACAACTTCTGGAACGAGGTTGCGGCCAACGGTACGGACATCCGCGTGCTGGACAGCGACGGCAACACCGAGCTCAAGTACTGGATCGAGTCCTGGACCCCGGACACCCAGGCCGTCATCTGGATCAAGGTGCCGAGCATTTCGGCCAACAGCAGCAAGACCATCACCCTCGAATACGGTTCGGGCGCCAGCCCCGCGCAGAGCAGTATAGAGGACACCTTCATCTTCGGCGACGAGTTCTCGGTTGCCGGCGCGCCGGATGCGGGCAAGTGGACCACGATGAACTCGGGCGTGGGATCGTCGAGCGTATCGGGCGGCCTGCTGACCATCGGCTCGACCGGCGACTGGTGGGCGGGCAGCGATACCTCGCGCTACCTGGTCAGCAACAGCGCCATGGCGCCCTCGTCTTTCGTAGCCGAGACCCTGGTCAACACCTGGAGCGCCGATACCTACAACAGGACCTTCGGGCTGCGGTCCGGGTCGGAGACCAACGCGGCCTTCTACGCCATGCTGCTAGACGAGGACCGGAGCAACATAACCACCGTGTGGCGTCAGCCCGGCACTGCTGGCTATTACCAGGATATCAACATCAGCAACAGCGGCGGCCAGACCAACTTCCAGGTACGGCTCGACATCAACAGCTCCTTCGGCAACTTCTGGACCTATGTCCACGCCAGCGGCAACGACATCCGTTTCACGGACAACACCGGCGCCGGGGATTTCGACTACTGGATCGAGAAGTGGGACCACACCAACGACGTGGCCGTCATCTGGATCGAGGTGCCGGCCCTGGCGGGCAGCGGCACCACCACCATCCGTATGTACTACGGCACGGGCTTGACGACCGCGCGTAGCAATATCGGCAGCACCATGGTCTGGGGCGACGACTTCTCGGGCGCGTCGCTGGATACCACCAATACCTGGTACAGCGCGCCGAGTTGCTTCTCCATCGCGTCCGGAGAGCTGAGGGGAACCTGCTCGGATTACAACACCGCCAGCGGACGGCTCTTAAGCAAGAACCCGCTCGCCAACGGCGCGTATATCATGGAGTCCATGTACAAGGTCGTCAGCGACTGCAGCGGGACCAACTACGGAGCCGTACCGGCCGGCACGAGAGCAAGCGTTAATAAGCACTACTGTTTGCTGAGCAGGAGCGACACGGGCACGCGGGATTGGCTCTTGAAGGACTGGACGAGCGGGTGCACGGCTGGCACGACTTGGGGGAGCAACTGCTGGTACGATACGAACGACGTGGTCGCGACGAACGTTTTCCATCGCGTGACCCACACCTTTAGCGGCGCCAGCATAAGCTCTACAAGTGTAAGAACCGACAACTCTACCACCAACTGGAGCAGTTCCGCGGTCTCCTACTCCATGAGCAACGAGTACGTCGCCCTGGGCGGACGGTGCAACGATATCGCCGGCAGGACCTGCAGCGGCATGGACTACCGCTGGGACTTCATCTTCGTACGCAAGTACGCGTCCACCCAGCCGTCGCCCTCGCTGAGCGGCACCGTGAACACGGTAACCATCGACGCGGTCTATGCCGGCGACAATACCGGTCTGGCCGTGACCTGGCCGGCCGCCAACGGCAAGGTGGCCCGGCTGACCAAGAACGGCGACACGGTGACGGCCTACTACGACGGCACGCAGCTGGACACCAGGACCTTCGCCGGCTGGGGCGTGCAGTACGTGGCCCTGACCGATACGAACACGGCGGACGCCAACGTGTTCGACTGGGTGCGGGTGCGCGGGTATGCGAATCCCGAGCCCTCGGCCGCGCTTCAGAGCACCGGGAACGCGGTGAACGGCGTGGCGGCCTGGGCGGGCCAGGACTCGGGCATCGGCGTAACCCTCGGCAGCAACGTGCTCGGCATGGTCAGGACCGGCGACACGGTGCGGGCCTTCTTCGACGGCACGCTGGTGAGCAACCGGACTCTGGCCGGCTGGGATCTCGCCTACCTGGCGCTGACCGATACCATCACGAATGCGCCCAACGTGTTCGACTGGGTGCGGGTGCGCAAGTACGCGGCCAACGAGCCCACGGCGGTAGTGAACAACGATTCGGTCGGGATTACCTCCGACGCGCTGACCGCGTGGCTGCCGGCGGACACCTATCACGTGGCGGTTTCCAGCGTGGGCACGCCCAGCGCGGGCGCGTACACCTTGAGCATCCGCGACCACGCGCTGGCCGGCGGCGGAACGCCGGTACCGCTGGCCTGCAATAACGGCGGCGGCAGCGGGGTGTCCGACACGTTGAGCTACTCGGTGACCGCGGGGCAGCCCTACTACGTGCTGGTCAAGGGCGACCAGGCGGCTGACCAGGGCGCCTACGAGCTGGTGTTGGAGTCGACCCCGACCTCGGTGCCGGACATCGGTTGCGGGGCGCATCCGCATTCGGCGGACGCCTTTTTCCGCTTCAAACTGGATACGGACGCGGATGTTACCGTGTACGCGGACGAGATCGGGACCTCGACCGATCCCAATACCGTGATCGCGATCTTCCGGCAGGACCAGCTGAACGACGGCGCGGGTTGGCCCACCGAGTTCAACACCGGTGATAATTCCTTCAAGGGCTGCGACGACAATACGCTGTTCACGCCCGGCGTGATCTCGATCACCCAGACCCTGACCGCGGGCGACTACTACGTGGTGGTCAAGAACAAGAACCCGTGGTGGGATACCAGCAGCAGCCAGCAGTACAAGATCGGCATCAAGGATGCGGCGCCGGAAGAGAGCACGGACTGCTCCAGCGACGGCGCGGCCGACGGCAAGGCCAAGCTGACCTATACCGACCTGGGTCCGGGCGACTACTACGTGGTGCTGGCGGGCAAGGACGGCGGCACCACCTCCGGGGACTACAGCATCCAGTTCAGCGACTCCTCGGCCGCCCCGCCGACCTGGGGAAGCCAGGTGGCCTGCGACGACGTCAACGATGCCATCAGCGAGACCCTGACCGGCGGGCAGAGCTACTACCTGGTGGTCAAGGGCGACGCGGCGGGCGACATGGGCAGCTACAACCTGCAGATCGGCTCGCTCGATACCTCGCAGGCGGTGGATCTCTCGGCCTGCGGGGCGCCCGGCGACGCCAAGGATGCCTTCTACAAGTTCACCGTGGGCGGCGCCGAGGACCGGCAGGTGATCATCGACACCGACGGCTCGACCCTGGACACGGTGATAGGGCTCTTCTACTCGAACGCCGGAACGCTGGGCACGCTCATCGACTGCAACGACAATGGCGCGGGCGTGAGCGCGGGGGCGTCCTTGATAGAGGCCACCGGCGCGGCAGCCTTGGCACCGGGCGAGTACTTCGTGGTGGTCAAGAGCAAGGTCCCGCACTGGAATCCCGCCGGCGACGCTCCCTTCAACCTGTACGTGCGCGACTTCAGCGAGGCGGCGGCTTATGAGTGCGACGATACCGATACCGACGGTACCCCGGCCTCGATCACCCGCACGCTGGATCCGGGCACCTATACCGTGGTGCTCACCGGCGAGACGGCCCTGCCCAGCGGGGCGTACGACCTGAGGTTCCGCAGCGGCGTCGGGGCGGGCGCCGGCGGCTACCAACTGACCTGCGACACCTACGAGACGCCCGACGACGTGATCACCTACGACCTGGAAGCGAACGGGGAGTACTACCTGGTGGTCAAGGGCACGTCTCTGAGCGAGGACGGCGCTTATAACCTGGTGCTGGGCTCGTCGCTGGACGACGCGCCGGATATCTGTTCGGGCGTGAACGAGCACGCCCAGTCGGCAGACGCCTTCTTCAAGTTCTACGTGGACGACGATCCGGGCGGCCGCAACGTCACGGTCGGCCTGCAGAACCTGGGCGCGGATTCGGATACCGACTCGGTGATCGCTCTGTACGACGCCTCCATGATCAGCGTGCTCGGCGACTTCGCGGACAACGACACCGACAACGACGCGCACCTGGGCTGCGACGACAGCGATGACGACGACTCCGACAGCAGCGACGAGATCGAGATCACCGCGGACCTGGCCCAGGGCTGGTACTACGTGGTGGTCAAGAACAAGGATCCGTGGTGGGATCCGGAGGCCCAGCCCTACCGGCTCTTTGTCCGGGACAACGAGGGCGACGACAGCCTGGCCTGCGCCGACGACGGTGCGCTCGACTCCCGGGCGCTGGTCACGGCCGCCGGGCTGGAGCCGGGCAGCTATTACGCGGTCATCACCGGCAAGCAGGGCGGGACCACCAGCGGCGGGTACCAGGCCCTGTTCCACGACACCTCCGGGGTCAGCAACACGGGCAACCGGCTGGTCTGCGGCGCCGTCAACGGCGAGGCGCTGGTCAACGTGGACGGCGGCGCCACTTATTACGCGGTGGTCAAGGGCGTGACCGCCGCCGACGCGGGCGATTACAACCTGATGGTGGAGTCGCTGCCCATGGGTCAGATCCCGGATATGGGCTGCGGCGAGCACCAGACTTCGAACGACGCCTTCTACCGGCTGCACCTCGACTCGGCCGCCACCGTGAAGTTCGACCTGAGCCGGAGCGCCGACGCGGACACGGTGATGGCGCTGTTCAACGTCGCCAATATCAGCCAGCTCGAGCATTTCGGACAGGCCTACGGCTTCAGGGAGGGAGCTTGCGTCACCCCGGCATCCCCGCTGCAGATCGCGCTGGCCGCGGGCGATTACTACGCCGTGGTCAAGAACAAGGTCTCTTCCTGGAACAACAGCTCGGCGCAGCCCTTCGAGCTGGAGATCCGCGAGGTCAGCGCGGACGACGGATCGCTGTACTGCGACGACAACGCCGACGCGCAGGTGAAGATCAACACAGATCTCACCGCGCAGCTGCAGCCGGGCACTTATTACGCGGTGGTGTCGAGCGAGAGCGGCGCGACCGGCGACTACCAGCTCAGGCTGCGCGATCCGGACGTCGCGGCGCAGTACTCGGGCAGCGAGTTCCTGGGTTGCAGCAACTCGGGCGGGCTGTTCCCGGTGCCGACCAACAAGTTCGTCTACCCGGGCGAGGAGTACTACGCGGTGGTCAAGGGCCGGACGGCCGGCGCCGAGGGTCCGTACAACTTCAACGTGCAGTCGGTGGGCACGCCCAATATCGGCTGCGGCGCGGACATCACCTCGAACGACGCCTTCTTCAAGTTCAGCCTCGATCCGGCGGGCGGCACGCGGCAGGTGACCATCGACACCGAGGGCTCGGGCTTTGACACGGTTATCGCGCTTTACGACGGCGACCAGGTCACCGACGGCTACTGGAGCTTCGACGAGCTGCACCCGTCCCAGATCCAGTGCGACGACGCCTCGGCCGGCGGCACGCCGGAGCAATCCAAGATCACCGCCAGCCTGGATCCGGGCGACTACTACGTGGTGCTCAAGAACGACGAGAGCCCCTGGGAGTTCCCGGGCTCGCAGCCCTTCGAGATCTCGTTCCGCGACGACACCTACTTCTCGCCCATCGAGTGCCAGGACGCCTCGGCCGGCGCCACCATCACCCAGACGCTGGATCCGGGCGACTACGCGCTGGTGGTCACCGGAGCGGACGCGGCGGACCAGGGCGCCTACGCCATCAACTTCCGCGAGGACCGGCCCGGCCAGCTGCTGGCCAGCCACGACGACCTGCTCAGCCACGCGGTCGAGCCCGGCGTCGACTACTACGTGGTGGTCAAGGGCGAGACCGGAGCCGCCAGCGGCGACTACCCGCTGCAGGTCAAGGCCGCGGGCGGGGATGCGACCGACATCGGCTGCGGCGCCAGCGTCAATGCCAACGACGCCTTCTTCTACTTCTACCTGAGCAGCGCCACCGATGTCCGGATCAGCGCCGAGGAGGTGGGCACCTCCACCGACACCGGTACGGTGATCGCGCTGTACGACGCCAGCCAGATCAGCTCGACCGCGGACTTTGCCGCGACCAGCCCGGCCCATCTTGGCTGCGACTATGATACCGGCGACAACATCATCGCCATCGAGAAGTCCTCTCCCTCCTTGGCCGCGGGTTGGTACTACGTGGTGGTCGCGAACCAGAACGCTTCCGGCTCGGGCACCCAGCCCTACAAGATCTATATACGGGATCTGCTGGGCACGGGGTCGCTACACTGCACCGACGCGGGCGGCGCCTCGGGCGAGGCCAAGCTCACCGCGGCGCTGGATGCGGGCGGCTACTACGTGGTGGTCTCGGGCACCGGTCCCACCACCGCCGGTCCCTACGAGCTGTCCATCCAGGACACCACGGTGATCGTGGGCGAGCAGGGCAACATGCTGGCCTGCAGCGACAACGACCACCTGGAGTACGACGTGGCCGCCGGCCAGCCCTATTACCTGGTGGTCAAGGGCGGGAGCACCGGTCCCACCGGCAAGGGCGCCTATCCCTTGCGCGTGGAGTCGGTGGCCGCGCCCGTGCCGAATATCGGCTGCAGCGCGCACCAGTACTCCATGGACGCCTTCTTCCGCTTCACGGTGACCGCCGAGACCAGCGTCACCCTGAACCTCGCCGGCTCGCACGCCGAGGCGGTGATGGGGCTGTATGACGCCGCGGCCATCACCTCGCTGGGCGACTTCGACGTCGCCGGCACCGCGGACATCGCCTGCACCGACGCCACCACGCCGCTGACGCAGACCCTGCCCATGGGCGACTACTACGTGGTGATCAAGAGCACGGCCAAGAGCTGGGGCGCGGGCAGCCAGCCCTACCTGCTGACCATCCAGGACAACCAGGGCTCGGGCGCCATCGCCTGCGACTTCAGCGACGCCGGGGGCAAGGCCAGCCTGCTGCGCACGCTGGACCCGGGCAACTACTACGTGGTGGTCGCGGGCATGGACGACACCGGCGGCAACTACGAGCTGCTGATGCGCGACCACGCCGTGGTCAGCGGCGGTGGCGGCGAGGAGAACCGGCTGGCCTGCGCCTGGAACGACTCCATCGACTACGCGGTGAACGCGGGCGAGGAGTACTACGTGGTGGTCAAGGGAGCCACGGCCGACGCCAAGGGGCCCTACCAGCTGGAGGTCAGCAGCGGAGCGCCGGCCGCGGACATCGGCTGCAACGCCGATCCGAGCTCACCGGACGCCTTCTTCCGCTTCAGCCTGAGCCAGGGCGCCCAGATCACCATCGAGACCGCGGGGTCGGATGCGGATCCGGATACCTCGATCGACACCGTGATCGCGCTCTACGACGGCGACCAGACCAGCTTCACCACCGGCAACTACGCCCTGGACGCCCTCGGGCAGCCGGTGGGCTGCAACGACGACGCGCCCGCCGCCGTCGACGGCACCTCGCGCATCACCGCCGAGCTGGACGCGGGCGACTACTACGTGTTGGTCAAACTGAGGACCAGCCCGGTCAGCACCCAGACCGACTACAAGGTGACCATCCGCGACAACCTGAGCACCGGCGCCATCGCCTGCGACGAGACCGACGCCGCGGACGGCCGGGCCAAGATCACCCAGCAGCTCGATCCGGGCGACTACCTGGCGGTGGTGACCGGAGACTCGGCCACCGGCGGCGACTACCACGTGAGCTTCCGCGACGTGGATGCGGCCGCGACCGAGACTGGCGTCAACGTGGCCTGCGTGGACAACAACGTGCTGACCTATAACGCGGTGGCCGGGCAGGACTACTACCTGGTGGTCAAGGGCAGCGCGGCCGGCGGCAGCGCCCCCTACTCGCTGCTGGTCAAGGACGCCAAGACCGTGTCGGCGGGTGGGGCGGCCATACCGCTGGCCTGCGCGGACAGAGGCTCGTTCATCGACGGCTTCTTCCGTCCGGGCGACTACTACGCGGTGGTCAAGGGAGAAGGGGTGACCAGCAGCCAGAACTACGTCCTCAACCTCAAGGATGCGGCCTCGGCCACGGACGGCAACAACATCCTCTGCGACGATGACAGCGGGCCGAACAATACCTCGGCCATCGAGGCCGAGCTGGAAAGCGGCGAGTACTACGTGATGGTCAAGGGCAAGAGCGTCTACGACAAGGGGCCCTACCGGCTCAACGTCCGCGACATGACCGACGGCGGGCTGTACGACGCCAATACCATCGCCTGCGCCGGGACCGAGGACAACTCGCGGATCGTCGAGACCGTGGAGGGCGGCGAGAGTTACACCCTGCTGCTCAAGGGCGCGGGCGAGGACCAGCAGGGCGCCTACGCGCTGAAGATGTTCGACGAGAACTTCACCGGCGCCAGCGGCACCAGCCAGCAGCTCGGCTGCGCCATCAGCAAGAACGCAGAAACCAGAGAGAACGACTACCTGCTCTGCGACGATAGCGTCCGCAAGGAACACACCGACGGTGACTACGTGCAGTGCGCCGAGCAGTGCGCGAATGCGGCCGGGGAAGCGGTGGATTGCGCATCGCCGGACGCGGTGGCGGGCACCGAGACCCACAAGCTCTACCCAGGCGAGTACTACCTGGTGGTCAAGGGCCTGAAGGAGGATGACGCCGGCTTCTTCCAGATCGGTATCGGCCAGCGGAATGCGATGGTCGACAGCGCCTTTGTGCCGCCCAACTGGTCCGACGGGGCTACCCCGTGTGCGAAGCTCAGCGACAGCGGCAAGGAGTACTGGATCTGCAATAACCAGGTGAACCGGGTGATGGCGCGCAACATCTGCCAGAGCGCCGACGGCTACGACCTGGTGCGCATCGACGACGCGGCCGAGAACGCGCTGCTCTCCTCGGCCGTGGGCAGCAGCGACAGCGAGTTCTGGATCGGCGCCGACGACCGGCTCGAGGACGGCAAGTGGAAGTGGACCGACGGGGAGCAGTTCTACCAGGGTAACGTTGCCGGCCCCGGCGGCGCGGCCGTGGGCGTCAACTACGCCGCGTTCGCGAGCGGCGAGCCCAACGGCGACGGTGACTGCGCCACCATCTTTACCGGCGGCGCCTGGTACGACAGGGATTGCGCCGGCATGAAAGGCTTCATCTGCGAGGGCCCGTCGGCGAGCGTTCCGGGTATACGGGGCGACCTGCAGCTGAACGAGCTCAGGGTCATCTCCGTCGTCTCCAGGGGCGCCGGCGGGACCGGCGGCTTGTTTGGGAGAAGCAACGTCTTCGAAGGAGCCTGGGCGCAGGCCGAGGATATCGCCGAGTGGACCGGCGCCAAGCTCGCCGACGGTACGCCCATCGTGCAGGAGGTCGACAGCTCGGGCTCGAACCTCAGCATCCGGCTGGTCACGGCCATCAAGCAGCTGGCCGACGCCTTGAGCATGGACATCGGCATCCGCGTGGTGCCCGAGGACGCCTACGGGTTCTGGGTGACCATCGAGGCGGTGGAGGAGGCCGCGAACGACTGTACCGGCGCCTACACGACCAGCAACCATACCTTCGAGCTGCCGACCCCGTGCACCCACTACCCGAGCAACCCGGCGG
The DNA here is from genome assembly GCA_964450715.1 of uncultured Sandaracinaceae bacterium. Lineage (GTDB taxonomy): Bacteria > Myxococcota_A > Polyangia > Polyangiales > JAFGIB01 > CAYVFC01. The sequence continues at coordinate 54,015 of CAYVFC010000008.1, read as the reverse complement.
CCAACGCCGAGCAGTGCCCGGTGCTGTACTCGTGCCAGGCCGACGGGACCTGCCAGGGCGTCTTCGTGGACGAGCATCCCGACTGCAAGCCCGGGGCCACGCCCAAGTTCAACATCTACTTCAAGAACCCGCCGCCGCCGAACAGCGTCAAGCCCAACCCGCTGGATCTTCAGAACGGCGGCCACTTCTTCAAGCTGCAGCTGGTGGGGCGCAGGGAATCGGAAGACCGCTACTACCTGCAGGACGAGGTGCCCGTCTATCTGATCCCGCCCTGCGACGCGGACGGCGATTCTTCCTGCAATGCCGCCTGCTCCACCGTCACCGCCGGCACCGGCGGCGGCGGCGGTGGCTTTGTCGAGCAGGGCATGTACTGGCAGGACCTCAATGCGGCGCAATGCTCGTCGTCCTCCTCCGGGGATGTCACCTCCAACCGGTGCCCGAACTGGAGGGACCTCTACTTTGACGCCGATATTCCGGAGGGGACCGAGATCCTGTTCGAGGCCTGCACCGCGAACACGGCGGCGGAGCTGCAGGATTGCACCTTCAGCGCCATCGCCACCGCGGTGGCCATGGGCTCCTGCACCAGCGACGCGAATTGTCCGGAGGGCAGGTGCGTGTACGGCAAGTGCCAGCAGATCGTCCCGCCCAAGGCGAGCGCAACGGGCATCTGCTCGGACGACAGCGGCTGTCCCAACGGCACGACCACGGACGGCGAGGAGATCTCCACTTATTGCCGTTACGACGGCGCCTGCGTCTACCGGTCGCAGCCCGCCGACCTGGGCGAGGGCCTGGACGAGGGCGGCGCCAACAAGCGGCTTCCCTACCTGAGGATGCGCATGGTGCTCAGGAGCAATGACGGCCAGAGCCTGGCTCCCATCCTCTACGAGTGGCGCGTCAAGTACCTCTGCGAGAGTTGCATGTAACCCCCGGCGACAAAACCGTGGAATTGGATCGAGCAGCGCGGTAGGCTTCTAGTATCTATGAAACGCACCGTTTTAACCGTTATCTTCGCCGTCGCGGCCGTGGCGCTACCGCTTTTGGCCGGGTGTAACTGCGAGAGCGAGTCGGTCGAGGAGCTGGACGCTGGTCTCGACGCCGGGCCTTTGCTCGACGCGGGCTCGGACGCGGCCTGGGTGCCGGAGATACCCGGCGAGGACGCCGCGGCGGAGCAGCGGGAGGTCGCCGACTGCGAGGGAAAGTGCTGTGCGCTTCCCGAGGAGGTCGCGCTTCTGGCCTCGGACGTCCAGGAGGTACGGCCCGTCTCGGCCCTGGCCGTGGACAGGGCTGCCAACCTCTTCGCGTCCGTGGAGAGGGATCTGGGGGCTTGCCTGGACCAGCTGGCTGTCTTCGAGCTGGAGAGCTCGAGCTACCAGCCGGAAGTCTGGACCCTGATGGATGACTGCGAGCTCATCGATACCGCGATCATCGGGCCGGGCGATGGCGGCTGGCTGCTGCTGTGGGTGGACCATCGCGACTCCACCGAGGTCAGAGCCACGGTCTACCCCCCCGGACAGGATCCCGTGTCCGCCGATCCGTTCCAGCTGAGCGAGAGCGACCGGATGGAGCGGGAGCTGGCCATGGCGAGCGTCGGGGATTCGGTGCTGGTGGCCTGGGCCGAGGAGGATTTGAGCACTGGTACCTGGGCCGTGGCCACGCGCCAGATCGCGGCCACGGGCGAGCCCCTGGGGCCGGTAACCATCGTCCGCGAAGTGAACGAGGGGTCGATCAAAAGCCTGGATCTGACGGCGTTCGCAGAGGATTCGGCATTCCTCATCTACAAGGCCGGAGGCGACCAGCCGCAGCTGGTCCTGCAAAAGCTGGACGCTACCGGACAGGTGCTGGAGCCCTTCGAGGTGCTTTCCGACGCGGTGGGGCGGCACGGATCAGGCGCGGCGACTTCGGACTCGGAGGGGGGAGCGGTCGTGTACGCCATCGCGCCCGACCCGACTGGTGGCGAGATCCACTTCAGGACGATCAACGCGGCCGGCGACCTCGAGCAGAACGACCGGCGGATCGTATCCGCTCCGGAACAGGGAGCCGATCCCTCCATCATCAAGCTGCCCACGGGCGTGGGCTACATGGTCGCCTACCGCGCGGTCCGCAACCGCGGCTCGGAAACGACCGGGATGATACGCGTCATGTCACTGGACAGGGACGGCAACGTGCAGGGGTCCAGCGACGTGTACCATGCCTCGCTCTCGGGCAACCGGACGTCGCTCGCCGTGACCTCGGACCAGAGGGTGGCCCTGAGCTGGAGCGACGTATACGATGACGGCACGCGAGAGCATATGATGGTCAACCTCTGGTGTATGGAATGAGGCGCCTTCGCGCATACTGGCCGGGGCAACCGCGGCCGGGGCCCTGATAACACCAGGGTGGATCGGCCGTAGGTTCGCCTTAACCGTGGTTTCCCGATACATTACGGGATGAAGGTGGTGCAGCTCATCGGCAGGATCGTCGACCGCAAATACAACCTCGTCCGGCTTCTGGGAGAGGGTGGGATGGGTTCGGTCTACGAGGCCGAGCACACCCGCATCAACCGGCGGGTGGCCATCAAGATGATGCACCCGGACACCCGGAGCGAGCCCGATGCGGTGGAGCGCTTTTTACGCGAGGCCGAGTCGGCCAGCGCCATCGGCCACCCTAACATCATCGAGATCTACGACGTGGGCGTGGAGGGGGACGGCACTGCCTACATCGTCATGGAGCTGCTGGACGGGGTGAGCCTGGACGTCGTCTTGAAGGAGAAGGGGGCGCTGCCGCCCACCCGGGCGGTGGCCATCGTGCTGCAGATCCTCTCGGCCCTGTACGCCGCCCACAAGAAGGGGATCATCCACCGCGATCTCAAGCCAGAGAACGTCTTCATGGCGGTGGACGCCCGCAACCGGGAGGAGGTCAAGCTGCTCGATTTCGGCGTGGCCAAGGTGCAGGAGGCCACCGAGGACTCGCTCAGGCTGACCAAGACCGGCACCGTGCTGGGTACGCCGTCATACCTGTCGCCCGAGCAGGCGCGCGGCCGCAAGGACATCGACGAGCGCATCGACATCTGGGCGGCGGGCGTGCTGCTCTACCAGATGCTGGCCGGCGAGCTGCCCTTCAAGGGCGAGAGCTACAACGAGGTGCTGGCCAACGTGCTCATCGAGGATCCGGTGCCGCTCGGCCCGCGGGCTCCGGGCGCGCACGAGGGATTGATCGCGGTGGTGGGTAAAGCCATGACCAAGGACCGGGACGGCCGCTTCCAGGCCGTTTCGGAGATGATCGACGCCCTGCTGCCCTATTGCGAGCGGGCCGAGTACGAGATGACGCCGCAGGCCTTCGAGGTGCTGCGCAAGTCCGTACCGCCGGCTCCGGCGCTTCCCAAGGTCGATACGGGTACCGGGATGCCCGCCATCCCGCCCGCCTCGCCGATTTCCGGGGACGAGATAGGGCCGGCAGGGTCGGGCCGGCGCGACGAGTCGGGCGAGCACGAGATCGTGGGCGGGCGCGCGGCCGAGGGGCGCGGCCGGCCGGACGGGGAGACCACGCTGGACGAGCCGATCGAGCCCGCGGGCAAGAGCGACAGCCTGGGCGACTCATTCAAGTGGACGATCAAGCGGGTCCTGCGCCCGGGGGAGTACGGGCTGCGGCTGGGCGCCGCGGTGATTCAGGAGGCCGTTTTCGGGCGGCCGGATGCGGTCGGCAAGCAGGGAGGGGGAATCACCGGGCGCATCAAGCTGCTGACGCCCAAGCAGATAGCCCTGTCCGCGCTGGTGGGGGCCGGGCTGGCGGCCATGGTCATCGGGCTAGCCTCGATGGGGGGCGGGGAGGCGGACCTGGCGGCGGTGGAGGATTTGGTGCTCGAGCCGGCGGTGCTGGAGCCGGCCGCACCGGCGTCGGCCGGCTCTGGTGTGGCAACGGGGGCCGCGGCTGATTGGCCACAAGCTGAAGAATCGGAGCCGGCCGCGGGGGCGTTATTGGAGACCATTGCCGCGGAAATCGAAACCGAACCGGTATCGGCTGCCGGGCAGGTGCAGCCGGCGTCCGGGAAGCGACCGACCGAAGGCGAGCAAGAGGCGACGGCTTCCGCGGGCGAGCCAGAGCCGCCCTTGGGCGTGGAGGCTCCCTCGACCGTGGCCATCGAGCTCAGGGGCGCGCCGGCCGCGGCCGTGGTCACCCTGGGCGGCGAGCGCATGAAGCCGCCGCTGGAGCTCGAGCGTACCGAGCAGGCGAAGCTGCTCCGGGTGACTGCTCCGGGACACCGTCCCTTTCAACGCACCATCAAGCTCGACCGAGATCAGATCATCACCGTTCGTATGCCAAGGCTAGCAACCGCCAAGCGCCCCCCCGCCCGCCCCAAGCCCAAGAAGAAACCCGAAAAAATGCTCCTCTCCAACCCGTTCAAATAGGAAATAGGGAAATAAATAGTAAATATAAATAGGTAAATAGGAAATAGGGGTCGGACTTAACTATTTAACAATTTATAGTTGACCTTCCTGACCTTCCTGACCTTCCTGACCTTCCTGACCGTCATTCAGACGTCGCGCCGCCGAGGGGGGATCGCAGCCAGGAGCCTCTATATACCGAGTTTTAGCAGGGGGCGATGTTTTTGGAAATAGGGGTCGGACTTAACTATTTAACAATTTATAGTTGACCTTCCTGACCT
>CAYVFC010000008.1:8038-49273 GCA_964450715.1 uncultured Sandaracinaceae bacterium | reverse complement strand
GATCGCAGCCAGGAGCCTCTATATACCGAGTTTTAGCAGGGGGCGATGTTTTTGGTTCGCGAGTCGACAGACAACGTTCTCTGCTATTTGATCCGACATCAGGTCCGAGGATCGGCGGCGTCGTAAGAGTAGCGAGCCAGCAGGCTGACTGATCGCTAGCGCCGCGCACATCTCCGCTATCGGTCGATCCAACTCGCGCCACGCTAGCAGGGCGACCTTTCGTGCCGCCGTCGCCGCTCGGATTCGGGATCGGCTAGAAATCATTTTTTCGGGTATCCCAGTAATCTCGGCGACGACTTTCAGGACGGTCTGCGGGGTTCCATCGTAGGCACGGCGTATGTGGGAGTTTCGTCTGGCTCGACCCTGGTAGCGAACCTTGTCAGCAACGAAGTACGGCGAGATAAGCTCGGTGACGGGTCCCGTCTCTTCTCGGATCGCATTCCTTACGGCAGCCATTTGCGCTCCCGACATGTGAGAGCTCGTACGGTCCTTTATGCGCGAGACGACGAATTCATGGAAAGCCATCCTTCCGGCCGTCGTCCCGTCGTTTCCTGTTAGCGCGAGCCCTTCCTCGACATGGAGAAATGCGGGCGCCGGTTCCAGACCCAGGTACGCCCGGTGGCTCGTCCAGGTGCTGTGAGCCGGGTCGGTTACGACGTCGGCGCGTACCGGATTGTTGTGAATATAGGCGGCGAGATAACCGGCTCGGTCGTCGGCGAAGTTAAAACTCTTCGGCCGGTCGGCGAAGACCGGTCCCAGTTTTCTTTGGCCATTTCGCCGTCCGGAGCGGTTGAGATATCCAGCGAAACCCGTGTCGACGGGGCGCAACCAGCTGGCGAGCGAATCCTTTCCGGCGACGAGGGCAAGATGGATATGCGTTTCCATCAACGCATACCATAGTGCTCGCCAGTCGCTGGTCTCGAGGCTCTTTCCCAACCTATCGAGATAATCATACCGTCGAGTGTCATCGACCAACAGATGTTCGTGGTCGACGAAGCGGAGGATCAGGTGCTGGACGATTCCTGGTATCGGTTCGTGGATTGTACGGGGCATACCAGGTTATCGACCGGACATCAGGATAGGTTGCGTCCGAAAACGTCCGAAGGCGGTTTTATGTCGGGCAGAAGAACCGCAGCCTAGTATTCGTCTCTGGTGGCTACCTGGTGGCTCCGTACCGAACGGTTGGAAGACACGAATACCTCGCTCCGGCGTGGCACAAAACGCGGCGCGTCGAATTACTTCGTAATATCAAATTGTTATTGAGAGCCTCTTTTGCGTCGAATTGTTAATTAGTTAAGTCCGACCCCTTAAACCTTAAATATCGAATTGTTAATTAGTTAAGTCCGACCCCTTAAATCCTTAAATTAAATTAAAACACTGTAATATTATATAGTTAGGTGGATGTGTGTCGAGGCCATCATGGAAAAGGAAATGTGATAAAATAAACGGAAAACCGTATAACACGTCGCGAAAGGGCGGGTTGCTGCCTTGCGTCTTCGCTTGATCGTTCCTGCCATAGTTGCGTTTTACCTACTTGCTGGCGCCGCCGCGGCGCAGGAGGCCGGCGAGCCGTCGAGCCCGACAACCCCGACGCCGGCCAAGGGGCCGGAGGCCAGGGAGCAGAGCGCTCCCGAGGGTGTGGCCGAGGAGTGCCCGGCCCGCCCGGCGGACGACGAGCAGGCGCGGAAGCTGGCCGGAGAGTGGTTCACCAAGGCGGAGGCCCTCTACGTCAAGGAGCAGAGCGAAAAGGCCCTGGAAGCTTTCCTCTGCTCGCTGGAGCTGGTCGAGCATCCGGCCACCCTGTTCAACGCCGCCCAGGCCGCGCGCTCGGCAGGCGACCACGAGCGGGCCTACCAGCTGCTCCGGCGCTACCGCGAGCTGGTGCCCAAGAGCGACATGAGCGAACTGGTGAGCAAGCAGATCACCGAGCTCGAACAGCGGCTGGCCAAGCTGGAGAAGAGTGTGAGTGTGAACGACAAGGACGGGCAGGCGGCCGTGACCGAGGGCGGGCCCGAAGAAAGCCACGAGCCGGACCTCGCCGCGGTCGATTCCGAGCAGCAGGACCGGCCGGCCGACGAAGGCTCTTCGAGCCTGACCATTCCCGGCTACGTGGCCATCGGGCTCGGGGGCGCGCTGGTGGTGGGCGGGGCCGTTACCGGAGGCATGGCGCTCTCGGTCAACGGCGACCTGGCGGACCAATGCCAGGGCGGCGAGTGTCCGGCTTCCAGCCGCGACGACCTGGACCGGCGCGATACCCTGGCCTCGACCACGAATATCCTGATCGTGCTCGGAGTCGCCTCGGCCACGGCCGGGGTGCTGATGCTGACCGTCTTCAGCGGCGAACAAGAGCCGCCGTCCGATCTGGCCGTGAGCCCGGTGCTGGCCCCGGGCTTTGGCGGAGCAGCCGCCCGCGGGAGTTTCTGATGATGATCGCGGGCCGTCCCGGAACGCCGATCATCGTCGCTACTCTGCTGGCCTGGGTGCTGTCCGCGAGCGGGTGCGGCCTGATGATGGACGATTTCAAGATCGTGGAGCAAGGCGGATGCGGCGACGGCCGGGTGGCGGCCGAGGGCGAACAATGCGACGACGGCAACACCGAGGGCGGCGACGGCTGCGACTCCTCGTGCGCTATCGAGGGCGGCTGGCAGTGCTCCGGAGAGCCGTCGGCCTGCACCGAGACCGTCGAGCCACCTACCTGCGAGACGTCGTGCGATGATCTGAACCCTTGCACGGACGATTTCTGCAACGACGCGGGCGAGTGCGCCTTCTCTTATAACACCGAGCCTTGCGACGACGACGATCCGTGCACCAGCGGTGACGCCTGCTCCATGGGCACCTGCGCGGGCGAGGCTTACACGTGCGATGATGAAAATCCGTGCACGGACGACGCCTGCAACGGCGACGGTACCTGCAGCTACGAGAACAACGGCGGTACCTGCGACGACGACGACCCGTGCACCAGCGGTGACGCCTGCTCCATGGGCGCCTGCGCGGGCGAGGCGTACGCATGCGATGACGACAACCCTTGCACGGATGACGCGTGCAACGGCGACGGCACCTGCAGTTTCGACGCCAATAGCGATACCTGTAACGACGACGACCCGTGCACGAGCGACGACGTATGCTCGGAGGGCGCCTGCGCGGGCGAGGCGTACGAGTGCGACGACGACAACATCTGCACGGACGACAGGTGTAACGGCGACGGCACCTGCTCCTTCGACGACAACACCCAGGGGTGCGACGACGGCGACGACTGCACGGTAGACGATGTCTGCGGCGGCGGCGAATGCCTTTCGGGCGCGTTGCGCGACGCGGATGGCGACGGCTTCGTGGACGCGGCCTGTTCGGGCGGAGACGACTGCGACGACGCCGATTCCGAGGCCAATCCAGGGGGTTCCGAGGGTCCGCTGACCGGCACCAATTGCTGCGACGCCATCGATAACGACTGCGACGGTCTGACGGACGTCACAGACGGCGACTGCGAGCAGTGCGTACGCTTCGTGGACGCGGCCTCGACCGCCGTCTCGCCCGAGGGGCTGCACTGGCAGGACGCCTATGCGACCGTGCAGCAGGGCATCGACTCGGCCTACGACGCCGCCACCGAAGCGGGTGGGCTCTGCCAGGTCTGGGTGGCCGAGGGCGTTTACTACATCTATGACAGCACTCCCCAGGACACGGTACGGCTGCGCGGCAGCGTTCAGGTCTACGGCGGGTTCGCGGGCGGCGAGAGCTGCTTCCTGCAGCGCTCGCCGGCCGGCCGCGAAACCACGCTGGAGGGCCACGATCCGACCCTGTCGAGTCAGGTCTACCACGTGGTGACCGGCAGCGACGGCGCGCTGATCGACGGCTTCACCATCACCGGGGGGTATGCGAACGGAAGCGACCCGCACGACCGTGGTGGCGGCATGCTCAACCTCTCGGCCTCGCCCGCGGTCAACAACTGCGTGTTCGCCGGCAACTCGGCGGTCTACGGCGGTGGCATGTACAACGAACTGTCCAGCCCGACCGTTACCGGGTGTACCTTCAGCGGTAACACGGCCACCAACGGCGGCGGGATGTACAACACGGGCAGCAGCCCGGCGGTGAGCGATAGCAGCTTCATGAGCAACGCGGCCGCCAACGGCGCCGGCATGTACAATACGGGCGCCAGCCCCTCGGTCGTCGGTTGCCGCTTCAGCGGCGGTCGGGCCAGCTACGGCGGCGCCATCTACAATGCTGCCTCCTCGGCCCCGCGTTTGCTAGACGACGTGTTCAGCGCCAATGACGCGGCGGATTACGGCGGGGCTATTTACAGTACAGATAGCCCCCACCGCATAGACGGCTGCGTCTTTTACGGCAACCGCGCCGGCACCAACGGGGGGGCGCTGCAGAACAGCGATAGCTCGATGACCGTGGTCGGCTGCACCTTTGCCGCCAACCAGGTAGGACCCAGCGGCGGCGTCATTCGCAACTACACCGGTACTACGGGCAATGAGATCGTCGTTCTCACCTTGAGGAACTCCATCCTCTGGAACGAGAACGAATCGGAGATCAGCAACTGCGACATCCTCTTCTACGATCCGTGCACCACCACCGCGTACAACAGCGACGTGCAGGAGGGCGTCGGCGGGGGTAGTAACACGAGTAACGGCGGCGGGACGATCGTCGGTAGCAACCCGCTGTTCGTCCGCCAGCCCGGCGCCATGCGCTGGACCACGGTGGCGGGAGACACCACCTCGGTCGTGGTGAGCTCGGGGGGAGATTTCGCGCTCGGAGACGTGATCGAGATCGCGGACGACGGCGTGGCGCGCACCGTGACCGAGATCAACGGCAACACGGTCGTCTTCGATATCCCGTTGGGCGCCAATTCCACGGCCGACACCCGGGTGGATATCTGGGGACAGGGTGTGAGCGACGTGGATGCCGATCTCGGCCTGCAGTCCGGTTCGCCTTGCATCGACGAGGCGAACGATGCCCATGCCACCTGCAGCGACATCGAGGGGCGGGGAAGGATCGACGTCGCCGGTGTAGAGTCGGACGAGGGCTACGCCGACATGGGAGCATACGAGTACGCCGGCCCTTCCTGCGCGAACAACCATATGTTCGGGGGCCGGATCTACTGGCCGGGATGCGACGCCCGCGACTGGGCCGCCGCCGAAGCCCTCTGCGTCCATTTCGGCGGCCACCTGGCCTCCGTCACCTCGGCCGACGAGAACTATTTCGTGCGGGATCTGGCCTCGGCCGTGGCCTGGATCGGCGCCAGCGAAGTCTCCTCCGAGGGCAACTGGACCTGGTCGGACGCAGCCGGCTGGAGCTACACCAACTGGCACTCGAGCCCGGGCCAGCCCGACGACACCGCAGCGCTGAGCTGCGCTGCCCTCTACCAGGCGTCCGGCACCTGGTACGACGAGCCCTGCGGCGACGAGCACGCCTTTGTCTGCAAAAAATAGGAAAATAGGGGTCGGAGTTAAGAAGTTAAGTTTTTCGAGCCGCTCGAAGCGGTTTCACCGTTCGAATAGGCGGCTAATAACTTGGCTCATAGCGGGTTACGAGCGTCGCGGAGCGTGCAGCGCCGGTCGATTCGAGGTGGCGTAACAAGGCGCACGTTGCACAGACCGGCGCGCGGCGTGCCGAGGGCTTGAGCGCCTCTGCCTGCTGGCGAAACGAACGCGACCAGGTCGTCCGTTGTGCGCGCCGCCACAGGCTACGGATACAACGAGTATTGAGAGGCAGGCTGTCCATGATAAAGTCTTCACTCGATTCCTCCTTTTCCGGTCGCCCCGGGGCGCTCGAAAGCAAAGCCGGTCGTCGAACCTTCGGTGTTAGCTGGCGCTCACGGCGCCTCCGGGTGATAGCCCGCGTCCGCGATGGCCCTCTCGATGGATCGGGGGGTCGCCGCCGCGTCCCGTGCTGCTTGTTCGTCTCCTGCAGCCCCTGATTCCCTCGACGCGTCCCCCGGGGGCGCCACGATCGCGCCACCTCCTCCCGGACCGCTCGTTCGTACCGCCTGTCGATCATTCAAGTCCTCGGCTCTCACGATGTACTCTTCGTCATATTCAACGCCTACTTCCTTGAACTGCCAGTCATCCTTCGTTGTCCACTCGAACACCTGCACCTGTTTACCGCCTACGACGAGCGGTAGATAATAGGAAAACGTCGCCGAATGCGTCCTTCCTTTCGCGTCCACCGCCCGAACGTCGATTTCCTGGCGCTGGCAGTGTTTCGGATTAATCCAGAACTGCTCGGCCGAAGCCGGATCGGGGCCTCCTCCTTTCGCTCTTCCGGAAAAGGTTTCCGGAGTCGCTAGAGAAAACCTGATCCGACCGGGTTCCGACTCGTCATACAGGACGAGCCTATCCACGAGCTCGATGCTCCTATCGAGGAGATAAATTTTCTCCCCGTTTCCTACCGTCGCCAGGTGACGGAGCCCATTTCCGGTCATGTTCTTCTTGCCATACGTCTTGCGGGCATCGCTATCGAGCAAGGCTTCGTAAACGACAACCGCCCTGATGCCAATGGCCCCAAAAAACTTCTGGGAAGCAACATCCGGAAAACCATACGCCTCGGCAGGTGCGTATCCACGTGGCCTGTACGAGAAAAAGTGACTGTAAGTTGGACGCCTCAGATAAAGGTGTCGGAAAACCGGTACCAGAAAATCGAGATAGGCTCTGGACGGCGCCACGTCCGGGCGGATCCTCGCGGGGTCGAAAGGGATGTAGAGAACCCCCTGATGGGGATTCTCGAAGACGGGATGTTCATTTAACCAGGCAACCGCCTCGCCAGGCCCGAAAAGCTCGTCGTACGTATGCATCTTTCTTGGAACTGAAAGGTTTTCGACGTTCACGGTAGACGCGAATAGAAAGAATAATACGATTGCTAGGCGCTGGCCAAACTTCTTCTCGATTCTCCTTTCCAGTTCTAGGTAACCTCCTCCGACCAAAATCGCAACGCAGAAGTTGATGACGACGACATAGCGGCCCAAGACGCGGATATACTCCAAAAACGGAAGGTATCTGAATAGAGGAATCCACAGGTGTGGGACATTTCCTCTGTAATTGGGCCGAAAAAAATGAAAAGGGTACCAGCTCGTCACCAGCAACATGGCCAGCGCCGCCACGGACAGCAAGAAGAGACCCGACAGCGACCGGTACCGTCCCTTTATCGCACCAAACAGAGCGGTGGCACAAACCAGCACGCCCGGGAAAAGCTCGACCTGGACGGTGGGGTCGTCGGCGAATCGAGGCCGAGATAACCAATCGCCGTATACGACGTTATTGTATGCAACGGTCAGCCATTCCCCTGGAAATACCGAAATGATATGCTCGGCTGGCGTTGAGCGAAAATCCACTCCGTAGGCAAGGCTGGTGAGCAGATAGGGGACGGCAAGGGGGGATACGAGTAAGACGCTGACGAACGAAGCACCAAAAATCGCCTTGACGTTCTTCTTGGCAAAAACGGCCCGCCATTTCACCAGTGCAATAGATAGCAAGAGGTACTGAGCGATTATGACGTGGTAAATTTCCAGATAGAATTCGAGAGCAAGGAACCCGGCGGTAGCAAAAAGATAGCGCTTCTTCTGTTCGTCTATGAATCGAATAAAGTTGAGAAATATGAGAGGAAATACTATCAGGTTCAGTGACCAGACGTCGCGTAGCAGCGCGAGCGCGGGCGTGGAAAAAACAAAAACCGCGCCGGCAATCACGGCGGCCCTCGCGCTTCCGGTAAGGTACCTTGCCAGCAGGAACATCGAGAAAGCGGACCCGGAAAGCAACAGCAGCAGAAACATGTTCGCCGAAAAGTAGAGGTTCCCGGTGAGAAGAAAAAAGGGCGCGAACAGCAGGAACGAGCCGAATCCATAAGGACAGAGGAGCAGCGGGTATTGCAGAGGGCCGGTGATAGTGGGGTTGAGAGCACCGGAAAAACTGAGAGGTGCTTCCTTGAAAAAGAGAATACTCTGCTCTGCTGCCACGTAGGCTACCGGTACGGAAGAGAGGTTCAGCGGGGTCTCGCTGCCGATATTCAACACCATCGGGTAGGTATGAACCACCGCGAGCGCCAAGAAGAGACAGAAGACAGCGGCGTTCTTAGAGTAGCGTGAAAACATCCTGAAAACGCTCGGGTTGTCTCGTAGTAGTGGGTACCAAGAAATCGGACGCTCCTGGGTCAGGACTCGTATAGGTAGCCTTTGGCCAAACGAAGAAAGGCGACGAGCGACGTGTTTCTCAGGGAGCGCCAGAGCCCCATGGCGCGAGACGGGCGCGCGTAGAAGCGGAGGTAGAATTCCCGAACGGACACCCGGATCTCGGATGCCGTCATGGTAGGGGTGTCAAACGTCACCAGGTGTGTATACCTGCTCCATTCGTGCCGCAGTGGGTGATCGTCCGATATTTTGCGAAAGATTTCCGAACCGGGATAGGGGACCATGGGGGCAACATGAACGTGATCCAGTGCGCTGTTCACGGCCCAGCGTATCGATTGTCGTACCGTAGAAAGAGTGTCTCCGGGTAGCCCCACCACGAAGTAACCGAAGGTCGAGATCCCCTTTCTAGATGCCAGCTCGATATTTCGAAAGGCGTTGTCCAGGTCGAGTTCCTTCTTCGCCTTGGCGAGAATCCGGGGCACGCCCGATTCGATGCCGAATCCGAGTTGGTAGCAACCAGAAGCCACCATCAGTTCGAGTAGCGGCTCGTCGAGGCGATCCACGCGAATCCCGTTCGGCGTCTTCCATGGCACCCGCAGGCCGCGTCGGAGCAGGGCCTGACAGACGGCGGAAGCGTGCGATCGGTTGGCGTTGAAGTTGTCGTCTGCAATATGGATCTCATCGACATTTTTCTCGCGGACCAGCCATTCGACCTCGTCGGCGACCGCATCGGGATCACGGAAGCGCAGGCGGCGACCGCAGACGGATGGCGATGCGCAGAACACGCACGCGTAGGGACAGCCGCGGGAGGTCAGGATGGGGGCGACACGAGTGCCCCGTCGAACCAGCTGCCAGGGGATCTCGCTGTAGCGATCCAGATCTACCAGGTGCCAGGCCGGTCTGGGCAGAAGGGAGAGGTCCGGCGGTTCCGCAGTACCACCACCGACCACCGTACCTTCGCTCGTCCGAACGAAGACCCCCGGCACGTCGACCAGCGTTTCGAGCGGCTGCATTTTCCATAGCCGTTCGGAGATGACCACGATGACCCGATCCCCTTCCCCCCGGACCGCGAGGTCCGCGCCCGCTTCGACGAGTGATCGTTCCGGAAGCGCGGAAACGTGAACGCCTCCGATGACGATCGGCGTTCCGCGCGCCCGGTTCCTCACCTTTCGCACGACGGACAGTAGGTCGTGGAAGCTCGATGTGCGGGCCGTCACGCCTACCAGCAGGGGACGAACGGATGCATGCTCCAGAATCTCCTCGACGTCGCTTCCGTCCACCGAAGGCTCGGATAGGCGTACGCGAAACCCGGCACTCTCCAGCGCCGCCGCCAGGCTGAGCAGCCCCAGGGGCGGACTGGTGGTCAACGCCCGCCCCGGCGACACGAGCAGTATCCAAGCGTTCCGGTTTTCGACTGCTTTTCGACTCACGAGCCTTCACGCTCCTGCGACGCCGCCACCCGGAACACCTCGGGACCGTTGAGGGAAGCGACTAACATTCGCGACGCACCAGGGAACCGCAACTGGAACGGACCCCCTCGCACGGGTCGCTCGCCTGCGCGATATTCCGGTGGCGATTCCTGGAGTCCGCTACTATCCGTCTTTCCCTCCCATCGTTTCCGGAAACGAGAAATACACGAACCGAAAAAGGTTCTTCAACATCGACCGGTACATCCCGTATCGATACAGGACCCGTAGGTAGCGGGCGAAGGCCCTGCCTCGAAAATAGAATCTTCTATAGGCGCGCTTTCTGAACTGGATCATGTCTCGCGGCGAAAGCTTGTCGGTGCGGAACACGGGATTGCCGTGCCAAGTATATCTTTCCCAGTCCTCGGTGATGAGATAGCCCTTCTCCCGGTAAAGATCGAATATCCTGGTGCCCGGGAAAGGCAGCAACATGATGAAGGTTGCATAAAAAGGATCGGCTTCGATCAACCGATCGATCGATTGTTCCAGCGAGCACAGATCTTCTTCCGGCAATCCGATGATCAAAGTCGCCCAGACATTAATGCCGTGGCGCTGGAACCGCGAGATGCATTCACCTATTCGGTCGGTCCGGATCTCCTTGTCCGCGGCCTGCAACGCCCTCTCGTTGAAGGATTCCACGCCGATCTGCGCCTCGACGCAGCCCGCGCGAGACATCAGTTCCAGCAATCCATCGTCGTAGAACGCCACCCGGGCGTGGCACACCCACTTGAATTCCAGTCTCCTGTCGATGATTTCCCGAAGCAAGCCGTACGCGAACTGCCTGGAAGAAAGGAAGTCGTCATCGTCAAAAAACACCAGGCGGTATCCCTGGGAAAGGAGCGCTTCGAGTTCCTCCGCTACCTTGGCGATCGATCGGCGTCGTACCTGCCCTCCCCACAGCTTCTCGTTGCCGCAAAAAGCACAGCGATAGCTACATCCCCTCGACGTAAATACGGTAGTGAACAGAGCCCCCTTGGCCGCATAGGTAAATATATGACCGTAGAGCTCCGCCTTGATCTTCGAGCGATCTGGTATCGGCAGGTCGTCCAGATCAGCAACTAGCTCCCGCGGAGCGGTCCGGGTCATGGCTGGGGTGCCCGTCCGGAAGTAAACGCCTCGGATATTCTCCGGACGCAACTCCCCTCTCCGGTATCGGACGATATCCACGAAGGTTGCTTCGCCCTCTCCAACGACGAAAAAATCTGCCGGTAGCGGCGGTTCCTGTGGGCAGAGCGTGACGTGAGGACCTCCGACAACAAACAGCGTATCGCGAGAAGCCGTTTCCGCTCGCAGCGTAGCTATCATCTTGTCCACCGCGGTGACGGTTGGCGTGGTGACCGTGAATCCGATGATATCGCGATGGCGCTGCCTTAGCCGGGACACGGTTTCGTCGACGGACAGGTTTTCGGCATAGGCGTCCAGGATCTCGACGTCTACACCGAGCTTAGCCTCCGCGTAGGAGGCGACGTAGAGAAGCCCGAGAGGAGGCCTCTTGTAGTTGAGCGAGGCAACGTCCGTCTCGAAGTACCGGAAGGGCGGGTTTACCAGCAGTATTTCTTCGGTCGATGCCACGCGTGCCTACGCCCCCGGTCGTCCATGATTGGTTTGCCCTGTCTCCCGTTTGAAGTAGATCGGTATTTGTCTGACAGCCCCGCCTAGACGGATCAAGTATAAGACGGGCGGACACCCAGTCTCTTCGGTTATTATGGAAGCTCTCGAACTCACAAAAAGACCGAGGGAGAAAACCGACATGTCCACCTTTTCCCATAGTACACGAAAAAACCGGCTTTGCTGCAACTCGCTGAAGAGTTCGGCAACGTTTCCAGGGGTGGGTACACAGGCAACCCGATCATCGGTAGGTCGCAGTTGTTATTTTTTAGCTACGACAGCCGCCGGCGTTGCCGAATGAATCAGGTGGGATCAGCTGCCGCGCGAAGTGCGGTTTTGTTCAACTAGTTAACTAGGACCCCTAGAGAGGCGTGCAAACGGCTTCTGCCCAGGTGATGGCGTGAGCGTATACTGGCCAGTCGGTTACCGAGGTGCTGGCCAGATCGCAGGTGTTCACGCCGTCGGCTCCGCCGACCGTGACGACGGTCGTTCCGACGTCGACGTTAACGAAGTAGATACGGTCTCCGCCGTCGGCTAGCAAGATCGGAGACACAACGAAGGCGGATGTGTCGTCTTGGACGAAAGCCGGTTCGCTGGCTGCACTTAATGTGGCGTACTCACCGCCCAGGCCAGACGCGCCGGTCATTAGTACGATCACGATTCCTTTTCCGGGATCGAGCGGCGCTATACCATCGACACTATCGGCGACCGTATTCGCTTCGGCGTCGCTTAAGAGTTGCCGAACGCCCAGATCCGGGTCGGGCGGAATAAAGCTTAAGACTTCTATCTCGCCCCAGTATCCGGTCGTGTCCCCATAACGGAATAGCACATCTTCGCCCATGGGGGTGAGGAGCTCGAAATCCCCGAATTCGTCGGTGGACGTAGCGCTCGGCGGTTCGATGTCCAACACCTCGACAACGACATCCTGGAGCGGATCGCCCCCGGTATTGACCACGGATCCGGTCACCGGGGCCCGGCAGTCCGGGGTGATCCCTTGATCGACGCAGACCCCGCCGTCGGTACAGGCATCGTCTTCAAGGCACAGAATGCCCTGGTCCCCGCACGGCGCGCCGACGGACTCGATGTTGTCAGCACACTCGCCATATTCGTTACAAGTATCCGGGTGATTGCATTCGCTATCGCTCTGATCGCCGCAAGCCGATCCGTCTACGGCCAACCGGTTGTCCTGGCAGCTGCCCTCTCCGTCGCAGGTGTCGTCGATATGACAGATTACGCCCTGATCTCCGCAAGGGGCCCCCAGGTGGGCGTGGTTGTCTAAGCAAGCTCCTCCGCCGCTGCAGGTATTGGGGTCATCACATTCGGTATCGGTCTGGTCTCCGCACGGCTCTCCCGATGTGACGAAGTTGTTCAGGCAGTTACCGGCGGCACTGCAGGTGTTGGGATCGTCGCATTCGGTATCGGTCTGGTCTCCGCATGGTTCTCCCGGTGCTAGAAGGCCGTTGTCGTCGCAACCGCCGGAGCCATCGCAGGTGTCGTCCACATGGCACGGTACATTCTGGTCGCCGCAAGGAGCGCCGGGCGACGCCGGACCGTTGTCGGTACAACCGCCCAGGCCGTCGCACTCGTCGTCGTTCTGGCATTCGACCGACTGATCGCCGCAAGGCGCGCCAGGCGGCGCCAAATTGTCGTCGCATACACCCTCGGCGTCGCAAACATCACCGTAATCACATTCCGAGCCGACTTCATCTCCGCACGGCGTACCGGGGGGCGCCGGCCCGTTGTCTACACACGCGCCCTGGCCGTTGCAGGTGTCGTCGTTCCGGCACTCCACGCCCTGGCTTCCGCAAGGAACGCCCATCGCTTCGAAGTTGTCCTGGCACAACCCAGCGCCGTTACAGGTGTCCGGGCTGTCGCACTGGTCGGACGAGGCGTCCCCGCAAGGCGTCCCGGGCGCGGCCGGCCCGTTGTCGATACACACCCCCAGGCCGTCGCATTCGTCGTCGTTCTGGCATTCGACGCCCTGGGCCCGGCAGGGAAAGCCGGGCGCTTCGTAGTTCTGCAAGCACTCGCCGACCTCATCGCAGGTGTCGGGATTGTCGCACGCCGTGTCGTTGGGGTTGCCGCATTCGGTCCCCGGTTCCACCAGACCGTTGTCAGTGCACCCCCCTGATCCGTCGCATTCGTCGTCGTTGTGGCACTCTACCCCCTGATCCCCGCAGGGAGCGCCGGGCGCTTCGTGGTTGTCCAGGCAGTTACCGTCGATGTCGCAGGAGTCGGGCCTGTCGCACTGGTCGGACGAGGCGTCCCCGCAGGGCGTGCCGGGCGGTTTTGCGTTGGTCGCGCATCCCCCGGCGCCGTTGCAGGAGTCGGGCGCGTCGCACGCATCGGAAGAAGCGTCCCCGCACGGCGTTCCCGGCGGTTCGTAGTTGCCCTGGCAGCTACCGGTCGCGTTGCAGGTATCCGGGTTGTCGCAAGCCGTGTCGGCGTTGCTGCCGCAGGGCGTGCCATTGGGCCACCACCCGCTGTCAACGCAAAACCCGCTGTCGTTGCAGGAGTCGTCATAGCGGCACGGTATCCCCCGGTCGCCGCAGGGCGCGTTCTCGGGCGCCAGGTTGTCCAGGCATACGCCGGCGCCGTTACAGGTATCCGCGCCGTTGCAGGCGTGGTCGGTCGGATCGCCGCAGGGCGCCCCGGGCGGATCGATGTTCTCGTTGCAATCCCCCTCGCCGTCACAGGTGTCGGCGTGGTCGCACTCGCTCTCCGACGGGTCGCCGCAGGGCGTTCCCGCTTCGCGCTGGCCCCGGTCCACGCAGACGCCGCTGCCATTGCAGAAGTCGTCCAGGGTGCACTCCATGCCCTGGTCCCCGCAGGCGGTGTCGGCCGGCTCGAAGTTGTCCAGGCAGGTGCCGTACCGGTTGCAGGTATTAGGGTTGTCGCAGGCGTTGTCGGTCTGGTCGCCGCAGGCGCTGCCTTGCGCGGCGTATCCCCGGTCGATGCAGTTGCCCTCGGCGTCGCAGCTATCGTCGTGGTGGCAGGGCACTGCCTGATCCCCGCAAGCCGCGCCCTCCGGGGATAAGCCCTTGTCCTCGCACCTCCCCTCGCCGTCGCAGGCATCGTCCTCGCGGCAATCCAACCCCTGGTCCCCGCAGGGCGTGCCCGCTCGCGCGTGGTTCGCCCGGCATACGCCGTCCTGGCAGGTGTCCGGCGCCGTGCAGACCGTGTTGTTCGCGTTCCCGCAGGGCGTCCCGTCCGCGACCGGCTCGACCTCGCACTCGCCCGAATCCGGGTTGCAGAAGGCCCGGTTGCACTCGTCCCCGGCCTCGCCGCAACCGCGCGGGCCGCAGGGCCCGACCTCGGCGTCCCGGCCGCCGACCGGACCGCCGTCCGGACCCGATCCACCGCCGCCGTTCTCGCTTCCGGAATCCCGCCCCGCGTCCCGGCCGCCGTCCCGAGCCGGTTCGTCACCGCCATCGAGGTCATCGAAGCCCGAGGGCGGGCGGGAACCGTTCTCACCGCCGCAGGAGGCCGTGAGAAGGACGGAGGCGAGTAGGGATAACGAAGCGATACGGTAAGCGTTCATGACCAGGACCTGCCGAAGTAAATTTTGGCGCACGCCGCGCCGTTCATCCCTTGTGACCGCGGCGATTACCCTCAATTATGATACCATCCGAGGGACGATAAAGTATACTGCCCCGGTGTACTCGTGGATCCGACGGCTGGCCGGAAGCTTCGAGCGGTCACCCGTACCGTTGCCCTATTTTTTTCTCGGTTTCTTCTTCTGGGTCTCTCTTCGGAACGTGCTGGAGGGCTTTGTCTTCCAGGAGGAGATCACCGCACCCAAGAACGCCCATTTCTCGCTCTCTTATCTGGCCCTGGTCCTGACCCTTTCGCTGGTGCTGGCGCCCTTCGTCCGCAAGACGCCGGTCAAGGTCCTCAGGCTCATGCTACCCGCCTTCGTGCTGGTTTTGCTGGCTCCGACCATCGATGCGGTCGCCTTTCGGCACCTCGGTTTACGAATCGCGTACCTGCACAACCTCGAGCCTGCCGAACTATTCATTCGCTACCTGACTTATTTCGGTCCGGTAGAGCAGTCCGGGATCACGCCGGGCATGCGAATCGAGATGGGCGTGGTCCTGCTGCTTTGCTTTTTCTATGTCCACGCCTTTACGGGATCCTGGGTAAGGGCGATCGGCGGCGTTTTGTGTGGCTACACTCTGCTGTTCTGCTACTGCGCCATCGGAACGCTGCTGCAATACCTCGCCGAGGTACTCGAGATAGAGCTGGCTCGCGGGAACTTCCTGTACTTCAAGACATACACCCTCATTATCGCCCTGGATGCGCTTCTGATCAGCTCCTGGAGCGCGCCCGAGACCTTCCGGCCCATCGCCAGGGACTCGCGTTTCCTGCGGGCGCTTCATTTTCTACTGCTCTTTTTACTCGGTCTAGGCTTCGCCGAGGCGTCCCAGCCGCTGAAGCTGGAGCAGGTATTAAGCTGCTTTCTCGGCCTGGTGGGCATCTTGCTGATCTGGGTTTACTCGGTCATGGTAAACAATTACTACGACATCGAGATCGATCGCATCAACGATCCGGGCCGCCCCCTGGCGACGGGCGCGCTGGATCCGGACCGATACCTGCGGCTCTCCTGGTGGGTGCTGGCCGCGGCGCTAGCCACGGCCTGGGCGGCCAGTTACAGCACGCTCTGGTTCGTCTCTATATTCGGCCTAACCTACTTCGTCTACTCGTCCCCTCCGCTCAGGCTCAAGGTGCGCTGCGCCGTATCCAAGACCGTGATCGGTATCAACAGCGCCGCGGCTTTCCTGGCCGGTTTCACCCTCTGGCACGGCGAGATGCTCGGCGTGCCCGCCTTGCCCTTTCTGGTTATCCTGGTCGGCTTCTCGCTGGGCGCGCACGTCATCGATCTCAAGGACGTGGAGGGCGACCGGGCCGCCGGTATCAAGAATCTGGCTACTGTACTGGGCAAGCGCCGCGCCCAGTGGCTTCTGGCCGTCTCTATCGCGCTCGCCCACCTGGCCGGCTTCTGGATGTTGCAGGACGTCTGGCTGGGCTGGGCTTTCCTGTTCGGCGGGTTGGCCCAGTTCTTCATCATATCGGCCAGGCGTTATCGCGATTCCTTCATGATGGCGGTACAGGATGCCGTGCTGGGCTGCGCCGTACTGTTCGTCTGGGGGCAGTAGGTGCCTACTCGAAGTGGTTTCAAAACCCCTCGCGGGCGTCTACCAGCAGGACCGGCACCCCCGCGCGGTTTAGCCTGGCGGCGGCCGCCAGGCCCGCAGGCCCGGCGCCAGCTACCAGCACCTCGATGCTGTCTGGAACGTCCTCGCGCACGTCCCTCTCCCTCGTGCTCTCAAGCGCGGGAAAACCCGGTCGGCCACAAGTATAGCGCACCGCCGTAGAAAAGGCAGGAAACGGCCAAGGCGGCAGGAAACCCGAGGTCGAGCGCCAGGCAGTAGAAGAGGGCGAAACCCGCCGCCGTGCCGAGGGCGTCGACGGCCAGGAAGGCGGCGCCTCTACCCGCTGCCCGGCTCAGGCCCGCGGGCATGAAGAGACCGGCTGCGAAGCCCACGGGCGCGGTGCCCAGGCAGAGAAGGAGCAAGCGCAGGACGGCGAGGTCGCCCAGCGAGCCCAGTAGGCGGGTGCAGACTGCGGTTAGGAAGAGCCCGCCAGCCGTGGCTATCACCGCGCCTTTCTTGCCGATTCGCTCCCAGTACAAGGAGCCGGCGGCGGAGGAGAGGGCGAGCGACCCCATGACTGCCGCGTAGGTATCGCTATACCCTCCGAGCGCGGACCGATAAGAGGCGAGCAGGTACAGCTCCAGTACCATGAAACCGATACCGATCAGGGCGAAGTAACCGGTCAAAGGACGCGGGCGGATCCAGGCGAAGAAAGAGACCAGTACCAGGAAAGCCGCGCCGGCGAACAGGTACAGAGGGGTAAGCTCGTCCCTGGACGTGTAGTACAGGAAGGGACGTTCGTCGCCTATCGGCGTCCAGCCGGCGTACGCTTCGAGAGGTTTCTGCGGGTATCGGAGCTCTTCCGCTACCCGCGAAACCCGCTCCAGGGCCTGGCGAGAGCGCGATGCGGCCGCCATCACGAAGGGGAACTTGGTGAGGGGGCTGACGGTGACTCCCTCCCAGACGCGAGCGTGAAAACCGGGGGGTAGTCCGCGCAGGAAACGCGCCGTGGGTGCGAGCTGTTGCGTGTGCATGGCGAGCAGAAGGCCGTCGTTCGTTAGCCGCGACGCGGCACGAGCCAGGCCCTCTCGGGTGAAGAGGGTGCTCTCGAACGAGATGACCGAGTGGCTCAACCGGGAAACGGCGACGTCGGTTCCCTCGAACACGATGGCGTCGAAGCGACGGCCGGTACCATCCAGGTAGCTTCTCCCGTCTCCGGCGACGACCCGGTGTTTCAGGTAAGACCTCGCGTTATAGGCAGCCAGCGGCCCCTTCATGGAGCCCACCACGAACGGATCGAGCTCGACCGCGACGACGCGGCTGGCGGATTGCATGTGCACCAGTCCCTGGCCTCCGCCTGCGCCGATCAGCAGGACCTCTCCGTCGAAGGTGGGGTACAGCGCGCGGCGTACTTCGAAATCCTGTTCCGGTTGCGGGCAGCTCATCCACTGCTGGGAACCGTTGTACACGCCCGCCAGGCAATCCGAAGGGGTGCGGTAGAAGTCCACCCGCGAGTAGGGTGACCAGCCGCCCAGCAGGTGCTCGTGTTCCGCGGCCAGTTCGTCCTGCCAGAAATGTGCTTTCGGTATCGCGAACCTTTCGAGGTCGCGATGCAGCCCGAGTACAAGGACCAGCGCGGTGGCCACCGCAACCGTCCCCGCGCCCAGTAATGGCCGCGAGGGTAGCGCCAGCAATACCGCGCAGAGCACCAGGGCGGGAAAGACGCCCGTCGCCAACAAAAGTGGACCGGATAAGACAAAACCGAAGATGAAGCCCAGGGTGCCCGAGGCGACCAGCTTGCCGGCAACCCCTTTTTGCCCGGTATCCGCCGACTGGTAGACGATGCCCAGCGATACGCCCATCAAGCAAAGAGGTAGCGAGATGCAGGCGAAGCTCAGCCAGAATTGAAGGGTGGGTCCCTCGAACCGTGCGCTGGGCAACCCCAGTATCAGGGGGACGGCGATCCCGGCGAGCGCTGTCGTAACGCCTGCAAATGGATCTACCAAACGCGCCCAGCGTTTGCAGGGCAGGGCCGCTGCCGCACCGAGCCCCAGCCAGAGCAAGGCCAGTCCCGCCATCAGCGATACGGCCAGCCGGGCATGCAGAAGCGGCCCTCGCACCAGCAGCCGGAGTGCCACTACCTGGAACAGAGCGTTGGCGCACGAGATGGACGCGGCGCGCAGCAGAAGATCCGACAGGGGGGATCGTTTCGCGGGTCGAAACGGATTCAATTCGGTCTCCCCTGGCCGCTATCGATAGGTCCGCGTGCTCGTTCGCCACACATACAATAGCATGGTAAAGGCGTACCGCGGACGCTCGAGCAAGAAATCCAACGTTTGTCTAGAGCCCATCTCAAAAATGCTCCCGTCGTCTTTCGGGCGGGGGCGGCTCCGTCTGCGGCGTCGCTCCTCCTCGAAATAGCACCACTATTCCTCGTCGTCGCTCCTTGCATCCGGGGCCGCCGCGCTCCGAAATACTCGGTCCGCATTTTTGAGATGGGCTCTAGTAAGAAAGACATGCGGCCGTATGAGAAGGGAACGGAGGTTGTACATGACGAAGGGCCTGGTCGATATTCGTTCCAGCTCTCCCCTGGCGAAGATTTCCTCATGGTACGACGATTTCGCGTGGGAGTCTTCCTCGAACTGAAGTCCCGGTGCAGCATTTCCCGCTCTTCCGCCATCTCGGACATTTCCGTTCCCGCCGGCCGTATTGCTTGTGGGCTTTGTGCATGGTGTTTGATATGATACTTGCAGGATATGAGAATTCTTCTCGTCAATCCGCCGGACACCCATCAGGCCAGACTCGAGGGTATAGACCAAGTCCCATTGAAGGAGCACTCTTTTTCGCCTCCTATCGGCTTAATGTACATAAAGAGCTTCCTTGAGAAGCACTCTACCGCCGATGTTAGAATTTTTAACTTCCAGGTTAAAAACAGACCTTCGTTTTCAGAATTCGAAAAAACGTTGAAAGAGTTCGGCCCTGATATCACTGGCATCACGATAACAAGCCTGCATTGGTACGATGCACACAGAGTAGCGGTATCGACAAAGAAGATGGCTACCGATTCATTGGTTGTAGCCGGAGGGCCTCATATCCGTATGTATCAGGAAGAGACCCTGTCACACCGCGAATTCGATGTTGTTGTACCGGGAGAAGGCGAAATAACGTTCCTGGAACTGGTCGAGCGAGTGGAGAAGGGTGTCAGTCTCCGGGGCCTGCCGGGTATATCTTATAAAACGGACGGAGAAGTAGTAAACAACGGGACACGCCCGGTTGAAAGAGACCCCGACGTTTTTCCTTTCCCTGACAGGTCCGACTTTGATATCAACCAACACAGGATATCGATCGACAGGTTTTTCCCGTCAGCGGTTATCCTGGCAAGCCGCGGGTGTCCTTACAATTGCGCCTTCTGTCAGAATTTCGACCGGGTCTACCGGCCGAGAAGCCCCGAGCAAGTGGTTGATGAAGTCCTGGAGTGTAGGGACATGGGTTACAGGTCGGTGGATTTCTATGACGACAACTTCACGTTGGCTCGCGAATATATTGTCGAGTTATGTCGGCTCTTTATCGATAGAGAAGTAAAAATGCCTTGGTCCTGTCGTTGTAGAGCGGACCAGGTCGATGGAGACCTGTTGCAGGTCATGGCTAGAGCGGGATGCCAAAGGATGCAGATCGGCGTCGAGTCGGCCAGCCGAAGGGTTCTCGACCAGATGAATAAAGGGATTTCTCTTGAAGCATGTGTAGAGGCTTTCAGGCTCGCCAGGGAAGCGAGCATATCAACGTTGGCCTATTTTATCCTGGGGTTTCCCGGGGAAACCGCTGAAGAGGCGATGGACACGGTGCGGTTTTCCCTGAAACTCGATCCTGATTATGCGCAGTTTGTCTTGCTGATACCGGCTCCGGGAACCCCTGTGTATGAGGAAGCAGTGAGAGACCCCTCCTTCGGCGGAGACTACCTCAGGGAGTTCGCCTTGAACCCCGTTCCAGATATGGTTCTCAGACCATGGCCTACAGCGATGACTAGAGAACAATTGTTGTCGATGCTGGCAAAAGCCTACGGATATTTCTACTTCAGGCCGCGATTTGTTTTACGCACAATAACACGACTAACGAGTATTGAAGATACTTTTATCAAAGCAAGGACGGGCCTTAGGTTGCTTTTTTCGAACGGTTTGCTACGCAGGCGTTTCCGTATGAGATGATCGTCTAGTCTTTCGTCGCTATTCGGCCTATTCCTTGCGCGCTACCTGGACCAGCAGGTAGCCGAGATGCCCTGCCCAGCGGAAGCGCGTCTCGAACCACTCGAAGGGCTGGACCACGGGGCTGATGAGGCCGTGCGCCGGGATCCCGTGGATGTGCAGGAAGAGGTCGATCATGCGGAGAATACCGGGGAGCGTGAGGATCCCCGTGCGGTAACAGACACGCAGACCGCTCTGCTCCACGGCGTCGCGCAGCTCCGCGGAACTGAAGGACTTCTCCGGGGCGTAGGGGTACATGCCGAGAAGATCCATCAGGTAGACGAAGGCGGGCCGCAACATCGGATCCCACTTGTACGGCACGCCGATGATGGCGCTGCCGCCCTTTCGCAGGACGCGATGGACCTCGCGCAGGGCCTGACGGTACTCGGGCACGTGCTCGATGGTTCCCATGGTGTAAACGTGGTCGAATGCCCCGTCGGGAAAGGGCAGCTCGCGGATGTCGCCGTTGACCAGGCGAAGGTTGAGGCCGCAGGAGCGGGCCAGCTCTTCCGCCCGCTCGACGACCACCGAGCTGACGTCGATGCCCCAGGCCTCGGCCTCCTGTTGGCGGATCCAGTGCAGGATACGCGTGTTGAACGCCTCGTTCCACAGGTCGAGCTTGAGCACGCGCTTACCCCGCAGGTCCCCGAAGGCGCTGCGGATAAGCGCGATCTCGCGTTTCCGGTAGTAACGGGTGGAAGCCGAGTCGTGCAGGTCACGCATGCGCTCGGCCAGCCTGTCCCAGTGGGCTTTCTGGGACCGGCGTTCGGCCACGCGTCGGGAAACGCTCGGGGCGACCTCGCCTGACGGCTGTCGCGCGGCTATGGTCCCTGGTTGCATTCCGGTGATTCTGTCCTTCGAGGTATACTTCAAGATAGCACAGGCGCCCTCGGGCTTGCTCGCGACCGGAGCGCCGACAGCCGCCCGGCGACGGCTCGAGTCAGCGCGCGGCCGAGCGAGAGCGCACACTGTTCATTCGTCGCACCAAGTCGAAGCTGGCCTGAAACCCTAGAAAAGCGCCCCGAAGGATGTGCCGGTTCCAGGGCAGGAGCTGGAGGATGCGGGCCACCCGCCGGGGGTCGAAGTAGAACCTGCGATAGGCGCGGCGCTGGATGGCGCGCAGATCGACGCCGGTGGCGGCGGCGTAGAAGGGCACGGGCGAGTAGTAGGACGCGTTGCCCAGGATGTCGGCCTCTTCGAGTTGCAGGTCGGGGTAGCAGCTTTTTACCAGCTCGAAGAGCTCGGTGCGGCCGAAGGCGACTGCGGTGAAAAAGTACGCCTTCAGGATCGGGGATTCGCAGGCGAACCGGACGGTGTTCTCGATCTCCTCGGGCGTTTCGGACGGAAAGCCGAGCACGAAGAAGCCGGCCGGGACTACCCCCAGCCTGTCGGTGGCCTCGATGGCCGCGACCGTCTTTTCCAGGTCCAGGTTCTTCTGGATCAGCTTCTGAATCCGTTCGTTCACGCTCTCGACCGCGTAGGTGATCATGTAGGCGCCGGCCGCCTTGAAGGCGCGGACTAGCTCCTCGTCCATCAGGTCCCCCCTGACACCGTTGGGGAAGCACATCTTGAGATCCAGCCCGCTGCTCACCATCTTCTCGCATATCTCGATGGCCCGGGATCGGTTTAGGTTGAAGCAATCGTCAAAGATGTGGATCTCGCGCACCCCGTGGCGATCGCGCAGCAGGTGAAGCTCCTGCAGGAAGTTGTCGACCGAGCGTTGACGGAACCTGGTGCCGAAGATCCGGTGGCAGTAAACGCAGCGGTAGGGACAGGCGCGAGAGGACATGACCGGCATGTAGGGCGTGGCCGCCAGGTACCCGTTCATGTTGGTGGCGCGGGTGTGAAACGCGCGCAGATCGATCAGATCCCAGGCGGGAAAGGGAAGGCGGTCCAGGTCGCTCTCGAACGGCCGCGCGCCGGTGTCGACCGTTTCGCCGTCCTGCTTGAACAGCAGCCCCTTTACCGACCGCAGGTCGCCGCCGTCTCTCAGTACCTGTAGCAACTCGACGAAGGTGTGCTCCCCCTCACCCCGGACGATGAAATCCAGCCTCGGATCCTCGACCAGCAGGTCGCCGAACATGGTCGCGTGAGGGCCTCCCACCACGATCGGACGCTCGGGGTTCCACGCCCTGCACTTGTCGAGTAGATCGATCAGATCGACGTGCTCGAGAGAAAGCGTGCTGAACCCGATCAGGTCGGGATCGAACTCCAGTAACACGTCGGCCACGTCTGCCGACGACTTGCCCTCGGCGCACATGTCGATCAGCTTAATATCGATCCGGGGATCGAACCACTTGCGCACGGCGCTGGCCAGCATCATGCAACCCAGGGGTGGAGCGGCCGTGTAGTACGGCCTCCAGGGATTGGTCCGGAGCAGCAGGATTCTTCGCAAGCGGTTCATCGATGCGCTTTCCGGCTTTCCCGGGCCCCCTCCTACCACGATCCCACTTCGTCGACGACGTCACCGGCGCTCTCCCGCTTGCGCAGGGGGATCAGGTTTCGCTGCGCGTCCATGAGAAAAGCGGGAGGGACCAAGGTGGTGAAGCGGTTGGCTCGCGACAGGGTATAGGCTCCGGCATCCATCATGACCAGCACGTCCCCGCGCGTGCAGGGCGGGAGCCTTTCGCCGATGGCGAGCAGGTCCCCGGTGTTCAAGGTCTGGCCGGCCAGGTTGATCCGCTTCCAGGGTAGGCCGCTCCGGGGCCGGGCGGGCAGAAAACGCCTGGCGGCGAAGAGAAGCGACTCACCCACGAAGTTGCTGCTGGCATCGAGCAGCAACCACCGCTTCTTGGCCGTCGCTACCCTGGTGAGCAGGATGGCCGCGCTTCCCACGATCGCGCGCCCCGGCTCCAGCACCAGCTCCGTCACACTCGGCGGGAACGGAGTGCGGGCCAGCGCTTCCACCACCGCGCTGCCGATCTGGTCCAGATCCGGGGCCCTCCCGCTGTTCCCGGTCAGCGTCCGGCGCATCAGGCCCGCGAGCGAGCCCAGGCCCAGGGTCGGCGAGGGGAAGCCGCCGCCGATGTTCAGCTCCTGGCCTTGAAGCCCCATCTGGTGGGCGGTGGCGTAGGCGCTGGACAGGGCGGAGAGCGAGCGGGCGTGATCTCGGGTCCCGGTGACCTGGGAGCCGATGTGCACGGCCAGCCCTCTGAATCGGAGCGCCCTCTCGCTGGCGATGAACGCCAGCGCGGAGCGCAGCTCCTCGGGCGCCAACCCGAATCGCCGGCCGAATACCTCGGCCGGCTTGGTCAGCCAGAGAATACGAGAATTCTGGATACGAAGGCAGACGCCCAGCTCGCCGACGGCGCGCGCGACCTCGGCCAGCTGGTAAAGCTGATCGAGCGAGTCCGCCTTGACGAACCGCACTCCCTTGCCGGCCGCGCGCACGAGCACCTCCCGGGTGTGAACCGGACCGTCCAGGAAGATATCGGGGGAAGAGAAGCCGGCCTTGAGCGCGAAGTCCAGCTCGTGCTCACAGGCCACCTCGGCGCCCGCGCCCAATCCGGCGATGATCCGCAGCAGCTTCGGCTCCCACCCGGACTTGACCGAGTAGGCCACCTTCAGGTTGAAGGGCGGCGCGGGGCGGAAGGCCTCCGCGAGCTGGCGGAAGTTGCTCCGCAGCCGCGACTCCGAGAAGATGAAGGCGGGCGTGCCCGTCCGTTCGGCCAGCTGCGCGACCGGGGCGCCGCAGAAATACAGCTCCCCGTCGAGCCACTGCAGCTCCATGTTACCGGTGGGCTCGAGCTTCATCGTCTGGCTCGCCTCCCGCGCTCGAAGCGCTCGAGACGCGAACGGATAAACGCGACCGGCCGGGTTCGAAGCGCCACGCCGCGCATGATGTCGGTTAGCAGCCGCGGCCTGCGCAGCAGATCGCGATACCGGTCCCAGAACGCCAGCGGATGCCGGACGATGTTGAAGAGGTTGAACTTCATGAACTCGCGATGCGCGAGCCGTTCCACCTGGCTCGAGGTCCAGAGCGGGGTCTCGATGTTGCACCTGGAGAAACTGTTGTTCACGAACTCGAACCCCTCCTTGAGCAGCCCCTCTTGCGCACAGGTCTCGTATAGCGCGGTGCCGGGAAGCGGGTTGGCGATCCAGAACCAGGCATAACCGAGACCGAGCTTCTTCGGCATGGCGAAGGTCTCCCGTATCTGCTCCAGCGTCTCTCCGGGAAAGCCTACCACGAAGAAGCTGCTGGTGCGTATCCCCACCCGCTTGATCTCCGCGAGCACCGGCCCGACGCGATCGAGCTTCAGCGGCTTGCCGATGATATCGTCGAGCACCTGCTGACAGCCGCTCTCGAAGGCCAGGGTCACCTCGTAGCAGCCCGATCGCTTCATCAACCGCACCAGCTCCGGGGTCAGGGCCCAGAGCGCGATTCCGTTGGGCGCACACCAGTCCAGGCCCAGATTCTGATCGATCAGACCCTGCAGGATCCGGCGAAACCGCTCCGGCTTCAAGTTGATGTTGTCGTCCTCGAAATGGATCTCCTGTACGTCCTGCTCGCGTGCCAGCATCTGCAGCTCGGCCAGTACGTTGTCCGCGGACCGAGCCCGGTAGCGGTGGCCCCAAAACCGCGCCGACGAGCAGAAGTTGCATCTGGCCGGGCAGCCGCGGGAGGTGATGACGGTGGCGAAACGAGGCCGTTTGCCGACGATGAGATGTGGGACGCCGATCTCGTGGTACAGGCCCATCTTCAGTAGATCGCGAGCCGGGAAGGGCAACGCGTCCAGGTCCTCGACGAAACGGGTCTTGGGGTTGAGCCGGACCCTACCGTCGCGCGGTTCCCGGAAGGCCAGGCCGTCGACGGTGTCCAGCCCGCGCCTTTGTTCCAGCGCTTCCAGCAGGTCGAGCAGGACCGGCTCTCCCTCGCCGAGCGCTATCAGGTCGAGCTCCGGCACCTCGTTCAAGCAGTGCTCGGCCAGGAAGGTGGGATGGGTGCCGCCCGCCATGGTCAGCGTCGAGGGAAGCGCGGCCTTGACCGCCCGGCAGATCTCGGCGACCACCGGGAAATTGGAGCTGTACAGACAGGTGATCCCCACCAGGTCCGGTTGCAGGTCCGCGACGCGGGCGACGATCTCCTCCACGGGCAGACCGCAAATGCGGAAACCGTTGGTGCTGGGGCGTTCGTGGTGAAACCCCTCGGCCACCGCGTCCAGGATCGACACGTCGCATCGCTCGCGCGCCACCGCCGCCAGGTAGGCCGCGCCCATGGGCGGCAGCGCCTGCTTTACCCCTTCCCGGTGGATCCGGGTGGGGGGGAAGAGAAAAAGAGCCTTTCTCACGGGGCGCGGCTGCCGTTTCATCGCGGCTTGACTCGGGTTGAGGCGTAGAGGAGTCCCTCGGTCTTATTGCTTTCGTCGAAAAGCATGTATCTCCGCGTTGCGAAACTCCTTTTTGAACAGGTACTCTAGGTCGGGCAGCGCTTTGAGGGTCGCAAGCGCTCGATGCTGAACGTCCAGATCGAGATATTGCATCCCCAGTATCTGTTCCCTAAGAACCAGAAACAGAAACATCTCTCCTGGTTCTTTTTCTTCTACGATCGTTTTCAGCTTTTCCTTTTGTATATAGAGGGGCGATAGGGTGTGGGTGGTGTGTAATTGCGGATATAGCAGTTCCAGCAGCAACCTGTTGGCTATCGTTTGTACCTCCTGCCGGTGGTTGCTTATCGTCTTGGCTGTTCTGAAAAGCCTGTGAATCTCTTGGGGAACTCTAAGGTTTCTAGCTTTCGCCTCTTTAACTAGTTTGGCGTCGATGCCGGGTACCTGGAGGAAGTTGTTAATGCGATCTATTGCTGTTCCTTCCTCTTTGAATTTTACTTCATACCCGTCCTTTTCTATTCTATCTATTAGATTTTGTGCTGTGTGGGTGTGGTCGAAATCATCATGAGAATACATGCCAGGCCATCGATTGTTTTCGATGTTGCTCTGTAAGTCAGCCTGATAAAAATGTTCTTTTCCTTCAATTCCCCCCGCCCACGGAAGATCGTACGCTTTCGTCCATCTAGAGAGGCCTCCGTGTAGTAACCACCGGAAGAGGAACACGTGTCCCGCGCCATGTCCCGTGTACATTTTGCTCAGAAAACGGGCTACGCTCTGGCCGTCGTACCGATAGTTTCCCGATGCTATCTTCGCGTCGGTAAAAACGAAAAGAGACAGCAGCAGCAGGACAATTACGGGGCGCGACGATCGTTGCATCTGCTGGGTCGCAGGGCGTTTTGGGGTTCCGGCGAAACAGAGAATCGTAAAGGGTATCGTG
Source organism: uncultured Sandaracinaceae bacterium (assembly GCA_964450715.1). Lineage (GTDB taxonomy): Bacteria > Myxococcota_A > Polyangia > Polyangiales > JAFGIB01 > CAYVFC01. Next base: position 22,428 of record CAYVFC010000008.1, on the reverse strand, counting down.
AGTAGGATGTAGTGTCGCGCGATACACGACGAATATCCTCGATATCCCATTGCAGCACTAAAGAACAGGTATAGCGAGACTATCAGGATGAATGCTATGGAAAGAAGTGCTGTTGTGGGCGAATGGCGGTTGCGCCAAACGTTGAGCAGTAGAAGGGAGTTCAGTAGCATAAAGACCGCGATCAAGGCGGTAGCGTCCCACTGGAAGAGGACGTCGGTGAGTCCCCAGAATGTGCAGAGTTGCCTGAAGGAGAACTCCAGGTTGACCACACGGTAACCGTCGATGAACGGCGCCAGCGGAGAATCGAAAACCGCCACGACCGGCCAATGCAAGACGAATAAGACGGGAATGACGAGCAGAATGGCCTTGTAGTACGGAGTGTATATCCTCTTCTTGGTAAGGTGTAAGAGGAGGGCGAAGAGCATCTCGGCAGCGAGCAGCGGAAAGAAAAGTAGGTGGGTCAGGTAGCCGAGTATTGCGGTGATGATGAATCCCCAGAAGTGTCTCTTCTGCTCGAAGCCCAGTGACAGAAAGTTGTATATATTGAGAACGCCGAACAGAAGGAGAAGGGCATAGGCTTCGCCCTGTATGAAGTAGAAGAAGTTCAAGGGGTGGAGCAGGAAAACGCAGCAAATCAGTCGCCGACTGGTGTTGGTAGGAACGAAAGCTAGAAGCTTCAGAAACGAATAAGCCGTCGCCGCCGCGAACGCCGTCGACATGAAACGAGCGGCCACTAGAATGTGAGCCGGATGATCGAGTTGTAGCAAACCGATCAAGGCTGCCATGAGACGATGATACACGGGCTGGTGGTATGACCAGCTCCCGCGTCGAATAAAGCGGTAAACCCAGTCCAGAGACAGATTGATGTCGAAATGGTTGGCGTTTGTGCCTTCTTGGATGGAGAAATTTATGTCGGATAGAACGCCGTAAAACAGTAGAGCGAATAGTAGGCAAAGGGCGACGAAGAGCGCGCCGGTGTGGCATCTCTCTTCTCCCCTACAGCGAATTTCGAAGGCGAATTCTCTGAAGAAGCGGCGAAAGAAATAGGCCGTAAAGAAGTAGGTAAAAGCCAGCAAATATCCTAGCGGAACGACTGGTGACATTGCGGTTTCGCCGGGGCTCGACCTGCTTCCCTCCAGGTAACGAATCGTCTGAAGGTTCCTAAAGGACCATGTTCCGGGCAAGCGAAGGTGGGTTCTCGGGGTAGAACCGCATCGGGGAGAAAAGAAGAGCTCGTTTTCTTGGGGTGGACGGAGCCGTTACGGCGTTCGCGTCACGTTTCACGGACAGGGAACCGCCCGGCCGTAGGGATCGTGGCAGACCTCGCAGCCGGTGTAGTTCATGCAACCGGGCTGGATGCAGCCGGCGCCCGGGGCGCAGTCGGAGTCGGGGGCGCCGCAGCCGCAGTCGCAGACGCCGTCGCCGTAGGCTTCCTCGGCGCAGTGCCAGTCGTAGCAGCGGATCATCAGGCCCGAGGCGTTGAAGCAGACCTCGCAGGCGTTGTCCTGGCAGCCCGGCTCGGCGCAGCCCTCGCCCCCGCAGTCGGGATCGAGCGCGCCGCAGCCGCAGTCGCAGAGGCCGCCGTTGCCATAGTACTTGTCGGCGCAGGTCCAGCTCCCGCAGGCGATCCGCACCGGATCGCCACCGGCGTCCGAGCTCGATAGGTCCTTCATACAGTAATCGCAGGTGGGCTCCTCGCAGCCGACCTCGGTACAGTAAGCGGACTTGCAGTCCGGATCGAACGAGCCGCAACCGCAGTCGCAGCCGTCACCGGCGTTGTAGTGCGAGATGTCGCAGGTGTCGGTCCAGACGCCGCAGTCGTTGGTGTTGTACATCAGCGCGCCCTGGCGGCAGCGATCGCAGGCCGGGTTGGTACAGCCGGAGACCGTGCAGTGGCCTCCCGTGCAGTCGGGGTCCTTGGCCGAGCAGCCGCAGTCGCAGCCGTCTCCGGTGGCGTAGTTCTTGTAGTCGCAGAGCCATTCGTTCGGCACGGTCGTGTCGCAGGGCACAACGCCTCCTACCACCCCGCCGTTGCAGTTGGGCTTGCCGGCCGGGCAGCCGTGGCACTGGTCGCAGGCAGATTCGTAACAACTGGCCGTGGTGCAGCCGCCGCCGCCGCAGTCCGGATCGGCGATGCCGCATCCGCAGTCGCAGTGCTCGCCGTCGCCGTAGCGGGCCGAGTCGCAGGTCCAGGCCGCGTGGTCCCCACAGGTGATGGGCCGCTTGGCGTCGTCGTGGCAGGTGTCGCAGTCGCCCGCGTTGCACTCGGACGCGGTGCAGCCGACCTCGCAGTCCGGGTCGGTCGAGCCGCATCCGCAGTCGCAGCCATCGCCGCCGCCCCAGGAACGCCTGGGGCAGGTCCAGGAGCCCGGCGGGTTGAGGGTCGGAAGCTGGTCGCCGTTCTCGTCGTAGCGCCGCGCGCAGAAGTCGGTCAGGCATCCGGGCTCGATACAGCCCCTGCCGTTGCAGTCCGGGTCGGGCGCGCCGCAACCGCAATCGCAGATCGCGTCGTCGGTAAGCGCGTCGTCGCACTGCCAGACGAAGTACTCGCATTGCATCCACTCGCTGCTGGTCGCGAAGCAGGCGTCGCAGTTGCTGCTGACGCAGCCCGGCTCGAGGCAGCTGCTGGCGGCGCAGTCCAGGTCGTAGGCGCCGCAGCCGCAGTCGCAGATGCCGTCGTACCAGAGATCCGGAAGGCAGAGCCACTCCTTGGGCTTGGCAGCATCGATGCCCGCATCGACGGGATCGAACGGACCGGCGTCCGACCCGGCGTCGACGTCTCCGTTTCCGCCGCTGCCGCTGCCGCCGTCCATCCCGCCGTTGCCGCCGGCCTCGCCGCCGCTACCCGCCTCTCCCGCGTCGCCGCCGTTGCCGCCGGTGACCTCGCCGCCGGAGCCCCCCGCGCCGGCGGCATCGGCGTCCGGTCCGCCGTCCGCCAGGGCGGCGTCCTCGTCGCCGCCGTCCAGCTCTTCCATGGGCCCGGCACCGCCGTCGTCGTCACCGCAGCCGGCCGTAAAAACCATGGAGAACAAGAGAAGGATACAAGCCGCCCAACCCAGGTATTTCGTATTCATACCGGTAGTATAGCTTGTAAGGGGAGCGGTTGTAAAAACGCCTTTGGGGGGGGTGGCGACCGGGGAAAATCGCCTTAAAAAGGGCCTGTTTTACGGGTCGCGGCCGGTCGGCTTCTCGAGTGGATCGCGGCCGCGAGTTTGACCCCTGGTGCCCTAGCTGTTAGAGGTCGCCCGGCGTCCCGTCTGAGCTTCGCGCCGGCCGTCGCGGCGGACAGCGATTCGGCACGAGATGCGAATAGGCGCGTCCCACGCTAGAGGCGGTGACGAGAATTGGAGACAGAGTTGCCAGTGTGGGAATCCGCGCCGGTGAGGGAGATTTCTCACTTCGTTCGAAATGACAGGTGAAGGCGTTCGAAATGACAGGTGAAGGCGTTCGAAATGACAGGTGAAGGCGTTCGAAATGATAGGTGAAGGCGTTCGAAATGATAGGCGATAGCGATCGAATTGGCGGTCGCGTGCGCTCGCGGTGACCGGTAAGGACGGAGAGGATGACGGGCGAGAGCGCGGCAAAGGTCGTTCGACAGCTGTTCTCGGTGCGCTTCTTGAAGTTCGGCGCGGTGGGAGCCAGCGGCGTGGGGGTGAACCTCGCGTTCCTCTGGCTGTTCGCCGACCTTCTCGGTTTTCATACCAACCTGGCCTCGGCCCTGGCCATCGAGGTCTCCATCGTCAGCAACTTCCTGCTCAACGAGGCCTGGACCTTCAGCGACAGGAAGAACGGTGAGGTGGGTCTGCCGGGAAGGGCGCTGCGCTTTCACATGGTATCGCTGCTCGGAGCGGTGATCCAGTGGGGGATCTTCGTTACCGGCAACATGGTCTGGCTCTACTCTCTGGGAGGCTGCGGGGGCATCAACGCCTACTTCGCGGGCGCCGGGTGGTTGCAGGGCTACATCATAAAGCCGGTGCTCGAACCGCCCGAGGTGGGGAGCCTGAAGTACCTATCGCAGCTGTTCGGCATCGCCGCCGCCACCTTCTGGAACTTCCTGGCCAACTTCTACTGGACCTGGCGGGACAACGGCGATTAGCCCCTCCGGTATCGGTTGACCCCGGCTGCCGCCAGGCCCGAACATGGGCTCATGGCGCAAGCGTCGCCTTCCGCTGCCCCGTTCTCCGCGCTCGCAATCGCCCTGTTCGCGGCGCTGGTGCTCGGCTGCCTGGCCGCTCCCGACCTGGGCTATCTCGACGCCGGGGAGCTGGGCACGGCTTCGTTCGTGCTGGGAGTGCCTCATCCCACCGGCTTTGCGCTGGACATGCTGCTTTTCAGGCTGGGCGCCATGCTGCCGCTGGGCACCATCGCCTGGCGACAGAACGTCATGGTGGCGCTGATCGCGGCCGCGGCGCTGGGATTGCTTTTTGCGCTGGTCGTGCGCCTGGCCGCGCGCGCCGGGCTGGCTCCCGACAGGGCCACCAACGCGGGCGCCCTGTTGGCAGTGGCCGGTCTCGGCTGCTGGCCCACCTTCCTGGGCACGGCCCTGGCCGTGGAGGTCTACAGCACGTCGCTGCTGCTGGTGGCGCTGGCCGGGTACGGGGCGCTGCGCGGGGGGCGCCACGCGCTGCTGCTGTTCCCGGCCGCGGGCCTGGCTGCGGGCGCGCACGTGACCGCGGCCATGATGATCCTGCCCATCGGCGCTGCCCTGTTGCTCTCGCTGCCGGCCGAGAGGCGGCGGGCGCTGCTGCTGGCCGGCCTTCCGCTGGCCGCGGTCTGCGCCCTGGTGGTGAGCTACCTGCCCCTGGCCTCGCTGCGCCAGCCGGTCATGGACTGGGGCGACCCCGAGACCCCGGCCGCGCTGCTCGGCCATCTGACCGGAGCGCGCATTCGCTCCTCGTTCAGCGCCGAGATGCTGGGCGGCGACCGGGAGGCGGTCGCGCGGATGCTCGGGCAGCTCGCCGAGCTATGGCCGCTGTTTCCGACCGCGCTGCTGGGGCTCGCTCTGGCCGCGCGAAAAATACGCGGGGTAGGCTTGCTGTTGCTGCTGCTGCTGCTGGGCGACCTCTGCTACGCGGTCTGGATCCACCCCATGGGCATCGAGGCGCGGCAGGTGGGCCACCTGCTGGTCGCGGTGCTCGCGCTCCTGTCCGGGCTGGGAGCGGCCGCGCTGCTGCACCTGGCCCAGGGGCGGCGGCCGGCCTGGAGATTGGCGGCGGGTACGGCGGTGTTTGTACTCTGTATCTCGGTGGCGGCGCGGGTGCCGGCCGATGCCTTTCTGGAGCGCTACGCGCCCGTGGAGCTGCACGGTAGCGGCGGCCCGCTGGCCACGCTGCCCCCGCGCGCGGTGCTGCTCTGCTCGAGCGACGACCTGTGCGCCGGATCGCTCTTCGCCGTGCACGTGGAAGCCGTGCGCCCGGATCTGGCGGTGGCGCCGGCGCAGCACCTCTGGGACCCTAGCGTGCTGCGGCGCCTGCAGGACCTGCCGGCTCTGGGCTCGCGTTCCGCGGGCGCGGTTCCGCCTTTCGAGAAGCGGCGGGAGGCGGCGCGCGCGGCCGTGCGCGCTCTGGCCACCCGGCCCTCGCCCCGCCCCCTGTTCTGGGAGAGCGACGAGCCGCTGCGGGACGCGGGCTTCAGGGACGCGGTGGAGGTTTCCCGGGTCGTGCCTTTCCTGACCGTGGTCGACAGGGGGCTCGACGGCCCGGTGCGGCAGACGCCCGTCCCGCCGGACCCGGTTCGCGGTCTGGACGAGCAGCGGCAAGCCCGCTTCCAGGGCGGCGCTCCGGTAAGCGAGAGGGCCCGCGCGGCCTGGGCGCGGGCCTACGAACAGGTAGGCCGCGGAGCGCTACGTTCGGGCCGTAGTGGACCGGCAGTGGTGGCGATGAGCCGTTCGACCGAGCTTACGCCGCACCGGGCCGTGGCCTGGACCAACCTGGGGGTGGCGCTTCAGGACGCGGGCGACCTGCAGGGGGCCGAGCAGGCCCAGAGGCGGGCCATAGCGCTCGACCCGGCCAGGCCCACGCCCTGGGTGAACCTGGCCCGTCTGGCCCTGGCGCGCGGTGACCGGGAGACGGCCCGGTCGGTTCTCGACCTGTCGCGCCGGTCGGGCATCGAGGACCCGAGGCTGGAGCGGTTGCGGCAGCAGCTCGGCGGCCCGTAGACCCCTGCTTCGGCTGCCGGGGGCAATCCAGACGCGCAGTAGCCGGTCTCGGTCTCGGGCGTGACCAGTACCAACGGTATTGACCATGAAAACATGACCATGGTAATATCAATGGTAATATAGAGAAAAGGAGCGGAATGGTGACCAGACCGGCGAAGAAGATCGCCGCGAGCGAGTTCAAGGCCAAATGCCTGGCCTTGCTCGACGACGTGGCCAGGACCCGTATCACCTTGACCGTGACCAAGAGAGGTAAGCCCATCGCCAGGCTTTACCCGGCCGACACGGAGGAGCCACCGGATCTTCTGGGAAGCGTGCGGTATGGCAGCGAGGACGAGTTGCTCTGCCCGGTCGACGAAATCTGGGAAGCCGACGGATGATCCTGCTCGACACCCATGCCTGGATCTGGCTGGTCAGTGAACCCGAAAAGCTATCCCGCAAGGCACTGGCCGCCATCAACTACGCGAAGCAGATAGGCATCTGCCCCATCAGCTGCTGGGAGATCGCGACCAAGGCCGCACACGGCAAGCTCGCATTCGACAGGGATATCCGGGTGTGGATGAGCCAAGCGCTGGCGCTGCCCAAGTTCTCGCTCGTCGAGCTGTCGGCGGAGATCGCCATCACGGCTGGCTACCTCGGTCAGCGGGGATTTCGCGGAGATCCCGCCGACCGGCTAATCGCGGCGACCGCCATCCAGCACGGTTCCGAGCTGGTCAGCAAGGATGGGCGGATGCGGGCTTTCGAGGGCGTACGAACCATATGGTGAGCCGGATCCGGAAATCGGGGGCTCCAGGGCCAACATACGGGTAGCGACCTGGCGCGCGGTATCTTCGCACCGTTATGTGCTAGCCTTTTAAATAGTGTTCTCGCTTGTAGTGGCATGTAGGAACCGTGGGACAACCACGGTGACGGGGGCGGGCGCGAATCCGGGCGCGGAAGGAGAGCGGTAAATGGGCGGTTCGGTTCGATGGATTTTCGCGGCGCTGTTTCTGCTGGCGGCGCTCGAGCTTCTGGTCTGCTGCTCGGCCGAGAACGAGGGCACGGGCGGTGACGCGCCGAGTACTACCGATGGGACCGGTACGACCGATCCGGGCGGCGGTACCACCACCCCGGGCGGCGGTACGACGACCGATCCGGGTGGCGGTACGACGACCGACCCCGGAGGGGGCACCACGACCGATCCGGGTGGCGGCACCACGCCCGGCGGCGGCACCATCCCCTACCAGCCCCCGCCCGAGGAGCAGGAGCTCGACTTCTCCTACATCTGGATTTGCAACTCGGCCGAGTCCACCGTCTCCAAGATCAACACCCGCACCCTGGAGGAAGAGGGGCGCTTTCTCACGCGCGCGGACCGCGCGGGCAATCCCTCGCGCACCTCGGTCAACATGGAGGGCGACGTGGCCGTGGGCAACCGCTTCGGCGGGGCCATCAAGATCCTGGCGCGCGACTGCCCGGACAAGAACGGAGACGGTCAGGTGCGCACCTCCACCGGCTCGAACGACGTGCTGCCCTGGGGCGAGGACGAGTGCGTGGCCTGGTACTGGGACGCGACTTACGCCAGCCAGCGGCCCATCGCCTGGGCACCCTCCACGCTGGAGCAGGAAGGGGGCAACGTCTGGCTGGCGGGCACCAGCTACCCCTGCGGGCCTGCCGACTGCCAGATCGACGTGATCCGGCTCGACGGCCGGACCGGCCAGCTCAAGGACAAGGTCACCATCACCGGGCTGGGCGGGCCCAACCGCACCGACTTCATCAGCGCCTTCATTCCCTTCGGCGGGATCATCATCGCCGGCTACGGCGGATATGGCGGCGCCTCGGACGCGCAGGGCCATTTCTGGGTCTTCGTCAGCAACACCACGCAGCTGGTGCGGGTGGACGCCATCACGCTGGAGTACCGCATTTGGGACGTGCCCAGCTCCAACGGCTACGGCATGACCATCGACCACCTGGGCCGCATCTTTCTCTGCGGTATCTACGGGGTGTCGCGCTTTGATCCCTCGAACGGGAGCTGGGTGGAGAACAACCCGGGATTTCTGGGCTTCAACGGCTGCATGACCGACGGCGCGGGCACGCTCTGGGTGGGCGGCGGCACCGATTTCGGGGATCCGGGGCTGCACGGCTTTGACATCGAGACGCTGCAGCACCTCTCCTCGCACCCGGTGGGGGCGGTCAAGGGCGTGAGTATCGACTTCGACGGCTACGTGTGGGGCGTCTCGGGCGTGGGGGCGTTTGCCAACACCGCCGAGCGCGGCACCATCGCCTACCGGCTCGACCCGAACACGGGCGACGTGCAGAGCTACAACGGATTGAACGGAGCCTACACCTACAGCGACATGACCGGCTTCGGCCTGCGAAGCGCCGGCGTCATCGTCCCGCCCATAGAGTAGGGGAGGGGCTTGCCCCCTGCCTCATTTCAAGGGCAGACGAACAGCGCGTCGATGGCATCGATCGCAGCGACGGTGTCGACCGCCGCCGGATCTGTCTTTTGTAGCTCCTCCAGCAGTACATCGGCCTCGCTTGCCGAACGCGATCGGGCCTCGCGGTCCAGCAGCGGCGCCAATACCTGCAGGAAGGCGTGGTGGTAGTCGCGCTCGCCGCCGTCGCTCGCTTCCAGCCGCTGCAGCCGGTCGCGGACGATGGCCGCCACGCCGTCGATCAGCGCGCGGTCGGTCTGGTCGCGCGCCAGCTCCCGCCGCTCGATATCGGTGGCGACCTCGGCCGGGTCCAGGTCGCGCCAGCAGCGCACGGCCAGCAGGCCGTCCCAGGCGCGATCGTGGGTCAGCGGATCGACCCGCCGCACCATGCGCGCTAACCCGATGCCCCCGCGCGCCGGCTCGCCGCCCGTGTAATAGGCCCAGGCCGAGTCGCAGTCGCGCGCCGTGTCCGTGCAGGTCAGGCTCTCCTTGTAGACCGATACATAGAGGAACCAGACCAGCCCGGCCTCGATGCGGGCCGCGTTCGGTTGCGGGGCGTCGCCCGCGATGCCGCCGTTGAAGGCCTCGAGCAGCAGCGGCTGCAAGGTAGCGGGCCCCACGCAGTAATCGGGGTAGTCCTCCGGGATGCCCTCCACCGTGCAGTCGCCGTCGACCGGCGCCTGCAAGTGCGGGTCGTAGCGGCGCACCACCCGCGAGTCGAGCCCCTCGTCCTCCTGGTAGATGAGGCGCGCCTGCAAGAAGGCGTCGCCGTCCGTCGCGCCCGCCGGGTCGAAGAGCAGCCCGGCGATCTCCTCGAAGGCCTTTACCCGGGCTATCGAGCTCACCGTGGCCTCGATCTGGTGGTATTCCCCGTCGTCCGATATGCAGGGAGGCCAGCCGTCGTCCGCGCCCGGCTCGTAGTCGGTATCAGCCCTGACGCAGCCGCCCGCGTCCGGCCTTTCGAGGTCGGGGCCCGAGTCTTTGACGACGGATCCATCCGGTCCGCCGTTGACCGGATCATCGGTCCCGTCACAGGCGGCGAGAGCGCCGAGGATGAACGGTGCGATGAAGACGACAAGCCCCTTTCCTAGCCGTTCCCGCATTTCGATATGCTCGCCTACCGGAGTCGATCGTACAGCTGGCCGCTCACGAAAGCCAGCTTGGAGAAACCGGGGATCGAGGAGCGCAACGCCCGATCCCGGGATCCGGCTACCAACCGGCCATGGCCCCGACCGTTAAGCCCCGGCCCGGACCGCTTACCGAGGAGCCGTGTACGCGATAGGCCGTATCCAGGACGTTCTCGAAGACCAGGTGCAGGCGCAAGCGCTCGCTGAAACGCCAACCGGCCCGCAGGTCGAGCAGCGCATAGCCCGGGGTGCCGCCGGGCGGTATACGGGCGTCGCTCAGGTCGGTGGGCGCCAGCCGGGTTTGCGCCAGGGCCCAGCGCAGGGCCCCGGCCGCGTAGATGCCGGTCTGCAGGTGGCGCCAGCGCGCCTCCAGCGTGCCGTTGAACGGCGGGATGCGCGAGAGCGGCACCGGCTCGGCGCCGGTCGGCGCGCTCGGGTTCGGCCCTTCACCCCAGGCATAGGCGTAGGTCGCGCGGATAGTTGTGGCAAAAGGCAGGTGGACGGTGATCTTGCCCTCGCTGCCCAAAATGCGCGACGGCTCGCCCGCGTTGACCAGCTGCAGCTGCGTACGCGAAGCGCGGCAGGAGGGCGTCCCGGGCGGGCAGTCCGCGGCCGTGCGCACCGCGCGGGTGATGGCGTCGTCGATAAAGGTAACGAAAGCCCAAGCGTCCAGGCGCAGCCAGTCCAGGTCGGCCAGCAGGCCCAGCTCCAGCGTGTCGCTGCGCTCCGGGGACAGGGCGGGGTTTTCCAGCTGGAAGCCGGGGCCGGTCTGCTGGCGCGAGGTCAGGTCGTCCAGGTTGGGCGCGCGGAAGCCCTGGTCCAGGTTGACGGCCAGGCTCAGGGGCGCGAAGGGACGCAGCTCGGCGCCCACTCGGCCCACCGCGGCCGTCCATTGCCGGTTGACCGCCGGCGAGCCGCTCTCCGCGTCGGGCGGCGCCCGGGCGCCGATGGCCGAGACGCGGCCTCCGGACCGCAACCCGAGCCAGGCGACCGGCTCGACCGCGACCTCGGCGAAGCTGCCGAGCGAGAGATACGCCGAGCCGTCCAGGTACTGGCCGCGCGAGAGCTCGAAGCTCTGCTCCAGATCGGTGAAGCGCTGCCGCGCCCCGGACGCGACCCCGTCGCGATAGGCGTCCGCGCCAAAATCGATGGTCCAGCTGGCCTGCTCTCCCAACCGGAAGTCGCGGGTGGAGGCGCGCAGGGCCAGGCCGAGCGTATCCACGTCGTCCTCCCAGCTATGCTCTACAAACGAGCGGGGCCGCTCGCGCAGCCGCTGTTCGTGGTGGTTCTGCCAGGAGAGGGTGAGGCTGGTCTGGCGCAGCTCCCGGCCGGCCGGGCCGCGCAGGGAGAGGTAGCCCAGGGTGCGGAACTGCTCCTCGATGCGTAGGCACTCGGAGTCCGGGGCCTCGGGCGGAGGGCATTGATCGGTGCGCGGCGCGTCCAGCTGCCGGTAACCGTACAGCGCGCCGATCAGGTGCAGCCTGCGCCAAAGCCGCTGCCTGACCCGGGCGTCGAAGGTGGCCTCGCGGAAGCCGGTGCCGAGCTGGGTGCGACCGTCGTCCTCGAAGCGCGGCACGGGAGCGGCCGGCAGTCCGTCGTTCCGTACCGCGCCCGCCGACTCCAGCAGCCCCGCCTGCCGGTACCCGCCGCCCAGCAGCGTCGCGGTGCGCTCTCCGTAGCTCGACTCGATCTCCACCCGTCCCCCGTGTTCCAGGTCTTGGGTAGCCAGCTTGCCGTAGGCGCGCGGACGCAGCTCGAAGCCGCCCTCCGCCTCACCCGCGCAGGGCTCCCGGGGAAGCGCCAGGATGGCGCCCCCCAGCGCGTCCGAGCCGTGACGGGTCGAGGCGCTGCCGCGCACCACCTCGATGCGCTCGATGGTAAGCGAGTCTACCGTGAAGAAGTACTGGTTGGGTCCCTGCCGGTAGATGCCGTTGTTCATGCGTACGCCGTCGAACGAGTGCACCACCTGTTGGCCGGTCATGCCGCGCACGTAGGGGCTGGCCTGGCCGTGGGCGGTTTGTTGGACGTATACGCCGGGCTCGTAGCGAAGCGCGTCGGGCGCGGAGCGCGGCAGCCGCTCCTGGATCTCGGCCCGGGTCACCGCCGAGGCGGCCCGTTCCCGGTTTCCGTTGCCCGCGTCGTCGCTCGCGCGCGCGGTGGCCTCGAAGGTGGCAGCGGTGTCCGAGACGCGCTCCCTGGCCGCGCTGGTCCCGGCGGCCGGAGGGGGCGTATCGTTCAGCGCGTCGCCCGCTTCGGGCGCCGGCTGTGCTGCGACTGGAAATATACCGAATAAAGTGATGATAAGCGGGGTTGTCCGGAGCAGAGCCGCAAACGTCAGCTCGACCGCAGTTGTTATCGTCATTTCGAGCGAAGCGAGAAATCTCGTGCGCCACATACGTGCCGGGTTGCTCGGATGGAGATCTCTCGCTGCGCTCGAGATGACACAGGGGGGTGACGTGCAGAGCACCGCTACGCAATCCCCTCCCGGAAATACCCTACCTTTCCGTCCAGCGCGATGTTGCTGGGAAGAAAGGTGCCGCTGCCGCGTGCGATCGGGCGCTGTTGCTCGTCGAGGATCTCCGATTCGGCGACCACCAGGCGCCTGGATCGATGGACGACGCGTCCCTCGGCCCGTATCTCGCCTTCCAGGATAGGTCGAAGAAAGTAGAGGCTAAAGCTGGCGGTGAGCAGGAAGTAGTCCTCGACCAGCGAGTTGGCGGCGAAGAAGGCGGCGTCGTCCAGCGCCTTGAAGAGAACCGATCCGTGCACGGCGTTGGCCGCGTGGTGAAAGTCCTGGCGTATGATCATCTTGATGGTGGCTCGCGCCTCGCCCACCGACATCTCGGGCTCGAAGTAGCGGTTGATGGGCGCCCCGGCGTACATGCGCTCCAGCCGTCTGTAGTGTTGCTCTCCCTTCTCCACGGATGTCACCGCTCCGAATGTAGCTCGAAAAAAGTCGTGGCGCGATCGCGCCTCGGGTACCGTGTCGTGATGAGTCGAAATAGTGTGCCCTTCTTCGTTCGGGCGCCACGATTTTTTCGAGCGACCACCGGGTCGGTAGACCGATTTCCAGCGGAAGTTTCGCTGGAAATCGGCGGCTAGACGACCGACAAACGGAGAGCCGTTGATCGCGTTGCCCGTGCTCGCGGACCGGCGTACGTGATGGTATGCTAAATAAGGAGTAGATGAGAGCATTTCGATCCATCTCCCCGCTCGTCGTGCTCTTCATGTTCGCCGCCTGCTCGGCCGAGTCGGAGGACGGCGGAGCTTTCGGCGGCTCGGCCGGCGGGACGGTAGCCGGACAGGGCGGTCAGGCGGCGCCGGGCGGCGCCGGCGGCGCCGGAACCGGGGGCGCGCAACAGCCGGCCCCGCTCTGTCCCCTGGGAAACCAGACCGAGCACTGCCAGTGCGACGACGGCAGCGGGCCGGTGCCGGGACGGCGCACCTGCTCGGCGGGATCGGGCTGGAGCAGCTGCGAGTGCGCGGCGCTGCCCTCGACCCTGATCCGGAACCCGAACGTCAACGATCCGTCGGCTAACCGGCGCCTGGAGAGCTTCGAGTGGGATCGCACCCTGCCGATCGGCGGCACCTGCGAGTCGGGGCACTACGAGGGGGTCTTCGACGGGATGTACAACCCGGGGGTCTCCTTTGGCTTCGGCACCACCGCCGTGAACGGCAACGTGGCCTTCGACCTGGGAGAGTCGACCAACGGGGAGTTCTTCGAGGTATCCGACGGCTACATGACCGGGCTGGCGCTGGGCATGTATCCCTTCGAGGGCGAGATCCAGGGAACGCTCGACTGCCCGAACCTCTTCTTCGACGGCCTGCTGCGCAACTGCACCTACATCATCTGGGGGCTCCCCGTGGCCTTCGAAGGCGTCATCCCCGCCCGCTACGACGCGGTGAACCACGCCTTCGTCAACGGGCAGTGGTCGGTGACCGAGGCCGACCTGAATGGAGCCTTTCCGCCGCCGCAACCGGTCAACCCGGGCGATCCGTTGCCCCCGATGCCGCTGCTGGGCGGGGTAGGGAACTGGTCGGTTACCTGGGTTCCCTGAAGCGGGGTCGCGCGACGGATAAATAGATTAATCTGTAGGGGCGTGCCTTGCGTCCGCCCTCTCTCACCCGTGCCGGTAACGGGGAGGGGGCAAGCCCCTCCCCTACTTGCAGACGTTCTCCACCGGGTGGCAGCTGTAGCCGACCGGGCAGGAGCCGGCCGCCTCGCCGCAGCGCATGCGCTCGCACAGCTTGGTCTCGGGGTTGCAGGTGAAGGGCGGCTGGCAGCCGTTGACCGTGCAGCCGACCGCACCCCAGGCGGCGGCCGCGGCAGCCCCGGTGGCCACCGCCTCGCCGGTGTTGCCGCTCACCCGGTTGCACTGCTCGGAGCCGGTCACCATGTCCCGCCTGCAAACCTCCTTGCCCGTGGCGCAGGCTGCGGCCAGGCCCAGGCAGGCGAGCAGATAGAGGGCGGCCAAAAAACGCCGTGCAGATCGCGTTGCCCGTCGCATGGCTGTAGTATACTCCGCAATTGAAGCGGTCAACCAACCTGTAGGGGCGTGCCTTGCGCCCGCGCTCTCTCACATGTGCCGGTACCTGGGAGGGTGCAAGCCCCTTCCCTACGTTCGTTGTCGTGATAGGTCGTAGGGGCGTGCCTTGCGCCCGCGCTCTCTCACATGTGCCGGTACCTGGGAGGGT
>CAYVFC010000008.1:0-7938 GCA_964450715.1 uncultured Sandaracinaceae bacterium | reverse complement strand
GCAAGCCCCTCCCCTACGATCGGGCGTATTCGGAGGCGACGATGATAAGAATCGAGATCCCGGGCCGCGAGCCCCTGCAGATAGACTGGATCGTCACCGACTACACCGGCACCCACGCCTTTGCCGGCGCGTTGCGGCCAGAGGTCAGGGAGCGCCTGCAGCGGCTGGCCGAGCAGGTACAGATTCACTTTATCACCTCGGACACCTTCGGCACCGCGCAGAAGGAGCTCGGGGGTCTGCCGGTTACGCTTCACCTGCTGTCGGCGGGCGAGAGCCACGACCGGCAGAAGCTCGGCTACTTCGCCGACAAGGGGATCGATCCCGCGCGCACGGCCGCTTTCGGCAACGGAGCCAACGACCGGCTGATGTTGAGCGCGGTTAAAGAAGCGGGCGGGCTGGCCGTGGCCGTGGACAACGGCGAAGGCTGCGCGCTCGACGCTATACTCGGCGCCAGCCTCTTCATCAACGGTTCGGAGAACGCGCTGGATCTGTTGCTGCAGAGCGACCGCTGCAAGGCGACGCTGCGGATTTGAAGCGGAGGCAGGATGTTATGGATCCGTAGGGGCGGGCGACGGGCGTCGTAGGGGCGGGCCTTGCGCCCGCCCCTCGTTGAACGAGCTGGTTGTGCGGGAGGGGGCGAGCCCCTCTCCTACTCGTTGACGATGAGCGTGTCTTCGTGCATCCAGCCCACAGTGCCGTCCTGCAGCTTGACCTTGATCCACTCGCCCATGATCTCTTGCACCTCGACCTTGGCCTTGCGGGTGACGCGCATCTTGCGCGGGTGGCGCCTGCCAGGGCCGTCGCGCAGCGAGGCGATCTTGCTGGAGACTACGGCGGTCTTGGGCTCGGGCTCGGCCTCTTCCACTGGCGGGGGCGCGGTCTTGGGCTCGCGCACCAGCTTCTGGCCGATGGAGGCGTCGATCTGCAGGGGGCCCAGCATGCGCTCGAAAAGAGCCGTCACCGTCTTTGCCAGCGTCTCCTCGTTACTGAGATAGTCGCCGTAAATGAAGTTCTGCTTCTGCAGCTGGCAGTCTCCGTCGATCTCGGCGGACCAGTCCTGCCGGAGCACGTCGGTGCTGCTCTGCTTGCCCGTCCCCAGCCAGAGCACGTTGCCCGAAGCGGCATCCACCACCTTGGCCTCCAGCATCAGCTCGTAGTAGGGCAGGGCGTAGAGGCACTGCTCGGTCTTGGCGTGAACGGTCTCGCCGTCGTCGTTGACCCGCACCAGCCCGGGCTCCTCGACCTCCTCTGCCTTCTCGTCCGTCAGTGCGAAGTGCCGGAGCCGGCCGCGCACGTTGATCGACTGTACGATGAAGACCGCGTCGGCCTGGGTCTTCTTGCCCATGATCATGGCCTTCTCGGCCGCGGATAGGGTTCCCTTGCTGCTCTTGGCTTCCTTGTCCGCCCGGGCCACGATCTCGGGGGAGATAACCCGGAATCCCTTCTTGACCAGGGCCTTTTCCAGCTTGGCCGTGTAGTAGCGGGTCTTCTTCTCGGCGACCGACCTGACCCCGAGCTCCTCGACCACCACCTCCTGCTCGGGCGGTAACAACAAGATCCTCTCGTACTTGAACTTCTTGAGCTGGGGGTCGGGAACCAGCTCGGCAGCCGCGGGCTTGCTGGGCTTGATCACCAGGTTGGCCGCGGAACCGCAGGCGCTGGCCAGCAAAAGGCAGGCCACGGTCAACACCGCTATCGTCGCGCTGCGGGGTATCGTTCCGAACTGTGTCCCGGCGCCGGACGGCGCGACAGGGTGCTTGGTGCGGGGTTTCCGTGTCATGACGTTTCGTCCTCCTCAGGAAAGATCCATACCGTGATCTGAGGCTATTTACGCGGTATCGTCAAGAACTTCCGAGCAGCGGGAGAGACGACGACAGAGCGAAATATGCGCATTTCGTTGAACGGCGAGACGGTGGAGCTCGAACAGGGGGAAACGCTTGCGGATCTGTGCGGGCGTTTCGGCATCAAACCCGCCGGCACGGCCATCGCGGTGAACGGCGAGCTGGTCCCCAGGGCCGAGTATGGTAAGTTCGCCCTGCAGGAGGCCTCCGCGGTGGAGGTAATCGTGCTGGTCGGCGGAGGCTGAAAAGCAGTGAGAGCGCAGGCGGTAGGCGGGAAACCGGGAACCGGGCCCGGCCCGGTCCCGGAGGGCGATGCCCTGGTCATCGGGAAGCGTTCGTTCCGTTCCCGGCTGGTGCTGGGGACGGGCAAGTTCGGCTCGGTACCGTCCATGCTTGGGAGCGTGAAGGCCTCGGGGACCGAGCTGGTCACCGTGGCGCTGAAGCGTTTCAATCCGCGCCACCCGGAGGACGATCTGTACGCGCCTCTGACCGAGACCGGGGTCGCGCTCATGCCCAACACCTCGGGCGCACGCGACGCCGCCGAGGCGGTCCGCGCTTGCCTGCTGGCCCGGGAGGCCTCGGGCTCGGAGCTGGTCAAGCTGGAGATCCACCCCAACCCCTATCACCTGATGCCCGATCCCATCGAGACGCTGGCGGCTGCCGAGCGCCTGGTGAAAGAGGGGTTCACCGTTCTGCCCTACATCAATGCAGATCCGGTCCTGGCCAAGCGCCTGGAGGAAGCGGGCTGCGCCGCGGTCATGCCCCTGGGCGCGGCCATCGGCTCGGGCCAGGGGCTGGCCACGCGGGCGCTGCTCGGCATCATCATCGAGGAGGCCCGGGTGCCCGTCATCATCGACGCCGGGCTGCGTTCGCCCGCCGACGCGGCGGCGGCCATGGAGATGGGCGCGGACGCGGTGCTGGTCAACACGGCCATCGCCGTCAGCCCCGACCCGGAGGGCATGGCGGACGCCTTCCGGCTCGGCGTAGGGGCCGGCCGCCGTGCCTTTCTGGCCGGCATCATGGAGCGGCGCGAGCGGGCGGCCGCCTCCAGCCCGCTGACCGGCTTCCTGGACCGGGGCGAGAGATGACGCTCGCCCCGCGACCGTTGATCGAGCCGCAGCGGGTGGAGGCGCTGCTGCGCATCGCGCGCGGCCGGGCCGGCGGCCGGGAGGCCGAGCAGAGGGTCGAGAGCGCGCTGGGCGCTCGTCCGTTCGGCTTGCAGCAGCTGGCCGCGCTGCTCTCGCCCGCGGCTGACGGGTATTTGGAGCAAATGGCGCAGAAGGCGCGGGCGCTTACCCGCAAGCACTTCGGCCGCACCATCGAGCTGTACATCCCGCTCTACATCTCCAACGAGTGCAGCGGCGGGTGCGACTATTGCGGCTTTGCCGCCGACCGCGAGGTCGAGCGCCGGCGGCTGTCGCTCGCGGAGATCGAGCGGGAGATCGCCGCGCTGGCCCGGCAGGGTTTCGACGAGGTGCTGCTGCTCACCGGCGAGCGAGCCGGCCAGGCGGATCTGGCCTACCTGCAGGACGCGGTAAGTCTCTGCCGGACCTACGTGACGCGGGTGACCGTGGAGGCGTTTCCCATGGAAACCGAGGAGTATGCCCGGCTGGTGCGCGCGGGCCTGTTCGGCATCACCATCTACCAGGAGACCTATGACCGGGAGCTGTACGGCCGGGTGCACCGCTGGGGACCGAAACGGGACTACGATTTCCGCCTGGACACGCCCGAGCGGGCGCTTCTGGCCGGCGCGCGCGGCGTGGGGCTGGGGGCGCTGCTGGGTCTGGGCGAGGCCGACCGCGACCTGCTGCACCTGGCCGCGCACCTCGAGCACCTTTACCACCGCTACTGGCAGGCCTATCTCTCGGTATCCTTTCCCCGTCTGCGCCCGGAGGCGGGCGGCCGGGGCGCGGCCCGGCCGGTGGGCGACCGGGCGCTGGCCCGTTACATCTTCGCCTTCCGCATCGCCTTTCCCAAGATCCACCTGGTGCTCTCCACCCGGGAGCCGGTGTTGATGCGGGACAACCTGGCCGGAGTGGGGATCAGCAAGATGAGCGTGGGATCGCGCACCACGGTTGGCGGATACGAACATCAATACGGAAACGCGCGCCAGTTCGAGCTGGCCGACGAGCGGACCCGCGAGCAGTTCTGCCGGGCGCTGGCCGAGCGGGGGCTGGTAGGGGTCTACAAGAACTGGGATACGGCGTTCATTTAGGTTACGGGAAGCAGGGGAGCGGTGGACAGGCACGCGGAGAGGATGGAGCGTTTCCGGGCCGCCGGGCTCTACCTGGTCACCGGTGAATCGCTCTCGGCCGGGCGCACCACGCCCGAGATCGTCGGGCAGGCGCTCGGCGCGGGCGTGCGCCTGGTGCAGCTGCGAGAGAAGGAGAAGAGCAAGCGCGAGCTGTTCCGGCTGGCCTGCCGGCTCCGCGAGCGGTGCGCGGACTACGGCGCGCTGCTCATCATCGACGACCACCTCGACGTGGCCCTGGCCTCCGGGGCAGACGGGGTGCACCTGGGAAACGAGGACTTGCCGCCCGGCGCTGCCCGAGCGCTCTTTCCCGAGGGAATCATCGGCGTCTCCACCCACGACCTCGGGGAGGCCCGCGCGGCGGCGGACAGCGGCGCGTCGTATTACAACATCGGTCCCATCTTCCCCACCCGAACCAAGAGCTGGTCCGGGGCCTTTCTCGGGCCCGGGTCTATACCCGATCTATCCGCCGGCAACGCGCTGCCCTTCACGGTGATGGGTGGGATCAAGCGCGACAATATCGAGCAGGTGCTGGCCGCCGGCGCGCGGACCGTCGCCGTGGTCACGGCGGTGACCGCGGCACCCGACCCGGCCGAGGCGTGCCGCGAGCTGCTGCGGATCGTGCGGCGCTACGCTTGACCTGTAGCCTCAGGTGACGTGGCGGCCGATCAGCTCCAGGAACTCGATGCGGGTGCTGGATCGGTTCTGAAAGCTTCCCAGCACGGTGGAGGTGGTCATAGTCGAGTTCTGCTTCTCCACTCCGCGCATCATCATGCAGAGGTGGCGGCACTCGATCACCACGCCCACCCCGTCGGCATCCACGCTTTCCATGACCTTGCTCGCGATCTGGGAGGTCAGCCGCTCCTGGATCTGCAGCCGCCGCGAGTAGCACTCCACGATGCGCGCCAGGCGGCTGACCCCTAGCACCTTTTTGCGGGCGACGTAGCCGACGTGGCAGCGGCCGAAAAAGGGGAGCAGGTGGTGCTCGCAGAGGCTATACACCTCGATGTCGCGCGCGATGATCATGTTGTTGACCTCGGACTCGAAGATCGCGCCCTCGGACGCCTTCTGCATCTCGGGCTGGTAGCCCCGGGTAAGGAAGGCAAAGGTTTCGGCCACGCGCTCCGGGGTCCTGACCAGCCCCTCTCGCTCGGGATCCTCGCCGATCTCGGTGAGCAGCTCCCGTATCAGTTGCTCGACTCGTTGCTTGTTCATATCGATCGCGCGCCCGGGAGCGCTCGCGATACCTGGCGCTCCACCGGCGAAGTTCTCTACCCCGAACCGCTGTCGTCTTCAAGGCGATCGGCGGCTCTTCCCGGAACCGGACCGGGGGTCGGGCCTGGCGACGAGCGGGCCGCCGACCGGTCGGAATCCGGGGCCCGGAACGGGGATCGAACCGGTTTTTGGCGATATTCCTCGCTCGGAGTGATGGCGCTGCGAGCGGTAGCGGTATACAATCAATTTCCCGCATCCGAGTAGGCGGTCCGGGGTGTCGATCCGGACGCACCGTGCGTTTATCGATTGCCCGGATCCCAAAGTATTCGCCGCAGCGAAGATGAGCGAGCAACAGCCAGAACAGTCGCCGCCACAGGACGCGAAGGAGCTGCTAGAGCGCTACGCGGCCGGGGAGCGCGATTTCGCCGGCGCCTATCTGGTGGTCGCCAAGCTTCGCAATGCCGCGCTGAACGGCGCGGACCTGAGCGAGGCCAACCTGGTGGGTGCCGACCTGCGCGGCGCGCGTCTGGAGGGGGCCTGCCTGCGCGATGCGGATCTGATCGGCGCCGATCTGCAGGTGGTCAGGCTGACGCGGGCCGATCTGCAGACCGCGGATCTACAGGGCGCCAACCTGGAGGACTCTGACCTGGAGGGATCGGATCTGACCCGCGCCAATCTGGCGGGCGCCAACCTGGCGGGTGTCATCCTGCGAAGCTGCAAGCTGAAGAGCACGAACCTGCACGCGGCGGACCTGGACTCCGCGGATCTGACCGAGGCGGATCTGAGCCAGGCCGATATCCGGAACGCGGACTTGAGCGGCGCTACCGGATTGACGCAAGGGCAGCTGGAAAAGGCGCGGGGCGACGGACTGACCCGGCTTCCCGCCGATCTGAACCGCCCGAAGCGGTGGAGCGCGGCGCCGTAGAAGCGGGGAGGGGGAAAAGCACCCCGTAGCGCGAGGTAGCCGCTTCCGGTGGCGGATAAAGATGGCTACCTTATGTCTTTAAAGGACCGTTACGGGCCATGCCGAAGAAAGACTACTACCAGATCTTGGAAGTCTCCCGAGACGCCTCGGAAGCCGATATCCGCAAGGCGTACCGCCGTCTAGCGCGCGCCCACCACCCCGACTTGAACAAGCAGGCCGGCGCTGAGGAGCGGTTCAAGCAGATCGGCGAGGCCTACGAAGTGCTCGGCGATGCTGAGAAGCGCGCCGCCTACGACAAGTACGGGGACATGTGGAAGCACGCCGAGGAGCTGGACAAGCAGGCGGAGAGGCAGGCGGCGTACGGGGGGTTCGGGTCGCCGTTCGGTTCGTACCAGACCTACCAGGGGGGCGCGCCCCCGGATCTGGGAGAGATCTTCGGAGATTTCTTCGGTTCGTTCAACGGCCGCCGGGGCGGTCCGGGTCGGAGTCAGGCGGGCTTCGGTTTCCGCATGGCCGGGGAGGACCAGCACGCCGAGGTGGAGATCACTTTGGAGGAGGCTTTCAAGGGTGGTAGCCGAGGCTTGTTGCTGGAGAGGGTCGAGGAGGGTCGCCACGGGGGCAAGCCGCGGGAGATAAAGGTCAAGATTCCGGCCGGCGTGACAGACGGCCAGTCGCTACGTCTGGAGGGGCAGGGCAGCGCGGGGATGGGGGGCGGGCCGGCGGGCGACCTGTACCTGAAGATCAAGATCGCGCCCCACGACAGGTTCGAGCTGAAGGGGAAAGACGTCATTCTCCCCATTCCGGTCGCCCCCTGGGAGGCGGCGCTGGGCGCCACCATCGAGGTGCCGGTGCTGGGAGGGAGCGCCAAGGTCAAGATCCCGCCCGGCTCGCAGGGCGGGGCCAGGCTCCGGCTCAAGGGCAAGGGGCTTCCCGGAAAGAAACCCGGTGATCAATTCGTGGTTCTGAAGATCGTCACCCCCAAGGCGCAGACCGACGAGCAGCGCGAGTTATACCGCAAGATGGCCGAGAGCTTCCCCTTCGACCCCCGCGAGGGGCTATAGAGGGGTCGCCATTTATCAGGCGGCGCATAGCAGGTCCTGCAGGCGTTGCTGGATTTTCGACGACCCCGGGTAATTACGGGCGTCGAGGATCCGTTCTAAGCCAGACGAAATTTTCGAACGAGGGAGCGGTAAATACCGGCGAGAAGTTGACAGGCTGATCGTAAATCGGCGACGGTTGCCTATTCATGGATGCTCTTTCTGTTGCGCTGGTACCGTGCAGAAAGGGCATTCGTTTTTTCTCAGGTCAAACAAACGGCAAACGCGCCTACCTCTAGGCGGTGGGCTCGCTCAGTCGGCAGTTCTTGCGCTTTTCGCGCAGAAACTCGGCGGTGGGCCGGCTCAGTCGGCAGTTCTTGCGCTTTTCGCGCAGAAACTCGGCGGTGGGCTCGCTCAGTCGGCAGTTCTTGCGCTTTTCGCACGGCGCCACGACTTCACCAGAGACCAGCTCTTCAATGGCAGCCCGACCCAGAATCTCAATTTATTATCTCATCTAGCAGGTCCACTTGCGCCGCCGGGCGGTGGCGGGTTTTTTCGAGTTACCGATGATCCATTTAGGGCGTCGCCCGGGTTCCACAAAAATCCACGAAGGCCTGCAGGACCTGCTATGCGCCGCCTGAAAAATGGCGAAACTCTAGCTTAGGAGGC
>CAYVFC010000007.1:0-100462 GCA_964450715.1 uncultured Sandaracinaceae bacterium | reverse complement strand
GCAATCCGCGCGTCCCCCGCCGGCCGGCCCCGGACCGCCCGCGCCCCCATCGAAACGCCAGAAACTAAAGAGCGTAACGAGATGTGTAGAATGATTAGGCCTTGCGCCCGCCCGACGAGGTTGGTTGCATCGGCCGGGAGCCGATGGCATCGTTCCCGGTCGAATCGTTACCGAAACGGAGAGCCATGACGGAGAAGAAGAAGAAAACGCGCAAATTCCAGGCTGAGGTCGCTCGGGTTCTGGATATCGTGGTCAACTCCCTGTACAGCAACCGCGACGTCTTTCTGCGGGAGCTCATCTCCAACGCGGCGGACGCTCTGGACCGGCTCAGGTTCGATTCGATCTCCCGGCCCGAGCTCATGCCGGCCGAGTACCGCGCCGTCATCCGCCTGATGCCGAACGCCGAGGCGGGCACGTTGACGGTATGGGATAACGGCATCGGCATGAGCGCGGAGGAGCTGGAGAAGAACCTGGGGACCATCGCCCACTCGGGATCGGAGCAGTTCCTACAGAAGCTGGCCGAGGCGCAGCGAGAGAACGATTTCACGCTGATCGGGCAGTTCGGCATGGGTTTTTACAGCGCCTATCTGGTGGCGAACCAGGTGGAAGTCATCAGCCGCACCGCGGGGACGGAAGAGGCATTTCGCTGGAGTTCGGACGGCAAGCAGTCGTTCACCATCGAGCCGGCCGAGCGCGAGGCGGTCGGCACCTCGGTGGTGCTGCACGTCGACAAGGAGCACGAGAGCTACCTGTCGGAATGGAAGCTGAGGGAGCTGGTCTCCCGCTACTCCGACTTCATCAACCACGACATCGAGCTGCGCGTCGACCGCCCCGAGCAGGACGGGAGGCACGAGCAGCGCTTCGAGGTCGTCAACCAGGCCAGCGCGCTCTGGAAGAAGTCGCCGAAGGAGATCAGCGACGAGCAGTACGAGGCCTTCTACAAGCACCTCTCTCATGACTTCGAACCGCCCTTCGGCCGCGTCCACTTCACGGTGGAGGGCAAGCAGGCGTTCACCGGACTGCTCTTCATTCCCAAGCACCCGCCCTTCGACCTGTTCCTACCCGACAGCCGCCACGGCGTCCGTCTCTACGTACGCCGCGTTTTCATCATGGAAGAGTGCGAGGAGCTGCTGCCCCGTTGGCTGCGTTTCGTGCGCGGGGTGATCGACTCCGATGACCTTCCGCTCAACGTGTCTCGCGAGCTTCTACAGGACTCGCAGGTCACGCGCACCATCCGCAAGCAGGTCATCCGCCGAGTGCTCGATCTACTCGCCAAAAGGTCGGCCGAGGACCCGCAAGCGTACCTGGAGCTCTGGACCGGCCTGGGCGCGGTGCTCAAGGAGGGGCTCTACTTCGACCCGGAATACAAGGACAAGCTGGTGCCGCTTCTGCGCTACCAGACCACCGCGCAGCAGGAGCCCTCGGCGCTAAAGGCCTACATCGAGCGGATGCCCGAGGGCCAGAAGGCCATCTATTACGCCATCGGCACCTCCCGCGAGCTGCTGGCCGACAGCCCGCACCTGGAGGCGCTGAAACGTAAGGGCTACGAGGTGCTGTTGATGACCGACATGGTCGACCAGTGGGCGGTCGAGACGCTGGGCGAAGTCGAAGGCAAGAAGCTGGTCAACGCCATGCAGGCCGACCTGGAGCTGGACGGGGAAGCGGCGGACGGCGAGCAGAGGGCGAAAGAGGGCGAGGAGAAGAGCAACGGCGAGCCGCCCGAGCCCCCGGAAACGCTCCGGCCCTTTCTGCAGCGCGTACGCGAGGTGCTCGACGAACGGGTGAGCGAGGTACGTCCCTCCCGGCGGCTGACCGATTCGCCCGCTTGCCTGGTCATCCCGCAAGGCGGGCTGCCCGCCGCCGTGGAACAGGCGCTGCGGGCGGCGCATCGCTCGCTGCCGGAGAGCAAGCGCATCCTGGAGATCAATCTCGAGCACGAGCTGGTCAAGAGCCTGCAGCTGCTGCACGCCGCTCAACCGGAATCGGAAAAACTAGCGCGCTGGATCGAGCTGCTGCACGACCAGGCGCTGCTCAGCGAGGGAAGCCCGCTTCCCGATCCCGCGCGCTTCGCCAGGGGCGTAACGGAGCTACTACAGACCGCGGCGCGCGAGGAGGCGCCGCGACACGGGGAATAGAAAATGAATACGAAGCTCAACCGGCTGGACCCCGCCGATTTGGCGACCGCCATCGGCACCCTGAAGGAGTTCGCGGCGCGTGAGATGCCGCTGGAGAAGCGCCTCAGGTGGGACCGCGAGGATCGCTGTCCTGAGCAGACCATTCGCGCCATGCTCGATCCCGAGGTGGGGATGCACCTGGTCTTCATCCCGGAGCCTTACGGCGGCATCGGCGGCGGCGCCTACGACGTCTACCGCCTCTCGACCGAGTTCGCCAAGATCGATCTGGGCGTGGCCACGGGCATGCTGGCCGTGGCCCTGGGCACCGATCCTATCCGGGTAGGCTGCACCGAGCGGCAGAAGCAGAAGTGGATGAGCCGCATCGCCGAGCAAGGGCTGATCGTGGCCTACGGCGTGACCGAGCCGGAAGCCGGCTCGAACGTGGAAGCCATCAAGACCCGGGCGGAGCGCATCACCGATGCAGACGGCAAGGTTACCGGATATAAATTGAACGGGGTCAAGCAGTTCATCTCCAACGGCGCCATCGCCGATCTCTACACCATCCTGGCCCGCGCCCCCGAAGGCCACAGCTTCTTCGTGGTCGAGCGCGGGACCGAGGGGCTCAGCCCCGGCAACCACGAGATCAAGCACGGCATCCGCCTCTCCAACACGGCACAGGTGCTGCTGGAAGACGTGGTCATTCCCGCCGACAACCTGGTGGGAGTGCGCGAGGGAGAGGGGCTCAAGCAGGCCAACGAGGTCTTCGGCTACACGAGGCTGATGGTGGCCGCCTTCGGGCTGGGCGTGGGCCTGGCCGCGCTGGAGCGCGCCATCGCTTACGCGCGCGAGCGCGTGCAGTTCGGCGGACCGCTCTGCGAGAAGCAAGGCTACACCCACAAGCTGCTGGTCCCCAACGCCGTGCGTTTGGCCGCGGCTCAAGCATACATAGAGTATGTAGCCGATCTACTAGACTCGAGCGACGAGGACCGCCAGGTGGAAGGCTCGGTGGCCAAGCTGGCGGCCACCGAATTCGGCAACCGGGCGGCCGAGGACGCCATCCAGGCGCTGGGCGGCTACGGCTACTGCGCCGAGTACGAGGTGGAAAAGATCAAGCGCGACGCGCGCATCCTGACCATCTACGAGGGAACCAGCGAGATCCAGCAGAACATTATCAGCGTTTTCCGTATGCGGCAGAACGTGAAGAAGAAGGGAGCCTTCTACGGACAGATGGCCGAAAGCGTCGCCCCGCTGACCGAAATAGGCGGAGCGGCGGTGGCGCGCGCAGCCCGCTTTCTCTCCGAGGCCTCGATCCTGCTCTTCCGAGCCAAGCTCGCACGGCAGCAGCACGCGCTGTTCGAGATGGCCTGGGCCATGGCCGAGGTGGAGACAGCGGTCGCGCTCTGCCAGGCGGCGTCGCGCGCGAGCGACGAGCTGTTGCAGGCCGAATCGCGCATTTGGGCGGCCGAGGTCGCGCTCTCGGTTCCGGTACGCTTGCTCAAGCTATTCGCCGGCGCGGGCGTGTTGGATGACGCCGCCGTGGCCGAGCTGACCGCAAAGGCGGATCTGCCGGGGGCGGTAGCGCTTCAGGCGGGTCTGCTCGAAGACATGAACCGGGTCGCCCGGTCCATCACCGCCGGCTGAAGGACGGGAGTCGCCTGTGGTCCGCTTGCTCCTCTACGCCGCGCTGCTGATCATCGCCGTGCTAGTGCTGATGCGTATGTTGCCGCCCGGGCGAGGCCGGCGCGGAAAACCGCGCCGGCCGATCGCTTCGGGCCCGGCGCCGGACACGGTGGTGTGCGCCGAGTGCGGCACCCGCTACAGCCCGGCGCGCGAGGGGTGGAGCTGCCCGAGCTGCGGTACGTAGGGGCGGGCCTCGCGCACGCCCGCGACGGTTATCGTACCAGGGAGAGGGCAAGCCCCTCCCCTACGGTTAGCGATGGATCAGGAACCGTTATAGAGCTCCCCGAGCGTCTTGCGGTACTTCTCCGCGATGGCGCGGCGCTTGAGCCGGTGAACCGACGAGAGCGCGTCGTCAGCCGCGGAGAGCTCCTGGCGGATCAACGCGAAGTCGCGGATACGCTCGAAGCTCTTGAAGTCGCGGCTCTGCCGGGCGATCTCGTCCTCGAAGAGACGGCGCGTCCGCGGGTCCTTCAGCAGGGTATGGATGAAGGGGCTCATGCCGCTGGACGTTCCCCAGACCATGAGAGCCGCCAGATCGGGAACGATGAGCGCGACGTTATGTGCCTGATTGGCGCCGTAGACCATGCACTGGGCGATGTAGGGGCTGCCCTGCAACTTGGCCTCCAGCGGAGCGGGCGCCACGTAACGGCCGTTGGCCAGCTTGTAGATATCCTTGAGCGTTCCGGTTATGAATAAATAGCCGTCCGGGTCGATACGGCCGAGATCCCCGGTGCGAAGCGCCCCCTGCTCGTCAACGGTCTCCACCGTCTCGCCGGGCAGGTTGTGGTATCCCTGCATGACCCCGTCGCCGGAGATCACCACCTCCCCCTCACCCTCGGACGCCTGGTCCACATTGCGGTCGATGGAGATCTTGACCCCGGCGATGGGTTTGCCCACCGAACCCGGACGCCGGGTCGAGGGGCTCGAGGTGGTCGCGCAGCCCGAGCACTCGGTCAAACCGTAGCCCTGGTAGATGGGAATGTCGAGGTTCTCGAAGAACTCCTCGGTCTCCAGCGGTAAGGCGGCGCCGCCGGACGAGGCGTAAACGAGCCTGCCGCCCATGACGTTGCGGATGCGGCGAAAGATGAGGGGGCGCGCCACGCGCAGAGCGGCCCGCTCGGACAGCGAGAGGTTGCGGTAGGCGCGCTGTTTGGAGCGCGCTTCCATGGCCTCGGCGAATACCCTCTGTACATACGCGGGTAGGGATGCCACCGACTCCAGCGCACCGCTGCGAAGCCTGTTCCAGATCCTGGGCACTGCGAAGAGCGCGGTCGGCCGCACCTCACGTACGTACTGCATCAGCCGGGAGGGATTCCCGCAGATGGCCATGGTTCCACCGGTCGCCAACAGCAGGTTCATCTCGACCAGCCCGCCGAGGACGTTGGACCAGGGCAGGAAGGAGACGGTGAGCGAGCCGTGTGGGATCCGGCTCGCCTCCACCAGGGCGGAGGCGTTGCTGGCCAGGTTGAAATGCGTGAGCCTTACCCCCTTGGGCCTACCGCTCACGCCCGCCGTATAGATGATACAAGCGATGTCCCGCCTGGCGTCCGGAACGCGCTTGGCGACAGCACGGGTCGCGCCTTGCCGCAGTAAGCCCGCGAAGGAGCCGTGATCGGCGCCGGTGCCGTCGAAGTCTATGATGTGCTCCAGCTCGTACAGATCGGCTTGCATGGACTTGACGCGAGCCAGAATGGCCTCGCCGTCCACGAAGCAGATCTTGGCGCCCGAGTCCTGCAGGATATCCTTCCAGTCCTTCTCCAGCTGGCTGGCGTGGATGGGGACGTGAACGGCCGAGAGCCCGTATACGGCGTGAGCGGCCGCGGCCCATCTCAGACGGTTGCTGGAGATGACCGCGACCCGGTCCCCCCGGTCGACGCCCAGGCCGGCGAGCCCGGCGCGGCACCGATCCACCGTCGAGGCAAAATCCCGGTAACTCGTCCAGACCCAGCCCTGCTCCCGCCGGATACCGAACAGCGGGCGATCGCCGTACGCGCTCACCGAAGAGGTGAGCAACTCCACCATATCGGACCATCGGGAGGTGAAAGTCATCGTAACCGTTCAGGGTCGAGGGAGGAGCCTTGGCCGGTTCCCCTTCTCGCCGAGCGGGCGAACGTACTGCATTCGTGCGACAGAGGCCAGCGAGCTTGTGACACCCGAAAGAAAAAGCATCCCGCCCCCGCCACGGCCCCTCAGACCCGCTCTATCAGTGGACGCGGAACCAGCGAGCGCTTGATCGGCAGCACCTCCGAAGCGGCCATGGCCAGCGTCAGGTCCACGGGCGCGATGAGCTCGGAAAGCTCCGAGCTGACCATCTCCTCTACGGTAAGCCTTCCGGAAGCGAGCGCCAGCAAGGCGGCCAGGGCGGCGGTCCCGGTCAATGACTTCTGCTTCTCGGCTCTGCGGTGCCCTTCCGCCCCCAGTACCAAGCCGTCTCCTAAATCGATATCGATACAGACGCGGGGATGGCTCACGCTCACTCGCAGGGTCCTGCCGCTCTCGGCCAGCGCCCGCAAGGTTCGGCCTGGCCCTAAGATCTCCAGCCGCGTCTCGAATCGCCGGCTGGAACGAGCGCGTTCGCGCAGGTCCTGGTCGGCGGCGCCCAGCCGGGCGATCTTTTCCGCCAGCGGGCCGACCAGCTGTTGCTCCGCTCCCTCGGGCGCGAGTTGCTCGCTCGGTATCACCAGCAGCGACGCCCAGCGCAAACGGAGATCCGCTCGCAGCTCTTCCACCATTCGCGAAAAACCGCCCTGTAAGTCCGCCGCGCTGATGACCACCACCTCGGGGTCTAGGGCGCGCGCCCGGTCGAGCTCGTTCTCCGCGCCGGAGGCCACCACCACCAGCGCTCCGCGGTTTCGGAGCTCCGAGGCCAGGCTCTGCGCGCGCGCGGCCTTCGCACACACAATCAGAGCCCGCCTTCCTCGCAGCAGCTGGCGCTCGTCGCTCGCATCGGGCGCCGGAGGCGCGATCGAATCCAGCCTGCTCGCCGAGGTCTCCTCGAACGCGTACAAGGCGCCCTTACCGCCCGCCAGGGTCGGTTTCACCCGCTCGACAAAGGAATCGATCGGTTCTGAGATAGATCGACCAGCGCGCAACACGATCCTAGCGCTCTGCGCCTCCCCGGACGGATCCCGGCTACACACGGAAAGGATGCCACTGCGGAGCTCGCGCGAGAGCACCTCGACCAGCCGGTCCAGCGTCGCCTCTTCGACCTCGCCGTGGCAGGTCCCCGGTCGTTCGGGCAGGTCGCGCACGATCTCGGAGATGCGGGCAGCGACCTGCTCCAGTCCCAACTCGTCGGAAAGAACCGAGACCAGACCGTGTCGGAATCCGCGAAGTGGTTCGTCGTACGCCCGATCGCCGAGCAGGACGACCGGAGCGGTACCGGTATTAGGATTCAAGCCCAATTGCTCGACCAGCGCATCGGCTACCGCCGCGTTACCCGCGTCCGCTAGCACCACGAGGTCGGGCGCGATCGCCTCTGCCGTATCTGCCGCCGATCCAGCATCGGTGATCACCACGTGAAGACCGTTCCGCTCCAGCTCGATCTCCAGCGACGTCGGATCGCTTCCAAAGGTCACGACGAGAACGATCGGTCTGTCGTCGACTACGGAAAAACCAGCCGGCGGCCGTAGGGCGTTCATTGTACGAGCCTGTAGTGCTTATCGATACCCTACTATTTTGCACTATAGGTAAAAATTATCAATTGATATGGATCTAACATCGATCCATACCCCCCAAACAGGCTATTTTTTGGAATGGTCAAGCGCTACCGCCGCGTCGCACCCGATCTGGTTGCCCTTGGTGCAGGCCATCTGGAACAGCTCGAACGCGCGCGCTTCGTCGGGCTCCACCCCCTCGCCGTTCTCGTACATGTAGCCTAGGCTGGCGCAGGCCAGCGCCTCGCCGCCCTCGCAGGCCTGTCGGAACAGGTCTACCGCGCGGGCTGGATCGTACGCCACGCCGGCGCCTGACTTGTACATGATACCCAGGTGCAGGCACCCCTCCTGGTTGCCGCCCTCGCAAGACCGGGCGAAAAGCCTGGCGGATTCGGCCGTATCCTGGGAGACCCCGCGACCGACCTGATAGAGGTACCCCAGGTAGAGACAGGCGAACGACTCGTCTTGCCGGCAGGCGCGCTTGCTCAGTTCTACGGCCTTCTCGATGTTCTGGGGCACCCCCCTGCCGTTGTCGTACATGTACCCGAGGTACGCGCAGCCGAGATCCGATCCCCGGTCGCAGGCCTGCGAGTAAAGCGACGCGGCGTCCTCGTACTCGGACGGCGGCAACCAATCCGGCGCTACTAGCGTCTCCGGAGGTAGCTTCGACGTACCGCCGCACGCGCAGAGGAGAGCCGCGACAAGTGGAACGGAGCGACGGTGCATTTAGCGGCCTCCGGGGGGAAGAAAGAGCATACGAATCGATGGCGGCGGCGTCCAGAACTCCCGACCAATACGCGAACGTATCCGGGTAGATCGGTCACTATTCCTCTTGCACCTGCGCACGGGGGGTACTAATGGGCGGAAGATTCGCGAAACCCCAAGGGAAATCATGACTGAGCAAGCGTCATCCAAACTGAACCCCCTGGCGCAGCAGGCCAACCAGGCTATCGAGGCTGCCGCGCCCGAAATCATGACCATGCTGTCGGCCATGGGCCGCCGGCTCTTCTTCCCCAAGGGAATCCTATCGCAGACCGCGGAGGCCAAGGGAAAGAAGTACAACGCCACTATCGGGCTGGCCACCGAGGGCGACGGGCCTATGTACCTGCCCTCGATCTACGAGAAGATATCCGGGGTCAAGCCCGGCGATATCTTCGCCTATGCGCCGCCCGCCGGACGCCCGAGCATCCGCGAGAAGTGGCGCGAGAAGCTGCTGCAGGAGAACCCCTCGCTCGAGGGCAAGACCTTCGGCCTGCCGCTGGCCACCAACGCCATCACCCACGGGCTCTCGCTGGTCGGCGAGCTGTTCGTGGACCCTGGCGACGTGATCGTGCTTCCCAACCACCTCTGGGGCAACTACCGGATGACCTTCGAGGTCAAGCTGGGCGGAACGCTGCGCACCTACAACTTCTACAAGGAAGGCGGTTTCGACACCGAGGCGCTCGCCCGGGCCGTGGCCGAGCACGCCAAGGGCCGCGAGAAGCTCATCGTACTGCTCAACTTCCCCAACAACCCCACCGGCTACATGCCCACGCCGGCCGAGGGCGACGCCATCGCCTCCATCCTGCAGAAGCAGGCCGAGGCCGGCACCAAGCTGGTGGTATGGTGCGACGACGCCTACTTCGGCCTTTTCTACCACCTGGGCGGCCAGTCCATGACCGAGTCCATGTTCGGCAAGCTCACCAACCTGCACCCGAATCTGCTGGCGGTGAAGCTGGACGGCGCCACCAAGGAGCTGTTCGTCTGGGGCTTCCGCTGCGGTTTTCTCACCTATGGCCCCGGACGGGTCGCGGGGGCGGAGCAGGTGCTGGAGGCGCTGGACGCCAAGACCCGGGGCGCGATCCGCGGCGGCATCTCCAACAGCCCGCTGATCTCGCAGACGCTGGTGGAAGCGGCGCTCTGTTCCCCCACCGTGGCCCAGGAGCGCAAGCAGAAGTACGAGATCCTGAAGGCGCGCGCCGAGAAGGTCTACGAGGTCTGCCGAGACGAACGCTACCGGGACAGCTGGGAGATGTATCCCTTCAACAGCGGCTACTTCATGTGCATCAAGGTCAAGGGCGTGGATGCCGAGCAGCTGCGCAAGCACCTGCTGGAAAAGTACGACGTGGGCGTAATCGCCACCTCGGCCCAGGACATCCGCATCGCCTTCTCGTCGCTGGACGTCGAGGGAGTACGCCCGGTGTTCGACGCCATACATCAATCTATCAACGATTTACGGAAGTAGGCCTAGGGAGGGGACAAGCCCCTCCCCTACGAACGTAGTAGGGGCGGGCCTCGCGCCCGCCCGGTACTCATGAAGGCGGTGTGAAAGGTAGAGGCGGGCCTCGCGCCCGCCCGGGAGGCGACCATGGCACTCGACAAAGAGGACTTGCAGGATCTGATACGCGGCGTGCGGCGTTTCGTTCAGCAACGGCTGGTACCCATCGAGGAACGGGTGGCCGAACAGGACACGGTTCCCGACGAGGTGGTCGAGGAGATGAAAGAGCTCGGTCTGTTCGGGCTCTCGGTTCCCGAGAGCTACGGGGGCCTGGGGCTCAGCGCCGAGGAGGAGATGTACATCGCCATAGAGCTGGGCGGCGCATCTCCCGCCTTTCGCTCCAAGCTGGGCACCAACGTGGGCATCGGATCGCAAGGGCTGGTCATCGACGGCACCGAGGAGCAGAAGCAGCGCTACCTGCCCAAGATCGCCTCGGGCGAGATCATCACCTGCTTCGCCCTGACTGAGCCCGACGCCGGCTCGGACGCCGGCGCGCTGAAGACCACGGCGGTACGGGACGGAGACTGCTATATCCTGAACGGCACCAAGCGCTTTATCACCAACGCGCCCTCGGCCAGCCTCTTCACCGTGTTCGCCCGCACCGACCCCAAGTCTAAGGGCACCAAGGGCGTGTCGGCGTTTCTGGTGGAGGCCGACGCCCCGGGCCTGTCGCTGGGCAAGAAGGACAAGAAGATGGGGCAGTCGGGCTCGCATACCTGCGACGTCATACTGGACGATTGCCGGGTGCCGGCCGACGCGCTGCTGGGCGGCCAGGAGGGCCAGGGATTCAAGACCGCCATGAAGACGCTGGACCGCGGGCGGCTGCACATCTCGGCGGTCTGCGTGGGCGTGGCCGAGCGGCTGGTACGCGACAGTCTGAACTACGCCATCGAGCGCAAGCAATTCGGCCAGAGCATCGCCGAGTTTCAGCTCATCCAGGACATGCTGGCCCAGAGCAAGACCGAGGCCTATGCCGCGCGCTGCATGGTGCTGGAGACCGCCCGCCGGCGCGACGCCGGGGAGAACGTCACCACCGAGGCCTCCTGCTGCAAGCTCTTCGCCTCCGAGATGGTCGGCCGGGTAGCCGACCGCGCGGTGCAGATCTACGGCGGCGCCGGGTACGTGGCCGAGTACGGCGTGGAGCGCTTCTACCGCGATGTCCGCCTTTTCCGCATCTACGAGGGCACCAGCGAGATCCAGAAGCTGGTCATCGCCCGCAGCATGATCAAGGCCGCGACCTGAGGTGGGTTGCATCGCTCGTCCCGTCGGGGCGGGTAAAGGGAGGGGGCAAGCCCCCTCCCCTACGGACCTACCTTCTAGAACGCCGAACGGGTTGACCCGCCCGGGCGAGGCTGGATACTCTTTTTCCGTTCTTTGGCCCGTTTTCGGCCAACCGACGCGGGATTTGGCGAAAGGACTCGATATATGAAAAAGAGCATCAAGCGGCTGCTGGCGGTAGCGATGATCGCCGGGTTCATGAGCGGTTGCGGTTACGCGGGCGTAGCCGCCGCGGGCGACGCGGCCATCGTCGCGCGCAACGACTGGATTCTCTTCGGCCTGCTCAGGAAGATCTACGTCTGTCGGATCACCCCTACCGGCTTGACGCAGTGCTCCAACGCCGAGGATCCGTAGTCGTCGTTGTGGTTCGTGCGCGTGCACCCGGGATGGCCGTCGCCGCTGATTCGCCCAGGTCTTGACGATGCGCCGATCCGCGGACGGGAGAGGGCTCGCCTTTTTCGCCCTTCTCCTTC
Source organism: uncultured Sandaracinaceae bacterium (assembly GCA_964450715.1). Taxonomy (GTDB): domain Bacteria; phylum Myxococcota_A; class Polyangia; order Polyangiales; family JAFGIB01; genus CAYVFC01. The sequence goes on along the minus strand of CAYVFC010000007.1, from coordinate 89,004 downwards.
TCTCGCCTTTTCCGTTCCCGCCCGCTACCGACGCCCAGGTCATTCCGGAACAGCTCCTGGTTCGGGGGTGGAGCTGGGACCTGCAGGTCGAGGGCGGCGTCGGCTTCGGACTGGACGGCAGGCTGCCGGATATCGCCCTGGGCCGGCTACGAGCCGGTGCGCTGCTGGCTCACGATCCGCTCATCTTCAACCTGGGCGTCACCGGCGAGCTGGGCGGGCTGGCTTCGCGCGGAGCCGGAGTCGAGCTCGAGGTCAACCACTTCGGCGGACCCTGGCTGCGCGCGGGTATTTCCTACGTGCGGAGCGACGACTGGATGACGCGCGCCTCGCTCGGCTTCGCCATCTTCAGCCTGGAATGGCAGCACCGCCTGGCTAGCTGGGAGCCGCGTCACGCGCTGATGTTCCAGCTGCGCCTGCCGATCGGGATCTACTGCTTCCTTTCCAGGGAGCTAGAATCGCACGAGAAGACTGCTCCGGAAATAGGGGCCGGAAAGGGCGAGCTCCCCTAGCGGCGCTTTGCGGACCTCGATACGGTCGGTCGGCTCGTCTTCCACCAGGTCGAAGGAGACCGGCGAGGCCAGCATGTACCCGCCCTCGAGCAGTACCCCGATGGAGAGCGAAGCGAAACCGCCTTTGCGATTCTCGAACAAGCGCGTGGGAGTACGTACGGTAAAACCGGCCCCCAGGCTGCCGCCGCCGGAGAAACCTTCGTCCTTGAAGCGCTCGTCGTCGCCGAAATCGAGCTTCGCCTCGAGAAAGGAAAGATGGCCGGCCAGGCGCAGGTGCGGCTGCAAGACCGGCCAGATCACGTGACGCAGGCAGGCCGCAACCTGCAGCCGCGTATTCTGCAGGGTGGTCTCCATGCTGTCGAACTCGCCGCTGGTGGTGTCCATGCCCGAACCCACGCCGATCTCGCCAGCCAGGATGGTGCGCTCGCCGAGCGACAGCAGGTCGTGGCCGAACCAGACGCCGATGCGCGGCGCCACGTCGTCCTCGCCGAACAGGTCGTACCCCTCATCCAGGTTCCAGTCCTGCTCGAAAGCGAGACCGATGGCGATGGCCGCCCCAGCGTCACCCCGCACCCTCGCGGGCTCGGGCTCCATCCGGAGAGGCGGACCGGTGGGATTCGCCTCGGTCCGCTGCTCAGGGAAATGGCGCTGTCCGCCGTCCGCCCTCTGCAGAAAACGGTAAGGGCCTTCCTGACCCTCGAAGAACGCGGGCTCGCCTTCCGCGGCCCGTTCAGCCGCTGCGCCCTCGGCCGTAGCCGCTTCGGCCGGCGCCTCTGCAGCCGGAGGTGTTGCCGCGGCTTCGTCGCCAGCAGCAGCCGGCTCTGCTTCCGCCTTCTCCGCTGCCGCGGGCTTGACCGCCTCGGCCTCGACGGCAACCGGCGCCTTCTTCTGCGCCGCCTCGACCTGCGCCCTCTTCTGGCCCGCCTTCGCCGCGCTCTGCTTCTTGTCCCCGGCCTCGACCTGCGCCTCTGCCGCGCCGGTCGCCACCAGCACGAGCACCATGGATACCACCGTCAGCCATCTTTTCGTACGCATCATGATTCTCCTCGATCAATCGAGCACATCGGTCAGGAAGAATCCCTTGAGCGACACGGAGGTATCGATCTCGGGCTGCTCCGCATCCAGTATGGTGATGAAACCGACCTCGCTCCGATGCTCGACCACTACGCGCTTGCGCTCTCCGGTGGTGACCCGGATCAGGTTGTAGATGCCGTGGTCCAGCAGAACGTCTCCCGCGAACAGCTCGTCCTCGTCCTCGGGCGTGCCCACCGTCAGGTAACGAAGCCGCTTGTCCCCGGCCGGCGTCAGCCAAATCTTGCTTACCACCCGGTCAACCTTCAGACGCAACGAGGAGTCCACCTCGATGCCGGTTATGGTCCGCTTCTCCAGATCAAGCAAGCTGAGACCGAAACCCTCGCTAACCAGCAGTACGGTATTGTCGTCCCACTCGATCAGGCTCTGGTAGGGCCTGGTTAGCGATACGGTCTGCAAGTTTCGTTGCTTGTTCACCTCGATGGCGCTCAGATCGAGAAACGCCACGGACGAGCTGTTCTCGGCGTAAAGCAGCGCCCGCGGCTCGTCGGTACTGGTATCCTCTGCATCCCCTCCCTCGAAGAAGAGGATACGATCAGCCGCCGCCCCCAGCGGCACCCGTACCGGCCAGCTGGAGCTGTCCTGCGGCCCGGTTCCGGCTTCCGCCTCCACGCTGGTATCGGGGTCGATGACCACCGCTTCGTTGGAACCCGGGGAGAGCACCAGCAGGCGCGAGAGCACGCCGTCGCTGTACACCGCCATATCGCTGGGCCCTGCTCCGGCCGAGCGCGCGGTATCTTTGATCGTAAAATCGTTAGCGCCGGAGCCCTCGGTCGCCGCGGATAGGTCCATGATATAAACGTCGTCCGAGTCCTCGGCCAAGACGTAGACCTGAGCCTGCTCGGGATTGAACACCACCCGCGACGGCAGGGTTTGCTTGCCGATCAGGGGCTCGAAGGCCACCGGACGCGACCCGGAATCGCTGAGGTCCAGGAACCAGACCAGGGTGTCGGTCAGCACCACGGCGAAACGCCGCGTCCCGGCCACCCCGGGGATGCTCATCTCCGGTGAGAAGACCACCTGCCTGGGCTCGCTCGAGTCCCACGCCACCAGCTCGACGTAAGGTTCGGCCCTTTCGTCCGGCTCGGAGTTCAGGTCGATTATGGTGACGTGTTGGGTGAGTTTGGTACCCCCGCAGGCGGGGGCCTCGTCCGAACTCTGATCGAAAAATAGAAAGGCGTAACGGCCGTCGGACGACTGCCGCAGCCCGTTGAAACAGGACTTGAGCCAGAAGACGCGCACCTCGCCGTCGCCGTTCAGGGCGGCCAGCGAGGGGGGCTGCTCCTCTTCGTCCTCGGTCTCCTCCTGGCCCTGGCAGAGGACGAGCAGCTCGTTCTTATGGTTGCCCTCGCCCGGCTCGTCCCCGTTACGGCGCTGTATCGACAGCGGGTTGCGCGGCAGCTCGACCGCAACCGTACGCGGCTCGAGATCGTCCGAGGCCACATCGATCATAAAGGCCAGATCGTTCGCCTGATCGATATAGACCAGGTGTTCGTCCAACGCGCCCCGCTGCTCCAGCAGCGAGATGTCCGGTAAGAAGCCCTCGTCGCGCCCTCCGCAGGAAAACGCCAGCACCAGCGCCGGAACGACGACGAAAGCGTTTAGGGTCCTATTCTTCTCAGTCATTTCCGTCCCTCGATCCCGCGATTGCCCTAGAAGGTGTCTATCCTGCTGTTGCGCTCGAAACCCGTCACCTCATGCGAGCGGGCGGTAACCCAGTCGAAGAAGGTGATGAGGCCGTCCGGGTGCTCCTGGCTGACGAATACCCGGTTGAATTTCGGGACCAGGCCAACCGAGATGGGAGGCCGATCCAGGGGGATGACGTCGGGCAGCAACTTGCCGAGCGATACGTGGTGCAGCTCCTTGATACCCAGAGTATCCGAACGGAAAAGGATGAACAGGTAGCTCCCATCGGTGACGATGGCGAAACGGCCCACCGGCGCCTGGCTGGTCTGCAGCGTCGGGTCTCCCGTGCTCAGCTTGAGCAGGCTATACCCGTAGGACCGGTCGATGATCTCGTCCTGGCTGCCCGGTACCTCGGCCGACAGATCCTGCTTCTTGTGGATGATGAAGGCCGTCTCGCTGTCCGGGGAGATGGCCACCGCGGCGATGGTCTTCTCCAGCTGCACGGTCTTCTGCGGCCGCTCTCCGTCCAGATCCACGATGGTGATGCGCTCCAGCAGGCGCAGATCGTTCGGCGTGGTGCCAACCGGCGGATCGGCCGTGGTGTACAGCAGCGCGTAGCGGCTGTCGGCGGCCACGGTGACCGAGCCGATGATGACGCTCTCGATCTGCAGCGAGTCGATCTCTGTGGGATCATCAAAGGCGCCGGGCACGGGGATGCGCAGCACTTTGCTCTGGCCGCGCAGCACGGCCACCGCGAACTCACCGTTCGGCGACAGGTCGATATCGGTGACCACGTCGGGTACCGGGGACGGGTCCTGACCCGCGTCGGCGTCGTCCGCGCTGTCCGAAGCGGCGTCGCTGTCGGCGTCGCGGTCGACGATCTCGCCGCTCACCAGGTCCAGCGCCTTGATCTCGCCGCTCTGCAGATCGACCAGGTTTACCAGGCTGGCGTGCTCCAGGCGCGCCAGGGCGTAGCGCCCGTCCCGCGTAACCGAAACGTCGCTCGGTATCTCGTCCGGCGTGTACCCGAGCTCCACGGTGCGGGGAACGACCTCGCCGTTATCGTCGATGTCGGCGAAGTCCAGGATGGAGACCCCGTTCTCGGTGACGACGAACCCGGTGGCGCCGTCCTCGGAAAAGGCCACGTCGCTGGGCCGGAATCCCACCCGCAGGTTGACCGCCTGGTCGCCCCCCTCGGAGAGCCGGATCACCGTCAGCCTCTGGTAGTTGCCCGAGCTGGAGCTGGCGCTGGGCAGGGAGTAGTTGACGTAAACCACCGCGTGCTGCTTGTCGGGCGAGACCGCGATGGCGTTGGCCCCCTCGACCACCGGCAGGTTATTGGGCCGGACCTCGGCCGCGTCGGCCCGGAGAATAGTGGCGTTGCTGGTGTCCACGTTGAGCACGATGGCCGTGTCGGTCCCCTCGATGGTCTGCAGGAAGGTGGGCCGCTTGCCGTCGGCGATAGCCACCGTGCGCACGCCGTAGGTCTCGGCATCGATCACGGCCACCGAGTCGCTCTCCGGGTTGGCCACGAACACGAAGCGCTCGCCGGCCTTGGGCAGCTCGAACTCCACCGTCTGCTCGATCTCGGGTGGAAGCGGCGGGCTTCCCGGGTCCTCCATCCCGCCGTCCATCCAAGCCCCGTCAGCGGCGCCGCCCGCGCCGGGCGAGTACCCCCCGCTCCCGCCGTAGCCGCCCGAGGCACCGCCCATGCCCGCCACCCCCGAATTGGAGTCAGCGCCGGTCGAACCGAATCCGTTACCCTCACTGGCTAATTCCGCGTCGCAACCGGCCGCCAGCAAGGCCATCCCCACGAAAACCATTGATGTGAATCGGATATTTGTACGCATAACAGGAGCTTACAGCAAAATACGTTCCATGCGTACAACCCCCTTTTTTCTCGATATTTTGCCAGAAAAGCCCCTGCCCCCTCCGGTTCCCGGCCACCGTCCTCTTCCCGACGCCCTGACATTTCTGTCGCGGTATGTACGGTGTGGCACACTGCCATGCCCCACCTCCGTCATTTCGACCGAAGGGAGAAATCGCTATCAGAAACTTGAGGTCGAGAGATCTCTCCCTTTGGTCTAGATGACAGCCGTCGGGGCAAATCGAGCGCTCGAAGGCGTATAATCGGAGTACGACCCGGTATGGGTCGCCCATCGCCAACGAGGAGCTGCCGTGCGCGAACCTCTCTGGATACCCTCGGAAGAGACCAAGGCCCGAGCCAACATCACCCGCTTCACCCGACTGGTGAACGAGAGATACGGCGTCGGAGCGCGGAGCTATGCCGACCTGTACGCCTGGTCCATCGACCGTATCGGCGATTTCTGGGCCGCGGTAGCCGAGTTCATGCAGGTAGGCTTCTCCGCTCCCTTCACCCGCGTGGTCGATGATCCGACCCGGATGCCGGGAGCGCGGTGGTTCGAGGGCGCGCGGCTGAACTTCGCCGAAAACCTGCTGCGCTACCGGGACGAGCGACCGGCGCTCGTCTGCCGCCGGGAAGACGGCCTGCGCAAGAGCCTCACCCGTGCCGAGCTGTACGACCGGGTGGCGCGGCTGGCCACCGCGCTCAGGGGTATGGGAATCGGACCGGGCGACCGGATCGCGGCCTACCTGCCCAACATCGCGGAAACGGCCGAGGCCATGCTGGCGGCCACGGCCGTGGGCGCCACCTGGTGCTCCTGCGCGGTGGACATCCGGCCGGGAGCGGTGCTGGACCGCTTCGGCCAGGTCGAGCCGCGGCTGCTGTTCACCGTCGACGGCTATGTCTATAAAGGCAAGCGCTTCGACTGCGCCCCTGCCGTTCGGGCCGTGGTCGAGGGAATGCCCTCGGTGGAAAAGGTCGTAGCGGTCCCCTATTTGGACGGGAAGGCCGAGATCGGCGCCCTGCCCCGCGCCGTGCCCTACGCCGATCTGCTCGCGGCCCGGCCCCCCGCGCACTTCGCCTTCGAGCAGCTGCCCTTCGACCATCCCCTGTTCATCATGTTTTCCTCCGGCACTACCGGGAAGCCCAAGTGCATGGTGCAGGGTGTCGGAGGGGTGCTGATCAACCACTTGGCGGAGCTCGGCATTCACACCGATCTCGGTCCTGACGATATCATCTTTTACGTCACCACCTGCAGCTGGATGATGTGGAACTGGCTGCTGAGCGCGCTGGGCACCGGAGCGGCGGTGTTGCTCTACGACGGCAACCCGCTCTTCCCCGACCTCGGCTCCCTCTGGAAGCTCATCGACGAGGAGAAGGTGACCGTCTTCGGCACCAGCGCTTCCTATATCGAGTATATCCGGGCCCAGGGGTTCTCCCCTCGACGCGAGCGCCCTCTCGGGGCCCTGCGGCAGATCTCCCAGACCGGCTCGGCCCTGTCCGCCGAGGGATTCGAGTACGTGTACCGCGAGATCAAAAGCGATCTGCATTTCAACTCCATCTCCGGAGGGACCGACATCAACGGGTGCTTCACCATCGGCAACCCGACCCTGCCGGTATACGCCGGAGAGACCCAGGCGCCGGGCCTGGGCAAGAAGATAGGGGCCTACGACGAGCAGGGCCGCTCGCTGGTCGACCGGCAGGGCGAGCTGGTCTGCGAGGCGGCCATCCCCTCCATGCCGCTCTATTTCTGGAACGACCCGGACGGCGAGAAGTACCGCCGCGCCTACTTCGGCGTCTACCCCGGCGTCTGGCGCCACGGCGACTACGTGCTGTTCCACGGCGATACCGGCGGGATCACCTTTTACGGGCGCTCCGACTCCGTGCTCATGCCCTCGGGGGTACGCATCGGTACGGCCGAGATCTACCGAGAGCTGGAAAAGGTCGACGAGGTCGAGGACAGCCTGGCCATCGGCCAGCAGCACGGCGGCGACGAGCGAATGCTGCTCTTCGTCAAGCTGCGCCCGGGCCTGCAGCTCGACGACGAGCTACGGGATACCATCAAGAAGACGCTTCGCGACAACGCCTCTCCCCGCCACGTGCCCGCCCTCATCCTGCAGGCGCCCGACATTCCCTACACCCTGAGCATGAAGAAGGTCGAAAGCGCCGTCACCAACATCGTCAACAGCCGCCCGGTGGTCAACCGGGACGCTCTCATCAACCCCGAGTCTCTCGATTTCTACCGCAACATCGAGGGCCTCGAGTAACCGGGCGGTTTGAACCGCGTATGCGTTGCCGAAGCGTGCGAGTGCCGCTTGAGCTACTGATTTTCTATTCCACTTATAGAGTAAGCGCTCGCGGCGATCGCGGACGGAAACCCAAGCGATACACCGTGAAGAGGAGTGAAAAGCCGTGTTACGGTGTAAGCGGGGAAAGCGCGTCGAACCGCTCGGTATTCACCCACATCACATCCGCTTCCGGGCCCGCGGGAAACCTCGCCACGTTGAGCAGACGAAAGCCCAGCTTTTCCAGCACCGGTTCTTCGTCCTCGAACAGCAGCTGGCCCTCGTACAGCACGTGTTTCCTTTTCTCGGAGTAGATGGATTCCAGTTGCAGGAACAGGACGTTCTTGACGTACTTGCCGAGGCTCAGGAAGGCCTCCAGGTCGGTCCCCTGTACGTCGATCTTGAGGAAGTGAATAGTATCATCCTGCAAGCCGTGCTTCTCCACCAGATGGGAGAGAGGGACGGCGTCGACCTTTATCGTCCCCCGGGGTGTCTCGATGAGGGCGGGGTGGAAGAACTTCTCGTGCTTTTCCTTTTCGTCGTGCGTCACGTGATCGGTTCTAATCCTCGCCAGCGAGCTGGTTTCCTTGAACCTGCCGCCGTAGAGGTGGAAGTCGTAGCTTCCCGGCTTCTTGCCGGTGATCGCCATCTTGGCATAAACGGAGTACGGCGCCCGTTGTTCGAAGTCGATGGGATCGATACCGATGGAAAAGAGCTTTTTGGTGATCTTGGGCTTCATGAAACGCCGCTGGTAGTCTCCGATTGCGCATCCCACATCCACGAAGTTGATGCGGTCCTCGTCGATTCGATTCAGAAAATGCGCGAGCAGATCGAAGGTTCGGTCCATCTCGCGTTCGGGAATCTCGAAAAAGGGTACGCGCCCGCTGCGCCAGGAGGCCCACTTCTCGGCCAGGGCGGTATCCGCTCGGGGGGGGCCGGTCTTTCGGCCCGCGGTCGGACGGTTACGCTCCGCCCGCCGATCGTCCGTGGTCTGTTTGGCGCAGCTTTCAACGACGACCGCACAGACGACGGCAAAGGCGGCGGCCCGGAGTAGCTCGGTTTTCATCGCGACCTCCTGATTAATAGCGCATATTATCCCGCGTTCCTACGACCCTGGCGTGTTTTTTTTTAGCCTGTCGGGAAAGACGACGCGGGAGGTCTTGACCAGGAGGCATACTGGCTATCCCGCGGCGTATTATTCTGTCAACGCGAAGTAGAGATGTCGTGTTCTCTCCAATACTGAAGGATACCCGAGTCTCATTCCCGGCCTGAATAAAAACGCAGGTGCGGATTGTCGGAAAGCGGGAATTGCAGCTACCATAGGCCGACTCAATTATGCGGCGCCAAAGGGGCGATCTTGGAACTCGATCTGTGTAACAGAATCGTAAGCAATATTACCCGGGTGATCGTGGGGAAGGCCGACTGCCTGCAATTGCTGCTGGTGGGGATCCTGGCCGACGGCCACGTCCTGCTGGAGGACGTCCCCGGCATCGGAAAGACATTGATCGCCAAGGCGCTTGCTCGGAGCATCGGGGGCAGCTTCAAGCGCGTACAGTTCACGCCCGATCTGCTGCCGTCGGACATCACCGGTTTCAACGTCTACAATCAGCAGACGGGTCAAATGGAGTTCCGCTCCGGTCCGGTAATGACTAATGTCCTGCTGGCGGACGAGATAAACCGAACCATCCCCCGAACCCAATCGAGCCTGCTGGAGAGTATGGAAGAGCGTCAGGTGACGGTCGACGGCGAGACGCTGCCGCTGCCCTCTCCGTTCTTCGTGATCGCAACGCAGAATCCCATCGAGCTGGAGGGTACCTTTCCGCTGCCGGAAGCTCAGCTGGACCGGTTCCTGCTGAAGTTGAAGGTCGGCTATCCGGACAGGGCCGAGGAGATGGCCATCCTGGAACGCTTTCAGGAGGCGGATCCCCTCTCGGAGCTGGACGCGGTGGCCAGCCCGGAGCGGTTCATCGAGCTTCAACAATCGCGCAAGAAGATCGGGGTGTCCGAGGCCTTGCGGCAGTACATCGCCGACCTGGTGGCCGCCACCCGCAAGCACCCTTCGCTCCGCTACGGGGCGAGCCCTCGCGGGGCGCTGGCGCTGATGCGAGCCGGGCAGGCGCTGGCCGGCATCCGGGGACGCAGCTTCGTGTTGCCGGACGATATCAAGTACCTGGCGAGCCCGGTTTTGTCGCATCGCCTGATCCTGGAGGATGCAGAGCGACTGAGGGGAGAAACGACCGAACGTTTCGTCGCTCAGATCCTGCAAGAGGTCCCCGTCCCCGTGCCGTCGGAGTAGGCCCGGGTGACCGGGGAGAACGGAAACCGGATCCCGTCCACCGAGGGCGAAGACCGGATCCCTTCCGCCTATACGATGTCGCTGACGTTGTACCTGGTGGGGTTCGCGATGTTCATCGCCCTGCTGACGGATCAGTCGGCGCTGACCTTTCTCTGCGCCATGGTCTTCTCCATGGCCGCCGGGGCCAAGGCCTGGAGCCGCTTCGGTCTTTCCAGGATGCGAAGCGAGTTGCGGCTCGACAAGAGAAGGATGTTTCCCGACGAGACACTGGGCCTGACCGTGGCGGCGGAAAACGGGAAGTTCTTGCCGGTCTGGCTGCAGGTGAAGGTCCCGCTCGGCGAGGCGTTGCGGGCCGGTTCCGAACCGGGTCCGCTGAAGCAGGACAGCGGGTTGCTTTCCTACCAGCGCGCCGAGTTCGACTGGCAAGTCACCGAGCTGCGCAGGGGCGTGCATGCCATCGGCCCGGTCCGGCTCGAAGCCGGGGACCCGCTCGGCTTCTTCACCTCGGTAAAACAAGCCGATGGTAGCGAGATCGTCGTCTACCCGCGGCTGGTGGCCCTGAGCAGAATCCCGCTCCCCCGTCGAGACTTTTTCGGGAAACCCGGTGTCCACAGCCCGGTCCAGGACCCGACCTATATCCACGGTACCCGGGACTACCGGTGCGGTCGCGCCGCCCGCTACATCCACTGGAAGGCGAGCGCACGTCACGGCCGGTTGATGGAGAAGCTATGCCAGCCGGCGGAACGGGAGAAGGTGCTGATAGTTGTTCGCGCCGACGGTTTCAACCAAGACCCGAGCGGGGAATACATCGAACGCTGTCTGGAGGTGGCCGCTTCCCTGACGGTCCAGCTCGACCGGCTGCGTTTCTCGGTGGGAATCGCCACCAACGCCCGCTTGCAGGGCAGCGAAAAGGCGACGGTCAGGATATCCCGCAGCCCCGCGCAGCTTTCGCAAGTCCTGGAAACCATGGCCCGGATCGAACCCGAGCCCAACGGCGATCTGATCGGTGTATTACGAAGGGGGCCGACCCTATCCTGGACGGTCACCGCCGTCTGTTTCACCTACGGGCTCGACGCGGGGAGCCTGGAGCTACGCGAGTATTTCAGGGATGGCAAGATACCCCTGGTCACCGTCGTCTGCGACCGCGGCGCCGATATCGCACCGGTCCGTACCGACGTCGAGGCGGGCATTTACCGGCTGGACGACATCCGGGAAGGGAACGACGACCAGCGATGAAGAAGCCGCCCGCCGCTCTGTTCTGGATAGCCACCGCCGGCATGGAGATCAGCGCGATCTACGCCTGGACCGACTTTTTTCTGGCTGCCTTGACCCGGCGCTCGTATCCGCTTCCAGAGGCGGCCGCGGTATTCACGGCGTCGTCGATACTGATCTCCCTGGTGCGGGATTGGCGCGCGATTCGCCTCCTTTCCCTCCATGCCGTGGCCTCGGCGTTTCTCATCCCGCGAACCGCATACGTACTGTGGTACGGGTCCGAGGGCTTTTGGAGCAGCGCCTGGGTGGCGGATCTCGTAAGCCGGGGACGGGGGCCTGCTGCCTGGGCCTCCCTGGTCCTTTTCTGCGCCTCGACGCTGGTGTTCTGGATCGGCGGCAGCGCCCACGCCCGGCGTTCACGGTCCTATACCGCGGTGTGCGATCGTTTCGACAAGGGGTTGACCTGGCTGTTCGTGCTGATGTTCGTGAAGTTGGTAATCCGCGTACCGGTCGGAGCTCAGCTGGCGGAGCATCTCTCCGACCGGATGATCTTCCCCTTCTTCCTCTTCGGGTTGATGGCGGTGGCGGTCGCGCGCAACCAGAGCGAAGCGCAGAAGCGTTTCATGAGCGGATACCGCGGAATCGGGGTGGTCATCAGCTTCAGCGCGACCGTCATCCTCTGCGGCAGCGGGCTGCTGCTGCTGTTCCTGCCCTATCTGCAGGCGGCTTCCCGGACGAGCTACGGCGCCATCAAGGCGGTCGGACAGCCGTTGCTCGCCATGCTCGCGAACGCGGTTCTCTTTTCCTTCGGCGAGATGGAAAGGAGACGCCGGGTCATCCCCAAGGACCACGTCGATGACATCTATACCGCGACCGAATGGAAGCCGCCGGTCGGGTTCTTCAGCGAGACCGATACCTGGATCATCTGGGTGCTGCTGGGGCTGCTGGTCACCGCCTTGGTCGGGATCAGCGTATGGTATGCTTGGCGCTTGCTGCGTTCGAGCCAGCGGGAGAGCGCTCGAAGCGGCGTCGACATCGCCCGTCTCTGGCGCTGGATCACCCTGTGGATCGCCCGCCTTTACCGCTCTGCAATCGCGCTTTTCGCGCCGAAAAGGCGACGCGAGCCGGTCGCCCTTTACCGCGCCTTGCTGGCCTGGGGGCGCCGCAGCGGTTTGCCGAAGCGAGGTTGCGAGACGCCGCTGGAATACGCTTCTCGTCTGAAACGCCAACTCGGCAAGGTGAGCGAAGAGATCGAATCCATCGTGTCTTGCTTCAACCTGCAGGTCTACGGACAGAAGCCGAGCGATGAACAGGCGCTCGGCCGGGCGCGGTATGCCTTGAGGAGATTGAGAAGCCCGCTGCTGTGGTCCAAAAGGGCAAAGCTGTTGTTTCTGAGCGATGAGTAGAAAAAGAGCTATTCGAGACGCTCGGGGAGAAGACGGGCAGTAGGTAAGCGGAATGACGGTCAATTCAGGGTGTGCACGAGCAGGCCGGAGCGGAGCTTGGGCTCGAACCAGGTGCTCTTGGGGGGCATGATGCGGCCGGCATCGGCCACGGCGATGAGCTGGTCCACGGTTACCGGCCGCACGTTAAAGGCGACCGCCCACCGGCCCGAATCGACCATCTTCACCACCTTGCTCAGCCCGTGCGTGCCGCCGGCGAACTCGATGCGGGGGTCGCTGCGGATGTCCTCGATGCCCAGGATGGGGCGCAGGATGCGCTCGGAGAGCACCACGTAGTCGATCGAGCGCTCCGGATCGCTGCGATCGATGGAGTCGGCTGGCAGGCGGACCCGGTACCATTTGCCGCCCAGGTAGACGCCGAAGCTGCCCTCGCTTTCGGGCTCGGGTCGGGCGGCTTTTTCGACCGGGCCGATCTCGGATAGCTTCTGCAGAAAGGCGTCGGGCGTGAGCCCGTACAAATCCTTGACCACCCGCTGGCAGGAGAGGATGTTGAGCTGCCCGGCCGGGAAGAGCACCGTCAGATACCAGTTGTACTCCTCGTCGCCCACGTGGTTCGGATTGCCGTCGCGCAGCTCCGCCGCGGCGCGCGCGGCGGCGGCGCTGCGGTGGTGGCCGTCGGCCACGTAGGCGGCCTCGACCCTGGCGAAGGCTTCGACGTACGGGTCGCTGTCTTGCACCCGCCAGACCGTGTGCCGTACGCGATCCGGGGCGGTAAAATCGTAGAGCGGCTCGGAGCGCTGCGCTTCTTCCACCAGCCGGTCGACCTCACTGCTGCCGGGATAAAGGAGAAAGACCGGGCCGGCGTTGGCGTTCAGCGTCAACACGTGGCGCACCCGATCGTCTTCCTTGTCCCTGCGCGTCTTCTCGTGCTTCTTGATGGTGTCGTTAAGGTAGTCGTCCACGTGGCAGCAACAGACCAGCCCGGTCTGCGAGACCTGACGCCCGTACAGCTCCACCTGCTGGCGGTAGAGGTAGAGACAGCTCTGCTGCTCGCGGATCAACACGCCGTCCTTTTCGAGCTTCTGGAAATTTTCGGCCGCGCGCTGGTAGACCTGCTCGCCGTAGAGATCGGTACCTTCGGGCAGCTCTAGCTCGGAGCGAACCACCCGCAAGAAGCTGAGCGGCTCTTCCCTGGCGAGCTCGCGAGCTTCCTCGGTGGTGACCACGTCAAAGGGAACCGAGGCGACCCGTTGGGCCAGCTCCGGTCGCGGGCGCAGCGCGGCAAACGGCTTGATGCGTAGCAAAGCTCTTCTCCTACAGGGTTGCCCCGCCTATATATCCGTTTGCCGAACGGGTCAAAGGGGTTTTCGACAGCTCTTGCCGTAATCTGTCGCGCCTGCTAATTGCTTTGCGGCTCGGCAAAGGCGGTGTGAACGGTGAGCAAACCCAAGGGCAAGAGCCGGCGCGAACAGATCAAGGAACGCAAGGAACAGGAACAGGCGGCCATCGAGCAAAAGGAGCGCGAGGCCGGCAAGCGGCGGCGCATCCTGCTGGCGGTGCCCGCCATCACCCTGGTGGTGGCGCTGGGGCTGTACCTGAACGAGGGCACCCGCTTCGCCGCCGGTATCGCCTTGCTGGCGGGCTTCCTGGTCTGGCTGGCGCTGGCGTTGGGAGCGCTGGGCACGGGGGTACCGGCCCGGGACCGGGGCAAGGCCGGCAATATCGACTACGGCAAGAGAAACTGACCTCATGCGCGGTCTCTGCTCGTGAAGCGTCCGGTCTGGCTCTTCAGTCTCGATAGCGAGGGCTCGCCGGCTGCTCCAATGACCACCGGGGGGCTGGCGGCCTATTTCGCCAAGAACGGTCAGACCCGGGAGCGTACCGAGATCGAGCTGGTGCATTTTCTGGGCGCCGATCGCATCGAGCCTTGGTTTTCGGACAGATGGCGGCCGCTGCTGGCGGGCCGGGCGCGGTCGGCCGCCGCGAACCGAGCCGGGCCGGTGCTCGGCTTCAGCTTCTACACCTGGAACGCCGGCGATTTCCTGTCACTTATCGGCCGGCTGAAGGCCGACTGCCCCGGCGCGCTGGTGGTGGCGGGAGGGCCTCACGTCCAGCACGCCGAGCAGTTCCTCTTCCAGGCGGGCATCGACGTGGTGGTTTTGGGAGAGGGTGAGATCACCTTTCAGCAACTGCTCGACTGCCCGGAGCGCGCGGGCTTCCGCGAGATCGCGGGGCTGGCCTATCCCTACGCGGAGGGGATACACCGCACCGCACCCCGCGAACGGGTCAGACAGCTCGACGTTCTGCCCTCCGCGCTCGGGCTCGTCCCGCTACGCGGCTCGGACGGCAAACCGCTATACAAGTCGATCTGCTACGAGACCAGCCGCGGCTGCCCCCACCGTTGCGCCTTCTGCGGCTGGAACAGCGGAGCGGTACGCAGCAAGATCGCCCGGCTCTCTGCCGAGCGCATCCGTCAAGATCTCGAAACCATCGGTCGCGGCGGCATCCAGGATGTCTGGATCTGCGACTCCAACTGGGGAGCTCTGAAGCAGGATCTAACCACGGCCGAGCTGCTGGCCGATATCCGCAGACGCACCGGGCTGCCCTCCATGATCGGGGCTTCCTGGGACAAGCGGCACGGCAAGCGCACGCAGCAGATGGCGCTTCTGCTGCACCGCCACGGCATGCTGCAGAACTACAACCTGGCGCTGCAGACCCTGACCCCGCTGGCGCTCGAGCTCAGCCACCGTACCAACATGCCGATCGAGCGCTACCGCTCGCTGGCCAAATCCATGTCCGAGGCGGGCGTGCCGGTGGCCGCCGAGCTGATCTGGGGATTGCCGGGCGACAACCTTCCCGAGTTCGAGGCCAACCTGGACATGCTGGCGGGGTTGTTCCCCAACATCAACATCTTCGGCTATACGCTGCTGCCCGGGACCGAGTTCTACCGGCTGCGGGAGCAGTACCGCGTCGAGGCGGTTCCCGTCGCCGGGTATGGCCGGGTCAAGGGCGAGTACGTGGTAGGCTGTCACAGCTTCGAGCGCGAGCAGGGCTTCGAAGGCTACTTCCTGATCACCGCCTATATCCTGTTGGTCCGCGGTTACCTCATGTCGCTGGCCGGGCGGCTGCTGGCGCTGGGCGGCGGCCTCGCCCTCTCGCAGCTGCTGCGGTCGGTGCTGCGCGAGCTGCTCGGGAAGCTGGGCGGCGAGCTGGACGGGCTCGACGCCGCCGACC
Source organism: uncultured Sandaracinaceae bacterium (assembly GCA_964450715.1). Lineage (GTDB taxonomy): Bacteria > Myxococcota_A > Polyangia > Polyangiales > JAFGIB01 > CAYVFC01. The sequence continues at coordinate 73,483 of CAYVFC010000007.1, read as the reverse complement.
GTATGGCGGTCTACGAAAACCGGAGCCAGATCTATCTCTGCGCGCTCCGCCATCGGGATAGAACGTACAAGGTACTGGAGCGGGTGGTGACCGGCTGGCTACAGGAGCGCGGCTACCCTGCCCGGCTGGTGCGCCAGGCCGGACAGGTGCTCGCCATCGATCGCGCTATCTGTCCCCGGGTAGGCCCGGCCGGCGTCATCGAGCGCGACTTCGCCTTTGCGGCCGACCGGGTGTCCCGCAGCCTGCAGCGCATGGAGCTGCCGGCGCCCGACCTGTTCGAAGGGGAGCCCTGCACCCTGCGCATCTCCCACCCCGGTTGCGCCGGAGAGGTGCTGACCGATCCGGACGGCGGCGGCTGGATGCGCGGCGCCATCCTGCGCTGACCTCTCCGTCGCTACCCGGCCGGGTTACCGTTCTTCTCTTGCTTGAGCAACTCGTCCTCGTCGAAGTAGTCCACCTTGTGCAGAGGCATGACCACGCTCGAGAGCACGTTGATCAGGTGTCCGCCGATCCGCTTGTAGTACCGGGCGCCCAGAACCAGGGCGGTGGCGGTGCGGGCGTTGACGTCGCTGCGCGCGACCTTGACCAGCATGGCGTCGCAGCGGTGGGCGAGATCCTTGCCGGACCGGATATGCTCCATGGCCTTCTCCCGGTCGAGGTTGACCAGCACCTCGTGCGAGGCGCGCAACGCGCTCTCGACCTCGACCCGGATCTCCCCGAGCTCGGCGACCAGCCCGTCGTCCCCCAGGGGATCGGGATGGATATCCACGATATCCACGATATTCTTCGCGTAGTCCCCCAGCCGCTCTACGTCCTTGACCAAGCTCATCATCGCCAAGCAGTAGGGTACGTCGAGCTTGTAGGTGGTGACCGATAGGTGGGTGGCGACTTGTTTGCGAATGGCGCGTTGTAACTGGTTGATCTTGATATCTTGCCGATAGACCTGCGAGCGCTCGGCCGGTCCCGGCTTGCTTTCGAAGAATATTTCACCGGCGATCAGGATATTATCCCTCGCCAGTTCCAGCATTCGGCTGAAGTTATCGGCTATCGCGCGCAGCGGGTCATCCCCGCGAAAAATCTTCAGTAGCTCCTGTAACACGTCCCGCTCCTACGTCCGCGTGCGAGGCAAAGCCCGGGAAACGGGGCAACCGCCCCGCGTCCGACACGGTCTATCCTCGCGTGTTCAAAGAAAATTCGACCCTTCCAGTGGTCCAGCAGACCTCGAGCGTGAACCGACCGGATGTGTCTTGCTTATTACACCTAAGTCAACTTGATGTTACAAAAAAGATGAGAAATGACAAATCTCCTGCTCGCAAGCGTCGGCGTCGAACCGGCGGCGCCAAAATCCCTAGATTATTCGGGCAATTAGAGGCTAAAATCACCGGTAAGCACCGGTAAGGAAGGAGAACGATGGCGCGTCGATACAGCGTGGCCGAAAGGATCCGGCCGCCGGCCATCGCCGGACTCTGCATAACTCTACTGCTCGCTCGAGGCGCAAGTGCGGCGGACGTCTCTCGATGGACCGCGCTCGTCAGCGGATATGCAGGATCGAGCTCTCGATCTTGCGTCCCCGCCGGACCAGCCGGCGCCAGAGGCTCTGGTCGTTGAGCGAGACCCAGCGCCGCTCCTCGGCGCGGTAGTGCCAGTCCTTGTCGTTCTGGTAGAAGACCTGGATCCCCCGGCACTCCAGGATGTTGACGATCTCGTGAGTGTGGTAGTTGAGCTCGTCGTAGTCGGTCAGCGCCCGCTGGCCCATCTCGGCGTACAGCTCGGTGAGCTCCAGCAGCAGATCGTTGACCTCGCGGTCGAGCTTGTGGACGTTGAGACCGATGCGCCGCGCCTCACGCAGGGTGATGGGGTAGTCGTGGGAGGGATAGGCCTCGCTCAGCAAGCGGCTGATCTTCTCCGCCTTCTTCCCGTCCTTCATATGAAAGGTGAGGATCTCCTGGCAGAGCCTGATCGAGAGCGAGCTGATGCGGTCGACCGCGCCGATCACCAGCGGATGCACGTGTTGGAAGAGCGTCTGGTAGGGATTGCTGTCGCTGCGGGTGGCCACCTCCTTCCAGAGGCGGATGACCCGCACCAGCTCGTCCTGGCTGACGCTGACCTGCTCGTTGTACACGTCCACCGGCGAGAGCTCGTGGCGCACCGAGGTATCGACCGCGGTGAGATAGGCCAGCGGCCCCATGCGGATCTCGTCCGCGCCCAGCGCCATCATGGTGGCCGCCGAGGCGCACTCCAGGGGGACCACGGCCACCAGGCGACGGCAGTACTGGCGCAGCAGGTTGATCACCCGCAACGACGCCTCTCCGGAGCCGCCGTCGGACTTGATACAGAGGGCAATCCGATCGGTTTGGCCGACATGAGAGAGTAACTCGTAGAAAGCCATCACGTCGTGGTTGCAGATCGAGCCGTTGGGCGAGCTCCAGTAGGTCAGAAAGCGGCAGCCCAGCTTTTTCTCCAAAACGCCGACGATCTTCTGCGTCTTGCTGAAAAGGACGGGCGGCTTCTTGATAGGGGGACGGCGGTTGTTCTTGGCGGCCATGGGTCTCGGTTCACAGGCAACGGTTGCCGAGAACGCCCACCCCCTCGATCTCGCTCTCGATCAGATCCCCCGATTTCAGGTAGCGGCGCGGATCGCGGACCGATCCAACGCCCGACGGCGTTCCGGTAAAGATGAGATCGCCGGGCAGCAAGGCGCACTTGCTGGAAAGATAGGAGATCAGAGCGGGAACCGGAAAGATCATGTCGCTGGTGCGGGCGTCCTGCATCCGTTCGCCGTTGATATCGCAGCGCAGCGCGAGGTCCAGGGGCGAGGGCAGGCTCTCCAGCGGCACCACCGCCGGGCCGATGGGGCCGAATCCCGGCGCCGACTTGCCGAGCGAGAACTGAGGCAGAGATCCGCTGAACTGCAGCCGCCGATCGGAGATATCCTGTCCGACGCAGAAACCGGCCACGTGCCCGAGCGCGCTGCGCTCGGGGATATCCCGCCCGCCGGCGCCGATCACCACCACCAGTTCCGCCTCCCAGTCGCAGGTATCGGAGGTGAGCCGGATATCCGCGCGCGGCCCGCTCAAACAGCTCGGAAACTTGGTAAAAACCAGGGGCTCGGTCGGGATCTCCTGGCCGCTCTCCCGGGCGTGCCCGCGGTAGTTGAGGCCGATGGCGAAGATCTGGCGCGGCCTGGGGACGCAGGGGCCCAGCACCGACGGATCGGCTACCGGATCGGAAGGCTCGGCCATCTCGCTACGCGCCCAGCGGAAGAAGCCGGGCCAGCGGGTAAACAGCGCGTTGTGGTCGCTGGAGAAGGCCTTGTTCGACCGATTCTCCACATCCACGAACTTGCCGTCGACGATCAGCGCCGCCCTTCCCTTCAGATTGACCAGCTGCACTCTGTCCTCGCTCATGTAGCTCTCCTACCCAGCCCCCCTGATTGCCACATCGCGGGAAAAAAGCCAACATCGGGGAACGGTTTAGCTTACTCGTAGCGATACCCCACGCCGTGCACGGTGCGGATGATCGCCGGGTTCCTGGGGTCGCGCTCGATGCGCTTGCGCAGCTTGGCGATGTGCTGGTCGAGCGTGCGGCTGGAGGGGAAAAAACGATCCCCCCAGCAGGCGTCGAAAATGGTCGCGCGATCGAGCACCACCCCCTTGTTGCGCGAGAACAACTCCAGCATCCGCACCTCTCGCAGCGACAGCTCGATCTCCTCCTGGCCGCGGCGCGCGCGCAGCTCGGCGGGAAAAACCACCAGGTCCGCGATGTCGAAACGGTTCGCCGGCGCCTCTCGCTCGCGGTCGGCCAGGCACCTGCGGGTGACCGCCCGGATGCGGGCGACCACCTCCTTGACGCCGAAGGGCTTGACGATGAAGTCGTCCGCTCCCAGCTCCAGGCCCACCACCTTGTCGACCTCCTCGGACTTGGCGCTGATGAAGATGATGGGCACCCCGGCGTTGCGCGCGCGGATCTGCCGGCACACCTCGTAGCCGCTCTGCCCCGGCATCATGATGTCCAGGCAGACGAAATCGGGCGCCTCGCTCTCGAACAGCCGGAGCGCCTGCTCTCCGTCCGCCGCCTCCAGAGGGGTGTAGCCCTCGTTGCGCAGGATGTCGGACAGCCCCTTGCGGATGTTGGTATCGTCCTCGGCGAGCAGCACTTTCATCGATTCATTCTCCTGTTTCCGGTGGCGCGTGGATATCGAGCACGAAAACCGCCCCCCGCTCGCTCGGCTCCAACCCCAGCCCGCCCCCGTGCAAGCGCGCCAGCTCGCGCGCGATGGGGAGCCCGATACCGGCCCCGGTCACGCCGTCGGACGTACGGTTGGATAGACGGTAAAAAGGCAGGAAAACTCGCTCCTTTTCCGCGGCGGCGATACCCGGCCCCCGGTCGTAGACGGTGATCCTCACCCGCTCGCCCGTCCGCCGGGAAGCTACCTTCACCCAGCGACCGGAGGCGGCGTACTTCTCTACGTTGCCGAGCAGGTTGCCGACCATCTGTCCCAGCGCGTCGGCGTCGAAACGGCTGCGAGCATCGGGTTGAAGATCGAGCTCTACCTCTATGCCCGAGGCCTCGAAACCCGGCCGGAACCCTTCGACCACGCCCCGGATAGCCTCGTCGAGGCGCCCGATCGCGGGGTGGATGGCCAGCGTGCGGCGCCCCTGCCGCGCGAAGGAGAGCACGTTGCCGATAAGCCGGCTCAACCGCTGGCTCTCCGAAACGATTACCTCCAGGTAGGCGCGCGCGGTCGCGTCGTTTTCGTCAATGTTGTCCTCCAGCAGCTCGGCGTACATGCGGATGTTGGTCAGCGGGGTCTTGAGCTCGTGCGAGACCTGGTTGACGAAGGTGACACGCTGCTCGGCCTCTCGCGTCTCGCGGCCCGCCTCGCGCAGGAAATAGATGGCCAGGCCGATCACCGAAAGGGCCAGCGCGGCCACGCCGGCCAAGATGCCGAAGCGGGCGCCCTCTCCCAGGCCCCGGCCGAGCAGGGCCGGCGAGGCGTGGTAGTGCAGGCGGAAGCCGCCCAGCGGCGAGCCGAGCTCCCGGGTGACCGCCGGGCGCTCCGCCTCGGGCGGCTGGTAGCCGCCCCATACGTAGACCGGTTTACCCTTTGTATCCAGGAGCCGGATGGAGATCTCGGCCTGGGCGGTGTCGGCGGGCTCGGTCTCCGGCAGCTCCCCGATGATCCCGGCCAGCAGCGCCAGCCGGTCGATCTCGGCGCCGATCAGCTCCCCCCCGGGGTAGCGACGCCAGAAGATGAAGTTGATCCCCTCGTTCAGGTAATACGTGTACCAGCCCTCCTCGGCCGTTGCCGGCGGTGCCGCCCGACCGTCCGCGGGGTGAAAGAAGGTCTCCCCTCGCTCCCGGATGGGCCGGATACGCTCGACAAACTCCTGCTCGGCCCGGTTGCGCGCGGGCTCGGCGGGCGGGTGCACCATCTCCCCCTTCTCGCCCAAGACCAGCACCTGCTGCACCAGGGGATCGCCGCGCAAGAGATCGCGCACCGCGTCCGCGGAAAAATGCCCGGCGGTGAAGCCCACGCGCTCGCCGAGCGCGCCCTGCTCCCGGACGCGATCGACGAGCGCGCGCAGGCGCTGCTGCCGTTCGGCCACGCTCCGCGCGATACGCGCATCCACGTCGGCCAGCCGCTCCGCCAACAGCACCTGAAAGCGGTGGCGGAGCAGCTTCTGCTCGTCGCGCGCGGTTCTCAGCCCCAGGAAGGTAGCGGAGAGCAATGGAGCCAGAACCAGCATCAGCAACAGCGCGACGAGTCTCGGTTTCAAGCAACGCTCCCCTCGGTTTGCAGCAGGTTACCACGCCTGCTGCATATCTGCCTCGAACTGCTCCTTGCGCATCTGCTTGCGCTCGATCTGGTAGTCGGCCTTGCTCGGCATCCGCCTGGCGGCCCGGCGGCTGCGCGAGGCGCCCTTCTTCAGCTTCTTCGACTCGTACTTCGCGCCTTCCTCTTCCAGAAACTCCGCGTTCTGCTGCATGAGCCGGACGGCCTCGCGGGTCCTGCCCTTGTCCCGCAGCTCGACCGCGCGCTTGCTCCTCTCGTTGGCGATCTGCTCCACGCTGGCCACCATCACCGTGCGATCGCGGCTGCGCTCCACCTCCGAGCGAGATTCGGAAAAGCGGACCCGGGCTCGACCGTCGAGCGAGGCGGTGGAGCGGCTGACCGTGTCGGCATAGCTGACGCGGACGCTGGCGACCTCGCGCTCGCTGCCCGCCTTGCCCCCCTCGACCTCCAGCTCCACCAGCAGGTACTTCTCCTGTTCCGCGTACACCTGGTTGAGCGTGGCCACCACCTCGCGACCGTTGATCTCGCCCCGCCGCCCCAGCACCCGCACGGGCCGGGTACCCGGCGAGCAGAGAATGCGGATGACGACCTGCTGCGCCACCACCGAGGTCACGTCGCCGAACTCCAGCGCGAAGATGCGGGCCAGGTCCGAGGCATTCTCGGCAAAGGCGTGGTTGCCGTCGCTGGCCGCGGCCAGCGCCACCATCAGATCCTCGTTGTATCCGGTGCCCAGCCCGATGGTGGAGACCGAGATGCCCTCCTTGGCCAGCGACCAGCCCAGATCACCCAGCTCGCCCGGGCTGCTCGGCCCCACGTTGGCCAACCCATCCGAGAGCAGGACCACCCGGTTGACGCGGTTGCGTTCGATGAACTTGCGCAGCTCGTGCGCTCCCTTGGCCACCCCGGCGAAGAGCGCCGTGTTGCCGTCGGCGAACAGGCGCTCGACCTGCCGGCGGACGAAGGTCCGGTCGCGGAGCCGGGTGGCCGGCACCAGCACCTCCACCGTGTGGTTGTAGGCGACCAGCGAGACGATGTCCTCGTCGTCCAGCCGCTCGATGGCCATCAGCGCCGCCTCGCGCGCCTTGCGTATCTTCTCCCCGCTCATCGAGCCCGAGCGGTCGAGCACCAACGCCACGTTGACCGGCGTGCGCGCGCTCTCCCGGCTCGACCGGACGCCGGTCAGCCCCACTTTGAGATAGGCCGTCCGCTTCGATCTCTCGATCATGACGGGAGTGCCCAGCTTCACGTCGAGCGAAATGCTCTCCGCCCGTACCGTGGAAACCGCCCCGAGCGCGCAGAGCAGGCTCAAGCCCGCCACGCTACTCCGAAACGCTCCGCCCATCGCCACTGTCCGCTTCATCATGGTAATTCCTCCTTCTGGTATCGTCTTCAGGGCCGTTTGCCTACCCTTTCTGATGATACGAAGGAGCCTCCGGACTATTGTGCATGACCCGGTAAAAGAAGTGTAAAAGGAATGTAAACGCTGAGCGAGCGTCCCCGCTTTTCCCCGAAAAACTGCCAAAAGACGGCGAGAGACTGCTTATCCAACCCGCGAGACGAACGGTGCCGCGCCTTTCGACTCCGGACCATGACTGGTTCGAACGATTCCTCTCGGTATAATGGGTAGGCCCAGCGGTCGCGGGTCAGGCCCCCTCTCATGCGACGGATTCCTACCGACTCTCTCGAGCAGCAGCCGTCGCACGCCGAGGTCACCCCGGCCCTGGTCGTCTTTGCTCTGGCCGTCGTTCTCGCCGCCCAGATCATCGCCTTTCACGCCACCCGCACCGATGACGCCTTCATCACCTATCGCTACGGCCAGAACCTGGCCGAGGGCAACGGGCTGACCTTCAATCCCGGCGAGCGCCTGCTCGGATCTACCAGTGCTGCCCACATGTTGCTCTCCGGGTTGGTCTACGCGCTGGTCGGGCCCGAGGCCACCCCCTCGGTCATGGCGGCGCTGGGATGCCTGGGCTGGAGCGCGCAAGCCGTCGCCGTCTACTTCCTGCTGCTCGGTGCGCTCGGTCGATCGCGCGCGTTACTGTTAGCGCTCGCCTTCGAGTTCGGCGCCGCTCTTTCCTACCGGTTCGTCGCGCTGGAGACCAACCTGTTGGCAGCGCTCGCCCTCTGGGCATTCGTCTCCGCCCGGCATGCGCGTCTGCTCTGGACAGCCGCGCTCTGTGCCGCCGCCGTACTGACCCGTCCCGACGCCTGGCTGCTGGCCCTGCTTCTGGGAGCCGGCTGCGCCTGGCAAGCCAGAAAGCGCCTCTTCTTTCCCGCTCTCTTCTTCACCGCGCTGGTGACGCCCTGGTTCCTTTTCGCCTGCTGGTACTACGGCAGCCCCTTGCCCCGAAGCGCGTTGGAGAAGGTCCAGCGCACCGATTTTTCGCTCTATCTCGAACATACCCTGCTCGCCCCGGTGCGTGCCCTGCTGCCCCTGGCGCCCGACTGGCTGGCTCTCGGGCTGGGCTGGCCGTTGATCCTCTTCGGCGCCGTCTGGCTGGTTCGGCGAGAGCGCGGCTTCTGGATGCTCGCCGCCTATCCTCTGATACACGCCGCCGCCTATCTGGTGCTGCGGCCCTTTACCGAGCACCGCTGGCATCTGTATCCTCTAGACTTCTGCGGCGTTCTGTTCGCATTCACCGGGTTGTTGGCTTTCGTTTCCCACCGGACCGTCGCGGTACGCCGCGGCGCGCAAGCGTTGCTCGGCGCCCTGCTCGTCGCTTTCCTCTGGCGCATGGGCGATAGCGCCCTACAACTTCGCGAGAGCTTCTGGGGCGGCGCACGCGACGACGTCTATCGCCGAATCGCCTACTACCTGAAGCAAAACGCCCGGGAGGGCGAATCGTTCGCGTCGGTCGAGGTCGGGACCATCGCCTATTACTCGCGACTGCAAGCCTTCGACATGGGGGGACTGGTGACGGACGTCGAGAACGCCGCTCCGGAGCGTTCCGTACGCTTCATCGTTCTCGATCAGCACTACCTCTACATGGCTCCACCCTTCGATCCGGATTTCGGCTGGCGCTCCGGTGACTTCTCGGCATTTGTGTTCCGAATCCCGGAGGGGAAACATATGCTCTTCAAACCGCTTCGAACGCGCTGAGGGCGCGTCGTCCGCGGGCCGCGAGATTCGCGAATCATGAGAGCCATCTAAAACACTCTCTCAGTCGCCGCCGCCTCCCAGCCGTTCGATGTACCTCTTCTCGCAGGCCCGGATGCGCTCGGCGGTCATCGGTCGCTCTCGCTTCCTTATCAACAACTCGGGCTTTCCGGAATCGTACCTGCCCGTAACGTTTGGCTCGAAACACGCCAGGTAGCCGGGCGGCGGAACCCTGGAATGAGCCATCTGCCGCTGTTCCCGGTCCCCGGGCACCGGTGAACGCGCAACCACGTAGTCGTTGAGGCCATGGGTGTCGATGATCGCGATATTCGGAAGCCTCCAACCGAGGACGCCTACACAGGGAGCGGCCAGCACCGGGTAGTCGTCATCCATCCGTTCGGCCTCGCCCCACCGATGGCTCCTTTCCGGTGCCTTCGCGGCCATGAACTGCAAGAAGATCTTGTGCTCCTGGTGCCGCATGCCGACGCTGTGGCCGATGAGCCAGTGCTGGAGCTCGTCGAAGATCTCGACGTAGTAGCTGACGGGCGGCGGAAAGAAACCCGCGATCGGCCTGGCGAGTAAGTAGGTCTGCCCGCGGGTATTCAGATCCTTCGTAGCGTAATAATGCGTCCAGGGAATGAACGACGCGCAAGCCAGAAAGCCGAGCAGCAGAATCGCGGAGCGAGCGCCTGGCCATACGAGCGCGTATAAAAAGAAGGCGAAGGAAATATAGATGAAAGCGATCAGATGATTATATATCCTGTATTCAAAGTGATCTCCCCCGATATAGAAGGTAAAAAAGGCGATGTGCAATAGCTCTGTTGCGATGATGGCGACCAGGATGCTTCCCCGGTTGATGGTCCGATCGGTGAGCAGCCCCCGTACAAATACCGCGAGCGAGTCCCGGCGCTGAAACGCCGCTACGACCCCCACCAGAAACCAGAACAGCAGGCCGTACTCCAGGACGAATGCGCCCAGGTAGCGCACGCCGCTCTCCGGCCAGAAACCGACGGTCTTGGCATAGTAGGTGTTGGGCAGCCACTGCCCGTAAAAGGAGCGGCGCCAGAGCAGGTGGCAGGGTACCGGTAGAAGCGGCAACAGCGTGGCGAAGCTTCCGAGAGAAGCCGCCCCCGGGTTGCCGCGCAGCCGAGAGAAGGCGGCGACCGACACCAGCAAGAACGATATCAGAACATAGAGAATGCCATCGGGGCGGGTCAGGTACAGGAGGCTGGCCAGGGCGGTGGTAAGAAAACCCCAGAGGATGAAGCGGTGACAGAGGTAGAGCGCTACGTAGACCCAGCTCACGAACAGAAAGCCGAACAGCGCCGTCTCGAGGCCGGAGCTCGTCCAGGCCAGAAAAGTCCTGTTGGTGACCATGGCCAGAACGATGAAGAAAGCCAGCTCCACCCGGTAGGCTCGTAGCGGTTCGCCGAGCCGCATTTTCAGGACGAAGACGAAGGCGAGCAGCAGGGTTAGCAACGAGAACAGGAGCGACATCAGGGTCGAGGACAAAGGGGGCTCGATGCCGGATATCCTCCAGATGCCCTCGAGCAGAACGATCCAGAGGAAATTGGTATACCCCTCCACGGGTATGAAGGGAGCGGGGTTCCAGACATACCCGCGACCGTCCAGATGGTTCGAGATATAGCGAAAGGAGATGAACGCATCGTCGGTTAGGAAATAGAAGAATTCAAAACCGGCGAGTAGCACCGCGAAGAGTAGCAGCGAATACAACAGCCAGAAGAACGGACGATACCTGAGATACAGTGTCATGCGATTGCCGTCACCGTATGTCCTTCCAGCGTTCGTGATCTCCTGATGGCGGCTAAACCAAGGCACAAGTCGATGGGGCAACACAAGAATACCCAGATCCGGAGATCTTTGACCAGCCTTTTCCTCGGCGGTTGGCAAGGCGGCATGACAGAGAGCGCGGAGGTCCGCCTCCACGAGCGGGTTTACCCCTCGACCTGCCGCGCCATCCGCCGCAACCCTTCGTCGAATGCATCCTCCGGGGTGAGCAGGCTCGCCACCACCACCGGACCGATGGAAAAATCGTACAGGTACCCCGGATGCACCAGCATCCCCTCTTCGTCCAGTAGATGAAGCGCCCACTGCTCGTCGTCTCGCACCGGAGGCAGCCGGAAGATCACGTACCATCCGCCCTCGACGTGCAGGGGATAAAGCGGCGGGTCCGCTCGCCGGGCGCGAGCCAGGTTGCAGCGCAATCGCTGCCGGATGGCCTCCCCTACCCCTCCCTGCAGGCGCAGGATCTCCGGCAGGGCGACCTGAACCGGGGTAGCTACCGAGAGGTAGCTGTCGGCGACGAGCTCCAGCCGCCCCCAGGCCTCCCGGAGCGCCGGCTCGGGGCCGGAACCGCATATCCAAGAGAGCTTCACCTGCGGCAACGCCGCCTGCTTGGAGAGTCCGAACAGAGCGAAGACCGGTACCCGCTGGCAGCGCAAGGCGCTGGGGATGCTCTGCAGGCTTTCGTCGAGCGGATAGCTGGAGAAAACCTCGTCGGATATGATGGGTAAACCCAAGTCGGCCAGTCCCTCCATCTCCTCCGCCTTCAGGTAGGAGCCGGTGGGATTGTTGGGATTGACCAGCACCAGCGCCCGGGTGCGCTCCCCTCGCAAGCCGGCGATGGCCTCGGCGCTCAGGTACCAGCTGTCGTCATAGAACAGGTCGTAGGCGACGATCCGTACCGACTCCAGCCGGGCCAGGTGCTCGAGCAGCGGGTAGCTCGGGCGCGGCACCAGGATCTCGTCTCCCGGATCGCACAGCAGCTTGAAGAGAAAGCCATAAGCCTCGCTAGTGCTGGCCGTCAGCAAGATCCGATCCGGTTCGACCGCCAGACCCCGTTCGGCCAGGTGGCGCGATACCGCCTGCCGGGCCGAAAGAAGCCCCAGCGGATGGGGGTGGTACTGCAGCGCAGCCGGGGCCGACAGGGCGGCGAGCAGCTCGTCGGTTGGAAAGCAGAAGCCGGCCTCGATCGGATTGGAAACGGTCAGGTCGAGAACCGGCCGCCCCCGGTCGCGCGCGGCGCGCAGCGCGGTCGCCAGCCGGTTCTGTCGACGGTCGATGTCAGCTCGTCGGGAAAACACACGTGCTCCGGACGACTCCTCATGGGAGGCCATCGACGATGTTTTTACCGTTAAACGCCTTCGGTAAAAGTGCATTTATGCTAGAGTGCGAGCGATGAATTTCCCCGGCGATTTCAATACCCTACCTAAAACTGAAACCGGAACGTCTTTCCAGTACCGATTGCTGCTAGGCCTCTGTATCCTGTTGCTCTGCCGGCTCTCCCCGGTCTCCGCCCAGCAGTCCGAGCCCGGACCCGAGGCCGGTAAAGAAAAGCAGAAAGAGCCGGACCAGCCCGGACAACCGCAGCAGCCGGGACAACCGCAGCAGCCCGAGCAACCGAAGCAGCCGGATGAGCCGGCCCCTGACCAGGACCAGTCTCCGGCCGGGCAGCCGGATGGCGGGCAAAAGCCTGAAAGCGCTCCGCCCTCGTCGCCGGAGCCCGGCGCCGACGCGGAGCAGAGCCCACAGCAACAACCGGGTGCGGGGACCGACAGCGGCGCGAAGCCCGAGAGCCCCGATACTGCGCCGGCACCGTCCCCGCCCGAGGCCTCGGAGCAGCCGACCGCAAGCGAAGAACAGCCCGCAGAGGCGGCGGCCGAGGCCGCGGCCGAGCCCGACGACGTGGGGTGGGGAGACGACGTGGGGTGGGGCGGCGACGATTCCGCCGGATTCGACGATCTTCCCGAGGTCCATGAGAGCGCCGAGGCGCCCCCCGCGCCCTCCAACCTGACGCTCGACGGTTTCTTCCGCAGCCGCAACGCGCTCTGGGTCGAGCGCATGGAGGACAACCCCCTGGCCCAACTCAGACAGAGCGTGGACGCGGACCTGCGTTACAAGAAGCCCTTCGATCTGGGCGGCGACCGACTGGTGCTGCGGCTGCAGGCCGGGCTACACCTGGAGTACGACCTGGCCTACCTGCACGAGCGCGATACTTATGATGAGCCCACGCTCGACGCGTACGAGTGGCAGATCATCGGCCGGGAGACCTTTATCGCGCTCACCTACGAAGCCCTGGAGATCACGGTCGGCCGGCAGATCGTGGCCTGGGGACAGGGCTACGTGCTCAGCCCCATCGACGTGGTCAATCCCGGCGACCTGCGCGAGCCCTACCTGGTGGATCTCGAGGACAGACGCCTGGCCGTGCTGGCCAGCCGGGTGGGTCTCTACCTGGGCGACCATCGCCTGGAAGGCATGATCATCCACGAGGCCTACTTCGGCCTCAAGCCGCCCCCGCTCTCGACCTTCAGCCCCCTGCGCAAGCTGCTGGTCGACGACCCGCTGATCGCGCAGGCGCTGGAGGTCAAGACGCTGCGCTACGAGGAGGTACCGGATAGATTCGTCAACCAAGCCGCCCAGTATCTGGGCCGCTGGACCTACACCGGCCACGGCTTTGACCTCACCTTTTACGCCGCCTCGGTGCTGGACCGGCTGGGCGCAGCCCGCCTGCCCGATTCTTCCGAGTACCTGCAGGACGAGATCGATCTGGAGATGTGGCACCCCCGCTACACCATGCTGGCCAATTCGGGTGCGGTCCCCATATCGGATTTCCTCCTGCGCTGGGAGTTCGCCTTTGACCTGGACCGCCCCTTCGCCACCATCGATACCTCCGCAGAGGGCTTTAACGCCGGGCTGGAGCGCTACGACCAGGTCTTCGGCATGCTGGGCTTCAATTATTTGGGCATCACCGACACCACGGTGATGTTCGAGTACGAGCAGCACTACGTGCTGGATAACCCCCGGCGCGAGGGCGCGCACTACCCGATCCGGATCCTCTATCCCATCGAGCAACCCCAGATCATGCTCCGCGTCGACCACAACGCCCTGCGCGAGCGTCTCAACATCAACGGGCTGGTGCTGGTCTTCGGGATCTGGGACTACACCGGCTGGCTGGGACGGCTGGAGCTCATGTACGAGCTACAGGACGCGGTTAAGATCGGCGCTGGTTACATGACCTATCAGCCGGTCGACGCTTTCAGCACCATCTACGGCTTCGACGACCACGACTGGGTCTACGCCATGTTCCGCTGGGACTTCCTGCTGCAGTAAGACGGAAGCCCTCGGATCAGCGGTGAACCATCCGCCCCACCACCCCCTGTAGCCTGGAGTTGGCGTGCGAGGGGTAGTCCCACCCGCCCGGCGTATCGGCGCCGCGCCGCATGTGCTTGCAGAAAGAGGCCACGATGTCCCCGGCCGGGGTGTAGCGCACCTGGACGATCTCGTTGAGATCGCCTCCCCGCAGGACCATGTCCAGGTAGCCGGGATCGAAGCCCTTGCCGTACAACGGTTCGGCCGGGGGGTTGACGGCCGCACCCCGGAAGACCGGCCCGGCGTCCAGGGCATTGAGCGACTCGGCGATATAACCGTGGGTTGCGGTACCATCCTCGGTGCCGTAGTAGGCGATGGCGATGACGCCCGGCGCCCTGGCGGTGGCCGCGCCGTAATAGACGCGCCGGACGCCGGGAGCGGATACGACCACGGGCTCGCTCCAGGTGGCGGCCCCGTCCCGGGAAACCGCAAGCCGCAGCCTGTCCTGGTGGTCGGGCCAGATAGCGTACAGGTTGTCGTCGCTATCGATGGCCAACGGCTCTCCGATCACGTAGTTGCCGTTGACCAACCCGACCTGCAGGATATTGAAGTAAGCGAGCAGCCTGGATCCCGGCAGATCCCGAACGTCCCAGCTCTCGCCCTCGTCGCTGCTGATGGCGATACCCAGGTGCGGGCCCCTTCTGCCGCCCAGAAAGACGGTACCGTCGCTGGCCACCACGCCGGAGCCGTAGATGATCCACTCCCAGCGACTGCATCCCGGTACGTCCCGGGGCTTGAGGCTGATGCGCCCTACCTTTTTCCAGGTCTTGCCGCCATCGAGCGAGCGGTGGATGCTCTGGTGGTCGGGGAAGAGCACGGGCCAGAAGCGGGTGGAGATGGGAGAAGACGCCGAGAGATAAAGAGCGCGCGGGTAGTTGTAGGTCTGGCTCTTGACCGGCGGCCCGCCATAGATCTTGGCCCAGTCCCGTGTGTCTTCGGCCACCAGCTGGTAGCTCCAGCTCTCCCCCTTGTCGTCGCTGGTGGTCAGGTGGAAGCCGGAAGCCAGGCTCGGCGGCATGACGCTCATCAGGGCCGTGTGGAAGAAGAGCCGCTCGGTCACCGGGTCCAGGTAGAGGAAGGGCTGAATCCTGGGGTGACTCTTGCCGCCGGGAATGCGGGGGATCAGCAGCTGCCAGCTCGCGCCGTTGTCGCGCGAGCGCAGCAGGCCGTTACCCTCGGGGGTGAAAGCCGGCGCGAAGAAGATGGTCCCGTCTCGCGCTACCGAAATGCAGCTCTCGGCCGAACCGTAGCCGGTCGGGGTGAGCCCGGGCACCAGTACGGTACCGTCGCCCACGGAATCGGCCAGCAGCTCGCTTCCGGCCGGAGTCGCGCGGTAGGTCTCGGCCCGGCGTCCGGGGTCGCAACCGATGGCTCTGAGATCGGCTTCGGAGTGGGTCACCTTCGCGGGTTCCGTACTACCCGCAGCTGCCGGGCACGATTCCGTTCAGGATCTCGCAGACCACGCACTTCTCTCCCAGGTCGCAGTCCGCTGGAGAGGCGACGGTGTTCACGTTGTCGGACAGCAGGCACTCGGGTACGCACCCGCCCTGGGTCTCGTAGGTCACCGGCCCGGCGTCCACCGGAATCGGTAAAAACGCGCCCACGTCGATGTTCACCAGGGCCATACAGCTCGGTGCTCTTATCTCCGGGTCCGGAATCAGCTTGTCAGGCACGCAGGCGTCGGTCCTGTTGCGGCAGTTGTCGGGGTCCAGTATGCCCCGGTACTCCTCGGGCAGAGCCTCGTCCGGTATGCAGGTACCGTGATTGCGACCGGCCACGCGGCAGCACTTGTCGAACAGCAGCGGTTCCTCGGTGGGCCCGGGGTCTCCCGGCAGCTCGCAGGTACCGGCCACCTCGCCGTTGGTCGGGTCGTAGAAGGGGCCGCAGACAAAGCCATCCGGGCAGATGTCCTGGGGCAACACGACCGGCTGCGAGGTGACGTCGGGCACACAAGCGGGAAGGCAGCGCCCCTCGGCGCCGCCGATGGAGCGGCAGTACTCGGGCTCGTAGGGCTCGGTGGTGGTGAACACCTCGGGCGTGCAGAGCAGCCCCTGACCCGCGCGGCAGGTGCCCTCGTCCAGGCACTGTACCTGGTCCTCGGGTACGATCTGGCTCGGCAGGCAGTAGCCGATACCGCTACAGCAGAGGTCGAAGAGGACGGGCGGCTCGCGCGGGGCATCCGCCTCCAGCTCGCAGGCGCCGGTGACCGATCCATCGAACGGATCGAAACAGGGCACGCAGGCGAAGTGCTCGCCGCAGGTGTCCCGGGGAAGCTCGACCGGTTGATTCTGTACCTCGGGCAGGCAGTCCGGGAGGCAGCGCCCCTCGGTGTGCCCTACCGAACGGCAACGCGGCGGCGCGTAGCCGGGCTGGGTGAGCACGGCGGGCACGCACAGCTCCTTGTCCGGCTCGCAGCTGTCGGTTCCCAGAAAACCGGCCTGGTCTTCGGGCACCAGGTCGGCCGCCACGCAGAATCCCCGCTGCTCGCAGCACTCGTCGAAGACGACCGGCTGGGCCGAGGCGCCCGGATCCCCGGATAGCTCGCAGGAGCCCGTGCTCTGTCCGCTATACGGATCAAAGCAGGGCGCGCAGGAGAACCCCTCCGGGCAGATATCCTGCGGCAGCTCCACCACCTGCTCGGCCACGTCGGGCAGGCAGTCGGGCACGCAGCGCCCCTCGTTGCCGGCGATCGACCGGCAGACCTCCGCCTGGTACTCGCCGCCCGCGTCGATATAGACCTTGGGCACGCAGAGCAATCCCTGGCCCGGCCGGCAGGTGTCCTCGCCCAGCGATTCGAGCTGATCGTCCGGCACCAGCTCGGTCGGCAGGCAGTAGCCCTGCTGTCCACAGCACCGATCGAAGACCACCGCCGGCTCGCGCGGACCGGGATCGCCGAACAGCCCGCAGGACCCGGTCCAGTAGCTGGTGAACGGATCCAGGCAAGGAGCGCACAGCTGTCCGGCCGGACAGACGTCCGGTGTCAGTTGCTCGGCCTGCTCGGCGATGTCCGGCAGGCACTCGGGCAGGCAGCGCCCCTCGGCTCCGCCAAAGGAGTGGCAGACCTTGAGCGTCACGCCCGCGGTATCCAGGAAGGGATCGGGAACGCAAAGCAGATCGTCGCCCAGGCAGGTATCGCTGCCGAGCTGACCGGCGGCATCCTCGGGAACCGTCTCGGCCGGAAAACAGGCGCCGCGACCGTCGCAGCAAGAGGGGAGCTCGGCCGAGCAGATACAGTTGCTCAGCGTGCCGTTCTGCCGGCAGACCTGTATCCCGTCTATCCCGTTGGGACACGCACAGTCGACCTGTTCGCCCGGCGTGGTACAGCTGTCCGTCAGCTGAAGGCAGAGGCACTCGGTGAACCGTCCATCCGACAGGCAGACCCGCGTGCTCGACTCGCCGCCCGAGCACTGGCAGGGCGCTGTCTCGCCCTCGACGCAGTCGTCCACGCCGCTGTCCCGGTTTCCGTTGCCGTCGTCGTTACAGGCCGCCGGATACGCCAGCAGAGCAACCCATAATCCTGCTAAAACCCTTTTTCTGAGGCTCGTTACCATCTTCTCTTTCCCGACCGGCCGTGATCGCTTATGGCCGTCAAAACATACGCCGAAAGCCGATTTCAGTCCACCTCGCAGCACCTCGTGCCGCGTGTCGCCTTGCGAAGTGTCCCCATTTCGAGAGCCCGGTAAAAAAACAAAATCACTTGAACCCTTGCGCGATTCCATGAACAATGCCCACTCGTGAGTCGACCTAAAGGTATGAGAAATCCAATCTTGATGGCGGTGATGGCGGCGGTACTGTTGGTCTTCTGCGGCGTCGGGTGCGAAACCGACGACGGCGCGGACACCGAAGGCGACGACTGCCCCGAAATCGGTGAGTCCGAGAGCTGTACCTGCGGTAATGGGCTCGACGGCGTGCGGTTCTGTCTGGGAGACGGTACCTATACCGACTGCCAGTGCTCGGACGGCCAATCGTCGACCTGCCGTACGCCGGGCGCCGAGGCCTCCTGCGCCTGCTCGGGCGGAGGTGTAGGCATCCGCTTCTGCCTGCGGGACAACACCTACTCGCCGTGCGACTGCTCGAGCGTTTCCGCCGGTGCGGGTACGGCGGGATCGGATTCGGCAGCGGGAGGCTCGGGAGGCGACGCGGGAGGCTGCCCGAGCGGCTTCAACTGCGTCGAGATGGAGGGCTTCCAGATCTGCGTGGATTCCAACGGCATCCCGCCCGTCTGCTCGACGGACGCCGATTGCGCCGCCACCGGCTTGAGCGGTGCCATGTGCACCGACCCCGGAGTGGGTTTCAAGGTCTGCGTCCAGCTCTGCGGCTGACGGCATACCCCCGGGTCTTTCGCGGGATTCGTCCGCCCCCGTAGCGGCAGGCCTTGCGCCCGCCCGAACAACAACTATGGGCAGGACCGAAAGGGAGGGGGCAAGCCCCTCCCCTACGCGGTCCGCTACACTACGGGCGTAGCGGCAGGCCTTGCGCCCGCCCGAACGGGTGAGAGTCAGTCCAGGAAACCGTCGAAGGTCACCGCCTCGTCCCGGTCCGGATCGAGCGCGTCCAGCACGGTGATAGCGATGCTGTCCACGGTTCCCTCCTCCTCATCCCCGGCGAGCTCGTGAATCGCCACCGCCAGCTTCGGCTCGGGCGCCACCAGGAAGCCGTCCAGGCTGCGATCGAGCAGCACCTCCTCGGTATCGCCGCTCTGCAGGTTCACGCACCCCGCGAAGTATTGGCCCGGGGGCGCGATCCAGAGGCGCGGCAGGTCCGCGCTGAAGACTGAATTGTAGAGGCTACCCTGCACGTGTACGGTGGTGACGATCTTGCGTTCCTGCAGATCCAGCACCCGTATCCGCGAGCTCTCCTGGACGATCAGTACCAGGTTCTGGTCCTGAAGCAGCTCCAGGCTCGCGATCGGATCGCCTATCCTGACCGTCTCCAGGTTCCGCTCCTCGGCCGTCTCCGCGTCCAGTAGATCCAGGAAGGTCACGGTCTGACCGCCCTGCCGGTAGAGCAAAGCGTGCTGCTGCGTGTCGACGTCCGATTCCTCGGGTGCCTCGGAATCGTAGATCAACAGGCGGTCCGCGGCCCACTGCAGATCGATATGAACGATGCCCGCTACGCCCGCTGCCGCGTCGCCCGAGCCGTCGCTCCCCTCCGTCGGCCGGGAGATGTCGACGATATGCACCTGCTGATCGCTCTCGGAAACCACCAGCAGACGCGCGCTGTCTCCCTCCCCGTAGACCGCGATCTCGGAGGGAGCGGTCCCCGCGGTCAGCTGCTCGATCGCCGTTACGAAGTCGTTTCCGTCCTTCTCGATACGGATGGCGAACACGTCGTCCGAGTTGGCAGCCCGTACGTAGACGGCGCCCGCCTCCGCGTAAAAGGCGACCTGCTCGGGACGCACGGCCGCATTCCCCTCGCCGCTGCTCAGCCGGATGACGGTCTCGTTGCGGTCGAGATCGTCGAGATCCACCAAGGTCACGTGCGAGTCGGAGAGCAGTACCGCCAGAAACTTCTCGTCGCTCCCCAGCGCCAGCGGAGGTGATACCTCCAGCCCGGTCGGAGGACCGCCGGGGGTTTCCACGCTGCGCCGGACCACCGCCGCCCTCTCGTCCACCTCGGCTTGCAGATCCACGATGGCGATCTCGTTGAGGCTGGAAAGCAGCCGATCCGAATCAAGACCGTAATAAAGGACCGCGTACCGGCCGTCCTCGGTCTGCACCAGCGAGTCGAAGGGAGTCGACACCTGGTAGGTGCGGATCTTTCCGTTGACCCTCAGCGCCGACAGCGCGGTGCCCTGGGCGACGCCTCTACGCCCGGCCGAGAGGATCAGCGCCTCCTTGGCCCGCCCGTTCCGCAGCTCGACCCGGAAGGGGTTGGCCGGCAGATCGACGACCATCTTGCTCGCGGCCAAATCGTCTTCCGATAGATCGAGCAGAAAGGCCCGGTCGAACTCGGCGTCTACCAGCAACAGCGAGGCGTCGATGGCCAGTGGCTGGCCCAGCAATGAGATGGGATCCCGCTCCGGTTCGCCGTCGCTCGAATCGGACTCGCACGCCAGCAGCGACGCCTGAACCAGGAAGAGAAAGACGAAGGGTAGTCGCTTCATGGCTTACTCCTTGATCCGATCGACGATTTGGTAGCCCACCAGCGAGTCGGTGATCGCGCCCGTCCAGTCGAACAGCGCGACGTGCCCGTCCGGATGCACATGGTCGACCAGCACCCGATCGACGTTCGGCATCACCCCCAACCCGCGAGGCCTGCGCTCCAGATCGATCGGCTCTACCAGCAGGCTGTCGAGCGAGACCCGCAACAGCTGGCGCGTGCCCAGCGCGTCGTCCCGCAGCAGCATGAACATCGCCCCGGCATCGCTGGAAAACAGGTAGCTGCCCGGCGGTACGCTGGTGGCGTAGAACCGCGGGGGCGCGCCGCTATCCACCGCCAGCGCGCTGAATCCGGTGGCCTTGAATTCCCAGGGTGCGCCTTCTGAGTTGTGGAGGATCAGCGCCGTCTTGCCCCCGGGAGCGTAGTGGATCTCGTCGACGGGTCCCGCCAGCCGCACCCGCCTCGTCTCGGCTTCCTCGGCTTCCAGGTCGACCACCTTCAGATAGGAGCCGCGGCCGGCCCGGTCGAAGATGAGCGCGGTCATCTCTTCCGGATCGATCACCGCGCTGTCGTTGGCTTCGTTCTCGGTCAGCGCGACGATGGTGGAGGGTTCATCGAATCCACCGGGGATCTTGATCTTCAACACCACTCCCGGCTCCGGGATAGAGACCAGGGCGAATCTGCCGGAAGGCGCGATCGTCACCTGCGAGATAGCCGCCTCGGTCAAGGGTGCCGCCTCCTCGGTCGGCTCCGATTCGTCCGACTCTTCAACTCCAGCGTCCCCGTCCGCGGCGGGCGTTCCGGCGTCCGGCATCTCGTTCGACGCGTTTAGAACCTCGACCATGTCCAACGACGTAAGGGTTTCGGTAGCGTTGTCCAGCAGGTACAGCTGGCTCTTGCCCTTCTCGTATCCGGTCACGAAGCGGCCGTAGGGAGAGAGGCCGATCTGCACCTTCCCCGTCTCCAGCTCGCTGCCGAAGTCCACGGTCTCGGCCAGCGCCGAATCGGCGTCATCCCCGAACACGTCGGCGAAGGTGACGGTCGATACGCCGTCCTCGGTGACGAAGAAGGCCCCCTTGCCCTCCTTCTCGAAGATGATCTCGCGAGGTCGGAGGCCGACCGTGATCCGGACCGAGCGTTCGTCGCCCTGCGCCAGATCGATGACGCTCACCTCCTGGTAGCCGCCCGTACTGTCTTCCTCGCCCACGTACTCGGGATCGTAGTAGACCACGGCGTAAAGACAGCGCGGCGAGAAGGCGACCGCGTTGGCGCCGCGGCCCACGTCCACCATGACCGGGTCGGGAAACGACGCACGCGAGACCCGGATCACCGCCGCCCTGCCCGCGCCCTTGTCGATGGCCACCGCCACGTTCGCGGCTGGACAGGCGGCCAGGTAGGTGGGCCGGTTGCCCGCGGGCAGGAAGCGGATGCCCAGGCTCTGCGGATCGATGGCCGTTACCACGTGGTTCGCGGGATTGGGAACGAATATCAGGTCCTTTCCGGCCTGCGCCACCACGAAGTCGGTCTTGAGCTCGGTCGGCTCCTGCCCCTCGTTTGGTTCCGGGCCGGCCGGGCCCGCGTCCATAGAGGAAACCGCGCCGCCGCTGTCGGGCGCGGTCGTTCTGACCGGTGCCGTTCCGGCGTCCCTGGTCGACGAGGAACCTTCGTCGTCGACCGGCAAGTCGAAATTCTCGCAACCGGCGAGCGGCACCAGCAGCGCGACTAGCGCGATACCGGCAAGGGGCTGCAGAACGGATATCGAAAAAAAATCACGGCGACCACGGTCGCCAACCTCGTTTTTCGAGAGCGTAATCACGGCGGAACCATAAACCAAATAGCGTTTCAGGCCAAGTTCAATTCTCTTCATATACCACCTCCGCAGGGCGGCTCTCGCGCTGTAATTCCGGGAGTAAGCCGTACGAATTCATGGACGTGAACAGGGGTCACGTTCAGCGCCGGCTCGCCGCGATCATGCGACCGGCTGTTTTATAGTCGTTCGACGGGCCGCTAGATTTCAGCTGCCGGGAGGCGCTTGCGAGGCCCGGTGGCTGCGGTTGACGGCGTCGCGCAGGTTGCTGAGCTCGTTCATGCGAGCGTAGCAGAGCGCTCCCAGCCCGAGCACCAGAAGCGCGCTGAGGATGGGTGCGGCCGGTATCACGTCTATCTGCATCAAAGACCAGACGCACAAAACGCAGCCGAGCAGCGGCAGCAATACGATCACCAGCAAGTTGAGCACGGCGGGCTTGAGACCTACCAACGGCAGCCCTCCGACCCCGCTTATCTTGTCGAACGGGTTATAGCTGGCCGACGCCTTGCGAATGCGCAGGAACAGGATCCCGACCAGGCAGAGCAGCACGACGGGCGCGACCTGAAGAAAGGCCTTGCCCACCCCGCCGTAGTGCCAGGAGAACTTGGCCTGCACCCGGGCGATGGCCTGCTCGGCGTCGAGCTCCGAGACCTCCTCCCAGATACCGGCCGCCTTGGTGGCCGTAAAAGCGCAGCCCGTGAGCGGCAACACGGGCACCGGTCGTACCCTGAGCGAGAGGGGAAAGACGATCCGTATCGGTTCGGTCGCTCCCTCTTGCCCCAGCGTGACCGCGACCGCCGCCCGCTGCACGGCCCCGGGCGAGGCCTTGGCAGAGGTTTCGGGCTGCCGGTACTTTCTCGCCTGAAGCGCCAGCGTTTCGTACTCCTGGTCGGCCTGGTCCATCTCTTTCCTACGGGCCTCGGTCTCCGCGCGCGCCTCGTCGCGCTTCTCCTGCGCCTTGAGCATGGGTCGCCAGTGCGCCCGGCGCTTGCGAAGCGTCACGAAACGGGCGTCGGCCTTCTCGTACGACCGCCTGGCCTGCAGGTAGGCCTTCCTGCGTTCTCGCGCCTCATTGCGCGCGGCGATGACTTTTTCCTCCAGCTCGACGTCGGCCCGGTCGACCAGCGCCGGAAGCAACTCGGCCTTTCGTAGCTCGTATCCGGCACCGTCCTCCCGCTTGGGAAGGCGCCAGACCAGGGAGTCGGAGAGCTGCTGCGGCCGCGGCGAGCCGATCTCGACTGAAGCCTTTTGCCCGCAGAACGCGTTGACCGCGGCCAGCGTGGCCAGCTGCACCCCGGCCAGGGGAACGACCGGCGGCGGCGGCGATTCGGGCAGGCTCAGCAGACCCTCGCGTTGCCGGTTCGCCCGCGCGGCGACCTCGGCCAGCGCTACCTCGCCCTGCCCGGCGGCACTTTCGAACAGGAACGCCTCCAGCTTGCCGCGGTCGAAGCCCTGGTCAAACCCCATAAGCTCGCGCAATCCGGTCATCAACCGCCCGTTGCCGCCCAGAGGCGCCGCGGCCATGGCCACCACCGCCGAGCAGGTCAGCAGTATCCAGAAGAACTTCTGAACGGCTGCAAGCTGCGCTTTCACTGGTCGTGCGACCCCCGGCTGTTCACCGTGCTTTTTCGCCTGAAATTATACTACCGGATCGCCTGCCCCGGTCGATCTTTTCTGCTATCAGACGGGTATGACCCGCGGGAAGCCCACAGGTCTCGGAAGTATCACGCACCAGCGTCGAGTTCAATACCGGCCTACCGGTCGGGATCTGCTCTCCGGCTGAGATCAGGGCGAATCGGACTCCTGCAGAACCGACTTCAGCTGATCATCTACCATGCGCTCGCCCCCCACGATGGCGTTGATGTCGGCGCGGGTCAGGTCGACCCGGGGGGCGAAGGCATCGCGGTGAAAGGAAATGTAGAGGCTGGCGGCCGCTGCGGCGGCGTCCCATCCGTCGCCCGGCGGCAGCTCTCCGCAGCCGAGCGGCTCGGATCGGCGGCGGCCGAGCAGGCAGGCGGTCGCGCCGCTGCCGCTCGCCCGGACCCGGAGCACGAGCCCGGGCTGCGCGACCAGCAGGCGGCGCGAGCCGGCCAGCAGCTCTGCGGCTCTCTGCGCCAGCTCGCCCCCGGCAGCGTCTATGCGTACGGGGATACGAAGATCAAGTCTGCGGAAGACCCCCGGGTCGAGGAAAAGCGCGCTCTCCACGTACCCGAGAAGATCCTCGACGTTTCCGCTCGAACCTGCTGCTCGCGCGGCCGCGGCCATCACCCGGGCGCGGAGCATGGACTCGCGTTCCCCCAGTGAGCCCAGCGCGGCCCGGGCGAGCGCGCGTGCACGCGCCGGCTCTCCCCACCTGGCGTGCACCTCAGCCCCTAGCGCATCGTAGTAGGCCCCCGCGCCCGGACGGGGGTCGTCGCGGCGGGCTCGGCGCAAGGCCTCGCCGGCCACACCCGCACCCAGGACTTCCGCCAGATCGCCGAGCAGCCAGGGCGGCGTAACCGCCGAGCGCGAGGTGCCGATACGAAAGGCACCCACCAGCCGTTTCTCCCCCTGCAACAGGCGCCGGACTTGCTGAGCCGAGCGCCAGGCCGTCAGGCGCAGCCACAGCGCCCGCAGCCGGCTGAACGCCGCGCGGTGCAGCGGCTCGACGGCGGCCCGTTCCCGCCACCGCTCCGCGGCCGAGAGCCTCGCGCGGCGATCGAGCAAAGCCAGCACCATGCGGTCCTGCAGCGGATCGCGGCTGGCGTGCGAGCGGCGGTCGGGCGCCGCCAGCGCCCGGGCGGTGATGTTCATCGCATCGCGCGGCCGGCCCGCGGCCAGCAGGAAAGCGGCCAGCGCTCGCTGAACCTCGTTGCGGTCGGCGTGGCGCGCGTGCGGGGGGCGGCGGGCGCGGTAGTGCTGGATCTCCCTCAACGCCCGCAGCGCCTGCTGGAACCGCCCCGCGCGCAGATACAGCTCCGAGAGCTCCAGCCAGGGATTGGCGTACCAGGATTGCGAGGAGGTCCTGGTGGCCTCGAGCGCCAGGCTCTCGGCCTCGTCCAGCTTGAACAGCGCCCGGGCCGCCTCGGCTAAGTTGGTCAGGTCCACCGACGAGGCAAAGAGATCGGATTGGCGGGCATCCTCTAGCGCCCGCCCGCAGGCGCGGTAGCTCTTCTGGTCGTCGCCCGCCTCGAACTCGATGGCGCATAGAGCGTTCAAAGCGATCTTGCGCTGCTCGTAGCGATCGGTGGCCAGGCCCAGCTCGGCCGCCAGCCGGGCCTCGCGGAAACGTCGGAGCTTCATTAAAGGCCAGGCGCGCTCGGCGACCAGATCCGGTTCGTATAGCTCGTTGTAGCGGGCGATGATGGCGAGCTGCTCCGGGTAGCGCTCCAGATCACCGTGGAGCACCGCCAGCTCCTTGAGCAGTATGATGTGCCACCGCCAGGGCGTCCCGCTTGCCGGCGTGGGCCCGTGGCGCCGCTCGAACAGCTGTCGCGCCCGCTCCAGGTGGAACAGGGCTCGCGGGAGATTGGACTCCGCATAGTGGTGGGTCATGGCCAGCACCAAGTGGGCCAGGTAGGAACCGGGGGTCTCCTCCAGAATGACCTCGGCTGCCTCGCGCGCCCGGATGTGGTGGCCGAGCTCGGAGTAAAGCCAGGCCTCCATCTCCTCGGCCTCGGCCTGCATCCCCTCGGGAAGCGCGGCCATGATCGACTCGAGGTTCAGCTCCTCGGACGCCGGCGGCTCCGGTTCCAGTACCGCGGGCCCGAGCGGCCCGGGCTGCACGGGCTCGGGCGGCAGCTGCAGGGGCGCTAGGTCGGTGGGTAAAGGCGGCTGCAGGGGCGGCGGCCCGGGCGGCTGCGCGCGCACTACCGCTTGGAATACTTGCAGCAAAATGAAACCGAAGAGCGCGACCCGAGCCGGGCCTGCACCCGATTCGGGTCCGCCCCTTCCCCGGGCCGCCGCCGTCCGGTCGCGGTTCAAACGCGGGACCCTCCGCTCAGGCTTGCGCGCGCCAGTTTCTCGATCTCGGGCGCCAGGCACTCGGCGATCACCTGGTCCGGGTCGCGCACGCCGGGCGCGCACTCGAGGCGGTGGCGGAACACGTGCGCGGCCAGCGCCTCCAGGTCCTCGGGCGACACGTAGTCGCGCCCGCGCAGCAGCGCCCGCGCCTGCAACGCCGGCATCATCAAGACCAGCGAACGGGTGCTGGCCCCCTGCAGCACCCGCCGGTCGTTTCGAAGCGCACGCGCCAGGTCGACCAGCGCCTCGCGAATGCGCTCGTGAAGCCGCACCCCTTCTCGCACGCTTTGCCGCGCGGCCAACACCTGGTCTCGCGTCACCCCGGCCATCCCCCGGCCCCGCTGAAGGCTCGGCGTGGGATAGTGCTCGAGCACGCCCAGCTCCGACTGCCGATCTATATGGCGCATCCGGATCTTGAACAGGAAGCGATCGAGCTGCGGCGCGGGCAACGGATAGGTGCCGGCCACGTCCAGGGGGTTCTGGGTGGCGATGACGAAGAACAGCTCGTCGAGCGGCCAGGTGCGGTTGTCCACGGTCACCTGCTTCTCGGCCATGGCCTCCAGCATGGCCGCCTGCACCTTGGGCGAGGTGCGGTTGATCTCGTCCGCCAGCACCACGTGGGCGAAGACCGGCCCCTTGCGAAAGCAGAAGGCGCCGGTCTCCACCTCGAAGACGCTGGTGCCCGTCACGTCGCTGGGTAGCAGATCCGGCGTGAACTGGATGCGGCGGAAGGCGGCCACCGGCTCCTGCCCTTCCGGCGCCGCCTTTCTGCCCTCGATGCTCTCGCCCAGCGAGCGGGCCAGCGTGGTCTTGCCCGAGCCCGGGTAGTCCTCCAGCAGCACGTGCCCGTCGGCCAGCAGCGCGATGATCACCAGATCGATCACGTCGTCGCGACCCACGATCACCGCCCGCAGCCGCTGGCAGAGCCTGTCCACGGTCTGGTGTGCACCCGCCAGCGCCTGGTCGCCGCCGCGGTCCGCGGTTCCGTAACCGCCGCCCTGATTCTGGATCCCGTTCGGTTCGTTTATCTCCATCGCTTCCTCTTCTTCTAGCTAGCTCGAAGCGGATTCGAAACCGCTTCTACCGCGTTTCGAGCCACGACCAGGGGGTGAGCACCCCCAGCATTCTACGCCATAAGGGCACCGAGGCGCGAAGCTCGCCGCGTAGCTGGCGGGCGAGCGCGCGCAGCTCGACAGGCGAGGTCGGGCTGCCGGGCGGGCCGAAGGCCGCGCGCAGGTGGGTACGAGTGAGCGGGCCCAGCGCCGGCAGCCTGGCCGAAAGGCGGGCCGCGAGTCCCTCTCGCGACTCGCCCCAGTCGCGCCGCAGCCCCGCCTCGCAGAGCCGGTCGAGCTCCGCGCGGTAGACGAGCCGGGTCAGGCTCGCCGGGCCGGCCAGCAACGGCGCCGCCCGACGCCAGAGCTTGATCAGGTAAAGCAGCAGGACCCCGAGCAGCAGGGCGGGCGGGAGCGATCGCACGAGGATATCCTTGATAATGCGCAGCGCTCGCACCGCGCCCTGCAGGGAGCCGGCGGCGTCGCCCGGCAGCGGGCGCTGTCCCCGCACCATCTCACCCAGCAGCCGCTGCAGATCCGGGTCGGGCGGGGGGGGCGGCGGGTCCAGGGCGCGTTCGGGCGTGGTGTCGACCACCACCCAGCCCACGCCGTCCAGGTACAGCTCGGCCCAGGCGTGGGAGTTGCCCCCGCTGAGCACGATGGTGGAGCCTCCGCGGCGCGCGGACTCGTCGACCACGTAGCCGGTGGCGACGCGGGCGGGCAGACCCAGCGCGCGCAGCAGAAAGGCCGAGGCGTGGGCGAAGTGCACGCAGTAGCCGGTGCGGTCGCCGAAGAGGAAGTCGGCGGTGGGATCGGACGCGCGCGCGTGGCCGCTCTTTAAACTGTATATCCCCTCGCGCCCAAGCCAGGCGGAGATGGCCAAGGCCCGCGCCAGCGCGTCGTCCCTTAGGTCCTCGCGCAACCCGGAAGCGATGCGCTCGGCCAGACGCCGGTAGCGCGGATCGGAGGGGGCGGCGGTGTAGTGGCGCAGCTGCCGGCCGCTCCAGGCCGGGTCCCCGGCCCGGGCGCCCAGCAGCTCGCTCCAGTCGCCGGTCAGCGCCCGCGAGGTCACCCGGTACATCGAGCGGAAACGGCCAGGGTCGGGATTGGGCAGAGGCCGTACCCGCACCGGCGCCTGAAGGCCGAACAGCTGCCGGTGCTCGGCCAAAAGGGCCACCGTGGTGTCGAGCGTCCGGCGCAGCTCCCACGGATCGCCCGGCTGGCGGGCGATGCGGCCGCTCTCGGGGAAGCGGTCGATCAGGTCGCGGTCGTACTCGGCGGCGGCGCTGGAGAGCTTGCGGCCGTCGTAGCGGCTGAAGGCGTTCTGGCGGAAGTAGTAGGCGCCCGAGGGCGGCGAGTAGTCGTCGTGCAGCAGTACCACGGCCAGCGGCACCTGGTCGGCGCCCGGATTGTAATCGTCGCGGAACTCCAGCTCGTCGTTGGAGCGGCGGCCGGCTTGGCCGCCCCCGCCTCTGCCCCTGCCCTGCTGCTGTTCGCCGCGCAGGCCCAGCCCCTTGCCGGAAAGCGGCGGGGTGGGAAGCCCGGCATAGTCGTTCGCCCAGAGCACCAGCGCCAGCACGGCGAGCACCAGGGCCAGGTGAAGCGCCACGCGCCGCCAGCCGCTCTCGCTGATCAGCAGCAGCACCACCACCAGAGCGGCCGCGGCGCCGATCAACAGAAAGGCCGACCGGGGATCTCCTCCGGTGGCGATGATGGGATCCGCGATCTCGAAGGGCCGGTTGATGGCCCCGTGCCGGTGCGCGGCCACCAGCTGAGCGAATGCCGCGGCGATCAGCACCGCTTCCAGGATGGAGAGCGAGCGAATTCGCCGGCAGGCGCCGCGCAGACCGGCCGCGATGAAGAGCGCTCCGGTGCCGTAACCGAGCAGGTCGCTCAGCAGCAGCACCCGCGCCGGGCCTAGCTGCTCGGCCGGCCAGAGGGCATTCAGCAGCGCGTAGCGAACGAAGAGCGACGAGAGCAGGCCGGCGAGCGCACCGGCCAGGATGGCCGGCAGCCGCAAGCGGCCCGCCGCCAGACGGTTTCCAACCAGCGCGCCCAGCGCTGCGCCGACCGAGGCCGCGGCCAGCACGGGCGCCGGTGCGAGCGGGAAGACCAGAACCGCTGCTGCAATCGCGTAAACGGGGACGGAAAGCAGCTGACGGGGAGCGTTCACCGCGCGTTACCGAGCAGGGCCGACAGGTACGGGGCGGCCACCACCACGCCGATCAAGGCCGAACCGATGGCGGAAATCAGCACGGCTCCCGCGGCCACGTCCTTGGCCTTCTGCACGACCGGGTGAAAATCGGGCGAAGCCACATCGGCCAAAAACTCGAAGGCGGTGTTGAGCGCCTCCGCGGTCCAGACAGCCACGATGGCCAGGATGATCCAGCACCACTCCGCCCGGGTGAAGCCGAGCAGAAAACCCGCCGCGCACACCCCGACCGTGGCCAGCGCGTGCAGCCAGGCGTTGTGCTGGGAGCGCAGCATAATGCCGATGCCGCTGATCGCGTATTTGAAGCTCCGGATACGTGCTGCAAAAGTGAAGGGTCGTGCCATCTTGCTCACCGGGATGAAGCGTTCGCGGGACGCGGGCGTACGAGGCGCGCCGCAGGGGTAGTGGGAGCATACCTCGACGGCCGCCGGTAAGGCCAACCGGCGAGGCGACGGCCTGACCGGGTCGAGCCGAAGATCGGTACGGGCGGCAATCTGCGGGAAGGGCGAAGCGGCGGCGGAAAAGGCTACAGACAGGTCGCCGGCAGGACGGGGATACGGTGCGAGGCCGCGCCGAGGAGCAGGGGGCGGGGCCCCTACGGCTGGTCGGCGGCGGGTTCGCTACAGCTACAGCTACACCTGCACTTGATATCGCGGATCATCTCGCGGTTCCGCAACACGTCGCGCTGCACGGACCTGATCTCGTTATGGGTAGCGTTGTTGAGATTGCGGACCTCCATCTGCATCAGTTCGAACCGGGTCAGCATCACCGTGTTGGTCGCCCAGAACGAACCGGCCACGCATATCACGACAAGCAGAATGGTTAACAAGGCCCAGATATCTACCTTCTTTGCGCTCTTTTCTTCGGCCATCTCTTCCTCCCCTCGGGGTGTTCCAGGTGAACCAGATTACCGTGCGGTTATGTTTTTACAGTACGTGGTGAGTTATTAGAAAAAAAACAGACTTCGATAGGCGCTCGTGACTGCTGAACTTATCAACGTCCAACCCTCTCTGCTTCGGCGACCGGGATCTCATTAGAATCGAAGGTGCTGCTCCGGTAACGGCCGCCCCGTCGTTCTGTCGAGCATGGTAAGCGTGCAGCCGGACGAGTTCAATGCCTGCGCCACCTCCAACAGCCCCTCGACCGAGGACGGTCCGTCCGCGCCATCCTCCGCGCGCACATCGCGCAACAGCAGCCTCTGCCAGAGTCGGGGACGCTCCGCCGGCAATGACGGGTCCACGGCGATGACGACCTGAACGCGGCGGCGGCCGGCCAGCTCCAACACCCGCTGCATCCACACGCCGGGTCCGGGCGGGGCGAAGACCATGGCGCTACACGGCCCCTGCTTTTCGACCTGCTCCACGAAGGAGAGCAGCCCGGCTCCGCCGCTGTCGCGCGCCTCGCTCGAGCGCATCAGGATAGCGAGCGCCTCTTCCAGGTCGGGCCCGGTCCCCACCTCCAGGTCGGAGCCGAAAAGCCAGTCGTCGCCTAGAATACCCCCCATCAACGCGGCGCGGGCCGCGGCCGCCGAGGCGTCGTCTGCCAGCCCCGCCACCATGAAGGCGGCCGTCCTACGTTCGGACGACAGCGCGCGCTCGGGTGCCCTTATCATCAGCCGCCGCGTGCGAGCCAGCACCTTCCAATGGATAAAGCGTGCGGGGTCGCCCGGCAGGTAGCGCCGCAGCTCCAATCGATCTCCGTCGTCGATACCCGCGGGATGCGGCAGGTCGTCGCCGCCCGCCAAGGAGAGAAGGGCATTCGGGCTGCCGAGCCCGCCCAGGCGGGGCAGCACGTCGTATCGCTCCGCCGTCGGCGACCGGATGGCGACGCGACCGATGCCGAGCGCATCCTCGACCACCACCCGGCGGCTTACCCGGCGGATCTGTCCTCGGTCGTGCACGGTCGCCACCTCCCCTAACGTCCCGGCCCGGTTTCGCTCGATCTCGATATCCGCCCCAGCAGGCTCCTCCCAGCTCCAGCGTACCCGTACCAACGGGAGCCAGCCGAGCGAGGGAAGCGAGAAACCGGTCCCGACGGCAATGCCGGTCTCCAACATCCGCGTCTCGCCTTCGCCGGCCGGCTGCCTCCGCAGCTTCAATCGCGTAGCGGCGATAGCCACCAGAGACGCACACAGCGCACACAATCCCAATCCCGCGCTTCCCACCACCAGCAGAACCCGGTCCATCTCGGCGAAGGCAAAGGCTTGCAGCGCCGCATACGACGCCGCCGCGGCCATTACCCCGAACGGCGTGAGCGGAAACAAGTCGAGCAGCCTTCGGGCGCGCCTCGGCAAAAGGGTCATCCTTGTATTTTCACCGATAAACAGGTAGGGTTCCGCTAATTTTTTACCTCCGGATTACCGGAGTGTGGGGAGGTAAATCATGAAGCGACGAACGGTGCTAGCGTTGGTAGCGGCCGTAGGTGCGGCGTTGATCGGCTGCGGCGGGGGCGCTGCGACGAGCGGCCCCTCCGAATATGGTGACACTGCATCGACGATGGAAGAGGGCCCGATCACGCCGGTCAACAGATCCGGCGGCGACGAGGTGGTCGCGCAGATGGGAGCCGGCGGGGGCAAGCTGGAGCTGGCCAGCGGGGCGCGGGTCGAGATACCGCCGGGAAGCATCGAAGGGAGCGCTGAGGTCATCCTCAAAAACGCGCCCCGCACTACCGCGTTCAAGGACGCGGACGTGCGCGGGGACAAGCCCATCGGGCCCATCGTGCTGGTATCCCCGGCTATATACGCGCCGGAGGGCGCGAGTATCGTCGTGTCCATACCCTTCGGCGGCATCCCGGACGGGTACAGCGAAAAGGGTCTCTACCTCGCCCACGAGGAGGTGAGCGAGCAACAGAGGCAGTTCGCCGAGGACACCACCGTGACCACCTGGGACTATACCCGGGCCAAGGTCATCAACGGGCGCGCGGTGGCCGAGCTGCCGGCGCTCTCCGGGATGCGCTTGCAGTTCATCCTTTCCCAGGAGTAGACACGGGTGTACCGATCTCATCTCGCGAAATTATCTATTCTATTTGCCGTTTTGACGATCTGTTCCGCGGCCCAGGCCCAGCCGGGCGAAGCGAGCGCGCCCTCCGGAACCGAACCGGCCGATCGGGCCGGCGGGGGTGAAGCGGCCGGGAGCGACCGATCGGCGCCGGACGCGGCGAACGCGCCGGAAGCCGATCCGAGCCACGGAGCCGCGAGCGAGGGCCAGGACGACGCCCCCTGCCGTCCGCCCTGCCGAGACGGCTACTCTTGCACGAAAGGGCTCTGCGTGAGCAGCTGTAACCCGCCCTGTCCTTCCGGCGCGGT
Source organism: uncultured Sandaracinaceae bacterium (assembly GCA_964450715.1). Lineage (GTDB taxonomy): Bacteria > Myxococcota_A > Polyangia > Polyangiales > JAFGIB01 > CAYVFC01. Next base: position 40,941 of record CAYVFC010000007.1, on the reverse strand, counting down.
GTGTACCGCGGGCGGGCGCTGTGAGACCCGCGCGGGCGCTTCGGTTTCCGGCTGGGATTGGCCCTCGGCCGATCTCGCCGCGGAAAAGCGCAGGCTCACGCAGCGCAACCACGACGGTTTCTACCTGCGCTACAGCGCCGGCATCGGCTATCTGTACGACGCGCTCGACGCTCCAGCCGACGCCTCCATCGAGGGGGTGGGAGCGGGCCTGTTCGACCTGCTGGTCGGAGGCACCCCGGGCGAGGGCTTCGTGATCGGCGGCGGCGTGACCTACGTTTACATCCCCGAGCCGCGCTACCGAGATGACCTGGCCGAGTTCAACATGTCGGGCAGGCTCCGGCTCGCCGTGCTGGGCCCGTTCGTCGACTTCTATCCGAATGCGCGTTCGGGCCTGCACGTCGGCGCCACCATCGGGCTGGGCGTGGCGTTTTACCGCATGTCGGAAGCCGAAGACGACGATGAATCCGAAGACGAGGCCGGCCGGCCCGACCCCGGGATCGGGATCTCCCCCATGATCGGCTACGACTTCTGGATCGACGAGCAGCTCAGCGTGGGGGTCATGGCCCGGCTGCTCTACATCGCCGCTGACGACGAGTACGAAATCGGCCACGCGGCCGTGGTGCCGATGCTATCGGCCGGCGTCGTTTACCATTAACCCCACCCGCTCAGGGGTTGGTGGTGAAGCGGTATATCCACTTCGTATCGCTCGGCTGCGCCAAGAACCGGGTGGATACCGAGGTGATGGCCGGCCTGGCAACGGGCCAGGGTCTGCGCCTGACCGCGGATCCGCGCCAGGCCGACATCATCGTGGTCAACACCTGCGCCTTCATCGAGAGCGCGCGGTGCGAATCGATCGAGGTACTGCTGCAGATGGCGCGCCACCGGATCGAGGGTCGCGCGCGCTACCTGGTCGCTGCCGGCTGCCTGGCCCAGCGCCACGGGGCCGAGCTCGGCCAGGAGATCCCCGAGCTCAGCCACCTGCTGGGAACCGGACGCCCCGACCGCCTCGGCCGTATCATCGCGGGCCGGGCCGCGCGCTACCAGGTCGGGCCGGCCGGATGCTTCCTGCAAAAGCGACGGACGCCGCGCTTCAGCGAGCCCGGGGCGGCGTCGGCCTTCATCAAGATAGCGGACGGTTGCTCGCGCAGGTGCGCCTTCTGCGCCATCCCCGGCATCAAGGGCAGGGGGCGCAGCCGACCGATCGACGACATCGTGCGCGAAGCGCAGCAGCTCGGGCGCCGCGGTATCAAGGAGATATGCCTGGTTGCCCAGGACACCTCGGCCTATGGCCGCGACCTGTCCGAACCGACCGACCTGGCCGCGCTGCTGCGCGCGCTCGACGCGGTGAAGGCGATCGACTGGATCCGGCTGCTCTATCTCTACCCGGATACGGTCAACAAGCGGTTGCTGCGAGCCATGCGCGAGTCGTCTCGGGTGGTTCCCTACCTGGACATCCCCATACAGCACGCCAGCGGCGCCGTGCTCCGGCGGATGCGGCGCGGCCACGGTCCGGAACGTCTGCGACGGTTAATCGAGAGCGTGCGCGAGGAGATGCCGGGCGCTTTCCTGCGCACGACGGTGCTGGTCGGTCACCCCGGCGAAAGCGAGGAGGATTTCGCAGAGCTGATGCATTTCCTACAGTGGGCCGAGCCCGATCACCTGGGCGCTTTCCGCTACAGCGATGAAGAAGGCACAGCCTCCTACAATACCGGTCCGGCGGTGCCGCCCCGGCTCTCCTACCAGCGCCTGCGCCAAGTTATGGCGCTGGGCCGCCGCCTATCGCGAGAGCGCAACCGCGGGATGCGGGGCGAGCGGATCGAGGTGTTGGTGGAGGGGGCAGCCGACGAGCAAGGCTGGGTGCTGGTAGGCCGACACGCGGGGCAAGCGCCCGAGGTGGACGGCGTCACCTACCTGGTTTCCTGCGAGGCGCAACGCGGCGAGCGGATCCAGGGCCGGGTGATCAAGACCGGACCATATGACCTGGTGGTAGAGCCGGTCTGATAACCCTTTCGGCCCTCCCGTCCGAGAGCCGGTCGAAAGGGTTATGAGATCGGCTCGAGAACCGCTGTACGACGCTAGTTCTACTCGCGTTACTCCGAGGCCTCGATCCGCTCGATGACCTTTTTGACGATCTGGCTCTGCGCCTCGGTGGCCGGCCGGTAGGGAGGCTTGACCATGCTGCTGCTCAGGTGCCCCTGTAGCCGCAAGGTCTCCTTGATCAGGACGTGAACGGGCTGCGCCCGGCGCGGGCTGTTCGGCGCCGAGCGGCTGGCCAGAGCCCGGAAGATGGCGGCGGTGTCGAAGACAAAGGGCTCCACCCGGCTGAAAAAGCTAACCGCGGCCTCCAGCACCCGGTCCTGGACCGCGTGGCATTGCTTGCTGTCCCCCTTTTCGTGGGCCTCGATGATCTCCGTGATCTGACCGGGAAAGAGGGTGGGCAGCGGACAGCAGAGGCCGCGGGCGCCTGCTTCCAGGGCGTCCTGCAGCACCAGGCCGGTGCCGGACAGAAACGGATGTTCGGTCTGCTTGCCCAGCGCCAGCACCTCTCGGATAAAGGGAACGCTGATCAGGGACAGGACGGTCGCCTCTACGCCCTCTATCCCGGCTACTTTGAGGATCTGTTCCGGGGTCATGACCAGCCCCGAGGTGTCCGGGGCGTAGCAGAAGACCAGCGGCAGCCCGCCCTCGCCGGCCAGAACGCGGAAGTAGTGCAGAACGTCGTCCATCTCCAGGTGGTAGTAACGGGGCAGCTCGGCCATTATCGCCTGGCAACCGGCCTCCTTGGCCTGCCGGGCCAGGGCCAGGGCCTTCCCGGTGCCGTGGGCGGAAATGCCCGCCACCAGGGGGATGCGTCCCTTGGCCTGCTCGGCCGCGACGCGTATGACGCTCCGCTTCTCGGCCTCGCTCAGATAGGGGTATTCGCTATTGCCGGCCAGCACTACCGCAGCGTCGAACTTCTGTTCGCAGCAGAAATCCACCAGGTGGCGCAGGGCCGCCTCGTCCAACTCCGCAGCATCGTCCAACGGCGTGACAAGTACCGCAAAAATGCCCTGATATTTGAGCTCGGACATTTTCCCTCCTCGACGTAAACCCTACCGTTCCGGACCGAATCGCTCCCTTCGAATAGCCAGTAAATGGGTCTTATTCAAGGATAAACCGTACGAGGCAAATGGGGAAGACACTCCCCTCCCCCCGGGGTCACCAGCACCGCCGCAACGCCGTACCGTCTTCGTCCCGAACGATCTCGCGGATGCGACCGAAAACCTCCGGGAACTTCTCGCCCGAGCTGACCAGGTAGTGCACGCCGTCCCGCACGGAATCGGTGCGCACGCCGCCCGCCATCTGCAGCAGCTCCAGGTGGACGAACGCTTCCTGCGCGGCCAGCGGGTTGAACTTCGTCGGATCGACGTGGGTATCGAAGTAGCGCGGTCGGGTGGCGACCTGCCAGACGCTGGTCGGTTTGCGGCAGGCCTGGTAGGTGACGCGGAGCCGGTTCTGATGGTGCTTTTGCAGGAAGGCCACCCTGTCTCCGAGATCGGTTATCGGATCTCCGTGGGCGGGCAGGGTCAGCACTACGTTCTTCAGGGTGCTCAGACGCTCCAGCGTCCGCAGATACTCGAGCAGGTCCTCCGGATGAGGCGTGATGGGATTAAGCAGGGTATCGCCGCAGAGCAGCACCGCCTCGCCGCCCGGCTCGCCGTTTTGCTCCTCTCCGTACAGCAGGATACCGATGCTCCCCGCGGTGTGGCCCGGATAGCGGCGCATCTGGATGGAAGGCTTCTGGAAACCGCCCAGGCCCAGCACGCCGTCATACCCGAGGGGCAGGTCCACGCCCAGCGCCAGCGGCAGGGTAACCGGGTCCACCGCCGCACCCGAGCTTCCGCTCTTGCCCGGGGTGGGCATGGGCATGCCCATGGCGGTCATGGCCCTGGCCCTCTTGATCCAAAACTCGAGCATCCACCACCGGTTGCTGATGGCCGCCGAGTCGGCCACGTGGGCGGCGACCTTCGCCCCACTGCGCTCCACCAGCCAGTTGGCCATCAGGTAGTGGTCGGGGTGTCCGTGGGTGAGAACGATGTAGTCGATGTCCTCGATCCGGTGACCGGACAGCTCGATGCCGTTCCGGATCTCCTTCTCGCTCAGGTCGTCCTCCAGCGCCTCCACGTCCGGCGGCATCTTCTGCCGCCGCCAGAAGTAGAAGAGGTTCTTGGCCAGCAGCGTAGGCAGTCCCGCATCGACCAGAATCAGCGCGTCATCCTCTATCAGATAGAGGTGAACCGGCCCCGGTCCCACCAACTCGGGACAGAAGGTGGTGATGCGGAACAGGCGGCGCGAACCTCCCAGGCGGTACTGCCGCACCGCGCCCGTTCCCCTGGGCTGGCTCTCGATCCGCCGGTTCTTCTTGAGGAGCTTTCCCCTGGTGTCGATCATGTTCGCGTTTCCCTAGGGAGCTGTAGGGGAGGGGCTTGCCCCCTCCCGCTCGGGGTCGTTTTCTCCCGTACACCTTATCCGGGCGGGCGCCAGGCCCTCCCCTAGGGGTATACGTGACCGAATACCACAGCAGAGGGGCTCGTCCCTTCCCCTACGCCTTTTCCGGAACGGCGCAAGGCCCACCACGCTCGGTTCGCCCCTGGGAAACCAAGGAATCCTTTCCCCTGGACAGATCGTCAGCGCCGCCATAAATTCTTTTTCTGTATGGATCCGAAGCAGTCCGAGCCCTCCTACGACCTGGCTTTCCTGCACGGCCCTACCGAGGACGGCGAGGGGACGAAGATACTGCGGCTGCGCAAGGGGCGGGTGGAAGCGGCCGAGGTCAGGCCGGCCCGGGATGGGCACCCGCTTAACGACCGCGAGCTGGTGCGACTGCACCCGCGGGAACAGACGCCGCAGCTCTGCGATGTGGAGGTACTGCACGAATCGTCGGCCGACCCGGCCGAAGAGGCGCCGGCCAAGACCACCGCCGGTCCGGCGCGGGTCTCCACTCGCGCCTACCGCCTCAACTGGGAGCGCATCTTCGCCACCCGACGCGGCGAGGGCGACGACGAGGGCGGAAGCGACTTCTCCATCAACTGAAGCGGTCCGGGCTTCAGGGATTGCGCCCGGGCGGGGGCGGAACGCTGTTGCAGCCGTTAGACTGTAGCTCCAACCTTCTCGCCTGGGTGTTGAGCGCGTCGATGAAGGCCAGGGCGCTGGCGGTGACCACGTCGATGTCGGTGGCCACGCCGCGGGAGAGCAGCCCGCTATCGAAGATGACCAGGGCGGCTCGGGCCTGGGCGTCGGCGCCTCCGGTCAGCGCATCCAGGCGGTACTCCTGCAAGACGGCGTCTTGGTTGCCGGTGCACTGCTTGATGGCCAGGATGGCGGCGCTGACCGGGCCGTTGCCGGTGGCCTCGGCCGTGCGCTCCTCGTCGCCGATGCGGAGCACGACCCGTGCCCAGGGATCGGTATCGGTGCCGGACCTGAACTGCAGCGATACCAGCTCGTAGCGCGCGGTCATGGTGGAGGAGTCCTCGGCGACCAGCGCGTGCAGATCCTCGTCGTAGATGTTCTTCTTCTTGTCGGCCAGCGCCTTGAAGCGCTCGAATACGCCCGCCAGCTGCGCGCCGCTCAGCTCGTAGCCCAGCGCGACCAGGCGGTCCCCGAGCGCGTGGCGGCCGGAGTGCTTGCCCAGCACGATGTTGGACTCGGTGGCGCCCACGTCCTCGGGGCGCATGATCTCGTAGGTGCGCCGGTCCTTGAGCACCCCGTGCTGGTGGATGCCGGCCTCGTGGGCAAAGGCGTTGCGCCCCACGATGGGCTTGTTGGCCTGCACCGGCATGCCGGTGACCTCGCTGACGATGCGGCTGGCCGCGGCGATCTCGTGGGTGTTGATGCGGGTAGCGCAGCCCAGCAGATCGCGCCGCACCTGCAGCGCCATCACCACCTCTTCCAGCGAGGCGTTGCCCGCGCGTTCGCCGATGCCGTTGACGCAGCACTCGACCTGCCGCGCTCCGGCGGCCACCGCGGCCAGGGAATTAGCCACCGCCAGCCCGAGATCGTTATGGCAGTGGGTGGAGATGATCACCTCCCGGTCGCCGACGATGGAGGCGATCTGCTGCACGATCCGGGTGTATTCCTGCGGCAGGGTATACCCCACGGTATCCGGGATGTTCAACACGGTAGCCCCGCTCTCGATCGCGCACTGGAACGCTTCCTTGAGGAAGACCGGGTCGGTGCGGGTGGCGTCCTCGGCCGAGTACTCGACGTGGTCGCAGAGCGAGCGGCAGGTGGTGACCCCGCGCCGGATCTCCTGCAGCACCTCGTCCGGGGAGAGCTTGAGCTTCTTGCGCATGTGAAGCTCGCTGGTGGCGATGAAGACGTGCAGCCCGGGACGCGCGGCGTCCTTGACCGCCGTCCAGGCGGCCATGATGTCGGGCTCGCGCGTGCGGCATAGTCCGATGACGCGGCTTCGCTCCACCACGTCGGCGACCTTCTGCACCGCCTCGATCTCCCCGCGAGAGGCAGCGGGAAAGCCGGCCTCGATGCAGTCCACGCCCAGGTCCTCCAGCTTGCGGGCCACGCGCATCTTCTCCTCGATGGTCATGGTGCAGCCGGGTGACTGCTCGCCGTCGCGCAGGGTGGTGTCGAAGATCCGTACGTAGTCGTCCGTGTTCATGACGTCCGCTTCTCCGCCCGCTTCTTGGGCCCGAGGTTGACCGCCCCGCGCTTGCGTTTCTGCGAACGGCTGGCGCGCGTGCGCGCGGCCGAGCCCGGACGGCCGCTCACCGTCTCGGGCTCGCGGCTGTGAGCCTCCACCCCGTCCTTGACCAGCTTATACTCCAGAGCATCGACCATGGCCTGCCAGCTGGCGGCGATGATGTTGGGGCTGACACCTACCGTCTCCCAGACCTCCTCGCCGTCGCCCGATTGCAGCAGCACCCGGACTACCGAGCCGGTGCCCTGCTTGCTGCCCAGCACCCGCACCTTGTAGTCGAGCAGGCGCACCGACTTGAGCGTGGGGTAGAACTTGTCTATCAGGCTGCGCAGCCCCACGTCCATGGCGTGCACCGGGCCCTCGCCCACGGCCTTGGTGCGGGCCACGATGCCGCCCACGTTGACCTCGACGCTGGCCACCGCGTCGCCCTGCCAGAGCGCGCTGTCGTCCTCTTTATCGCCGAGTCCTACCGTGACCTCCAGATCCCGCAGCTCGAAGTAACGCGGGCGCTTGCCCAGCGCCTCGTCCACCATCAGCTTGAAGGAGGCCGCCGCTCCCTCGAACTGGTAGCCGTAGCTCTCCAGCTCCTTGAGGCGGTCCAGCACCTGCCGGGTCTCCGGAGCCTTGGGGTCGAGCTCGATGCCGAGCTGCTGCGCTTTCAACGCGATGTTGTCGCGGCCCGACAGGTCGGAGACCAGGATGCGGCGGCGGTTGCCCACCAGCTGTGGGTCTACGTGCTCGTAGGTGCGGCTGTTTTTCTTGATAGCGTTGACGTGCATGCCCGCCTTATGGGCAAAGGCGCTGCGCCCCACGTAGGGCTGGTTGGTGACCGGAGCCCGGTTGGTGAGCTCGTCCAGCATGTGCGAGACATGAGCCAGTCGGCCGAGCCGCTCCGCCGGCAGGCAGCGCTCGCCCATCTTCAGCATCAGCGCGGGGATGATGGAGACCAGGTTGGCGTTGCCGCACCGTTCGCCGTAGCCGTTGATGGTGCCCTGCACCATGTTGGCGCCCGCTCGCACCGCGGCCAGGGAGTTGGCCACCGCCAGCTCGCCGTCGTTGTGGGCGTGGATGCCGAGCGCGGGCGAGACCGCCTCGCGGGCGCTCTGGCAGGCGCGGCTGATCTGCTCGGGCAGCGCGCCGCCGTTGGTGTCGCAGAGCACGATGAAATCCGCGCCGCCGGCCTCGGCCGCCCGGAGCGTTTGCAGTGCGTAATCCGGGTTCTCGACGAAACCGTCGAAGAAGTGCTCGGCGTCGTAGATCACCTGCTCGGCGTGCTGCTTGAGATAGCGCACGCTCTGCTCGATGAGCTGTAGGTTCTCCTGCAGCGACACCCCCAGCGCGTCGGTGACCTGGAAGGTCCACGACTTGCCGAAGATGCAGAAGGTCGAAAGGCCGGTGCGCACCAGCCCCTGCAGGTTGGGATCCTTTTCGCAGGAGATGCCCGCGCGTCGGGTGGAGCCGAAGGCGGTGAGCCTGGCCTGTCTGAGCTCCAGCTCGCGGGCCTGCTCGAAGAAGGCCTGGTCGCGCGGGTTGGAAAAGGGCCAGCCGCCCTCGATGTAGGCGACGCCCAGCTCGTCCAGCAATTTCGCGAAGGTCAGCTTGTCGGCGACCGACATCTGCACTCCTTCGCCCTGGGTCCCGTCGCGGAGGGTGGTATCGTAGATAAGCACGCTCATCGGTACAGCTCTTCCGTTAAGAGTTACCGGTATGGCTTAGCACAATCGAGCCGTGGCAAACAGGAATCGGCCGGCCGCCGGGACCGGGCGCGTTCAGGCCGGGGCCCCTCGCTGCCCGTACTGTGATATATATCGCTGGCCATGCTGGATACCCGATACGTAACCGAACACCTGGACGAGGTCCGCAACTCTCTCGGACGCCGCGGCGACGAGGCGGTCCTGAGCATCGACGCAATTGCCGAGCACGCCACCAAGAGGCGCAAGACCGTGGCGCGCCTGCAGGAACTGAGAACCCAGAAGAACCAGGCCAACGAGCGGATGGCCAACCTGGACAAGAAGGGGGAGGATTTCCAGAAGCAGCGCGAGCAGATGCGGGCCATCTCCGAGGAGTCCAAACGGCTGGAGGGCGAGCTCAACGAGATCGAGAAGGACCTGGAGTACTTTCTACTCAACGTCCCCAACCTGCCGGCCGACTCTGCTCCCGACGGCCCGGACGAGACGGCCAACCGCTTTCTGCGAGACTGGGGCGAGAAGCCCGTGCTCGACTTCGAGCCCCGGGACCACGTGGACCTGGGAGCCCGGCTGGCCCTCTTCGACTTCGAGCGGGCGGCCAAGCTATCGGGCGCCAGGTTCTGCTTTCTGCTCGGAGACGGCGCCCGGCTCGTGCGCGCGCTCATCCACTTCATGCTCGACTTGCACACGAGAGAGCACGGCTACCAGGAGATCTGGTCGCCGGTCCTGGTCAAGGCCGAGACCCTGCGCGGCACCGGGAATCTGCCCAAGTTCGAGGCCGATCTCTTCCGTATCGCCGGCGAGTGGGACGCCGAGGGCAAGAACAAGGGCCACCAGCTCTACCTCATCCCCACCGCCGAGGCGCCGCTGACCAACCTGCGCGCGGGGGAGATCATCGAGGCGAACGAGCTGCCGCTCTGCAACACGGCCTATACCCCCTGTTTTCGCAGCGAGGCAGGAAGCTACGGCAAGGATACCCGGGGGCTTATCCGGCAGCACCAGTTCGACAAGGTAGAGCTGGTGCGGGTGGAGCGCCCGGAAGAGGGCGAAGTCGCGCTGGAGACGCTGGTCGGGCACGCCGAGGAGGTGCTCAAGCGGCTCGGCCTGCACTACCGGGTGGTCGAGCTCTGTACCGGAGATCTGGGCTTCGCCGCCCGCAAGACCTACGACATCGAGGTGTGGCTGCCCGGGCAGGACGCCTATCGCGAGATATCGAGCTGCTCCTGGTGCGGGGATTTCCAGGCCCGCCGGGCCGGCATCCGCTTCCGGCCGGCGCAGGGCAAGAAGCCCGAGCTGGTGCACACGCTGAACGGCTCCGGGCTGGCCGTGGGCCGGACGCTCATCGCCTTGCTGGAGCAGTGCCAGCAGGCCGACGGCTCGGTGCGCATCCCCGAGAGGCTGGTCCCCTACCTGGACGGCCTCGAGGTGCTCGAACCGCGAACAGGTTGATTGCCGGCGCTCCCGATCGGCGCTCGCTGATATCCGGTGATATTCTCCTGGCTCAAAAACCGGCGCCGCCGCGAGATCCTCCAGGGCCCCTTCCCCGACCGGTGGCAGGGATTCATCGACCGCAACCTGCGCCACGCCCGGCACCTGCCCGAGGGGTGGCGCCAGCGCTACCTGGACCGGATCCGGATCATGGTGGCGGAAAAGAACTGGGAGGGCGGAAACCAGCTCGAAGTGACCGACGAGATGAAGGTGACGGTCTCCGCGCTGGCCTGCGTGCTGATCGCGGCGGTCGAGGAGGAGTATTGCTGGGACGGCGTACAGAGCATCATCATCTTTCCGGGAGCCTATCGCTGGCCCACCCGACACGACCGTGAGAGCGGTATCGTGGACGAGGGGGTGGAGATGACCGGGGAGAGCTGGCAGCGCGGGCCCATCGTGCTCTCCTGGGAGCACGTGCTGGACGGGGGACTGAATCGGGCGGATGGCGTCAACCTGGTCTTCCACGAGTTCGCCCACCACCTCGACGGCCTCGATGGGGAGATGGAGGGAACGCCGCTGCTGGACGGCCGGGCTAGCTACCGCGCCTGGTACCGGGTAACCGAGGGCGAGTTCCACCGTCTGGCGCAGCAGGCCGAGCGGGGAGAGGCCACCCTGCTGGACAGCTACGGCGCCAGCGACCCGGCCGAGTTCTTCGCCGTGTCCACCGAGTGCTTCTTCGAGCGGCCCCATGAGATGCGCCGCCGCCACGGAACGCTGTACGACCTGCTGTGCGGCTTCTACCGCCAGGATCCCTCGGATTGGCTGCCCGACCCCTCGCGCCGCCTGCGGCGCCGGAAGCCCACCGGCGGTTGAGAAAGCAAGAAGGGGACGGAGGGGACGGATTGCCGGAATCGAATGAGCGCTCACAACAGGTGGGTGAACATCCAGTCGAAGAAGAAGGTGGCGGCCAACAGTACCGGCAGCAACCCGAGGGCCGAGCCTAAAAGATGGTCGCGAAAGCGCAGCTCGGTCAGCGCCAGCGCGTAGTTGAGCGGGGGCGCTAGCCAGAGGATGAGGCGCAGGACGATCACGGTGCGAACCGGGCGCTCCTGCAAACGGTCGAGCATACGCTTTATAAAGGGCTTGTCGATCGCCCTGAGCGCCCGGCCCCCCACCAGCCGCACCAGCAGGAAACTCGCACTGACCGACACCAGCGACCCCAGGTAGGCCACGCCGAAGCCCCAAACCCTGCCGTAGGCGAGGATACCCGCGGCGACAAAGACCATGCCCGGCACGTGCAGCAGCTCGCCCGCGGCGAAGATGACCAAGTACAGCGCGACGCCCCAGACGCCGGCCGCTTGTATCTGCTCCCGGACGCCCTGCGCGTCAAAGGCGTCGGCCAGCCCGGTCGCCTTGGCGCCGAACAGCAGGGCCGCGAACATGACCGCGACCGCGACCAGGCGGAGCCGGGCTCGTTTCTTGTCGTCCATCGGCACGGGATGCGGTTATGGCACATCCCGCCGCTGCCGTCCGCCCGGTGTCACCCCTAGCCGTCTACCGGGCGGGCGCAAGGACCGCCCCTACAACGTCTGAAGCGCCTAGCCGCAGGGGAGGGGCTTGCCCTCTCCCCGTGGGGGATGGGTGAAGCAAGCCCGTTTCCAGCGGTCGCGGTCTTCTGAGACGCCGGTTCAGCTGCAGGGCTCGACGAAGGGCAGGGCCTCCAGACCAGAGGTCAACAGGGCCTCGCAATCCGCTTCGACATTGGCATCGACCGCCATCTCGCAAACCGTTACGGCCATGGGGAAGGTTTGCAGGGCGCAGCAGGCCGCCAGCTCCTGGCAGGCAGGAGTCGTCCCGCCGTCGACAGCCGTTCCCCCGTCGGCGCTGCTGCCGTTGCAGTAGATGGGCACGTAAACCTCGCAACCCGCTTCCACGCCCGTCTCGGCGATGCTTCTGCAGGAATTCCTGTCGGCCACGGCTATGGTTTCGCAGCAGGCGGCCAGCTCCTCGCAGGCGGACGATCCGCCATTGCCCGCGGCATCCCCCGCGTCCGTGGCCGCGCCACCGTCGACCACCGGCTCGCCGCCGACGCCCGCGCCGCCCTCGCCCGCTACGGGCGGGGTTCCGGCCGTGCCGCCTGTACCGGCAGTGGGCTCCACCCCGGCCGTACCGCCCGCACCGGCTGTAGGATCGGTTCCTGCTCCGCCGCCGGTGCCCGCACCTGCCGTGCCGGCACCACCGCCCATGTCTCCGCCCAGACCCGCGCCACCGTCAGCGGCCTGCTCGCCGCCGTCGTCGTCACCGCCGCATCCACTGAACATAAGTAGTGAACCAAGGAAAAGCCCTATCACGGTCGATATCTTCATCGGTTACCCCTCGTGCCAGTAAATTGAGCCCATTATCCCCGAAAACCGCAGAAAAACGCGGCGGAGAGCTCCGCCAGTGGCCCCATATACCAGATATGGTGATTCCCGATAAGGGGCGTGCGAAAAGAACGAACTGCAGTGTTTCGGGCAAACGATCACATCGGTAACACCGCGCTGGAGACGGTTCATCCGTCCCGGCGGCTCCTTCTAAAAGACACCGAGGATCCGAAGAAGTGAAAAAACGGGACACGCAAGTGAGCGATAGTCAGAAACGCCCGCCCACGCCGAGCGAGGCGGCCAGGCCGCCGTTGCGTTCAGGAGCGACCGATAGCAGCGGCGCCCAGGTGGGACCGCTCGGGCGGGCGGCGCCCAGTACGCCGACCGGAGACTCGGCCTGCTCGGCCGAGGCATAGGCATCCACGGTAAAGCCGACCGTGCTCAGCACGCCCAGGACACCCACGGTGGCGATGAGCCCGGGCTTGACATCGTCGTTCTCGATGGCGGAGACGCCCAACCCGATGCCGCCCGCCAGGGTGAGCCCATAGCCGATCCAGCTGAAGGTGCGCACCACGGGATAGCCCCGGGTAACCACGTTGCTGCGGGCGCTCATGCCGCCAAAGGCGAGAACCGGATCGAGCACGGCGAACAACCCCAGTGCGGACAATCCCAGGTAAGCGGACTCGGGTTCGCCGTGGGTTACGGCGCTACCGGCCGTCAGCCCGGTGACGGCCGCGGTGCCGACCAGGCCGAGCACAAAGGCCTCGTAGGCCCAACCCGGGTCTCCCGGACCCATGGACGCGTCGGTCTGCGGCTGTGCGGAGACCATCAACGGCGCGCCGCCCGCTCCGACCGAGGAGCCCGAGGCCTGTCCGGCGCCCACGCACTGCCCCATCTCCGTGCAGATCTCGCCCTCGACGCAGGCCGGGTTGCACTTGGATACGCAGCGTTGCTCCAGGCAAACGAAGCTCGGCCGGCATTCGGGCACGCATTGGCTGACCTTCGCCCCCCCCTGCTCGCCGGCGGCGGCATCGACATCGGTCGCCGCCTCTTGCGCGAGGGCCGGAATAGCCCACAGTCCGCAAGCGAGCACGAGCACGAGCGTAATGGCGTTCTTCATGGTGTCCTCCCTGCGGGCCGCTGCCCGCTAGCGCGATCTAACGGAGCACGGTCAGGTTGACGACCGCCCAGTCCCCGGGTTTGACGTCGATCCGCTGGATCTTCTTCTCCCCTCGAACAATAAGATGGACCTCGTGCTTGCCGGGCGCAATCCTGGCCCGGCCTACCGCGATACGGGCGGGCAGCGTGGACCAGCTGCGGGTGTCAGGCGTGTCCAACCCGGTCATCACCGCCTGGGTGCCAAGGCTCAGCAGAGCGCCCAGAAGTCCCCCGCCCGCCGCCCGGCGCGTCCCCTCGCCCACCGCGGCGCGGGTGACCATGCGGGTGATGGCCGAGACCACGATAGCCGTCTTGCCGTCATCCCACGCCTTGCGCGCCTCCTCGGCTACTGCAAAGGGCTCGTCGAAAACCACGGGCTCTCCGTCCACCGAGGCCTGCGGAAAGCCCCACTCGCCCACGCTCTTGCCCAGCTCCGGGTAGTTCACCCAGGTGACCAGCCCCTGCCCGGCCAGGTAGGCCGCCTTCTGGTGGTCGCGCGGGCTGATGTGGCCCGCGACCATGGTCAGAGCCAGCCCGATGGGAATGCGCTTGGCGACCTTGGCGGGCACCCGTCCGTAGCTCACCACTACCAGCAGCTCGGCCGGTTCCTGGGTTTCTGGCTCCCCGCCGGCGGCGGGCGCGTCTCCGCCTTGCTGCTCGACGGCACCCGGCTCGGCCGTCTGCGGCGCCGCCTGCTCGCTCCCGGCCTCGGACAGCAGCTGCTCGATCCGCGGCGTGCGCAAGCCCGTACGTCCTGCGAGCCGCCGGACCGGCTCGGCCAGCGAAGCGTAGCGCTGACACTGCAGCGCCTCGTCGTAGTAGCGCAGCGCCTCGGACGGCTTGCCGCTCTTCTCGAAGACAAACCCGGCCAGGTAGCTCCCGGGTCCGGACAGCGCCCAGCCCTGCCCCTCGTGCTCCTTGACGTACTTCTGCATGATCGTGAAGCGGCGCGCCTCCACCCGTGCCCCGTTCAGGTTCCCGCGCGCCAGGTAGTTGACCATGTTCAGCGTGTTGATCATGAGCTTCTCGTAGGCCGGTGCTCGGTAGCCGCCCACGTCGTCCGAGAACAGGTACTTGCCTATGTCCTCCGCGGTGTTGCTGGCAAAGTCCAGAAGCTCGATCTTCTTGTCCGCGATCTGTAGATCCCGGCTGGACAGCTCGTACGCTTCCACCTGCTGCAATACCGAGGCGCGGTCCAGCAGGTACAGGACCTTGTCGCCGTCCACCTTGCCGACCGCTTCCTTCTCGCTGTCCACCTCCAGCTGCTCGTTGAACAGCGCGACGGCCTGCCGCGGCCGGCCCACGTCCAGGGCGTTGCGCGCGTCCTGGGTAGTGGCGGCGTGGCCCGCGCACCCGACCTGCAGGACGAGCCCCGCCGCCAGGAACGAGAGCAACGGAAGATGCCGCCGTCGTCTCATACGCCCATACCCACCCTTGTTAGTCGTCGCGTCAGAAACGTTCAGGCCTGGGAACATGCGGCGGCCAAGGCGCCCGAAAAACCGAGCGCGCCCGCAGGGCCGCCGAGGAGTGTACCCACGTACATGACGAGGCGGCCCGAGGACGTAAGCCGGTTTTTCGGGATGGATTGGCCGCCGTCGTCTCATACGCCCATACCCACCCTTGTTAGTCGTCGCGTCAGTCGACCAGCGCCTTGGTAACCGAGCTCTTATTCTGGAAGAGCACCTCGCCGGTCTCTACCGACAGCGCCTGCATGAACATGTAGTACTGAACGCGCCGCACGTCCTCCGAACGCTCGTCGGTGGTGAACACCTTGCCGGTCACGATGTAGCGCGCGCCGACTTGCTTGCCCCACTGCGCGGCCTGCGACTGGTCGTAGCCGCTGCCCGACTGGCGCCGGATCTCCTCCAGCAGCCCGGCCTGGTTCTCCATGCTGATCACCCGCACCACGCCCCAGTTGATGAGGTTGGTCTCCACGTCGCTGATCAGCGCCTCCAGCGCGCTGTCGATGTGCTCGGAGGTCTCGTTGCGCATGGGCATGACCGCCAGCGAGGGACGGTTCTCCTCTTGCCAGCGCCGCGCCGCCCCCGAGCTCTGCAGCGCTCGCAGGTTCTCATCCAGCATCTTCTGTAGATCCCGCCGGTCCAGACCGGTGCTCATCGCGTCGTTGTCCAACCCGGCCACGTCGTCGCCGCGCACGGCCTGCGCTCCCCCGCACCCGAAGCTCGCCGCTGCAATGCCGACAACCATCGAGAGCAAAACCATGATCCTGATCGGTGACATCGCTTCTCCTTTTCGGCTAGTGGTTCTCGTCCCGCGGCTGATGCAACCCGAGACCCGGACGGTGCGTACGTGCCCCTGACGCCCGGCTACTGCCGAGACAGTGAGCCCATAGCATACCGGGACGCTTTTCGAAAACACCCTACCCGGTTCTGACGACCCGCACGCCGGGCTTGTTCACTCCCCCTCGACCGGCTGGCTCTCCTCGTAGTCGGGCTCGACGCCCTCCTCGGCTTCCATCACCCCTTCGCCGCTATACATGGCCTCGGCGATCTGATAGGCGCTCATCTCCAGTTGCCGCAGGGCATCGCGAATGGCGATGGCGTCGCCCGCCCCCTGCAACAGGCTGCGCAGCTGCTCGATATCCCCTTGCACCGCCTCGATGATAGAGGGGTCGACCATCTCGGCGCACTCCTCGGCGGCGCGTTCGCTGGTATAGAGCAGCGCGTCGGCGCTGTTCTTGAGCTCGGCCAGCTCCTTGCGCTTGGAGTCACTCTCCCGGTACTGGTCGGCCTCGCCGATCATCCTGTCGATCTGGTCCTCGGACAGGCCGCTGGATGCCACCACGGTGATGACCTGCTCGCGCCCGGTGCCCAGATCCTTGGCCGACACGTGCAGGATACCCTCGGCGTCGATCTCGAAGCTCACCTCGATCTGCGGCACGCCGCGCGGTGCCGGCGGTATGCCGGTGAGCTCGAACCTCGCCAGCGTCCGGTTGTCCGAGGCCATCTCGCGCTCGCCTTGCGCCACGTGGACGGGAACGAACGACTGGTTGTCCACGCTGGTGGTGAAGATCTCGCTGCGGCGCACCGGAATGGTGGTGTTGCGCTCGATGAGCCGGTAGAAGACGCCGCCGCCGGTCTCCACGCCGATGGAGAGCGGGGCCACGTCGAGCAGCAACACCTCCTCGACCGCGCCGCTGAGGGCCGCGCCCTGAAGCGCCGCGCCCACGGCCACCACCTCGTCCGGATTGACGCCCTTGTGCGGCTCGCGGTTAAAAAAACCGGCGACCTTCTTCTGCACCAGCGGCATGCGGGTCATGCCGCCTACCAGGATCACCTCGTCGATGTCCGCGATCTTGAGGCCGGCGTCCCTCAGCGCAGCCTGGCAGGGCGCGATGGTGCGATCGACCAGGTCCTCCACCAGCAGCTCCAGCTCGTTGCGCTTCAGGGTAAAGGCCAGGTGCCGGGGGCCTCCGGCGTCCGAGGCGATGAAGGGCAGGTTGATCTCGGTCTCCAGCGAGGTCGACAGCTCGTGGCGCGCCCGTTCGGCCTGCTCCTTGAGCCGCTGCTGCGCGATGCGGTCCTTCATCAGATCGATGCCGGTGTCCTCCATGAACTTCTTGGCCAGGTACTCGATGACCGCGTTGTCGAAGTCCTCGCCGCCCAGGTAGGTGTCGCCAGAGGTGGCGCGGACGTTGAAGACGCCGTTGGCGATCTCCAGGATGGAGATATCGAAGGTACCGCCGCCCAGGTCGTAGACGGCCACCCGCTCGCTCGCCTTTCTATCGAAGCCGTAGGCGATGGCCGCGGCTGTCGGCTCGTTGATGATGCGCTTGACCTCCAACCCGGCGATCTTGCCCGCGTCCTTGGTGGCCTGCCGCTGCGCGTCGTCGAAGTAGGCCGGGACCGTTATGATCGCCTCGGTCACCTTGGTGCCGAGATAAGCCTCGGCCACGTCGCGCATGGTCTCCAGGACCATGGCGGAGATCTCGGGGGGCGAGTACTCCCTGTCGCGTACCTTCACCCAGGCGTCGCCATTGTCCGCCTCGACAATGCTGTAGGGCACCATCTCTTTCTGTCGCGTCGCTTCCTCCGAGGTGAACTTACGGCCCATCATCCGCTTGATGCCGTAGACGGTATTCTCGGGATTGGTCAGCGCTTGCCGCTTGGCGGCGTGCCCTACCCGCCGTTCACCCGACTCGGCGAATCCCACCACCGAGGAGGTGGTGCGCGAGCCCTCCGCGTTAGGGATGACGTTGGCCTCGCCGCTCTCCACCAGCGCCACGCAACTGTTGGTGGTGCCCAAATCGATCCCGATAACCGCGCTCATGACGATTGTTCCCCGGGATCGGGCTCAGGCTTGCCGGCCTCGGGTTGCGCCTGCGGAGCCTGCTGCGCCTCTGGTTGCTCGGCCTCGGCCGCCGGCGGCTGTTCCGCGGCCTTTTTCTCCTCGGCCGCGGGCTTTTTCTTGGGGGCCCGGGCCACGATGACGATGGACGGGCGCAACAGCCTCTGGCGGAAGCGGTAACCCGGGTTGACCTCGGTCACCACCGTGCCCGGCGGGTACTGGTCGGTCTCCACCTGCTGGATGGCGTCGTGTACCGCCGGATCGAAGCGCTGCCCGATAGCGGGTAGACGCTGCAAACCGATCCGTTCGCTCACGTCGTCGAACATCTTGAGCACCATGCGCACCCCTTCCACGATGGATTCGGCATTCTTGGCCGTCTCGTAGGCACCGATGGCGCGGGCGAGGTTGTCGAAGACCGGCAGGAACTCCCGTATGGCGTCCTCGTTGCCCTTCAAACGGCTCTCGTCCAGATCGCGGCGGGTGCGCTTGCGGAAGTTGTCAAAGTCCGCGGCGATCCGCAACACCTGTTCCTTCAACTTGTCGCGTTCCGCCGCCACCGCGTCGGCTTCGGAAACCACCTCGGCGGCCTGTTGGGCAGCGGGCTGCTCGGCCTGCTCCGCGCCGCTCTCGGCCGTCGCGGGAGGCTGTTTCGAGGGTGGTCTCTCCTCGCCGGATTCGGCCAACTTCGCCGAATAAATGCCGGAATTGCCGGCGATCTCCGCCTCAGACGGGCTCGTCGTCTCGGGTTGCACCGCCGGGGGCGCAGCCGGTTCCTCTCTGTTCTCGTCGTTCACCTATCAACCGCCTGTCGTGACCGCTTCGTTCGCTACCGTACCGTTTCGTTGCGTCGTCAAGACCTTCTTGGAAGCATACCCAGGTTAGACACGGGGGAACAATAGCGAATGAGAACCTCGTTGCCACACCTGGATGAACATCCTTCCAGTGTGCGGTGTCGGGAATTGGACTACATGTAGCGTTATCTAGGACTATTAAGAACATGTCACGGTCCGGTCAAGCCTGGAGCTGGCTGCCGCCCTTCGCGCTGTTGCTCAGCGTCATCGTGGCGGTACCGCTGCGTATGCTCGACGAGCACGGGCTGCCGCGCTACCGCGCCCTGCGAACCGAGCTGCACAGCGTACGCAAGTCCAATCGACAGATGGTCCGCGAGGTCGTAGCGCTGCAAAAAGCCGTCGAGAAGCTCAAGCGCGACCCGTTGGCGGTGGAAAACATCGCGCGCGACGAGCTGGGAATGATCCGCGACGGGGAAATCCTCTTCCAGTTTCCCAGGTAGCCGTTACCCCGCTTTTTTGACCACGTCGGCGTTGTCCGTTTACGACAGAAGAGGATCGGCCCGCCGGTCGGCGGCGGGCGCAATCGTCCGATCCGGGGTGCGATTGCGATGACCGCACTGGTACAGATGACGCTGGCGTTTCGCAGGAGCATACGGGCAAGCTTCGGCCTGCTGACCGTCGCCGTCTTGGTCGTGCTCGATCTACTCGAGGTCTTCCGCGTCCATCCGGCCGAGCTGGGCGTCGAGCACTATCTGGTCGGCGGCTTCTGGCTGCTGGTCTTGCTGGCGCGCCTGAAGGAAAGGGCCTGCAACCGGCAGCGGGAATCGAAGCAGCAGCTGTTGCAGCTCGAGTTGGGGTTGCTCGCCATCGTGGGCCTTCACGCGGCTCTGCAGCTGCTGGGCGGGCTCGGCAGCCCCTTCTATCCGGCCGCCTACGTGTTGATGGCCTTGCTCTGCTCCTTCTCCCCGAGAAAGGTAGCGCTCGCGCTGGTCGCCTTCGCCATCGCCTTCGAATCGGCGTTGTTCTTCCTGGCCGAACGGCATACCGATCCCGCGCCCTTGCTGGTGCACGCGGCGTTTCTGGCCGTATTCGGGCTGCTCAACCTGGTCATCACCCAGGCGGAGATCGTCCGGGTGCGCCACCGTTCTCGACAGGAGCTGGAAGAGGAAAAGAAGCGCATGCGCGAAGACGCGCGTCTTTTCCGCTTGATCGGCGCGCCCACCGACAGCGCGGCGCGGGACGAGGAGAAGCTCTTCCGTTCCAGCGTGGAGCAGGTGCACCAGGCGCTGCTATCGGACCTGCAGCTGCTCAAGCGCACCATGGAGCTACACACCTGCGCCTTTCTCGCGCTGGACGAGAGCGGAGAGAAGCTACGGGTAGGCGAGATCGCCACCGAGAGCGAGGAGATCGCCGAGGGGCCCTTTTCCGCGGGCGGGGGCGCGGTGGGAGGAGCGATCAAGCGGGGGTTGGTGGTCAATCTGGAGCACATCCGCCCGGGGTATGGCGGCATCTGCTACTACGCGGGACCGGCCCCGGTCCGCGCCTTGCTGGCGGTCCCGGTCAAGGAGAACGGCCAGATCTGCGGCGTGCTCTGCTGCGACCGGGTCGAGGACCGCCCCTTTACTCCGCGCGAGGAAGAGATCCTCGGGGAGGCAGTCGATCACCTGGTACGCACGATGGAGAACGAGCGCGTGTTCGTCCAGCTGGAACGATCCAAGCGCGAGCAGAACATCCTCTACCGCGCCTCGCAGGCCCTGGGCTCGGCGCTGGACGAGGAGGCCGTGCTCGACGCGGCGCTCGGAGCGGTGGCCGAGATCGCGCCCTACGACTTCGCCGCGGTCACCCGCTACGACGCCGACACCCGCCGGCACACGGTACGGCGCGCCGCAGGCGACGGGGCGGAGAGCTTCGCCAACCTGAGCTTTCGCGACAACATGTCGCTGACGGCTATGGCGGTGAAGAACCGCCACTACCTGCCCTATCGCGGTGAGTTCGACAGCGAGCAGCAGACGGTCTACACGCGCAACGCGAACCTGCGCGGCATGGATTCCCTGCTCATCCTACCCCTGGTCGTGCGCGAGACGGCCATCGGCACCCTGGCCCTGGCCACCCGGCGCAAGAACGCCTTCCGCAGCAGCGTACGGCCGGCGCTGCAGGTGGTGGCCAACCAGCTGGCCGTGGCCCTGTCCAACGCGCGGCTGGTCGCCAGGCTGGAGCTGCAGGCCACCACCGACGGGCTGACCGGCTGCTTCAACAAGCGCACCTTCCAGGAGGAGCTGGACCAGAAGATGAAGGCCGCAGAAAGGTTCAACCGCTCGCTATCGCTGGTGGTCACGGACATCGACCACTTCAAGAGCGTCAACGACACCTACGGCCACAGCGTGGGCGACGTGGTTCTACAGGAGCTGGGGCAGATCTTACGGCGGACCAAGCGTGAAACCGACGTGGTCGCCCGCTACGGCGGCGAGGAGTTCTGCCTGCTCTGCGAGCAGACCGATACCAAGGGAGCGCTGCAGCTGGCCGAGCGGGTGCGTGAGGAGCTGGCCAACACCACCTTCCAGACCGAGCTGGGAAGATTGAAGGTGACCTGTTCGTC
Organism: uncultured Sandaracinaceae bacterium; assembly: GCA_964450715.1. Lineage (GTDB taxonomy): Bacteria > Myxococcota_A > Polyangia > Polyangiales > JAFGIB01 > CAYVFC01. The sequence goes on along the minus strand of CAYVFC010000007.1, from coordinate 19,915 downwards.
CGGCGTGGCCACCTTTCCCGGCAACGCGAAGAACAAGGATCTGCTCTTCGAGCTCGCGGACCGCGCTATGTACGCGGCCAAGCAATCTGGACGGAACCGGGTACGCGCGGTTGGAATGACTGATTCCTGACGCTATCATTCGAGGCAGGCACCGTGACCAAGCCAACCGATGATTCGCCCCCGCAGGGTTTGAACTGGGCCGGGTCGGCATCAAAGGGAGCCGACGGCAGCGGTGAGGAGAAACCGGCGCAAACCCCGGCAGAGGATCCGGGACCGGTCAAGGGGTTGTTCGACACGGCTCAGCTCTCCGAGCCACCGCCGCCGGTGGGTTTGAAGGCCGCACCGCCTCGCATCCCGGATTTTACCGGCGTGCCGGCAGCCCCGGACAGGCCTCAGATGCCGGCCGCGAACTTGACGACCATGAGCCAGGCTCGGATCGAGCTGGCGGAGATGATCTCGGACTCCCTCAAAAAGGACAGCCAGCCGCCGCTGGCAACCTTCGTCCCCGGCCAGAGCGCGAACCCGGACGGAAGCAAGCCTCTGGAAGCGATCGAAGGAAACGTTAGAGGCGTTTTCGGAGGAGAACGGGCGGCCGAGCGCGACGAAGCGGAACCGGCGCGGGCCGAGGCGAAAGCCGAGGCCGAGGCGCAGGCCGCACCGCCTTCCGCGCTGGCTCCGCTGGAAGAAGCGACCGCGGACGATGCGGAGCCAGAGCCCGACGTGCTGCCGCCCGCTACGGATGCCGCGTCCGTCGAACCGGTCTCGGCCGACGCGGAGGCGGACGAAGAGCGCTTCGAGCAGGCCGAAATGGCTCCGGAACCGGCGGTGGAGCCGGCCGCGGAAGCGGTTGTTTCCACGGTATCGGAGCCACCGACGGAGGTGGACGCGGCCGAGCTGCACGTGGTCTCGGACCGGCCTCCGCCGCCCGTCGCAGCGTTCGAGCCCGACGCCGAGCTCGAGCCCGAAGTCGAGGAGTTGCCCCCGCTGCCCGCCAAGAAGACCGGTCGGGGGCTTCTCTGGGCGGTACTGGCGCTGCTCGCGCTGGCGGCCGGAGCGGGCGCCGCGGTCATGGCCGGAATCGTCGAGCTTCCGCCCGACCTGCTCTCCATCGCCGCGCCGAACGGCAGCGAGTTAACGGCACCGACCGCGCCCGAACGCGGGGCGGCAGAGCGAGACCCCGCTCGGCAACCCACGGCGACCGAGGTCGAAACCGCGCGGCCCTCGACAGCCGCGCCTGCGGCGGCCGAATCCGGGAAGCCGGAACAGCCCCCGCGGGAAGCTCGGCCAGAGGCCGCTTCTCCGGAGGGGAGCGCGAAGGCCGGGCCGGCCGCCGCTCCGCACCTTCCCGCCAAAGCGGCCGGCATCGATCCGGAAGCCGGAGACGACGGCGCCCCGAATCCGCAGGTGGACGCGCGCAACTGGAAGTCGATGCTCCGGCAGGCGGAAAAGCTGCAGAGGCGAGGCGACGACAGTAACGCGGAGCCGCTCTTCCGCGCCGTGCTGGAACAGCAGCCCGACGAGCACCACGCCAAGGAGGGCCTGGTCGAGATCCTGCTGAAACGCAACGCCGGCAGCGAGGCGCTGCCCTACGCTAAGAGCATCGTCCGCAAGCGACCTAAACGCGCCTCCTATCGCCTGCTGTACGGCGACGCCCTTTCCATGACCGGCGACGAAACAAAGGCCGTGGAGCAATGGAGGGAGGCTTTACGCCTCTCCCCGCGCAATACAGCGGCCCGCAGCAGGCTGCAGAATGCCGGAGCGGAACAGAGCACCGAAACTCCGGCCGCGGCCGAATAAGGGTCCGTGACAAAATAACTCGATCAGATTTCGGAGCGCGACGGCCCCGGATGCAAGGCGCGACGACGAGAAATATTGGGGATATTTTGCGGAGGAGCAACGCAGCAGCCGGGGCCGTCCCGCCCGAAAGATGGATGAGTTGTTTTGTCACGGACCCTAAGGAGGCGCCGATCTCCGGCCTCCCTCGATGATCATCTCCGCCAGCCGCCGCACGGACATCCCGGCCCTATATGCGCGCTGGTTCATCAACCGCGTGCGCGCTGGTTTCTGCCGGGTTCCAAACCCCTTCAATCCGAGACAGATATCGGATGTATCGTTGAAACCGGATGACGTCGACGCCGTGGTCTTCTGGACGCGCCACGCCCGACCCCTCTTCCGCTGGTTGCCCCTGCTGGACGAGATGGGATACCGCTATTACTTCCAATATACCATCACCGGCTACGGCCGTCCGGTGGAACCGGGCGCACCCCCCTTGCGGACGGCGATCGAGACCTTTCGCGAGCTGGCGGAACGGTCGCCTCGCGGCGGGGTGGTCTGGCGCTACGACCCCATCCTGCTGGGCGAGGCCTTTCCGGTGCGGGAGCACCTCGAGCGTTTCTCCTTCATCGCCCGCCAGCTGGAAAAGCAGACGGCCCGGGTGGTGATCAGCCTGGCGCACATGTATCGCAAGACCGAACGACGTCTCGGCGCCCTCTACCCGGACGCGAACGCCCTGGTGCGGAACCCGGCCGCGGATCCGAAAGCGCCCGAGCTGCTCGCCGGGCTGGTCCGGGTGGCCGCTCGACACGGGATGGCGGTCGAGGCCTGCGCGCAGGAACAGGACTGGTCGGCGCTGAAAATCGAGCCGACCCGATGCGTGGACGACCGGTTGCTACGGGAGCTGTTCGGAGGCGAGTGGCCCTCTAGCAAGGACCGGGGCCAGCGGCCACAGTGCCGGTGCATTCCTAGCCGGGACATCGGCATGGTCAACACCTGCACTTTCGGCTGCAGCTACTGCTACGCGACACTCTCCCAGCAGCTCGCGCAAAAGAATCGCCGCGAGCACGACGAGCTTTCACCATCACTATTTGCGATTTCTACTCGTTCTAGAAAAAATAAATACCCGTTCTAGTGACGCACGCTTTTCCCGGTGTTACTATCTTTATTATTCAAACGTCTAGTACCGAACAGCAGGAGTGATGAGAAGTGGCTACCGGGAAAAACAAGCGAACCAAGACAGTCCGAAAGCCCGGGAAAAAGCGGCCCGGCGGATCTGCGTTGCGGCGGCGTAAAGCATATAAAAGGGTAGGAGGAAAACACACACGTGCTGTCTTGCGCGCAATATGCGAACGAATCCTCTCGCACTGCCCCGGGTGTACCGCCGCGGCCGCCGCGGAGCAGCTAGGGCTGGCTACCCACGACATAAACAACCTGAAAGCGGGTAATCGAGCGAGTCTGGATATCGTGATAAAAATGATAAACAAGGGAGGTTTTTCTCCTGAATCTATCATTTTCGGTTCAGGCTTGAAAAAGAAGGGGGCAAGCGCGCGAAAAATGGCCGTTCGCAAGAGCTCGGTCAGCGCAAGAATCCGCCAACTCGCTCGCAGCAAGCCGGCCCAGCAGTGGAGCAAGGCTACCGAGCTGTCGATTCACAGCATCTACCAGCTGCGGATTGCCGGATCGCGAGCTGGAATACATGCGGTGCTAGGTTTCATCAACGCCGGCGTTCCCGTGCGGGAGCTTTTCTACGGCAAGTAGCGCCAGGCCCCTTAGCCCGCAATAGATGGACGCTTCCCCCATCCGAGCGCTGATCGTCGAGGATGACGATCGCTTCGCGCGTGCGGTCATGCGGTTGCTCGGCTCGAGAACGGAGGTCCGCTTCCAGTGCCATCGCGTCGGGACGCTGGCGGAGGGGCTGGATAGCCTCGGGCAGAAGCGCTTCGACGTGATCCTGTTGGATCTCGGCCTGCCCGACTCCAGCGGCCTGGAGACTCTCTCGCGTACCGAGGCCAGAGCAGACGGCGTCCCCATCATCGTGTTGACGGGACTGTACGACGAGTCGCTGGCGGCGAACGCATTCAAGCTCGGCGCCGCCGAGTATTTTCACAAGCCGGATGCCGACGCCAACTCCCTGAAGAGGGCGATCCGCTACGCCATGGAGCGCGGTTCGGTGCTGCAGGCTCTGCAGGAGAATAACCAGAGGTTGAAAAGCCTATCTCGACGGCTGGTGGAGGTTCAGGAGGCGGAACGCCGCAGTATCGCTCGGGAACTGCACGACGAGGTGGGCCAGTTGCTGACCGCGATCCAGGTCAAGCTGGAGATGGCCTCCCGCGCCCAGCGCGGCGCCTCACCGTTACAGGAGTGCCGCGCGTTGCTGGACGATCTGATGGCCCGCGTGCGCGACCTGTCGCTGAAGCTGAGACCCGCCGTGCTGGACGACCTGGGGTTGCTGCCCGCGCTGCTCTGGCTCTTCGACCGGTACACGGTTCAGACCGCGATCAGCGTCGATTTCACCCATTCGGGCTTGAACGAGGCCGAGCGGCAGCCTGAGTTGGAAAGCGCCGCCTTCCGCATCGTTCAGGAAGCGTTGACCAATGTCGCCCGTCACGCCGCTGTCGACCGGGTTCGGGTTCGCTTCAACCGAATACCGGCCTCTTTGCATTTCGAAATCGAGGACCGCGGCGCCGGTTTCGACCCGGGCGCCCGGCAGGGCGCGGGAGGCTCGCTCGGGCTTACCGGGATGCAGGAGCGTGCAGCATTGCTGGGGGGAACGGTCGAGATACAATCCTCTGCAGGCGCCGGCACCCGCGTCCGGGCCGTGCTTCCCCTCGCATCTCCAGCCAAGAGGAATCTCGTTTGAGCGGTACGGTACGTATCGTATTGGCCGATGACCACGCCGTAGTCCGGCAAGGAATCCGAGCGCTGCTGGAGGGCGAGAAGGGCTTTACGATTGTAGGAGAGACCGGCGACGGGCGGGGAGCCATCGACCTGGTCGAGCAGAAGAGGCCCCACGTCCTGGTCCTCGACCTGATGATGCGGAAGCTCAATGGTCTGGAGGTCATCCCCCTGGTCATGAAAGCACGGGGTAAAACCCGAATCGTGGTTCTCTCCATGTACGCCAGCGTTCAGTACGCGTATCGCGCGCTTCAGCTAGGCGCGGTCGCCTTCGTGAACAAGGAGGCCACCGTCGAGCAGCTCGTGCGGGCCGTTCGCCATGTGATGGCGGGCAAGGTCTACCTCAGCCCTCCGCTATCGAATAAGGTGCTGAAACAGTACGCGAGGAAGGTCCGCGAGACCGAGCTGGTCATCCAACAGGATCTGACCGGACGCGAGCGAGAGGTCTTGCGGCTGGCAGCCGAGGGGCTGAGCGCCTTCGAGATCGCCGATCTGCTCGGCATCAGCAACCGCACGGCCGAGGCGCATCGGAGCAACTTCATGCGCAAGCTCAACCTGCACTCCCAGACCGAGCTGGTGCGGTATGCGATGGAGCTCGGCATCTTGACCGAGCTCGACGGCTCTTCCCAAGACCGATAGGGTGCCGAGAACACGAGGGCGCCCCCGACGCCTGTTTGAGCGACGGGAGGCGCCGGACTATCTTTCTTGCAGGCCGCCTTTCCTTGCAGCGTTTTCACGCCTGACTGACGGCTTTGGCGCGCACCGCCTTGCGCGCCACCGCCACCAGCGCGAACGGATCGATGGGCTTGACCAGAAAGCCGTCGGCGCCCAGCGACGAGAGAAGGGTCCAGTCGGGAGCGCCGCCCGCGGCGGTGACTACGATGATGGGCATGCGGCGCGACTCCGGCGATCCGCGCAACGCCGCGGTCAGCTCCAGGCCGTTCATGCCCGGCATGTCGAGATCGATGACGGCCAGCGAGGCCGGCTCTCGGTCGATGGACGCCAGCGCCTGGTTTCCGTCGGCCACGCATTCGATGCGAGCGCCCGGAAAGGCGTGGCCCAGCACCTCCCTGGCCAGGGTGGTGAAATCCGGATCGTCGTCGGCGACCAGCACGCGCAGCTTCTGGTAGGTTTCGACCACGGTCTCGCGGGCCGCGATCAGGGCACGGCGGAATTCGTCCGCGCTGGCGGTTCTGTGCTCGGGATTGGGACGGACGGCGCCGAGCAACGCCTCGTCGAAGCCGACCGGCAACTCCCGGCGCCGCTCGGAAGGCTTCGGCGGCGTGATCCGCTCTATCTCGAGCAGGTCGGTGATGTGCTTGATGAGGAAGGGCGGCTCGCCGGTCAGCATCTCGAAGGCCATCACGCCCAGGGCGAAGATGTCGGCGCGGGGTGCCAGCTCGCGTGGTACTTTCCGGCGCGCCAGCTCGGGCGCCATATAAGTGGGGGTGCCGCCGATCTCCAGCTCGGATTGCTCGCCCAGCTCATCGACCACGCGCGACATCCCCATATCGGCGATGGCGACTCGCGAAGCGGCGCCGAGCAGAATGTTGGTCGGCTTGAGATCGCCGTGTACCGTGCCCGAGGCATGGATGGCGGCCACGCCCCGACAGATCTGGTCGAGAAAGCCGAGCGCGACGTCGATGGGCGGCAAGGTCCGCCCCTGTATGTTGTCGTTTATCCACAGGCCGATGTTGCTGCCCGGCACGTACTCCATGACGAAGTAGGGGATCGAGTTGATCTCGCCGAAAGCGAAGACATCCACCACGTTCTCGTGATGCACGCGCGCCATGGCCCTGGCTTCGCTCAGGAAACGCGAGCGCGCCTTCGAGCTGGTGATGAGCGAAGGGCGTATGTACTTGATAGCCACCTCGCGCTGCAGGCGCTCGTCCACGGCCAGCACCACCATCCCCATGCCCCCCTGGCCCAGCGGCCCGATCACCCGATAGGTGTTGTCGATCAGCGCTCCGACGGGCGGTCCTTGCCAGTGGTCGTCGCTCTCCGAAGCCGGCGGTCCCGTCACGGTCATCTTGGGTTCCGCGGTCGAACCTGGAGCCGACGCGGCCGGTCGAGTCGCCGGTTGGCCGCCGCTCGGTTTCCCCTCAGGGGGGTTAGAGTCTGGATCCCGTGTCATCTCCACCAAGTCAGTTTATTATCGGGGAGAAGGTAGCATAAAGCCACCCGGGGAGTATTTTTCCATGGACCAGGACGGAGCGAGCCGCGGAACGCTGGAAGAACGCCTGGCGGCCGTGAAAAGGGCGATCGAGCAGGGGCTCCCGGAACGTGCGCGCGCCCTGCGCGCGGCGGCCGATCGCCTGTCCGAGGGGCATGGGTCGGCTCGTGCCGATCTGAGGCGGCTGGCTCACAAGCTGCGCGGCATCATGGGAACCTTCGGATACGAGCGGCTTTCCAAGCTGGCCACCGAGCTCGAACGTAACGCGGCGAGCGAGCGCGCTGCCAAGGTGGTGAGCATGGCCCGCGAGATCGCGACCCTGGCAGAGCAGGCGGCGGCGGCATCGGCCCTGCGCGAGGAGGCGAGGCAGAAGGCGGACAAGAGCAACGGGGAGCCCCGGTCCAGAGCGGCAGTTCGCCCGGTTCAGGAAGCGGAGGTTCCGACGGAAGGCAAACGCGACCGCGCTGCCTCGCCGGCTCCGGCGGCCAAACCGGTGCCGGCCCGCGCCGAAAAGCCCGTCCGGGCACCGACCGCGGATCCTGGGGGCGAGACCGGCGCCAAACCGGACGCCGCCGCGGCGCCGCGAGTGCTGGCGGTCGACGACGAGCAATCCGATCGGATGCTTCTCGAGCTGACCCTGGGCAAGCTGGGCGGTTTTGACGCCACGGTGGTCGGATCCCCGCTGCAGGCGCTGGAGCTGCTCCGCAACCAACGCTTCGACCTGATCGTGGCCGATGCGATGATGCCGGAGCTCAACGGGATGCAGTTCGTACGCTCCGCACGGGAGACCTCGGGCGCTGCCGGGCTACCCATCGTGATCCTTTCGGCAGCGTCGCCGGACGAGCTCGGCTGGGAAATGGGCGAAAAAGGGCCCACGGCCTGGCTGCGCAAGCCCTTCATGCCCCGGGAGCTGGTCGAGCAGCTGCGCCGGCTTCTGAAACAGGGGTAGTCCTCGACGTTCAAGACACAGGTGCGAGAGCACCGGACTCGGAGTACCTCTCCTTGATGGCCACCACGTCGTCGATGCACTGCAGGAAGAGCTCCACCAGCTCGGGCTCCAGCCCGGTGCCGCTCTGTTGTCGCAGGATGTCGATGGCCTGCTCGACCGGGACGGTCTTGCGATAGACGCGCCGGGTAGTCAGCGCGTCGAACACGTCGGCCACCGCGGCGATGCGGCCCTCTATGGGGATCTGCTCGCCTTTCAGCCGGCGCGGATAGCCGCTGCCGTCGTACCGCTCGTGGTGCGTGTAGGCGATCTCGGCCGCCAGGCGCAGAATCGGCGATTCAGAGCCCGAGAGCACCCGATAGCCGATGTCCGAATGAGCTTTGATCAGGGTGAATTCCCTGGTCGTCACCCTCTTTCGCTTGAGGAAGATGCGGCCGTCGACCCCGATCTTGCCCACGTCGTGCATGGCGCTCGCCAGACCGAGCCGCTCACAATCGAGCGCGTCCCATCCCAGCCGTTCGGCCAGCAGCCGGCAATAGCAGCTGAACCGCTTGATGTGTCCGAACACGTCGCTCTCGCGGAACTCGAAAGCGGCGGACAACAGGTGCACGGCGTGCTCGAATGAGACGCGCTGCTCCCGGTCCTCTTCCAGCAGCCGTCGGCACTGCCGATTCTCCACTTCCAACGCACGGCGCCTCAGCGCGTTGCGGACCGCGACCAGCAGCGCGTTGCCCTCCAGCGGCTTGATCAGATAGCCGTGGAGGTCTCGTTCGAACACTACCTTCGCCACCCTCGGATCGTCGATGGGTGTCATCAGTACCAGCGCCACATCTGGGCGCTCTTCCGATATCGTTCGCACCAACTCCAGACCGGAACCGCCCGGCAGCCTGGCATCGGTGATCACCAGCTCGACTTCGTTCTTCGCCAGCTCCCGCCAGAGCTCGGACGCGTCGGTCGCCAAGACCACCTGATAGCCCGCGTGCTGGAGCAGACGCCCCAGCGCCTTGAGCGCGAAAGGCTCTCCGTCAGCAATTAGAACCAGGGACATACCGCAAAACCTCTACTCGGTAAGGCGCGAAGCGGGTTGAAGGAGCTACGACGCCGGGATCGAGGTCGATCGGGCTTGTCCGCCGTCGGAGCGACCGGCGAGCGGGCTCGCTTTCCGACCGACTCTTACAAGCTCATGATATGGCCCCTTCGTGGCCCCGTATATTCGTAGATCTACGTAGATCGGGCGATCTTAACAATTGGGGGGCGCGCGTACTGAGCGGCGTTGATCAGCCCCGCAGGACGCCGGGGGGTACGCCCGCTATCGCTGCCGCCACGCGGGTCGTACGCAGGGTCACCGGAACCGCGCGATGCCGACGTTGGGGATGCCGGTGGCGGGCGAAACGCTGGAAAAACCCCGGGCGCGCGGTTCCGGTGACCCGGAGTGGGCACTAGGGGGAGGAGTAGATGGCGACGAAGATGCTGATGGTCCAGAAGGCGAGATTTACCAGGAAGGGGACGTCGCGCAGCATCTCCTCGGTCGGGCTCTCGGCGTCGGGACGGTCGTAGACCAGCTTCAGGAACCTGAGGATTCCGAGCAGGGCGAAAGGGGTGGTGAACACCAGATACTCGGTCTGGAAGAACGCTCGCGTATGCGCGTCCATGGTGTAGGCCACATAGGTGGCCACGGTCGCGCCCGCGCTGGCGAACAGTAGCGCCGATACCGCACCCCGGCTGTAGGCCTTCAGCACCGATCGTTGCTTCTGCGCCTGCTCTCCCTGATTGAGCTCGTGCATGCGCTTGCCGAGGCCCAGAAATAGGGCGAGCAAGAAGGTCACCGCCAGCAGGTACCCCGACGCCGGCACCTGCGCGGCGCTGGCCCCCGCCAGCACGCGTAGCTCGAACCCGGCGGCGATGCAGAACACGTCTATATATGGCAGTCGCTTCAGCCGCAGCCCGTACGCCAGGTTCAGGATCAGGTAGGCGGCCACGGTGCCGGCGAAAACGGCTCCCAGTATCAGGCTCAGCACCAGCGCGCAGACCGCGAGAAGCGCCGCCCCCGTCCAGGCGGCCTTCTGAGGCAACAGACCGCTGGCAATCGGGCGATGCCGCTTGACTGGATGCGCCCGGTCGGCATCGACGTCCAGCAGATCGTTGACCACGTAGACGGCGCTGGCCGTCAGGCAGAAGGCCCAGAACCCGGCCAGCGTCCGCAAGCCGGCGTCCAGGTCGAACAGGCGTTGAGCGAAGATGAGCGGCGCCAGGACGAAGAGATTCTTTACCCACTGGTGCGGCCGCATCGTTCGCAGTAAGGCTACGAACATGGCGTCCGATAATACCCGCCGAGAGGCTTTTTTCGAGGCTTATCGCTCCGGCGAATGGTATATTTTCCTCCGTGAGCCGGGGCCGCGGACCGCGTCGACGCGCTCGAAAGACGACGGCTGCGTTTTTCGATATGCTCCGGTCTGTTTCCCCATTCCACGTCGATCGCGAAACGCACTGACTTGGCCTTAACGGACCGCTACAGCGCTGCGACTCTACCGGGCCTGGTAACCGCGGCTTTGCTCCTCGGGGCGTCTGTTGCCCTGTCGCGGCCTGCCGCGGCGCAGGATCGAGCGAGCATCGCGACATCCAACCCGCTCGACCGGCGGCAACAACAGCTGGCAGCACGGGTTGCGCGCTCCGGTCGCAAACCCGAGGGGATCGTTCCGCTGCTCGCTCTCTGGCGTAACTGGGACGGTTCCTCGCCTGACCGCACGGTCGCGTTGCTGCGGAAGCTCGCGAGCGACCGGCGGCTCTCGCAGCAACGGCGGCTATTCGCGCAGACGCTTCTCGCGCAATCGCGCATCCGGACCGGGGACGTATCGGCCATCGAATCCGATTTCGATCGCCTGGGTTACGTCCGTCGCTGGCGGGTGATCGGGCCCTTCGACAACGAGGGCAAGCTCGGATTCGATACCGAGACCCAGCCCGAAGCCCGAGCGGCCCAACCTGCCGACCTCGAGGCGTCCTACCAGGGCAAGGAGAGCCGGGTCGGCTGGAAATCCCTACCCGACGTGGTTCGCTACGGATACATCTCTTTTGACTCGGTATTCCGCCCCTACCACAACGCGTGCGCGCTGGCCGATACCTACCTGCACTCGGACCGTGCGCGACCGCTGGACCTGTGGCTGGGAGCCGGCGGCGCGATCCAGCTCTACTGGAACGGGGAACGGGTCTTTCGCGACGAGCGCTACCGGCGACCCTCGCCCGACCGGAGCGTGGTTCGGGTGGGCGCCCACCGGGGTTACAACCGACTGCTGGTCAAGGTCTGTGTCACCGACACGCGCTGGGGCTTTTTCCTGCGCGTGGCCGACGAGCGCGGGCGGCCTCTGGAAAGCATACGCGCGGATACGGATGCCGTGCCGGCGCCCGCTTTCGAAAAGGGCCATGGCGTTGCGCGGCTGGGCGCGCCGTCGCTCTCAACGCTGGCCGCTCTGGAACGGGCGGTCGAGATGCAATCCGAGGATCCGGATACCCTCGAGCAGCTCGCCCGCTACCTCGCCTACACCGGTTCGGACGACCCGGCCGAGCAGCGGGCGCGACAGCTCGCGGCCCGGGCGGCAGAGATCGATCCGACGGTAGACCGCTTGCGTCTGGCCGTGGAGCTGGCCGAGCAGCGCGGGGAGAAGATGCGCTTCGCCGAGCAGATGCGAAAGCTGTGGTCGGACCATCCCGAGAGCGCGTTGGTACGAGCTACAGTCACGGCGCAGGGGCCGGTGCCCGAGGACGCCCTGCCGATGCTGGAGTCCGTCGCCGAAAGCGATATAAACTGGTTCGAGGCGACCCGTTTACGGGCCGCCATCCTGCGCGACCTGGGGCTGGTGGAGAGCGCCTACCGGCTGCTTGCCGAGGCCAATCAGCGAATACCGGAGACCGCGGCGGGGTTGCGCGCGCTGGCCGAGATGGCCCTGATGGCCGGGCACGACGGCGAGTCCATCGCCGCGCGGCAGGCGCTGCTCGGGCTGCGCAACGACGACCTGGATAGTCACCGCATGCTGATCGCCGACGCGCTCGACCGGGACGACGGCGCCGAGGTGCTACGCCACGCCGACATGCTGAAACAGCTGCTGCCGGGCAGCACGCGCAACCTGCGCTACCTGGCCGAGGTCTACGACGGGCTGGGACGCGACGACCTGGTGCTGGCGAGCTACCGGGAGGCCATCGGGCTGGCCCCTGGCGACGTGGCCTCCTGGATCGACTACGGCCGGGCGCTGCTGCGAGCGGACAACCGTGACGGCGCGGTCGAGGCGTTTCGCACCGTCCTGCGCCTCAAGCCCCAGGACGCCGAGACCCGGGAGCTGCTGGAGCAGCTGGAACAACAGCGTCCGCAATCGCGACGCGACGAGGCCTATGCCATCCCAGCGAAGAAGCTGCTGAAGCAGCGCTCGGAGCCGGGAGGTTACCCCAGTGAAATCCTCCAGGATCTGACGGTCAAGACCGTCTACGACAACGGCCTGGGCTCCAGCTTCCACCAGGTGGTAGTCAGGGTCGACGACAGCGAAGGCGCGCGCAACTGGCGGACCTACTCCATCCAGTTCGATCCGGACAGCCAGCGGGTGGAGATGCGGCTGGCACGGGTCTACCGCCGGGACGGCAGGATCCTGGAAGCCGTGCAGACCTACGAGCAGCAGCTGGGACAGCCCTGGTACCGCCTCTACTACGATACGCGGGTGCGGGTGGTGGTCTTTCCCGATCTGGAGCCGGGAGACGTGGTGGAGCTGCGATACCGCCGGGACGACGTGGCGCACCGCAATCTGTTCGCCGACTACTTCGGCGACCTGACCACCATACAGGAGACCGTTCCCAAGGCTCGCTTCGAGTACGTGCTGATCAGCAGCGGCTCCCGCAAGTTCTTTTTCAACCAACCCGAGCTACCGGGCCTGCGCTACAGCGAGACCATGCGGGACGCTCAGCGCATTCACCGCTTTCAGGCCAGCGGCGTACCGGCCATCCATGCCGAGTCGGGCATGCCCGGCATGACCGAGATCAGCCCCTACATCCACGTCTCGACCTACCGCGACTGGCAGCAGGTCGGGCGCTGGTACTGGGGGCTCATCCGGGACCAGCTCTACGCGGACGAGGCGCTCGAGCGCCGGGTTGCCGAGCTGCTGAAGGGCGCGACCGAGCCGGAGGAGAGAGTCCGACGCATTCACGACTGGGTGGTTCGCAACACGCGATACGTCGGGCTGGAGTTCGGCATCCACGGTTACCTGCCCTATCGGGTTCCGCTGGTCATCCAGCGAGGCTTCGGCGACTGCAAGGACAAGGCCTCGGTAATGGTCACTATGCTGCGCGAGGCGGGTATCGAAGCGCGCATGGTGCTGGTGCGCACCCGGGCCAACGGCGCCATCGCGGATCGACCGGCATCGCTGGCCGCCTTTGACCACGTGATCGTCTACGTGCCCTCGCTCGACCTGTACCTGGACGGCACCGCGGAGCACAGCGGCAGCGCAGAGCTGCCGGTGGAGGATCAGGGCGTGATGGTGCTGCTGGTCGGCCCCGAGGGAGCGGAGCTGAGGCGAACGCCGGTGTTCGACGCGGTGCGCAACCGCCGCCAGCTCGACTTGCGCGTACGGCTCTCGGCCGACGGCGAAGCGCAGCTACAGGCACGGGAGCAGATCCGGGGGGCGGCCGCGGCCGAGTACCGCGACACCTACCAGGCGCCGGGTACCCGGGAGGAGCGCTTCGAGCGCTCGCTGGCCTCGATCTATCCCGGCGCCGAGCTGATCTCCCTCTCCTTCGATTCGCTCGAGGAGCTGGACCGACCGGTCGAGCTTCGCTACCGAGCCCGGGTTCCGCAGATGGCGCGCCGCGACGGCGACGAGTTGCGGCTGGCGCCCTCGGTGCTGAACGACCTGCTCCGCAACCTGGCCCGGTCGCCCTCGCGCCGCTACCCGCTGGATCTGGGAGCGCCGCGCTCGTACCTGGAAGAGAGGCGCGTGGCGCTTCCCGCCGGCATGCGGGCGACCGATCTTCCGGCCGGAGGCGAGGCCGTATCCGAGTTCGGTCGCCTCAAGCTCACGCTGGAAAGCGGCGAGCGCGAGGTCCGCACCAGCACCCTGTTCGAGATCAATCGCGAGAGGGTCAGCGCGGAACAGTACCCGGCGTTCCGCCGCTGGGTGGAGGAGGCCGACATGCTGCTCAGGCAGAGCGTGGGGGTCGTGAAGCGATGATCCCGAACGTCAGACGATCGCTGCTCTTGCTCCCGCTGCTGGCCTGCGCCTACGCCTGCGGGACGCAGGCCGCGGGCTCGCACCGTTCCGCACTGGAAGAGCTTAGACGACTGGCGGCCGACGCGCCGGCCGACCCGGAGCTACAGCGCCGGCTCGCGCTGGTCGAGATGTTCGCCCTCGACGCCGAGCCCGAGCGAGCCGCGGCGCAGATCGAACGCGCGCTGTCGCTGCAAGAGCGGGATCCGCTTCTACACTTTCTAGCCGGCGTTCAGAACGATCTACACGGGCAGCCCGCGCCGGCGCTCGAGCACTACCTGCAGGCGGTCCGTCTCGCGCCAGCCTGCTCGCGACCAGAAGCGGCACACATTGCCGAGGCCGCCGCTCACGTGGCCGCCGGGCTGCGAGACGCCCTGCCCGGATACGCGGAGCGCGTACGTTCGGCGCTGGAGCCGATACTGGATGCGGAGCCGCCGCTTCCCGCGCCGGCCCGCCATGTGGCCGGATCGCTGCTCATCGAGCTCGCCTTTCGCCGGGGCGAGATGGAAACGGTGCGGACGCTCGCAACCCGGCTGGGCTGTCCGGAGCGCTGGCGGGTGGCGGGGCCGTTCGGACCGAACACGCTGCTCGGCTTCGACGATAAAGGGGTCGTTGCACCGGAGGGCGAGCTCGAGGCGCGATACGACCTGGGCCCCGGCCGTGGCATGCGCCCCACCCGAGAGGTCAGCGCGGGCGGCTGCGACGTACACCTGGGCGCGAGCGCGGTCACCTTGGGTGGTACGAGCTACGCGCAGAGTCGGGTGCAGATCCCGCGAGCGGGGGACTACTTGCTTCGGCTGGCCACGCCCAACAACGCGGAGCTCTTCATCGACGGCGAGTCGGTCCTGCGCGTCGACCGCCGCGCACGCAGCCAGGCCTCGGTGCTCTTCGTTCCGCTGTCGCTCTCGGCCGGCAGCAAGCTGGTCACGGTCAGGCTCGCCACGCGACACACCAACCCGGTCCTCTCCCTGGCGCTCACCCCGCTCGGCGAGGCCGATCGATCGGCCATCGTCCTGCCCTCCTTTTCCCAACGCTATCGTCGACAGACGTTCGAAGGCTTCGAGCGTTATCTGCGGGCCACCGTCTCCCTGGTCCGCGGCGATCCTGTGCGGGCACGCCAGACCCTCTTTCGCGGCGACGCGGACCGCTTCGATGCCGCTCCGGTCGTGCTGGTGCAAGCTGGCGGCGTGGCGCTCAACGATCCGCTGGTTCCCGACGAGGTACGCCGCGACCAGGCGCGGGCTCTGTTCCGTGCGGCCCTGGAAAAAGACCCCCGGCTTTGGAGCGCGTTCTTGCAGCTGGAACGTCTGAATGCGGAGAACGGACGGGTACTGGAGGCCATCTCCGACCTGCGCAAGGCACGGCGGCTTTGGCCCTCGGTGCTGGCCATCGCCACTACGCTCGCCGATCTGCTCTACGACCGCGACTGGAATGAGCAGGCCGACCGCGTGATCGCCGAGGCGCGAAAGCTGGTACCCGATGCCTGTCAGCTGTTGGAAGCCGAGATGACGAGCGCGTTACGGCGCAAGCGATCGGCACGCGCCTGGGAGCTCAGCGAGCAGCTGGTGCGCTGCGACGCCCGCAGCAACGCCCGCTACGCGGCGCTGCTGCGACAACGACGCTACCGGGAGGCCAGAGACGAGCTCGACCGGCTGATGACGCTCGAGCCCCGGCAGGACCACTACGGCACCCTGGTAGCCCGGCTGGAGCTGGGCAAAAACATGGGTGACGCGAAGTTGGTCGAGGAGACGCTCGGGCAGCTACACGAGCTATATCCGCGCTCGGAGAGCGCTCTGCTCGAGCACACCGACTGGCTGCTGGCGAGCGGCCGGCGGGCCGAGGCCGCCCGGCTGCTGTCCGGCTCTTTCCGCGATGAGCCGGACGCCACCCTACAGCTCAGACGGGTGGGGTCGCTAATCACCGGCACGCATCCGCTGGCGCGTTTTCGCGTGGACGGCGACCGGATCATCGAGCGCTTCGAGGCCTCCGGACGCACCTATGACCAGCCGCAGGTGTTGGTGTACGACTACATGGTGGTCCGCGTCTTCGAGGACGGATCGGCGCTGGAGCTGATCCACAACGTATACAAGGTACAGAGCGACGAGGCAATTGACGACCTGGGAGAGTTCCGCTTGCCCGACGGCGCCTACCTGCTGCGGCTGCAAACCGTCAAGCCGGACGGAAGGCGCATCGAGCCCGATTTCATCGCGGGCAAGGAGACGATCTCGCTGCCCGGCCTCGTGCGTGGGGACTACGTCGAGTACGAATATATCCGACCCCTCAATGCTCCGGACGGCTTTCCGGGCGGCTTCCTGGGAGACCGCTTCTATTTCCGCAGTTTCGAGGTTCCCTTCGACATCAGCCAGCTGCTGCTGGTCGTACCGCGCGAGCTTCCGTTGATCATCGACCCGCGCGGTCCGGCGCCGGTGCCCGAGGAACGGATCGAGCAGGGGCTGCGCATCCTGAGCTTCCGGGTCCAGGGCAGCACCCCGCTGGCGCCCGAGCCTCTCTCGGTCGCGGCGCGCGAGCACATTCCCTCGGTCAACGCCGGCGTGGGGGCCACCTGGACCCGGTTCGTGGATAGTATCCGCGACGCGCTGGCCGACCGGAACCTCGACGATCCGGCGATGCGCGAGCTGGTCGATCGAATCGTCGAGGGCGGAAATGCCACCGACCCGCATTCGCGCGCGCGCGCCCTGTACCGCTGGGTGCTGCGCAAAACGGAGAACACCGGGGACAGCTTCTCGCAGGCAGCTGCCATGCTCAGGGCACGCACCGGAAGCCGCGCCCGCATCCTGCACTACCTGCTAGGGCTGGCCGGGGTGCCGAGCACGCTCGCGCTGGTCCGCAGCCTGGCCGGAGATGCCACGCGTTCTGCGCTGGCCGATGCCGAGACCTACGACTACCTCCTGTTACGGGTACGGGCCGGAACGCGAGGCGATCCGGTGTGGCTCTCGGCCTCGGAGCGCTGGGCGCCCTTCGGATTCGTGCCCCCGCACCTGCGCGGACAGGAAGCGCTGCTGCTGCGACCGGGTGCGCCGCGCTCGCGGGTGCGCGGCTCGCTGCCGGAGGAAGACCTCCACCAGGTGTTATTCGATATCCACCTACGCAAGGACGGGTCGGCGAGCGTGGACGCGGTCGAACGGTTGCAGGGTAACGGCGCGGTCGCCTGGCGGCAGCAGCTGGAGGGCGTGGCCTCGGCCGATCTGGAGCGCTGGTTCGAGGAGCGCCACGCCGCCCGGCTGGTTCCCGGCGCGGCCCTGGTCTCGCTCGATATTAATGCCGGGAAACAGACCGAGCTTCCGCTGGAGATACGCTACAGCTTCGAGGTGGGCACGCTCGGACGCCGAATCGCTAAGGGATGGGCGTTGGCCGGCTTGCTGCAGAGCAGGCTGGCCGCTACTTACGCCCGGACCGCCGAGCGCACCACGCCCGAGCTGGTCGTGCGCGAAACCGACCGCGAGCTGGTCTTTCGCATCGACCTGCCGGTCGGCACCCGCAGCTCGCGCCTGCCCGGGGACACGAGCCTTCGCGGCCCTGGCAACTCCGCCTTTACCATGAGCGCGCAGAGGCGGGGCGACACCATAGAGATCCGGCGCAGCCTCAAGCTCCCGGTCATGCGAATCGAGCCCCGGCAGTACCGAGCGTTTGCCGAATTCTGCCGCAAGGTGGACGAGGCCGAGGCCAAGGAGATCGTCGTAGGTAGGTAGAGGAGGAGGGAACGTGGAAAAACCGACGAAAGCCAGCGACATCATGAAGCGAGAGGTCATCACCATCATGGAGCAGGACAACCTGCTCTCCATCGAGGAGGGTATGGAACGGTTCGGTATGCGTCACCTGCCGGTGGTCGACGGCGACAAGCTGGTGGGCCTCATCACCCACCGGGACATCCTGCGCGTCACCCGCAGCTCCCTGCGCGGATTTCGCCTGGATCAGGAGCTCGATCGGCGGAAACAGGAGGAGACCTTTGTCGCCGACGTAATGACCAGCGAGGTGCTGACCGTAAGCCCGGATACCCCGCTGAAGGAGGTAGCGCGATTAATCGTAGACAACCGCATCGGCTGTCTGCCTGTGGTCGACGCCGAGCGCCGCTTGCTGGGAATCCTCACCGAGTACGACCTGGTGCGCTTGATCGCCGACGGATCGCTCGACTGAGCGGAGGGGTGCCCCCGACATGGCCCGGCGCCACGCTCGGCCGACAGCCCCGCGGACGGGCCGGCCGGAAGCCCCCGCCGGTACAATTTGAAAACCCGCAGCCGACTGGATAAAAATATCCATCGTGCCCGCAACGCCGAAAACGCCGACCCCTACCTATTCCGCTAGCCTGGTGCAGCCTTTTGTACGAGCGCTGCAGAAAAATCCCGACTTTCCGCCCGAGCTCATCCAGGGCAACGAAAACGACGATCCGAACCAGCGAGTACCGGTCTCCACATCGCTGCAGTTCCTCTCCATGGCCATCGAGCTCACGGGCGACCAGGACCTGGGTCTGCACGCCGCCCAAGAGGTCACCCTGGGTGACTTCGATGTCTTGGAGTACGCGGCCAGCTCCTGCAAGAACGGCCACGAGGCGCTGGCGGTGGTCTTCCGCTACATCGACCTGGTCAACGAGGTGGCTGACTTCTCGCTCGAGATCGGGCCAGACCGGGCCATCGTCTGGCTCAAGTCCAAGGTGCGCCTGCCGCGCGCCTCGAACGACTACCAGGTGGCGACTTTCTACCTGGTGGTCGAGCGCTGGATAGGCGCCGACCGCCCGCGCAACATGGAGATCTGGTTCGATCACCCGCAGCCCGCCGACACCAGCGTCTACCGCGAGGTATTCGAAGATATCCCCATCGTATTCGGCGCCGCCGCCAACGCCATCCTCTTCCACCCCGATTTCCTCGACCGCCCCCTGGCCAGCGCCGAGCCGCGGTTGCACGAGGTGCTGCGCCGCCAGGCCGATCAACTGCTGGCCTCCCTGCCCAGGCAGCAGAGCGTGACCAGTAGCGTCCGCAAGCTGGTGATGGAGGGCATGACCGGACACAAGGTGGGCATCGAGGAGGTGGCGAAGAAGATGCACGTGAGCCGCCGCACCCTGCACCGCCAGCTAGCCGCGGAGGGCATCACCTACAAGAAGCTGGTAGACGACCTACGCCGCCGCACCGCGCTTCAGCACCTGGAGAACCGCCGTCTCGGAGTAGACGAGATCGCCTTTCTCCTCGGCTTCTCCGACTCCGCCGCCTTCTACCGCGCATTCAAGCGCTGGACCGGCCGCACCCCGCAGGAACACCTTGCCGCGCGCGGCTGAACCCTAGACTCGAGTTTGGCGGTTTTTCCTGCTGCGAGCGGTCAAAAACGCGCCTAGCTGCGTCAGGCGAGCCGTTTTTATGCTCGACGTAGCTCTACTACGCCTGCGCAAAAACGGCTCGCCTTCCTTGCTATCCGCGTTTTGTCCTCGCTCTCACTACGCAAAAACCGCCAAACTCGAGCCTAGAGAGGCGATCCGCTAAAACGTGCGGCGTGTTTCGGCTAGCGCGCGGCCAGGCCGGTACGCGCCGATGAGCGTCGAACCCTTACCTTGCACCCGCATGAAGAGATGCACATCCGGCTTCGTCGTCAGAGCCGTACGAAGAGCGGGCGGCAACAGCTACGAAAACGCGTCACCGTTGAGCACCGGCTGGCACGCGTAGGCGCGATCCAGGGGCCTCGCGCCCGTTACAACGGTGCCCGTAAAAATGAGCTCGATCTCAATCGCGCAGCCGCTGTGGCGAATCTTCAGGAAATCGCCCGATTTCAAACGGCCGCTTAGCGACTCGGTCTCTCAGCACGACTGGACCGTTTTCGTAACAAACCGTGACTCGGCATCGGCGCGGGCGGGCCGGCGCGCGTCGGTGGGGGCGTCCCGAA
>CAYVFC010000006.1:81844-104522 GCA_964450715.1 uncultured Sandaracinaceae bacterium | reverse complement strand
CCTTTTTCAATAATGGTTATGCGCGATTAGGCGGCTTAAGCGAACACGCGTGGAGGGCGATACGATGCAGAAGCAAACGAACGCGGTCTGGGTAGGATTCCGGAGAACCAAGGGTATGTGGGCGGCGGCTCTGGCCGGTCTGGCGTTGCTGTGCGCGTCGCCGCTGCGGGCGCAGGAGAACTGCGGCGCCTTCCTGGGGCAGATCCCCATGCTGCCGGTCCTGGGCTGGACTCCGGGAGGTGGGGGAAGCATCTCGATCCCCGGCAACACCCAGGAAGCGGTCGACAATTTTAACGAGGTGGAGGCGGTCAGCTGCTGGTCGACGACGGCCGCTGACCTGGCCGAGCACGTCTACGAGTTCACGCCGTCCGCGGACATGGCGCTGGAAATCGATTTCTGGGGCACGGATCTGGCGAACCCGGCCCGCTCGGCGGTGGTGTCGGCCTGCCCGCTGGGGAACAACTACTGCGATTACAATTCCGCCATCTCGCCGAGCTATGGCTGCATCGTTTACCAGGGGGGGACCAAGTACTCGGTCATCATCACCGGCTCCCTTACCACTATAGGGATCGGCTCTGCTTATACGGATTATGTGTTGAACATCGCCGAGTGCCAGCAGTGCGGCGACGGCGCGGTGCAGCCGCCCGAGCAGTGCGACACGGCAGTTCAGACCGCCGACTGCGACACCGACTGCACCGAGGCGGTCTGCGGCGACGGCACGGTGAACGCGGCGGCCGGCGAGAGCTGCGATGACAGGGGCGAGAGCGCGAGCTGCGACGCGGACTGCACGGCCGCGGACTGCGGCGACGGAACGGTGAATGCTACGGCCGGCGAGCAGTGCGACGACGCAACCGAGAGCGCCGATTGCGACACCGACTGTACGAACGCCGTTTGCGGCGACGGGCTGGTGAACGTCACGGCGGGGGAGACATGTGATCCGGGGTACCAGACCGCTAGCTGCGACAGCGATTGCACGGCGACGGTTTGCGGCGACGGGGTGGTGAATACGATCGCCGGGGAGCAGTGCGACGACGGGGAGGAGAGCGAGCTGTGCGACAGCGACTGCACCAGCGCCGTTTGCGGCGACGGGCTGGTGAACGCCACGGCGGGTGAGACCTGCGACGACGGGGGCGAGACCGCGAGCTGCGACGGGGACTGCACGGTGGCGGTCTGCGGCGACGGCAGAGCGAACCTCAACGCGGGCGAGAGCTGTGACGCGGGCGGTGAGAGCCGAACCTGCAACGCCAACTGCACGCTGGCCTTTTGCGGCGACGGGGTGGTGAATGCCAAGGCCGGAGAGATCTGCGATACCAGCGGCGAGAGCGCGAGCTGTGATACGGACTGCACCCCGGCAGCCTGCGGGGACCTGCGCGTCAACGAGACCGCGGGCGAGACCTGCGACGATGGCAACGGTTTCAACACCGACGGCTGCCTCAATACCTGTACCGAGGCGGTCTGCGGCGACGGCTTCGTGCGCGAGGGCAGCGAGGAGTGTGACGACGGCAACGAGCTTTCCGGCGACGGTTGCGACTCGGAATGCCGGCTGGAGGCCGACGGAACGGGCGGGGAGCCGGGGTGCGGCAACGGGGAGATCGACTCGGGAGAGGAGTGCGACGACGGCAACACCGAGCCGGACGACGGCTGCGACGACGTCTGCGAGCAGGAGGCCGGTTACTCCTGCAGCGGAGAGCCTTCCGAGTGCGTGAATTCCTGCGGCGACGGCGAGATCGACCCCGGAGAGGATTGCGACGACGGCAACACCGAGCCCGAGGACGGCTGCGCGGAGGACTGCAGCATCGAGGAAGGGTTCTCCTGTCGGACAGAGCCCTCCGAGTGCGAGAGCACCTGCGGCGACGGGGTGGTTGCCAGCGACGAAGGGTGCGACGACGGCAACCGCGAATCCGGTGACGGCTGCGATGACAGGTGCGAATCCGAGCCCGAGCCCGATCCGGTATGCGGCAACGGCAGGCTGGAGGGGGACGAGGAGTGCGACGACGACAACGATGAGGACGGCGACGGCTGCGATAGCGACTGCAATATCGAGTCGGGTTGGGACTGCATCGACGAGCCCTCGGATTGCGATCCGCTCGACGGGGACGGTACTAGCGAGGGCGAGGGCCCTGACGGCGGAACGCTGGGCGTGCTGACCCCGAGCGAAGGCTGCAACTGCTCGACGCCGGGCAAACGGAGGGTGCCGGCGGGGCTGGGGCTGTTGTGCCTCGGGCTGCTGCTGGTCGCGCTCGGGCGGCGCGAGCCGAGGCGACGGAACGTCCGGTAGTCGAAGGTAGCGTAACCGTAGGGGAGGGGGGTTGCCCCCTCCCCATTCACCGCCGTCCCCTGTGTAGCAGTTCGCCGCCGGGCGGGCGCAAGGCCTGCCCCTACGACGTTTGAAGTTCGCGCTCTAGCCCTACGGTTGCCGCCCGCGCACCGAAAGGGAGGCCGGGGGCGACCGCCGCCTAGCCCTGTGGTCAACGTTTCGGATCTGCGATCGATTCGCGCAGCACCCGCCACATCCGCGGGTCCTCCTGGCCGTCCATCTTGAAGAGCACCACCCCGCGCAGCCCGTGGCGGCGCGCCAGGTCGATGCGCTCCTCGATCGCTCGCGCGTCGGGCATCACCAGTAAGTATCCCCAAGACACCGGCATGTGCCCCGTCCCGAGGCTGTGACGGCGTAATTGAAGAACCCCGCGAAAAGCGGGGTTTGTAGTGCCCAGGGACAAATTGGAGTCCGGTTACAGGCCGGTAGCAAGCTCGGTGAACTGACAGCAGGCTACTGGGCCGGCCAACGGAACGGGTACTCCGGGCGTGGACCGGAAACCAGGCGTCTGTTCGGCAGCCGTGCGCCGATCGGGTTGTTCCGGGCGGGTTGTTCGGGCGAGACCGGGCTGCAACTATCCGTAACCGTGTGTCGGCGTTGTCGAGATGGCGGAATTGACTGATACTGACTGCCTGTACGGTACGCTCGGGGGACGTATTCGGGGGACGGATGGCGGAACGCAAACAAAAAGATGGTGTGGAGGATGTCCGGCCGGACTTGTCGGCGTTCGAAACAGGGGTCGAGCGCCACAAGATCGAGGAACGATATCGCAACTTCATCCAGCACGATGTGGCCGGCGTGTACCGGTACGAGGCGCGGAAACCGATGCCTCTGGACCTGCCCGTCGACGAGCAGATCGAGTGGATGATGGACCAGGGCGTTCTGGTCGAGGCCAACCAGATGGTAGCGCGATTGCACGGCCTCGACAGCGTCGAACCGTTGATCGGATTGACCTTTCGGGAAATCTATAGCTCCGACGAGCAGACCGTCAGGGAGCTTCTCAGGACCTGGATCAAGCTGAAGTACGCCAACGATGGATACGAGCGCCTGGAAACCAACCTGAGCGGAGAGCGACGGTGGTTCCTGATGATGAGCCACGGCATCATCGAGAGCAACCATCTGGTGGGAAGCTGGGGCGCCACCATCGACATCACCGAGCGCAAGCAGGCAGAGATGGCCCTGGCGGAGAGCGAGGAACGCTACCGCGCGCTGGTGGAGAGCTCGCTGCTGGGAATCGGCCTCTCGCGGGGAAACCGCGTGGTTTTAGCCAATCGTGCTCTGCTGGATGTATTCGGATACGACACGCTCGAGGAGTTTACCCGGATGCCCCTGCTCGATCACGTGGCGCCGGCTTCCCGCCCGCTGATCATCGACCGCATGGAAGCGGTCGCCCGCGGGCAAGCGGTAGCGCCGCAGTTCGAGTATGACGTCGTGCGACGGGACGGTTCGATCAGGACCTTGCAGGCGTACAGCAGCCGTGTCCTGGTGCAGGACGAAATCCACACCCAAACCACCTTCCTCGATGTTACCGCGGCCAAGCAGGCCGAGGCCGAGCGACGGCTCGCCGAGGAAGCCCTGCGACGGGAGCGGGAGCTGTTGCGAGAGATCGCGGCCAACTACCCCAACTCGTACATCTCGATCATCGAAAAAGATCTGACGGTCGGGTTCACCGCGGGACAGGAGTTTAAAAAGCAGAACCTGAATCCGTATGACTACGTCGGCCTGACGCTGGACCAGGTATTCGGAGAGAGCGCACCCGTAGTCCGGGAGCACTACCTCAAGGCTTTCGCGGGCGAGGAGACCGAGTTCGAGCTGTTTTTCAACCAGCAGCACCAGCTGTTCAGGGTGGTCCCCCTGCGCGAGAAGACGGGGCAGGTGGACCGAGTCCTGGCGGTTGTCGAGAACGCTACCGAACGCAAGCGGGCAGAGGCCGCCCTGGCGGAGAGCGAGTCCAAGTTCAGGCAACTCTCGGAAAAGGCCGTGGTCGGTATCTACGTGATTCAAGATGGACGGCTGGCCTACGTGAACCCTTGCCTGGCCGGGATCCTGGGCTACGAGCCCGAGGAGATGATCGACAAGCTGACGCTGGCAGATGTAATCCATCCCGACGACATCGACATCGTCACCGGGCGTTTTACCGAACGCCTCGCCGGGGAGACGATGGATCGGAACATCACCTATCGCGCGCTGAAGAAGGACGGCTCGCAAGCTCATATCGAGGTGTATGGCCAGCGCATCGAGTACCGCGGCAAACCGGCGGTACTGGGAACGGCTATCGACGTCACCGATCGCCACCAGGCCGAGTCCAGGTACCGGGCGATATTCAACGCCACCAACGCGGCCATCCTGGTCTCTACCCTGGAGGGGGCGGTGGTCGATGCAAATGAAGCCTTCGTCGCCCTGTCGGGATACTCGCGAGAGGAGCTCCGGACGATTGATTTCCAGGATTTCTACGTCAATACCGACGATCGAAGCAGGCTTCGCGAGGCGTTTCAACGGGATGGCCAGCTGCAGAACCACGAGATGCTGGTGAGGACCAAGTCCGGTCTAGAAAAGTGGGTCAGCATCTCTGGACGACCGATCATCCAGCGGGGCGAGACGTGCCTGTTTTCGATCGTGGTCGACGTCTCCGAGCGCAAGCGGGCCGAGGCGGCGTTGCGCGCGAGCGAAGCCCAGCTCTCCACGGCCCTGCAGATGGCCCGGGCCGGCCACTGGGAGTACGATGTCGGCCGTGACACGTTCACCTTCAACGACAACTTCTACAGGATCTTCCGCACCACCGCCGCCGAGGTGGGCGGCTACCAGATGTCATCGGCGGAATATGCGCAAAGGTTCTGTCATCCGGACGATATGGCCATGGTGGGAAGCGAAGTTCGCGCGGCCATTGAAGCCTCGGACCCGAATTACGACCGCCAGCTCGAACACCGCATTCTCTTTGCGGACGGAGAGGTCGGCCAGATTTCCGTACGTTTCTTCATCGTCAAGGACTCGCAGGGACGTACGGTCAAGACCTACGGCGTAAACCAGGACATCACCGAGCGCAAGCGGTTGCAGGCCCAGATAGCGCAGTCCGATCGCCTGGCGAGCATGGGCATGCTGGCCGCGGGAATAGCCCACGAGGTCAACAATCCGTTGACCTACGTTCTCTACAACCTGGAGAGCCTGACCGACGATCTGCCGAAGCTCTCTTCCGCCCTGCGGCGGTGTCTGGAACGCGGTGCCGAACGGCTCGGGCACGAAGAATGGGCGAAGCTGCTGGGACCCGACCGGGAGCTGCTCAACCCGGCCATGATCGACGACGTCGGGGCTCGGTTCGAGGACGCGCTGCTGGGGACTCTCCGCATCCGGGACATCGCCCGCGGTCTGGGGACCTTCTCGCGGGTCGAGCAGGATCGAAAAGTTCCGGTCGACCTGATGCAAGTGATCGAGGTGGCGATCAACATGGTCTTCAACGAGATCAAGTACCGTGCCCGGCTGGTCAAGGAGTACGGCAAGGTCTCTTCGATCCTGGCCAACGATGGAAGACTGTCGCAGGTCTTCCTGAACCTGCTCGTAAACGCGGCCCACGCGATCGAGGAGGGCGACGTGGAGCGGAATGAGATCCGGGTGCGCACCTGGCAGGACCGCAACGAGGTTCTGGCGGAGGTGCGCGACACGGGCAAGGGGATACCCGCGGAGCACCTGCCCTTCCTGTTCGAGCCGTTCTTCACCACCAAGGAATTCGGGGTCGGCACCGGGCTCGGCCTGTCCATCAGCAAGAGCATCGTGGAGGGCTACGGCGGCCGTATCGAGGTGAGCAGCACTGTCGGCGAGGGAACGAGTTTTGTCGTGCGCCTGCCGGTCGACAGGGTAGAGGATTACGAAGAGGCCGGTCTAAAGAAGAGTACGCCTGTTCAACCCGAGGTTCGCGGCCGCGTTTTGGTCATCGATGACGAGACCGCGGTCCGCTCCGCAATTGTCAGGTTGCTTAGAGGCAACGAAGTGGTCCAGGCCGCCTCCGGTGAAGATGCCCGGAAAATCCTTCGGGCCGACCAGGCATTCGATCTGATCCTGTGCGATATGATGATGCCCGCCATGTCGGGCGTCGATCTGCACGAGTGGTTGTCGAAGCTGTACCCGGCTCTGGCCGACCGGGTTGTATTCATCACCGGAGGTGCGTTCACGCCCAGGGCGCGGGAGTTTCTGGCCAGGGTCGGCTATATCAGAATCGAAAAGCCCTTTGACGCCGCCAACTTCAAGAAGATCGTGCACGATCGGATCATCATCTCCCGCCAGGGCGAGAAGAAGGAATAGGGGGGCGCATCTACGCCGCAACGGACGGCGCGCCCACCCAGGACTTGGCTGCCCGATTATCCGTCGCAATCGGGCAAACCGACTGTAGCGTATTTGCAGCAGCCGGCGCCGTCGGCGGCCGTGGTGGGGATCACGCAGCCAGGGACCCAGGGGCGATGGTAAGGCGCGAAATCGCAACAACTCCTCTGTACGTTACCGCCGGTCGAGTCCGTAAATACCGGATCGTACGCACAAGAGCCCGGCGGGTAAGACAAACAAAGCTGATTTTACGAGATCGAGCGTCGATGAACGGGCAGATGTTGTCTAGGAGAGGGCCAGGTTGAACGCGGGGCGGAGCGGCGATCGTGGAATAGAGGGCGGTGCGAGGCGGCCGGGGCCGGCGCTGCGGGAGAAGCAGGGTCAGTTGCGGGCGCGGCGGTGCGTCGCGCCCAACGATCGGGGGCGTGGTCCGCTATGATTCGCACCGCTCAGCCGCACCGCTCGAACGGCTCTCCAATTTGCACCGCTCAACCAAACGGAAGAAGAGGAAGGCCGGCCAGTGTCGATCGAGCACGCGGTGTAGCGCCGTGTGCTCAGGCTGGCGACGATGGTAGACGTCGGGACCGGCAGCGAGGGTGTGAGCACACGCGGCGGTGTGGGCGTAGGATGCAGCGGGCACCCCCGTGCCTCGTGCATGGATCGGGCTCGATACCCGGCCGAGTCGTTTCGCCTACTTGCGCGACGAAAGTGGCGGATTGGCGGCCAGACGCCAGGCGGCCGCCAGGTATCCGGGCAATCGCCTATAGTCGTCCAGTAACCCGAGAGCGTCATCGTCTTCCCCCAGCCGCTGGAAGCGTACGCCGCGCCAGTCGCGCACCGAAAGGGAGGCCGGGGGCGACCGCCGCCTAGCCCTGTGATCAACGTTTCGGATCTGCGATCGATTCGCGCAGCACCCGCCACATCCCCGGGTCCTCCTGGCCGTCCATCTTGAAGAGCACCACCCCGCGCAGCCCGTGGCGGCGCGCCAGGTCGATGCGCTCCTCGATCGCTCGCGCGTCGGGCATCACCACCAGCTTGTTGCCGTCCCGCAGGTGCAGCTCGCCGCCCGGACCGCGTTCGCTGCCGACGCTGCGCTTGCCGATCCGGCCGGCAATGTCGCTGAACGAGCGAGCGCGTACCCGGCGGTAGACGAGCTGGCCTTTGCGCTTCTGCTCCTCGAACTCCCAGCCGTAGGTCGGGATGCCGAGATAGAGCTTGCCCGGATCGATGCGGGAAACCGAGTACCGCACGACCGCCTCCACCCATTCGAGACCTGCGTGTGAGGGGGCGCGCGAGTGCTGACCTTCCCGGGCTGCCGCATCGATGGACCAGCGGTCGTAGGCCATGATGCGTACCTGGTCGCAGACCCGGGCGAGCACCCGGTAGTCGTTGGCCCAGGGGCTGGCCCGCTGTCCGGAGACGCCGCCGGGCGGCTGGTCCGAGGTGCGCGGCTCGATCGTGCAGCTGAGACGGCGGTCCTGCTCGTGCAGCCGGCCGGAGAGCGCGGTCAGAAAGCGCGAGAAATCCTCGCGCTCGGCCACGGTCTTTCGTTCGTAGTCGATATCCACGCCCGAGAAACCGTGCCGTTGCGCCAGCTCTGCGATCCACCCGACGTGCGCTTCCCGCCTGGCCGGATCGCCCAGCACCGCGGCGCGTTCCCGGGACTTGAACCAGACCAGCGTGGGTATGACCGCCGTACCTCGCTCGCCGGCCGCACGAAGCAGCCCGGGCCACGGCGCCTGGTCCATGCGGGCCATGTCGCGCAGCGTTCCGTCCTCTCGAACGCGAAAGCAGAAGGGGCTGAACTGCTCGAACAGCTCCAGGTGCCGGAGCAGGGCTGCCGCACCCTCTTTCTTCTTCCAGTAGGGAAGCCAGCAACCGATGCCGAAAGCGTTATCAGAGCAAGCGCGAGGGTGGGCCGGGCCCCTATCCTTATCCTTCGGCCGTAGCTGCGCCAGCATCGCGCCGCTGGGCACCGGCCCCAGCTGCGCCACCGTCGCTCCGGCGGCTACCAGCAGGGCCAGGGCCAGCAGCGAGAGCGAATACAGCTTCTTCATGCAGCGGTGTTCCGCGGTGCTCTAGAACCGCCCCTGAATCGAGGCGCCGCAACCGTCGGAGGTGCAGCCCAGCGACGCGACCGGCGCATCGTTCGGCACCGACTCGGTCTCGCCGGGAAGCAGGAAGTACAGCGCGACGCCCGTACCCACGGCCAGGATGCCGGTGACCAGCAGCACGTCGGTGACCGTGGCCAGGGTGCGGCCGCGGTCCTCGGTGTCGCTCAGGTCGCCCAGGCACCGCTTCTGCTCGTCGCAGCTAGATTCCAGCTCCGACTCCGCGTCCAGCGCCAGCACGC
This sequence comes from uncultured Sandaracinaceae bacterium, assembly GCA_964450715.1. GTDB lineage: Bacteria > Myxococcota_A > Polyangia > Polyangiales > JAFGIB01 > CAYVFC01. The sequence goes on along the minus strand of CAYVFC010000006.1, from coordinate 95,541 downwards.
CGGTGACGGTTGCGCCGACCAGAAGCGCCAGTCCGGCACCGCCTACCGCATAGGGCAGGACGTTGGCGGCCGGGCCTGCGTATTCTTCGGCTTCGACCGGCTCGTCAGCGAATAGCGTTTCCGGCTCGGACGGCGCCCCGGGCTCTGCCGCGTCCGTCTCCGCACCGGGCGCTTCTTGCGTCGCCTCTTCCGGCTCGGCGACCCGCGGTTGCCGTTGCGCCTGCAGCTGCTGCTCCAGCTTGCCGAGCTGGACCTCGAGATTGGGTCGGTTGGGCGCGTCGGGCGCGGCCTGCAGAAAGGCGCGAAGGGTACGGATGGCCTCTTGCAGGTTTTCCGCGTCGCGATAGGCCAGATAAGCGTTGAAGATCAGCGCCGGCTTGGGCGAGTACTTGTAGGCCAGCTCGAACTCGGCCGCGGCCTGCTCGTAACGGGCGGCGTTGTAGTGGGAGCGGGCGGCCTCGAAGTGGATCTGAGCCTGCTTCTCGTCCGCCGTTTCGACCTGCGCCCCGGCAGGCGCGGAGGCCGAGAGCAGGTACAGGCCGAGCGCTACCGGCGCGGTCAGGCGTACGAGAAGCGAGCGCGACACGCTCGGATTTTTAGTTTCGATCGAGCTGCCGGGCGTATGGATGGTTGCTCTTTTCATCTTCGATATCCGTGAGCTCATGGCACGGGATACAGTCGTACGCGGTCCCAGTAAACGTCGATGGTGCATTGGTCGGAGGAATCGTTGTGAAACATGACGAGGGTGATATCCGTGCCCGGGGCGGTCAGGGGCGCGACCCCGGTCAACGTTGTATAGGTACTGTCGTTGACGTCGCCGATCAGAAAGGGAGTCGGACCGGCGTACCAGTCGGTCCATACGGCGGCCGGATCGGTGATGGCCTGCTCGAACAGCTGAAAAAGTCCGCCGGAGCCGCAGGCGGGTCCCACCACCACGTCGCGCGCGCTCAGCTCGTAGTCGATCGCGTTGATGGCCACGGCCGAGCCGTCGAGCACCCGGACGGCTCGGCCCAACACGTCGACACCCTGGTCGGAGTGGGAGTGGACAAAGTCCGTTCCGGCCGAGACCTCGGCCGTCCAGCTGACATCCCCGAAGCAGCAGAATTCGAGGTTCACGTTGTGCTCGGTGTATCCGCTGAAGGTAGCGAAGTCATCCTCGAAGGCTACGAAGATGCGGACGGTCCGGCTGACGCTGTTCGATGGGTCGATTGGATCGGTGAGGGTGAAGGTAACGTCGTAGATGCCGAAGTCGTCCGGCGTCGTCACCCAGGTGAGCCGGCCCGCCGCGGCGTCGAAGCTCGCGCCCACCGGCAGATCCTCGGCCGAGCGCGTCGCCGTACCGCACGGATCGCCGTACACGGGATCGATGGTCACCGTGTCGCCGCCGGTTACGTGGATATCGGCGATGGGATCGATGGAGAGGGGGAGGACCGGATCGACTACCTCGATCGGGTAGGTGAGCCGGGTGACCTCGCCCAGGTTGTTCTCCGCCCGGATCGTGATGTCGTGCCGTCTGATCTGGCTATCCGAGGGCGTCCAGGAGAGGCCGGCCGAGGACTGACCGGTCGGGCTGAGATCGGCTCCGGCCGGTAGGCCCGGCGCGGTGTAGGTGACGTTCCCGACCGCTGCCGGCATGTCGAAGGTGACGGTAAAGGGCTCGCAGGCCGGGATGACGGCCGGCCCCGGGATAGACGGCACGATGGGCGGGGCTATGGCCAGAGGGGTCAACAGTACGTGGTCCCAGTAGACGTCGATGGTGCACTGATTGGATGCGTCGATGTGGCGCATGACGAAGGTGATGTCGCTTCTGGGACCGAGTAAAGAAACCACTCCTTCCAGGGTGGCGTAGGCGCTGTCGGGAACGGCGACGTCCAGGGCGTACGGCGGATGGCCGTACCAGTCCGGCCACGCAGTCTGACCGTCGGTGACCGCATCGTCGACCATCAGCCAGAAACCGCCCGATCCGCAGGAGGGACCCACGACCACGTCGCGGCCGGCCAGCTGGTAAGCGATAGCGCCGAAGGGAACCTGGGAGCGATCGAGCGCCTGGAACGCATAGCCGATGACGTCCGTACCCGACGCGGAGTGCGAACGCACGATCTGCGAACCGCCGTCGGTCTCGGCCGTCCATCCGACCGGACCGGCGCAGCAGTCCGGCCAGTACACCTCTCGCTCCGTGTACCCCTCGAAGGCGGTGAAGTCGTCCTGGAACTGGATGACGATGCGCGCGTTGCGGTTCACCACCGTCGGCGGGTCGTCGACGCTGGTCAGGGTGAAGGTGAGGTCGTAGATGCCGAAGTCTATCGGCTCGGTGTTCCAGGAGAACTGCCCGGTATCCGGGTCGAAGGTCGCGTTCAGGGGCAGGTTCGAGGCGGACAGCTCGTAGCAGGGGTGTTCGGTGGCGACCGGGCTGATGTCGACCTGGGTCCCGCCGATGGCCAAGGTATCGCCGACGGGATCGATGGCCATGGCCGGCGCCTCCGTCACCTCGATATCGAAGAGGATCTGGTCGCTGAGCGGCGGCGAGCCGTCGTCCTGCACCACGATGGTTATGGCATGGGTCCCGGCCTGCGATGCCGTGGGCGTGAAGCTCAGCGTGGCCGTGTCTCCGTTCTGCTCGAGCGCGGCGTTCGCAGGCAGATCGGGCGAGCTGAAGGTGATGGAGTCTCCGTCCGGGTCCTCGGCCTCGAAGTCGGCCGTATAAAGGACGCAGGGACCGATGGTCGGCTCGCTCGGGATGGTGACGATTTCGGGTGCGCCGTTGCCGGCATCGGCCCCGTCCCCGTCCGCGGCGTCTACGGCCGCGTCGTCCGCTGCATCGATCGCTCCGGCCTCATCCGCGGCGTCCATGGTCTCCGCGGCGTCCATGGTCTCCGCGGCGTCCATGGTCTCCGCGGCGTCCACTGCCTCAGCCGCGTCCATGATGCCGGCGGCATCCCCGGCCGCGTCAGGCGCGACCGATCCATCCGCACCGGCCCCCGCCTCTGCCGCGGCGCCGTCCGCTTCCGCCCCGCCCTCGGGCGAAACGCCACCGCCGGCGTCCGGCCGGTAGTTGTGCAGGTAACCGTCGAAATCGGTAACCGCGTTACACCCCGCGGTAAGGATAGACCCGACCGCCGGCAGCAAGACCGCGGCCAGGATTGCGCGTGTACTCTCCATCGACCTTCTCCTCCTCGCCCCGATCTAAACACTCCCGGGGAAGAACGGCAATCCCCTGCAGGGACGGGATCATACGTCGTTCTGTTCCGGGCTTTCGGCGGCCGTCTACCAGCAGACCGAGATAGCGCCGGCGGGCGATCGGGAGCAGCCCGAAGCTTGTCCCTCGCCCGCCGATCTGCTGAACGGCGGAAAGCTGGTGCCCGAGCTCAGCTTGAAGTCATAACCGCCGGCGAAGCGGTCGGCATGCGAGAAACGGCGAGCGTGCTATGCTTCACTTGCCGCTAACACGGCCCCCGGCCGGTTTCACGGCGTACAGGAGCAGCCATGTTCGAGCAGATCCTACCGGACCTCTACCGGATAGAGGTGCCGCTGCCCAATAACCCGCTCAAGGCCACCAACTGCTACGTGATCAAGGCCGGCGAGCGTTCCTTGATCATCGACACCGGTATGAACCGACCCGAGTGTCTGGAGGCCCTGTCCGAGGGGTTGCGCGATATCGGGGTGGATCCGGAGAGGGCCGACTTCTTCGTCACCCACATGCACTCCGATCATGCCGGGCTGGTGCCCATCCTGGCATCGAAGCGCTCGACCATCTATTTCGGCGAGGCCGACGCGGAGGTCATACGACGGAGCGAGAAGCGCTTTCTGCAGGAGATGCCCGGGGTGGCGCGTCGGCGCGGGTTTCCGGAAGACGAGATCCAGGGGGCGCTGGCGAGCCACCCCGGCTTCAAGTATCGGCCGAGCGACCCGGTCGAGGTGCGGGTGGTCCGGGACGGAGACGGCGTGGAGATAGGGGACTACCGCTTCCGCTGCATCGAGACCCCGGGACACACCCGGGGGCACGTCTGCCTCTACGAGCCGGAGAAGAAGATCTTCGTCGCCGGGGACCACATTCTGTTCGATATCACCCCCAACATCGGGCAGTGGTCGCCCGACGATCCGGGCGACCCGTTGCGCGACTACCTGGCCAGCCTGGACAAGGTGCGGGAGCTGCAGGTGCAGCTGGTACTGCCCGGTCACCGCAACCGCTTTCCCGGTCTTAGGGAGCGGGTCGACGAGCTGAAGGAGCACCACCGGGTCCGGGCGGACGAGGTCCTGCAGATTCTCGAGAGCGGGATACAGAATGTATACCAGGTCGCCTCGCGGATGAGCTGGGACCTCGACGTCAAGAGCTGGCAACAGTTCCCCATCGCGCAGAAGTGGTTCGCCTCGGGCGAGGCGCTGGCCCATATCCGCTACCTGGAGACCGGGGGCAGGGTGACCCGAGAATCGAAGCAGCGGGAAGTGGTATTCTCGCTGGTATAGCGGGTCGCAGGGGGAAAGATGGCGCCGGACAGACGCAAGCACCGCGGTCCCCACCCCCAGGACGCGAAGCTGTTCGCGGCATCCGTGGGCCCGATCCTGCGCCGCGCGGTAGACGAGCTGAGCTGGCTGCTCTCCCGGGACTACCCCGAGCAGGCAGCGCTCAAGCTGGTGGGCGACCGCCACGCGCTGACCGCGCGGCAGCGCAAGGCGGTGACCCGTTGTGCCTGCTCCGACGAGGCGCTGGAGGGCCGTCTCGGAAGGCGCCTGCAGCTGGAATCGCTACTCGGCAGGACGCTCGCGGTGGACGGTTTCAACTGCCTGATCACGCTCGAGTCCGCCTACTCGGGTGCGGTGCTGCTGCGCGGCCGGGACGGGGCGTTACGGGACATGGCCAGTGTTCACGGCAGCTACCGGCGGGTGGAAGAGACCCGGCAGGCCATCGAGGCCATCGGGACGTGTCTGGAGCAGGGAAGGGTCGCCGAAGTCGTCTGGTATCTCGACAGGCCCGTCTCCAACAGCGGAAGGCTGGCGACCCTGCTGCAGCAGAGGGCCGGCGAGCGGAGCTGGCCCTGGAAAGTCGTGCTCTGCGCGAATCCGGACGCCGCCATGGTGGCTTCCGGAGCGGTGACCGCCTCCAGCGATAGCTGGATACTGGACCGTTGCCACAGCTGGATCGACCTGCCCGCTCTGGTGCTGGAGAGGGAAGCGCGGGTCGACGCCACCTGGATCATGTACCTCGGCGGCGAGGCCTGCTGACGTGAGGGACCGACTCACGTACGCCAGTACGGGTGTCATTTCGAACGCAGTGAGAAATCTTTGTCGAGGAGATCTCTCACTTCGTTCGAGATGACAGGGTGCGGTGCGAGCCAATTAATCCTCCGGCTTTGCGATCCGTTTGGACTCGTTCGCAGCCCAGGTGAAGATACCGTGGGTCATGAGCGAGCTCTCGCCCTTGCGTCGCTGCGTATAGATCTCGTAACGCGCGGCGTGCGCCTCGCGGTTTTCCGGCTCGGCCTGCACGGCCAGCTCGATCAAGTGGCAGGCCAGCTGTAGCTTTCCCGCGTTGCAGAGCTCTCTCGCCCGAGAGACCAGGCGCGATATCCCGCCGGCCAGCTGGGCCAGCTCAGCGCCGAGCTCGCGTTCGGGCGCGGGCTTGAGGTGGGCCGGGTTGCCGTCGTACCAGCCACCGTACAGGCGCCAGATGTTGCGTACCACGAACTCGGGCTCGTCGTAGATGGGCTGCAGATAGGGCCTGTCCCGTAACCGCTCGGGCGGCGCGACCGCATGCAGGATAGCGTCCAGCGTCTCGCCTCGATTCATCATCTCCACCGTTTGCTGCTCCAGGCTCTCCAGCACGGTCGCCGTATCGTCCAGCACCCGCCGGATGCGGTCGGCGCCGGCGATGGGCAGGCCATGGGAGGGCAAAATGAGCTCGGCGTTCATGGCTGCCATGCTGCGCAGCGCCCCGGCCCACTCTCGCGCGTAGCGTTGGACCTTCTGCGGGTTGCCCGCGTTGGGAAAGACCCAGACCAACAGATCCCCCACCACCAGGGCCTTGCGCTCCGGAATCCAGGCCCACAGGTGGTCGTCGGTCTCGCCCCTGGCGTGTCGCAGGTCAACGGTGAGCTCGCCCACCCGCAGGCCCATGCGCTCGTCAAAGGTCGTGTCCGGGTAGTGCCAGACCCGGGGGCCGAAGCGCTTGGCCCCGGCCAGCAGCCCGCGGCCGCCGAACTGCCGCTGGTTGACGATGAGGTTGTGCCCGTTGGTGTACTGGTAACGGTCGAAACGGGCGGGCAGGTTGCGGTGGGCGACGACGCGCGGACGGTTACCGCTCCGCGCCACGGTATCGTCGATCAGCCGCTCCGCTCCGCCCACGTGATCCAGATGACCGTGGGTGTAGACGATGGTGTGGACCGGGGCGTCGCTCCAGCCGCGCAGCGACTTCACGATGATCTCGGCGAAGTCCTCCAGGCTGGTGTCGAAGACCAGCAAGCCCTCTCCGGTCCGGAAGGCGATCAGATGGGAAAAGCTCTCGATGACCGCGATGCCCTCCGCGATTTCGGACAACTCGCCGTTGACGCGGTTGATGCTGTCCCGACCCTCGAAGACCCCCTGGTCGATGAAACGCGTTGATAGCTCTAGCAGGTCTGCCATGACCCTGCCGGTTACCGTAACGAAACGGTTTCGTCAACTCGGCTGGCCGAGGGGGACAGGCCCCTGACCCGAAAGGGCAGATCGTTCCCCGTATGGGTACATCGAGTATATACGTTCATGCTCTTTTGGCCGTTCCGGACAGATCGATGGCCGGAAAGAACAGTTCTCTTCGGGGAGCGGTGTGCCAAATGTATCGCCTGTTCAGTACACGTATGGGGGCGGCGATTTACAGGATATATTTAATGATTGACTGCTTGCAGGGGGCGCGCTATCCGGGCCTCGGCTACCGCGTCAGCGGCAGGTCGCAACGACAACTCGGAGGAGCGCCCACCGCGTTTGCGGCTCCTCCAAACCACAGCCTACAGGGGAAAATCATGCAGAAACGTAGCAACGGATCTTTTACATTGCTCCAGTGCTCGATCGCGCTGGGCCTCGCGCTGGTGTTCTTCAGCTCTACCGCGAGCGCCGATTACGGATTGACCATCGTCAATCTCAAGAACCCGAAAACAACGCTGCAAGGAGTGGAGAGGTCCTGGGGATACGAGTTCCTGGGCATTCCCTACGCGGCACCGCCGGCCAGGTGGCAGGCGCCCGAGCCGCACCCGGGCTGGGACGGCGTCCGGGACGCCAGCACCTACGGGTCCACCTGTCCGCAGGACCCGACACCCTTTGGCACGGCCAGCGAGAACGAGGACTGCCTCTTCCTGAACGTTTACCGGCCCAAGGGGGCGGAGGAGAAAGCGCCGGTGATGGTCTACATTCATGGCGGCGCGCTGCTGCACGGGGAGAGCGACCCTTACCTGCCGGTCAAGTTCGTCCAGCAAGGCCTGGTGGTGGTCACCGTGAACTACCGGATCGGGGCGCTCGGCTTCCTCTCGCACCCCGCCCTGAGCGCGGCCTCGCCCACCGGCGTATCCGGCAATTACGGCATCATGGACCAGCAGCTGGCTCTGCAGTGGGTGCAGGAGAACATCAAGCGTTTCGGCGGTGACCCGGACAACGTCACCATCTTCGGCGAATCGGCCGGCGGTCACAGCGTGCTGGCACACCTGTCCGCGCCCTCCTCGGCCGGGCTTTTTCACCGCGCCATCGTGCAGAGCGGCGCCTATGCGCTTCAGCAGCAGACCATGGCCGAGTGGGAGCAGGCAGGGCTCGCCATCATCGCTGCTGCCGGCTGCCCGGACCAGAACCTGGAGTGCATGCTGCAGCTGCCGGTGGCCAATTTGCTTGCCGCGCAGCCGCTGGGCGGCACCAGCTACCGGACCGTGGTGGACGGCCAGCTGCTGCCCACCACCGCCGGCTATGCCCTGGCGACCGGCCAGTTCAACCGGGTGCCGATCCTCAACGGGAACACCCGCGACGAGTTCTCGCTCTTCGTGGCCGTCTACTTCGACCTGAGGGGCAATCCCGTGACCCCGGAGAGTTACCTGTACGCCATCATCGGTATCCTGAATCTGGATCCGGCCGATCCCGCGCAAATGTACCTGGCCAATACCCTGGCGAGCTACATCTATCCTTTGCCCGCGTTCGCTACTCCGGGCCAGGCCGTGAGCGCCATAGGCACGGACGCGGTCTTCGCCTGCAACGCGCTCGCCTTGTCGAACTTCGCGTCGCAGTACGTACCCACCTACGCTTACGAGTTCAACGATCCGAACGCGCCCCAGATCTACCTGCCGCCGGTGAGCTTTCCCTACGGCGCCTATCACGTATCAGAGCTCCAGTACCTCTTCTCTCTCCCCAACGGCGGGGGATTCACCCCGGAGCAGGAGGCGCTCTCCGATACCATGGTGACCTACTGGGCCCAGTTCGCCCAGTACGGAGATCCGAACGGGGCCGGCGAGCCGGTCTGGCCTGCCTACAACCCGGCGGCGGGACAGATCACGTTGCAGTCGCTGGAGCCGCTCTCCGCCCAGCCCATCACCGTGATGGACTTCGCGGCGTCTCACCAGTGCGAGTTCTGGGCGTCGCTATAGACGGCTGACGATTCGCAATATCGAAGAGAGGCTCCCGATCTCGGTCGGGGGCCTCTCATCCTTCCCCCTGTTTCAGGGTATCGACCAGGTTGCTCATGTCCAGCTCGACCTCACGCGTCTGACCGCCGGTTTCCAGAAACCGGTTCATGCGCCGCTTGGTTTCCGGAAGCGCCGCCATTCGGTTGAACAGGTGGCTCTCCTCCAGCAGTCCCTCTACCAGCGGCAGCTCCTGGGCAGCCTGCACGGCCAGCTTGGCGGCGGCGATGGCCTCGGCCGGGAAGGCGGCGATGCGACGGGCCAGCTCGTCGACAAAGGGGCCGAGCTGGTCGGGCGGGAGCGCCCGGTTGATGTAGCCGTAGCGCTCGGCCTCCTCGGCCGAGAAATCGGCGCAGCCGGTGATGACCTCGAGCGCCCGGGCCGGGCCGATCAGACGGGTCAGCCGCTGGGTGCCTCCGCCGCCCGGGATGATGCCCAGGGCCACCTCGGGCTGGGCCAGGATGGCCTTGCCCGTGGCCCCGAAACGCATGTCCATGCCCAGGCAGAGCTCGCTGCCGCCTCCGCGGGTGCGCCCCTCCAGTTTCGCTATGCTCACCTTGGGCATGCGGCGCAGCGCCTCGCATATCTTGTTCAGATCATGGAGATCCCAGGGCTTGGGCGGCGGGGTGTCGGGATAGAGGGCCAGGATGGATACGTCGAAGTGGGCGATGAAGAAGTCCGGGTTGGCGCTCTGGAAGACCAGCACCTTGACCGCGTCGTCCGCGGCCGCCTCGGCGCAGAGCATGCCGAGCTCGGCCATCAGGTCCAGGGTCAGCAGGTTGATGGGCGGGTTGTCGATGGTGATGGAGGCGACGCCTCCGTCTACCTCGACCTTCAGGAACCTGTATCCGTCATAGGACATCTCCTCCCTCCTTTCCTCGGAGGGAGGGTACCCGGCCATTGGGCCGAATTCTAGAAGTAGAGCAGGATGAGCGCCTGGTCCGAGGGCCAGTTGGGAATCTTCATGGCCACGGGCGGCTCGCCGCTGGTCGGATCGTGGAATTTCAGCGATATCCAGGCCGGCTCGGTGGCGTCGATGTACACGTCGGTGCCTACCAGGAAGGTGCTGGGGCCGAAGTCGGCTCCCAGCTCGGTCTGGCCGTTCTGGTTGGCGTCATACATGAAGAATCCCACCACCGAGTCGTTGCGCCCCGCGTTCTCCTCGGTGAGCATCTCCTCGCCGTTGACCTTGAAGGTGTTGTCCAGGTCCCAGCGAAAGGCGCCGCCCAGGTAACGGGCGACGATGGCCACGGTGTCCGGGCCGCGGACGAGGTGGTCGGTGCTCTGCGAGGCGATCATGGCGTTGTCCGAGGGCTTTAGCAGGCGTATCAAGCGGTTGCTGCGTTTGAAGGGCGCGAAGTAGACATAACCCACCAGCACGCCGTCCTGGTCAAAGGCCTTGAACTCGTAGGGAACGTTGCGCTTGAGCTGCATGGGCTCGGAGCGTCCGGTCGCGTCGGAGTGGATGACCAGCGCCGGCTCGCCGCGCTCGCGCGGATCGCCGTCGTAGTCGAGCTCGTAGACCTCCAGGGTGCCGGAGACCGGCACGTTGTCCGCGAAGGTCTCGGCAATGCCGTCCACGGTGACCGTTTTGTCGCCGCACTGGATGGTGGTGTACTCGGGCTCCTCGCCGTAGAGGAACTTCCAGGTCTCCACGAAGGCGTCCCGGGAAGCGGCCACCGCGAAGTGATCCTCCTCGCCCAGGTTGACCCCGGTGATGTTGTCGGCCACGGGAAGGATGGTCGCCCCTCCCAGGTCGTTATTAGAGGAGAGGGCCAGCTCGGGGATCTCGGCCGGGGCCACGGTGATGCCGGAGTAGTTGATGTAGTGCGCCACCTTGGCCGCGCGCGCCGGGTCGCTCATGTAGGTGCCGCAGTGCCCGGTGCCCTGGGAGTGGCCCGCCAGCTCCACCTGGTCGAAGCCGGTATCGGCCAGAACCTGGTCGATGAGCTCGTCCAGCTGCGCGATGGGATCGCCGCCCAGCGAGTTGTACTCGACGGCCACGAAGCGCTCCTGGCAGTAGCCGTTGCTGCCGAAGAGCATGGCCACGTTGGCGATGTTGTCGCCCGAGCCAAAGGTGCCGTGCACGAAGACGAAGGGGCGCTTGCTGGTGTCGCAGTCCGCATCCGAGACCACTACCGGGCAGAGCTCGTCCGTGCTCGAGCCGTCGCCCCCACCACCGCTGCCGGATTCGCCGTCGCTGCCGCCCGAGCCGCCCCCGCCGTCGTCGTCGGTCTGCTCGCTACAGCCGACGCCGCTCGCGGTTAGCAGAAGAACCAGCATCATGCAGGTGATAAATAGTCGGTTACGAATACGTTCCATCGAACGACCTCCTCCGCGTGAACCCGCCAATTTCCTTTTTAGCGACGAATCCTAACCCCGTGGCGACCGCTTGCGCTATCCGTATGCGACAAAAAGCGTTCCTCGGGGGCCAATATCTCCGAGGCAAGCCCGGATTTCGCTTCGCGCGGTCTGCTGCTGGAGATCGAGTGCCGTCATCCCGATCGAACGGTCTGAAGAAACGAACGCGACCGGAGGCGATCAGGCGGGAACGAACTGCTCGGGACGCACGGCCTTCAGGTGGATGCATTCGACCGGGCAGACCGGTACGCACAGGCCGCAGCCCATGCACTTGTCGGCGTCGATCACGGCCGCGCCCTGCTCGCCCTGCATGGAGATGGCCTCGAAGAAGCAGCGCTCCACGCACTCCTCGCAGGTGGTGCACTCCTCTAAGACCACCTCGGCCCGGAAGCGGCTGGGCGCCAGGAACTTGCCCGTGGCTTCGCGGATGGAGGCCCAGTTCATGCAACAATCCTCGCAGCAGTTGCAGATCACCAGTCCCACCGCCTGCTTGTTGTCGGAGACGTGCACCAGTCCCTTTTCCTGGCACTCGCGCATGATGGCCAGCGCCTCCTCGCGGGTGATCCGGCGGCCCGTGCCCCTTTCAATGGCGTAGTCCGCCGACTTGTCCACCTGGATGCAGACGTCGATCGGAAGCCCACAGGAGCCGTCGATCACGCGGCAGGAACAGGGGGTCACGGCCAGGCTGCGCGCGTGGTCCAGCACCCGCTTCACGTCCTCGAAGGCCAGCACCTGCATCTCGGGCTCGACGCTGGCCTCGATGGGGATGACCCGGGCATGCGCCTTGTCGATCACGCTCTCCAGCATGTTCAGGTAGGCGCCCCATTCGGTCTGCATGTATTGCTTCCAGAGCTCCAGCATACGGGCGGGCGGGTTCTGCATGACGCAGGTGGCGTCGTGCATCTGCGGAACGTGGCGGACCGCGTAGTAGCGGGTGGCCTCGGGCTTCTTCGACTTGAAGATCAGCCCCTTGCTGAAGAGATCGTCGATGAGCGGCGGTATCTCGTCGGGCGCGAGGCCGGTCTTCTCCGCCAGCTCCGGCACGGTGGCGGGAGGCGAGGCGGCGAGCAGGATCTTCGCCTGCCCGTCGCCGGCCAGTACCTGGAGGATCTCCGGAAGGAGACCCTGAGGATCCGCTCCCAGGCGCTTGGCTATCTGCTGGTAAACGGTCGGTTCCGCCATTTCGGGTGCCTTTACCTTTCCGTCAGAGACGCGCGCTTACCCGCTATCTCCGTCCTTTTTACCCGCGGTTTTCCTATAGACGTCATCCAGAGAGCGGCGTAGGGCCGAGGTCGCGCTCGACAGGGCCGTACGCGCTCGCGCCAGGGGATACCGCTCTTCGTCTTTGTCCCGCACCTCCTGTAAAAAGTCGAGCCCCCGCAGGACCGCGTCGTGCGCGTCGTCGCGCAATTGCAGGACGGCGTCGTCCTCGGAGAGGTTTTTGGACAGGTAGCGCTGCATGGTGAGCGGCTCGCAGAACCTGAAGTAGATGCGCTGGGGCGTCACCCGGCGCGGGACGGGGAGCACCAGCTCGCGTCGGATTCCGTACCGTTGGTAGAGGTGGCGCAGCGGGGAGCGCCCCAGGTCGCCCGAGTCAAAGGCGATGTCGAAGGCGTCGTCCACCCCCAGCGAGGCCACGGGCACCACGGTGCAGCGGTGGCGCAGGGCCAGCCGCGCGAATCCGGCCCGCCGCTTCCAGAAGAGTCGGTTGGCCTCGCCCTTGCGCTTGGCCGCCTCGCGCGCGCCGCCGGGGAAGAGCAATAGGCACTGACGCTCAAGTAGCAACCGCTCGCAGTTCTGGCGGTTGCTCTCGACGATGCCGTAGTGCCCGAGCAGGTCGCGCCAGCCCGGGAAACGGAAGAGCACCTCGTCGCCCAGCCCCCGCAGGTAGATCCCCTTCTCGCGGTACAGCCCATCGAACAGCAGCGGCGTGTCGATGAAGGCGTACAGGGCATGGTTGCCCACGAACATGAGCGGCCGCTCATCCGGGACGTTTTCCCAGCCGAAGAAGAGGGGACGGGCGACCAGGGAGAAGGGACGCACCAGCAGGGCCAGCAGAGCGCGCATCTCGCGGTCGGACGGCTGTTTCCATTGCGTTTGCAGGGGAGCCTCCGGTCGTCGATCGGTCGCCGAGGATAAACACCGGTAATCCTTTCGGCAACCGCTTCGAGGCGGTACGGCGACCGGTGGAACGCTACAGTGAACCGCGATCTGTCCGAACGCCCAGACGTTCGTCAACGTCTTTCCGGACGCGGCCGCGGCGGAGGGCCAGACCGACCAGGGCAAACGCGATGAACCAGTGAGGTAGAGATGGGCCTCTGTTCGGGGATACAGAACAGATACCGCCGCCGCGCAGCGCTTCGCCTTCCGGCAGTGAAGCGAGCGGAGCCGATTCCGATTGGAAATCCTGAAGGGTAGGGTTGTCGTATGTAGTCTCGCCTTCGTCGATACCCGTTACTCCGCCGTCGGTTTCCAGGTCGTCGGTATCCGATCCGACACCCGCGTCCGGATCGGTGGCCGCATCGCCCGGGGCCTGGCCGAGCCCGTCGCCTGCGTCCTGCTCTGTCTCGTCGCTCGGCACACCACCGTCGACCGCTGCTTCCTCCGGACCACAGGGCTCGTCGTCGATAACGCCGTTACAGTTGTCGTCGACGCCGTTGTCACAGACCTCGTTGCCTCCGGGGTAGACGGACGCGTCGTAGTCATCGC
>CAYVFC010000006.1:0-81744 GCA_964450715.1 uncultured Sandaracinaceae bacterium | reverse complement strand
GAAACCCTCGTCGGTGGCGCCGTCGCAGTCGTCGTCCCTGGCGTTACAGCTCTCGGCCGCTCCCGGGTAGATGGCGGCGTTGAGGTCGTCGCAGTCGTTGCAGGCGTTGACGCCGTCACCGTCGAGGTCATCGTGCTCGTCGGTTTGACCGTCGCAGTTGTCGTCGCGCCCGTTGTCACAGACCTCGTTGCCTCCGGGGTAGACGGACGCGTCGTAGTCATCGCAGTCGCCGTCGCACGACGTGTAGCCGTCCGCGTCCAGGTCGAAACCCTCGTCGGTGGCGCCGTCGCAGTCGTCGTCCCTGGCGTTACAGCTCTCGATGGCGCCGGGATGGATAGCGGCGTTTATGTCGTCGCAGTCGCTCTCGCACGAAGAAAAGCCGTCCGCGTCCAGGTCGAAACCCTCGTCGGTGGCGCCGTCGCAGTCGTTGTCAGTGCCGTCGCAATCCTCGACGGACAGGGGACTCTGTCTCGGGTCTTTGTCGTCGCAGTCGGTTGCGCCGCAGTAGCTGGAATCGAGATTGGCTCTCAGAACGCTGCACTCGTCCTCTGTCAGATGAACCCCGCAGAACTCGTCTATCACGTTATCGATGAAGTCGATGCAACCGCGCTGGTTACAGAGGTAGGACAGGGCGTCGACCTGGCTATGCGCCTCGCTGCAACGCTCCGCGCCGAGCTCCAGTAGGTCGCAGAGGTAGCGGGCGACGTTCTGCGGGAAGCACTGGCATTTCGCCCCCTCTCGCGAGTAGCCGTCGCAATCCTGATCCGGCGCCGCGGCCGAGCGGCTGGGTAACCAGAGGACGAGAAGCGCGGTAAAAAATCCGCAGCCCGCAACTATCGCTCGACGGGGCCGTGGCTGGCCGCGGTCGGCGATTCGGACAGGTAGCCGGCGATTCGTATCGTATACGTATTTCATGGCTCTATTCCTTGTAATGTCTCTTCGATTTCAATCCGAACGGACAGCTCGTTCCCGGCTCGCGGCCTGCCGAGCATGAGGATGTCGGGCGCTACGCCCTCGGCCGCTAGCGCGGCGCGCACGACCCGCGCAGCTCGTTCGGCGGCTTGCCGCCCTTTCGGCCCGCCGGGTCCGGTAGGCTCCAGGCGCAGGACGATCAGCTCCGGGTGGTCGATCAGAAAGCGCGCCAGCTGGACGACCGTCGTCTGCGAGCTCGCAGCCAGCGAGCCGTCCTTCTCGAAAGCGAACGGCTGCTCGGTTACCAGTTGTCTCCCGTCGATGCGTACGGGCGGGATCGTGTCCGGGCAGCCATCGGCGTCCTCGAATCCATTGAGCGTCTCGGGCAGGTCGGGACAGGCGTCTTCTTCTCGCCGCACGCCGTCACCGTCCGGATCGGGATCGGTCCCGTCTCCGATAATGACCGCGTCTTGCTGGGCGACCCGACCTTTTCCGGTACCCGCCGCGGAATCGTCGGTTGTTCGTTCGCTAGGACCGGACTCAGCGGACCGCCGCGTCGGTCGGGTAGACGGGTAGCTCGGTTCGACCCGGGCGTCAGGCTCCCACGTGAACCCGGTGTCGATGAGGGCGCGCCAGGTGGGTGTTCCAAAACCGTCCAGTATACCCAGAGAGGCTCCCGCTCCGACGCGAAATCCGTGGAAGGGGCGGATCTGTACTCCCGCCAGTAGCTCCAGCCAGGTGTGCGAACGATCGAAGGCTCGGTTCGAGGTCGAGGTAGCCAGATGTAGCGCCGCGCCGGGCTCGACCGGACCGAGGGCGTAGGACGCTCCTAGGCGCGAAAGCAACTCGTCTCCGACGCGAAGGTTGCGCTGGGCCGAGGCGGGCCTGAATCGATAGCCGAGATTGCAGGCCAGGCGGAAGTCGTCGGTGCGAACGCCTAGTAACGCCATCAGCGTGCTACCGACCCCGCCGTCACCGGCAAAGGATTCGGTGGGGCCGCTGGGAATGGTCAGCTGTGCGGCGAACCCGAGAGCGAACGGCGAATCCTCTGGTAAAAGGCCGGGCGCCAGGCTCGCCTTGAGCCGAAGCGCGACGTCTCCGAAATACAATCCCGTAAGCCGCTCATCCTGTTCGGAGCTGCTTTCGGCGTCGGCCTGGCCGTCCAGGTGCGCGACCACGGGGAGCAGTAAACCTCCAGAAAGGAAGGGCAGGATTCCGTAGGAAGCTCCCAGATCAGAAGCCAGGCTGCCTCGCACCAGGCTCCGCTCGGTGCCGTCG
Organism: uncultured Sandaracinaceae bacterium; assembly: GCA_964450715.1. GTDB lineage: Bacteria > Myxococcota_A > Polyangia > Polyangiales > JAFGIB01 > CAYVFC01. The sequence goes on along the minus strand of CAYVFC010000006.1, from coordinate 79,554 downwards.
GCCCGGGCGAGCACCAGGGAGTCCGCGTCGTACTGGCTCAGCCATCCGACATCCAGGGACCTTTCTGGCTGCGTCCTGCCGGCTTCGACGCCGAGGATATGATACGCGTCATACCCGGCGTGCAGGCGTTGCAGATCGAACGCTCGGGCGTGGCTGCCAAAGGAGAGGGCGGCCAGCACCGTGGACGAAAAGACGAAAAAGCGGAAAATCGAGGTTCGACCCATCAAAGAAGCCCTGAAAAAGCCGTTTTGCTAGAATGGAGCGAGAGGGGATCTAGATCCGAAGAAATGCGCATCTTTCGTACATCTATGTTCATCGAAAGCGCTGAAAGGCGGTCAGAGCGTTGACGACCGCCGTACTCTGGAAAGGATCTCGGGTGCGAGATGCCGCCAACGCTATCATCGCCGACCGATATCGCCTGGACGAGCTCATCGACGAGGGGGCGATGGGCACGGTGTGGCGCGCCACCCACTTGGCTCTGGATTGCCCGGTTGCCATCAAGTTCCTGCACAATTTCCTTAACGGCCCCAGCCCCGAAGTATTAAAGGCCCGCTTCTTCAACGAAGCGCGTATGGCGGCTTCCGTAAGGCACCGGAACGTGGTCGACATCATCGACTTCGGAACCGTTCAAGACGGAAGACCCTATATGGTTCTGGAATTTCTGGAAGGGCAGAACCTGGCCGATCGGCTGGAAAAGGACTCTGCATTCACCGTTTCCGAGCTAGTGCGGGTCGCGGATCAGGCGTTGAGCGGACTGGCCGCTATCCACGATGGGGGCATCATTCATCGTGACCTGAAACCCGCCAATATCTATCTCGTCTACGATGCCGACGGTTTTTTCACCAAGCTTCTCGATTTCGGCATTTCCCGCAGCCTCGATACGAGGTCGCCCGCCTTGACCCTGGAGGGCGCCGTGCTCGGAACCCCGCAGTACATGTCGCCCGAGCAGGCATACGGAAGTGAAATCGACGCGCGCACGGATATTTACAGCATGGGGGTGGTGCTCTACGAGGCGCTGACCGGTCGGCTCCCCTATGATGCCAACACGCCGACCAGAGTCATCTTGCAGGTCACGACCGGAGGCGCTGCTCCGGTCGCATCGTTTCGCCCGGAGCTAGAGCCTCTGTCCAAGGTGGTAGAGCGCGCGATGGCTCTTGACTCGAGCCAGCGTTTCGCGAACGCGCGCCAGATGCGACAGGCCCTGCAAGAAGCGCTAGCCGCGTTGCGGGAGGAAATCGACGTAGACCGTATTACCAATTCCGGGGCGTCGGTTTGCACCGACCGCGGGGTCTCTCCGCGAGTGGTCGGGTCGGCAGGTACCGACGACGACGCCATCGAGCTGCCCAGGAAGCGATTGCCGTCGCAAGCTGGTGTGGCCGTCGTTTCGGCGCTGGTTTTTCTGGCCATCGTGGTCGTGATGTTCGTCCGTCCGCGAGCCGAGCTGGAACCAGAGCAACCGCCGGCGGTGAGAAGCGGGGCGAGACCCGAGGTTCCCGTGAAGGAGCGAATTCCGCCCGAGTCTCGATCGCTCGGGAGCGAATCCGCCGCTTCCGCCGCGCGCACGCGAACGATTGACCGGATCGAAAAACCGCAGGCAGCTCACGCGGTTCCCGCCGGTGCTATAGAACCGGTATCGTTACGATCTACCCCGGAACCGTCGGCGAGCGCCTCGCCGACAGGAGCGTCGGACCGGGAGGGGGTGGCGGATACAACGCACCCGTCTTATCCGCGAAGCGCGCCGTCCGAGGGGCGGTCTGCCAAGCCTATAAAGAAAGCGTCCAGCGACCGAGAGCGAAAGGCCGAAGCTCTTTTTCGCAGAGGCCAGCAAGCCTACCGTCGGGGCGACTATGCTCGAGCCGTGGTTCTACTCGAACGAGCTGCCCGCCGGCCGACCAACCCACGCCTGCTGGCGCTAGGTCTCGCCTACGCCAAGCTCGGCAGGAATTCCGAAGCGCGACGGGCGTGGGCGCGAGTGCTGGAAACCGATCCGTATAACGACAAGGCCATGCGCTATCTCAAGGGCCTGGCTCGGTAGCGCTGCCGGGCGGGACGCCCTCCCGTATTTGCTTGAATAGCTTGTTGAGAGCCCGGACGTCTTTCGCGCGAAAACTTCCGAACTGAAGTCCGACGCCGTCTTCCTTGTTCCAGCGAACGGTGGCTTCGACCTCGGTATCGAAATTGACTCCCGGAAGACGAAAGCGAAGGTTCAGCTTAGTACCGAAGGGAAACGGATCAGGCACCTCGAGCAACATGCCTCCGAGACTCATATTCACCGAAAACCCCAACACCTCGCCCTGATCGCTCTCGACCCGGACGGGGACGCGGTACTGGTAGCGAGGGTGGGCACGTTTTCGAGACAATGTCGGCACATAGAAACAATGGCAAGATGAGCGCCTTTCTGCAACCCTTTCACTGTCCGACGTGGTCGGTGACGCTCGGTCACGATAGAAGGGGGAGCGGTTTCGAGGCGGTATTTCTGCGTCTGGACGAGTCCCTCTACCAAAAGCTCGAAGCGGCGGTAGCGGTGGTCGAGAAGCTCAAACCGGTCGCGGCCGAGCGCCGGCCGAGATCAGGCGTCAAAGGGAGTCGGGAACTGTTTTTACGAATTGTCCGAGTTTGTCGAACAGGCCATCGAGGGGTTGATCCTCGACGAGTTGGCCGGCGGTATAACGTGGTTAGAAGAAGAGACCGGAAAGCTCTACAAGTCGTAGGTTGGAAGACCCCTGCCACGGTGCTCGTTCGTCGCGAGCGTTGATAGAGTAGCCGATTCGCGGATTTCCTCTAAACGGGCCAATACGGCGTTATGGATTGCGTCCTCTGTTCGCGGGTTCACGTTCCGAAACGCTACGGCGAAAGCTGGCGTGCCGCCGGCAACGGTTTGCTTGCGCAGTACGCGTGCGGTCAAGGCGATGGGACGTCGCCTTGGCAGTTCGAGCAGTACCCTAACGGAAGCACCTGGAGCGAGGGAGGGATCGCCGAAAAGTAGTGCCCCGCCGGCAGACAAATTCTTCACCCCATAAATACCGCGCGGAACATTTTCCGAGAATATGTGCGCCGTTGCGGAAAAATCGGCGCGGGGCCAGCGCCGACGTTCGGGATGTAACTTCTCTTTCTGCATTCCGTCTCCCTCCTTTCCGTCGGTATGGTACGGCTGGAAAATTCGAAGCTTTAGCGATGCGAGGCTCTCGGTCTTTATAGTTACCGCTGTTGCCGACCGGCGCCGGCCGACCGAGGGACCATCTCTTAATTAATCCTAACGGCGTCCGTAAAATGGAGTCGAAGTAGAAGGCAGCAGGGTGGTAGCTGCAATCCGAGCGTACCTAACACTGTGGAGACGGAGATGGCTTGTGCGTCGTTCAACTAGAGCAAGGTTATTTCTGCTGTGGGGAGGTGCAGGGCTAGCGGTCGTATCCATGAACGTATCGGCATGTGCCGATCAGGAGACCGAGTCGAAAAACCAGCAATCGGAGATCGATGGGGCAGTCGGAGATGGCGCGGAAATCGTGGGCGATGTCGACGCGAGTCGGTCTGACGTCGATTCAGGTTCAGCCCATGACCCAGACGGGGGTGCGAACGGCGCTTGCCAGGCGGAGCTTGGCGAGATGGGTGGAGAGTGCGAGCAAAGGTCGTGCAAGCAGGGATTGCTCTGCATGCCGGAACAGACGGCGCGTATCCCCGTTCATCAGCAGGGAACGGGCGCCGAGCTTACCGTGGACTTCACCATGTTCTCCGGCGGAGTGTGCAGCAAACCCTGCCTGCTCGGCGGCGAAGACTGCGGACCCTGCGCGACTTGCTCGCGGCTGAGCTTTATCGGGCGCTACCTAACGGCGATCTCGCCCGATCCTTTCCAGGGTGTTTGCGCGCTGCGGTGTGAGCCGTCTCTCGCCGACAATGGTGGATGTCCGTCCGGCTATACCTGTGCCCCCGACGGCGTATGTCTCAACGCGTGTACCAGTGATGAGCAGTGCAAGCTGTTCGCCGAAGACCTGAACGGCGACGGCGAAATGGAGTTGGTACTCGATCCCGACTCCTCGGCTCGTTGTAATCTGCAGACCGGATTATGCGATCACCCCGAAAACGAGGTGGGCGATGCTTGTCGGAGCAGCGCCGACTGCGGGGCGTACGGGGAGTGCCTGACCGGCGAAGGAGAAGCGAGCGGTGTCTGCGTGCGGGGATTCTGCGAACAAGTCGACGGGTTCGCCTGCGACCCCGGCCAGGTCTGCAACGTTCGCTTGGCAGACACCGTCGAGGAACAGAACTCGATTTGCCTGCCGGGATGCAAGGTCGGCGCCGAAAGCACGGAATTGCGACTCGGCCCCGAAAGCCACGGCGAGAACTGTCCGGCGGGGTTTGCCTGTTTATGGGACGGCGTTTCAGCGGTTGACGACCCGCTCAACGGCGGCTGTTTCCCGACGCCGGGGCACAATTCCATAACGGAACCCAATATCGGGCAGCTCTGTACCAGCCACGACGAGTGCTACTCGCCCTGGGGCCTCGGACTGTGCGAGTTCTTGGACACCGATAAAAGCCTTCCGGGTATCTGCGTCGTCGGCGATTGCAGCAATGCCGAGGGCGGGACCTCTTTCGATGGCATTCTACCGGGTGTACCCTCCGAGCTTCCCATATGTCCGGAAGGGCAGGGGGTATGCATCGATCAGAGCGCGCCTGGCCTGGCCGCTACCACCTACTGCTACAAGCCGTGTACCGATGACGAGGATTGCCCGGGTAGATTCGCCTGCTCCCAGCCATTCCTTCACGCTCCTCGCGTCTGCTGGCCCTAATAAACACCCTCTGAGGGAGGTAGACGAGCTGCCCGGTACGGAAACCGACGGCGAGGGCGGCGCTCGTAGCGCATAGTGGACGCCGTCGACGAGAAGGGATAATACTTTACGGAAACTTACGGCGAACCGGAAGGCGGGTATCGAGATGATCGGTTTGGGGCGGAAGCTGGCGCGCTGTTGGGCGTTTCTCGCTATCGCATCTGCGTTCGCTTGTAGTACCGCTCAACCGACCGTCAATCGCGTCCAGCCCAATGCTATAGCAAGAACCGTTTTCGAGGGAGAGTGGTACTACCGGAAGACCGTTATCGATCTACCTTATAGCGCCGGTATGACCTGGGTAGGCGACCAGGGGTCGCTACGGTCGGTAGAGAAGGTCGTCTGGGATATCCAAGAGAACTTCTTGATCGCCCGACGCAGCTATCAGCGCATTCGGCAGAGCGAGCCCGAGGGCGTTGCTCGCGAAACCGAAACCGGCGCCGCTATCGCCATGTATCGGATCGAATCCCACTTCGATATTCGGCGCGAGTACGACGAGGTGACGGGCGAAGAGCGAAATGTCGTAGTGGAAAACAGCTCGGATCGTCCCTGGTATGAACGCCTCTACCTGCGGGTCGACTGGTCCGAGAACTTGATCACGGACTGGGAGTTTCTGACCCCGGCCAAGCTCCTGGGCGGGCTCGAGCTAGAGCCGGTCTCTTATTACGTTCAGGATCTGCAAGAGGGACATCCGCACCGGCCGAAATTCGAACGACAACCGGGCTCGGACGAGGTCTACTATATCGATATCGTCAACAAGATGTTCGCGCGACCCGATACGGTCGAAGTACCCGAAATCGAAGAGGGCGTTCCCCATTGCTTTTTCTTTCACACGTCACATATCGACTGCGCTCCGGTAGAGATCACGGTTCGCAATTCGTTTCTCAAGGTAGACGAAAACCGGGATTACCAACCGGCGGTGCAAACCGGCGATCGGATGGCGCGCGCCGGCTTTTTCAACGTGGAACGCGCCGGCTATGATCAGCACTACGGGGTTGTGGAGCCGGCTCGATACCGGTTTTATGTGCGGCGTAACCTATGGCGGCAGAACCACCGCAGAGCCGGGGACGGGGAGCTCGTCCGCTGTACGGAGAAGAACGAGGCCGAGGTTTGCGGTAGCGGCGGCTCGGTGTGCGACCTCGACTGGGCGCGCGCGCACGAGGAACGCACGGCGGATGGAGAGCTGGAAGGCGCGTGTACCATACCCTACCGGCAGAGAGAGGTCCGCCCGGTCGTGTACCACGTGTCGTCCGGCTTTCCTCAAGAGCTGTTCGAGCACGCGGACCGAGCGGTCGAGCAGTGGAACGGAGCGTTCTCGCAGACGGTGGGATCGCTGCGCGAGATCGAGTGCCTGGACCAGGGAGGGGAGGCTACCGATTGCGCTGCAGAGCGCGAGAGAGAAGACGCGCGAGGTATTTTCGTGCTCTGCCATAATCCGGTTGCGGATACCGACCCGGACGTCTGTGGCGAGCCGGGAACCATAGCCGATCTGGGCGACCTACGTTACTCCGTGATCGGTTGGGTTAACGAGCCCCACCTCTACTCTCCGCTGGGATATGGTCCGCCGAGCGCCGATCCTGAGACCGGCGAGATCATCGCCGGCTCCGCTCTTCTCTACGGCGCCGCATTCGAAAGGGCGACGAGCTTCGGCCGCGATGTTCTGGCCCTTCTCGCGGGCGATCTCGACGAACAGGAGGTACGAGAGGGGCGGCAGGTAGAGGCCTGGGTTCAGCGGTTGCAGGCGCCGGGTTCGGCGACGACCGGTCGGCCCGCGGACGATCACGTGGTCGCAATAGACGCTTCGAATCTGGCAGAGATAGACGCGGCCATGGATTTCTCATGGGCGCGCGGTATGGGAATCGTTGGCGCGGCATCAGCGGCGGAGGCTACCGGTTTCGTAAACCGTATCGAATCCGTACGAGCAGCGCTGGCGCGCAACGGTGCCTTCGGCGGGCAGGGCGAGAGCGGGGCGGCGGCGAACCTGATCGATACCGACATCGAAAGGATGTTGACCAATTCCGAGGCGCTGCTCGCGTCGGGACTCGATCCCGGTAGGCCATTGAACGACGAAGTACTTCGACGCGCTTCGCCGCTGAGAATGGGAGGCTGGGGGGGACGCGCTCGAGCGCTGGAGCGGCTGCGCCAGCAAGCAGACGAACACGGATGCGTCTTAACCCAACAGTTCGCAGACGCCGGTATGATGGGATTGGCGCGGGAGATCCAGCGCGCCGCTAGCGAAGGAGATGGAACCGTAACCTGGTACGGTAAGAGCTATCGGATCGCCGACGAGCAAGGACGCGTCGATTACGATGCGGTGAGGTTGGCGCTTAGGGCGCTGATGGCGACGGCGATCTCGGTACACGAGATCGGGCATACGCTGGGGCTGTATCATAATTTCTCGGGCAGCTACGATGCGCTGAACTACAACCGTCGCTACTGGGAGCTGCGCGATGACGGGAATATGGCGCCACGCGCTTGGGACCCGCTCACCGACGCGGAGGTGGACGGCCGAATCGATGAGTACGCCTATTCCAGCGTTATGGACTATTCCCAACACGCCGCGCTCGGCCAGGGAGCGAGCGGCGTGGGTCACTACGACGTAGCCGCGATCAAGCTGGGATACGGAGATCTGGTCGAGGTATTCGACGAGGTCGAGGACGCCACCGCCGTCAATCTAATCGGTTTTTTGCAGCGGATGGGCTATCCGGTGCAGTTAACCTACAGCGCATTGGCGGGCGCAGGAAGCGGCTTCGAGGTAAAGGCTCACAACTACCTCGGCATCGTGACCGACGTGGTCGGCGGCATCGATCGGCTCGAGAAGCGGTCGGACGTTCCCTACCGGAGGTTGTCGCCGGATCCGGTGCTGCTCGCCCAAGACGTCGCAGACCCGGCTGTCGATCCCGAGGGGCGACCGGCCGTACCCTACCGCTTCTGCAACGACTACCTGTCGGAGGTTCGACCCGAATGCCAGCGCTATGACGCCGGCGCGGATGCCTACGAATCGGTGCAGTCGATCATCGATCATTACTGGAACTACCATCTGTTCAATGCCTACCGGCGAGAGCGGCTCGGATTCGAGGTCGAGGGGTATGTCGAAAAGATACATGGCCGCTACCTGGCCAAGCTACAGCGCGCCAATCAGGTATACACGCTTTATCGCGGTATCTTCGAAGCGCTATTCGCAGGCAACCCGAGCCTGGAGCAGTTCTGGATCCGTTCCGACGGCATGGGTGACTGGACCGTTGCGGCTGGCGCGGCCTACCAACTGCTGACACGGATCATCACCACGCCGGAGGCGGGGTATCACCAGGGCGCGACCCGCGGCGACGGCACCGAGGTGCTGCGGCCGGTAACGGGTTGGGGGTCGGTCCGCATCGACGACTACGAGGGCAGGCCGCTAGAGACGACCTGGGACATCGAAGCAGGATACTATAGTTGGGAGAATATCGAACGGGTGGGATTCTATTACGACAAGGTGCTCGCACTCGAAGCGCTAACCGATCCGCGCACCTTCTTTATCGCCCGCGACACGGCTCCGGATATTCGCAAGTACCAGATCAGCTTCTATTCATCGTTCGGGCCGGCGGTGACGAGATTCATGCGGGGTCTGCTCTCCGAGGACTGGCAGAGCATCGCGCCTCGCTATCACGAAGACGCCGTGCAGTATCCGGGCGTCCTCGATATCGAACCGGCCAGCAGGCCGGGAACCCCCATCGATCCGAATACGCCATTTTCGATCCAACTGAATGCGGCCGTTCTGAGCATGACGCTTTTTCCGGAGACCTTTGATCAAGGCTATTTTAATTGCGCTCGGATCTTTCTCAGCGGGGGCGCGGAAAGCGTCGAGCTGGATCCGGAGCTTCCCACGGTTAGTTTCACGGATCCGACCAGCGGGCTGATTTACGTGGCGGGCTCCTATCTAGACGACGACGGTCGGGAGACCGGAATCGGCGCGCGGATGCTCCTTCACGCTCAGGGTTTGCTGGAAAACGGAGCATACGAGGAGTTGTCGAGATTCGTGGATACGGTGGACCTCTTGCGACGGCTAACGTGGAGACTCGGATACCGTTAGCGTCCGTGCTCGGCACGGGGAAAAAAGAATAAAATCAGATGTATACATCGATTTCCCTGGCGGGTCGAAGGACTTGGAATGCAACCAGAAAGGAAAAATAAAAAAATAACATAAACGGTCTTCAGCGAAACGCTCATCCAGCCGTAATACGTTTTCTGGAGGCAAATATGAGCGAAACCGCGAAAAAGATCCGATTTTGGCCGGTTGCGATGATCGGGCTGGCGACCGGATTTCTCATGGTTGGGCACGGAATCCCCGAAGGATCGGTTACTCGAACCGACGACGCGACGGAATGGCCCGCGATCGAGAAGCGGTGTGATGACTCGCCAAGGCCGGCCTCGCCGCTTTTGGACTTGCCAGGCGGATCTCCCTGGCGGTCGCCCGCAACGCCCGAGCCGCCTCGGTCAGCGGTCGCGGCCTGGCCGAAGGTGCGGCCGGTTCAAGGACCGAACGGCGTCGAGATCGCGGCCGGCGAGATCCTGGTCCTCCCCAAGCCCGGCCGCTCGCAAGCGCTGGAAGAGAGACTACGGAAGCGGAGCGATATCGCCGCCATTCGCCATCTCGCGCTCTCGGGAGCGTATCGCATTCGCCTTGCGGCTGACGTATCGTACCAGACCGCTCTGCAAACCATCGGTTCCATGCCCGAGTGCACGACCGCGACGCCCAACGCGGTCGTACGGGCTACCGGACGCGACAAGAGCGAAAAGAAACAGCTCGACAAGGCGTTCTGGAACCTGAAGAAGTCGGGCCTGCGTCCAGATGAAGACCTTCAGAGCCCGCAAGAGCGTTCCGACTACGTGATCGCGCTGCTGGATAGCGGGGTGGCGACTGCGTCGCCCGGTCTGAGCCAGACCGAAATCGTAGCTCCGGCCGATACGCTGGACGGTGACGCGGATCCGAACGACGAGAACGGGCACGGAACCTTCCTCGCCAATCTGATGGTCGGCGACCCCGGTATCGCTCACGGGGCGGCCTTGATGCCGGTCCGCGTGTTGGATGAAGACCTGGTCGGCACCGAGGCTTCTCTGGTCGAGGGCCTGCGCCACGCGACCCTGTACGGCGCCGATGTGATCAATCTCAGCCTCGTTTTCGCGCCCGGCTATCGGCCGACCCAGATCATAGACGCGGCAATAGCCGATGCGCTTTCGAGCGACGTGGTGATCGTCGCTGCGGCGGGAAACAACGCCGAGCCGACCGTGGCCTATCCGGCGGCGTTTCCCGGCGTAGTCGCCGTGGGCGCCTCTACGCTATCCGGAAAAAAGCACCTAACTCGAGCCCACTATTCGAGCTGGGGTGCAGCTCTCGATCTGCTCGCGCCCGGCGGTGATCTGGACGCGGATGAAAACGGCGACGGTATCGTCGACGGCATCATCGCCGAGTCGTTTGATCCAGACGATCCGACGAGCTTCGGCTACTGGCTCTACGCGGGCACGTCTCAGTCTGCCGCGCACGCCAGCGCGGCCGCGGTTTGGGTACTGGCCGCGGAAGTACCGCCGAATCTGGTGCCTGCCGCGCTGCGCGGTGGTGCCAAAGACGACAAGGAGCTGGGCACCGCCGGATTCGATATCCAAACCGGCGGCGGTCATCTCAATATACTTCGTTCGATCAAACGCGAACCTCGTCTGGTCGTGACCGGCGTGCAGATGATCCCCGTATTTCGCCAGGAAGACGGCGGCAAAGCGCTCGGTGCCGTGGTCACGGTTGTGAACGAAGAGGGAGATGCGGTCTCAAAGGCCGACGTTTACGCCAAATTCTGGAACACGGCCGAGCAGAGTGCGGTATGCGAGACAGATCGCGACGGTATCTGTATTCTCGATGGCTCGCTTTTGGAAGGCGACGGGGACGTCGCCGCCATCGCCATTGAAGCGGTCGTGCTGCGCAACGGTCGGGTGAGCAGGCCCAAGACCGTCGCCGCGCGTGGCGCGGTCGACGCCGCGCTCGCGCAAACCGACGGATCGGGCTTCGGCTCCAGCTCTATCGTCTGGTACGTGGATCCATCTTTCTCGAGCTTCTGGTGGTGGTACGCCATGAACACCTGGTTCCTGTTCGGTTCCGGCGAAGGCTCCGCGCTCGCGCCTACGGTGATCGCGTTGGGTGAAGACGCCGCCCTGGATCTGGTGGACGGCGGCGCGCAGGTGGACGGAAGCGGGTTCGGTTCCAGCTCCTTGAACTTCGTAACTCTCAACTGGTACAGCTACTACTTTTTCGGGGGCTGGTTCTGGGGGTGGCCGGTGTACGGCGGTGGCTTCGGTTCCAGCTCTATCCCCTACTCGATCTACTGGGGGGGCTGGGCCTTTCTCTGGCAATCCTTCTATAGCGGTTGGTACTTCGGCGCAGAGGTTACGGGCTCGCCGCTGCACGAGATAGCCGGTACCATCGCCGGAGACACGCAAGCCGCCTCTGTACCGATGAATCCCTAGAAGCAAGCCATGGATATACCGCGCTCGGGAGAGTTGCTGGGCGACCGGTACGTTGCGGGCGAGCCGATCGGCCAGGGCAGCTCCGGGATCGTATTTCGAGCGCGGGATCGCTGGACCTCGCGGCAGGTCGCGATCAAGCTGCTGAAGGGACCGGACGCGGTAGAGCTCGCACGTAGAGAGTACGAGTTGGCGGGAGACGCCGCGCACTGCTGTTTGGCGCGCGCTCTGGACGTCGGGCGGCTCAACGGCTCGGCGTTCGTCGTGTTCGAGCTGGCAGAGGGGCAGCATTTCGATCGGGCGCTGCGGGGCGCCGAGCCAGCGGCGTTGATCGAAGCGTTGGACGACCTGCTGGGGGCCGTCGGCTACCTTCATGCGCGCGGCGTCATCCACGGGGACCTCAAGCCGGAAAACGTTCGCGTTGCCTGGAGCGATGGCCGACCGGTGGTGCGTCTGCTGGATCTAGGGCTCGCGCGTCCTCCCGGACAGATCGGCGGAGGCAACGCGGCGTACGGAGCGCCCGAGGCAATGGGCGGTACGGCTACCGCCTGCAGCGACCTGTTCTCGGTCGGCGCCATGGCCTTCGAGGTGCTTGCGGGCGGAGTGCTTCCCTTCGGGGATCCCTCCAGCCCTGAATACCTGTCGCGGCTCATGCAGGAGGAACCGGTACCGCTTCCCGAGCAGGTGCCGGCCGGGTTGAAGGAGCTGGTGGGCCGACTGTTGTCCAAGCAGCCGGCGACCCGCTATCGCTCGACCGCCGAGGCACGAGCGGCGCTGCGGTCGGCCGCGCGGCACCCCCCGCCCGTCAAAGAAACCCCGTCCCCCCCGCGGTTGGTCGAACGCGACGAGGCCCTGCGGCGTATCTACCAGGCGCTCGCCTCGCAAGCCGAGGCCGATCTAAGTGCCATCGTCATCGCCGGAGCGCCGCGCAGCGGGCGTTCCACCCTGTTGCAGCGCGCCGTGATCGAGGGGCAACTGCTGGGGATGAGGGCGATAGGCGTAACGGCTCGCGATGGCTTGAAACCGTTGCTCGGGCAGCTTCTGGAGCAAGCGGAAACCCTCGGCGCTGAGAGGGAGGCACGTGCGGCGGACGAAGAGGTCAATCGGTCCGGGAGATCACCCGAGGCGAGGTTCGCGCCGTTGTTCGCGGTATTGCGGGCTTTGGAGGCGGTGGGAACGCGCGGCGGTGGGGTATTGGTCGCCATAGACGACCTGGATCGGTCCGATAACACAACGGCAGAAGCGGTACGCTTTCTGACCGCCTCTGCGGAAAGCAGCCGGATCGTGTGGCTGTTGGTCGCAGGTCCGGACGCGCCGGCAGGCTCGGTGCGTTGCTCCCCGCTGTCCGCCCAGGGAGTCGAGGCGGTGGTATCGGCCATGTTGCCCGGTTTGCCGGCTACCGGTGAGCTGGCACAAGTCGCCTATCAGGGCACGGGCGGAATAGCGGGCGAAGTCGTGGACGGCGTCATGCGTCTGGTAAACGAAAGGGCGATCCGGTTTGCCGATGGACGCTGGGGATTGAGAGCCGAGGGCATTGCGCGAGACGCGTTCGGTGCGCTCTCCGTTGACCGCATCGCCGAGTTGCTGAATTCGCTTTCCGCCGAGGTGCGTGGCGATTTGGCGGCCGCGGCTCTGGACGGCGGATGCTTCGAGGCGGCCTGCGAGCGATTGGAGCTCGGCCGCGAGCGAAGCGAGCGAGCCCGGAACGCGGGCATCGGTATTCGCGCGCTGCGAAACGACGGCGGCCGCCTGGCCGTTGCTTCCGACGGCGTCCGGGAGCTCCTGGTGTCCGGGCTGCCCCAAGGCGAAGAGCGTCGTATACGACGGGCGCTGGTACAATCGTTGGCTCGATGCACGGCCGCCCCGGAAATCGCACGTCGCGCCGAGCACCTGCAGGCGCTCGGCCTCGACGATGAAGCTGTCCAAGAGAGCCTGCGAGCGGCAGATGCAGCCTTCGCCAACGCCGACTTGCAAGCGACCTGCAAGTCGCTCGAAGACGCGTGTAACTGGGGAGGAAGCGCTATCGGTCGCAGGGTTGCGCTGCGGCGAGCGGAGGCGTTAGCAACGGCCGGTAGCGTGGAACAGGCTCTCGTAGTTCTGGACGAAGCGCTGGACTGCGGCTGCGAGAAGATAGCGGTGCAGAGAACGCGGGGCCGTATCCTGGCGCGGGCGGGACGCTACGACGCGGCAATCGAGGTTTTACGCGAGGCCGCGGTCGGAAACGACGAAGGGGATGCCGCCGACGATCGCTTCTGGCTCGGATGGTCTTTGATGATGCGCGGTCGATACCGGGAGGCCGAGGCGCTGGCGAGCACCGGCGCTGCGTCGTCACGCGACCGCGCTCGACTGGGCAGGCTGAGGGGAACGGTTGCCTGGCACGGCGGCAGCCCGGACCACGCCTGCGCTATATTGCAGGAAGCTCTTGCCGACGCCACCGAAAGTGGCGACGCGTTGGTCGTCATCGAGGTCGAGCAGAGCCTGGGCACAGCCGAGCGCCTGCGCGGCAATCTCGACGCAGCCGCCGCTCACTATGAAGAAGCGATACGTTTGGCTCGAGCGGCCGGCTTCGCTCCGCTGCTGGCCAAGTGCCTCAACAATCTGGCTATCGTTCATTACCAAGCGGGAAAGTGGAAGCACGCGCACCGCGCCTGGGAGACGATGAACGAGCTGGCTATCCGCCTAGACGCTAAAGAGGAAGTGCTGCTCGCCCACAACAACCTGGCGTTGCTTTTTAAAGATCGAGGAGAGCTGGAACGGGCCGAGCGCGATCTGGACCGAGCCGTCGACATCGCACGCGACTGCGGTCTGAAGAGGTACCAGGCCATGGCCTTGGGCAATCGGGCAGAGGTGCTGACCATTGCCGGACAACACGAGAGAGCCGGACGCGATCTGGGTGCATCCGTACAGTTGGCGACCGAGATCGGATCGCGGAACGAGCTGTTGGAGTGCGGCAGACGGCGTGCGGCGTTGAGCCTGGCGGCGGGTCGGCCCGAGGAGGCACTGGCAGAGGCGCGCGCGGCAGCGGAGGCAGCCGAGGAGCGAGGTGATACGGTCGAGCGAGGCAATGCGCTACTGGTAGCGTGCGCCGCCGCACGAGCTCTCGGACAACTGGAAGACGCCAACAAGGATTTGCAGGCCGTGGTCGCGTTGTTCGAAAACGCCGGCACCGACCTCGATCGCGCTAGGGCAAACCTGGAGAAAGCCCATCTTGCCGCCGCCTACGGACAGGAAAGCGACGCGCGCGAAGCCGCCCGAGAAGCCGCTAGCGTTTTTAGCGCGATCGGCGCGGAGCGGGAGCTCAACGCGGCCCGCCAGCTGCAGGACGGAGGGCAGAGCGCGGGGCGGGCCCAGGCGATGCTCGATCTGCTGCGCGTGGCGGCGAACGCACGCGACGTAGACGCGTTACTGGGTCAAACCGTGGAACGGCTTCTGTCGATCACCGGATCGGAACGCGGGTGCGTGGTGCTTCTCGAAGGGCGGGAGGGTCCGCGCCTGGCCGCGCGCAAGAGTCTCCCCGGGGTCGACGACCAGTTGCCAGTGCTCAGCCGGGGTATCGCGGACCGGGTAGTTGCCTCCGGACGGCCGCTGGTGCTGGTCAACGTGGGAGAGGAGATGGCGCTCGCCTCGCGCGAAAGCGTCGCCGCGTTGGGGGTCAAGGCCGCGCTGTGCGCTCCGCTAAAGCGCGGGGAGCAAGCCTTGGGCCTTCTCTACGTCGACAGCCGCAAGGGCCCGGAGCTGGTTCGATTCGGTACCTGGATTCTGGACGCCGCCACGGCGATCATCGTCCCGGCGCTGGAGCGGTTGATCGAGGCCGAGCGCGAGCGCGAGCGCGTTCTGTTGCTGCGAAATGCCGCTACCGATACGCTCGAAGCCGTTTGCGCGGTCGATGCATCGCTCGATCTGCTCTCCGAGGAGAGCGACGAGGGACAACGCCAGAGGTTGATTGCGGCCGCGCGCGGTCGCACGGAAGAGCTGACGCGGCGTTCAGAGGGGTTGCTGGAGCTTCTGCAAAGCGAAGACGGAAGCCTTGACGGCGAGCCGGAATCCATCGCTGTCAAGGCATTGCTCGGCTGTACGCTCGACGTATTCGCCAGCAGCGGTTCGCCTGTTTCGGTCGATATCCGCGAGGACGCTCCCCAGCAGGTACGCGGTCACCTGGAGCCGCTGGCCGCGGCGCTGGCGCGCATCGTCGATATGGCGCAGGGACGGGCCCAGGGCGATGCACCGGTACGTGTTGTCGCCGAGGGGGTGACCCTCGACAACGACCCGCACGGCCGTACCGCGTGGCGGCCCGGTCAAAGCGCCGGGCGGCGTTTTCTGAGAATCGAAATCGTGGCCGAGAAGGCGAAAGGCGCGCCTGGCGGAGAGGACGATCCGCTTTCGCCCGACAACCTCTCAATGAAAGCGGTCGCGCGGGTGATTCGGCGAAGCGGCGGCCGGTTGCAGGCCGATGCGGAAAACGGCCGGTTCGTTCTGGAGTTCGAAACCGCCGGCCCGGAGGCGATATGAAGATAGACGGTGAAGTCCTCGTCGTAGAGGCCGAGCCCTTGGTGGCGGAGTTGATCGTTCACAGGCTAAACGAGGCGGGCTACCGCGCCCGGTCGGTCGCGGATGGGGAGGAGGCGATGCGGTTCGTGCAGTCGCCGGACCGCTCCGTCGATGTCGTTCTGATCGGAGCGCGTTTGCCCGACGGTAGCGGGCTCGAGCTCGTAAAACGTATGCGTGGCGATCCGAACACCTGCGCCGCGTCTATCGCGCTATTGACCGTATTGCGGGATCGTGACGAGGTGCTACGCGCGATCGAAGCTGGCGCGGACGATTGCCTCCGCAAGCCGATCGATAGAGCGGAGCTGTTGGCACGCGTCCGTTCGTTGTTTCGTATCAAGAGGCAAATGGATGAGCTGCGCCAAACGAACGAGAAGCTGCAGGAGCTCAATCGGCAGCTCGGCTTGAGCGCGGCTTCGGATCCGCTGACGCGGCTCGCCAACCGCAGGGCGTTCGAATCGAGGCTCGAGGACGAGATAGAACGCGCGCGTCGCTACCATCAGCCGCTCAGCTTATTGGTGCTCGATCTCGATCACTTCAAGGCCATCAACGACACCTACGGGCACGCGGCCGGAGACGAGGTGCTAAAGGCCGTCGCCTCTTCTCTCGGTCGATCGATTCGCAAGGTGGACCTCGCGGCCCGTTACGGAGGTGAAGAGTTCGTCGTTATCGTTCCCATGACGCCCGCCGCAGGCGCTTTGGTGCTGGCCGAACGTCTTCGTGCTCTGGTGGCCGAGGAGCGGGTGACGGTCTCGACCGAGGGGGGGGCTCAGTCGATCGCGGTGACCGTAAGTATCGGGGTAGCGGCTCTGGAATCGGGGCAGGGAGCCGAAGCGTTTTTCACGGCGGCGGACGGCGCCCTGTACTCGGCGAAGCACGGCGGTCGCAACCGAGTGGTGGTAGCGGGAAATGGAGAACAAAACGCCGTGGCCGAGACGTCACCCGGGCAACCGTAGCTACGCGACGCCAGCGAAGAGGAAAAGATCGACTCGAGCCAGGCCTGCAGGTAGGCTGAGCCAGCCGAACAACGGTTGCCGGCCTTTTTACTCGACCCTACCGGTATCGCCACCGGTAGGTATCCCGTCCGAGGGATGACTTGTTGATCGCATGAAAAAGGACGAACGCTGCTCGCCGAGCATCATACTCCGGTACGCGCTGTTCCAGCTGCCGGGGCTGGCGGTGGTGGTGCTACTGCTGCTGGTCCTGCAGCGCTGGACCGAGCTGGAAGACTGGCTGATCTGGAGCCTGGTCGCGCTCTGGGTGGCCAAGGACGCGGTCTTCTACCCTTTCGTCTGGAAGGCCTACGACTGGAAGCAGTCCGATGAAACGAATCCCATGATCGGGGCGCAGGCCGTGGCTCGCGAGCGGCTGGATCGCTCCGGACACGTGGACGTGCGCGGGGAGATCTGGCGCGCGGAGCTGACCGGGGAGGCCCGGCCGGTGGAGAAGGGCGAGGCGGTGCGCATCAGCGGGATGCACGGGCTGATCCTCTTCGTGACGCCCGAGGACGAAGGCGAGAAGGATCGGGAAGGGGAGGGGACCGCTTCTACGTCGAGCGATGGGTAAACGAGCGTTTACCTGAGGAATACTCGCTCACTACCTGGCCCTCTCCCCGCAGCTCGTACTTGTAGGTGACGATACCCTCCAGCCCCACCGGCCCGCGCGCGTGTATCTTGTTGGTGCTGATGCCGATCTCGGCGCCCAGCCCGTAGCGAAAGCCGTCGGCGAAGCGGGTGGAGGCGTTGACCATCACGCTGGAGGAGTCCACGTAGCGGCAGAAGTGATCGGCCGCTGACCGGTCCTCGGTGACGATAGCGTCGGTGTGGTGAGAGCCGTAACGGTTGATGTGGGCCACCGCCTGCCGCAGGTCGTCTACCAGCTTGAGGTTCACCACCAGGTCCAGGTACTCGGCGCTCCAGTCCGGTAGCGGGGCCGAAGCCAGGGCGGGAAGCAGCGCCCGGGACCCTTCGCAAGCCCGGATCTCCACCGATCGCTTCTCGAGCTCCGCTACCAGCTCGGCCAGCAGCTCGGGAGCTACCGCCGCGTCCACCAGCAGGGTCTCGGCCGCGTTGCACACCGCCGGGTAGTCGGTCTTGGAGTCCACCGCCACCCGCAGGGCGGCTTCGCGGTCCGCCTTCTCGTGGATATAGACGTGACAGATGCCCTCGGCGTGGCCGAGCACCGGGATGCGCGTGCCGGCCTGGATCTGCCTGACCAGCTCGCCGCTACCGCGCGGGATGAGCAAGTCGACCGTCTCGTGCTCGTCGAGCAACGCGCGCACCTCCTCGCGGGTGTCTACCAGCTGCAGCGAATCGATCGGTACGCTGCCCGAGCGCCTGAGCCCCTCGCGGATGGCCTCCATCAGGGCGGCGTTGGTGTGAAGCGCTTCGCTGCCGCCCTTGAGGATGCCGGCGTTGCCCGCTTTCAATAGCAGGCTCGACACCTGGACCACCACCTCGGGGCGCGATTCGAAGATCACCCCGATCACGCCCAGCGGACAGCTCCTGCGCTCGAGCAACAGACCCCGGTCGAGCTCCATGCGCCAGAGCACGCGACCGCTCGGGTCGGGAAGCCGGATCACGCTCTGCACGGCGGTGAGCGTCGCCGCCAGCTTTTTCCGGTCGAAGACCAGCCGGGCGCGCAGCGCGGGCGAGAGGTTTCCCGCCTGCACCATGCGGTCGGCCGCCTCCAGATCGCGCTGGTTTGCTTCAACTATCCGATCGGCGCGTCGCTCCAGCTCGGCCGCCGTCTCGCTCAGCGCCCGGTTCCGCTCCTCGCCCGAACGGCCCAGTAGCTCAAGAAAGGCCTGTCGGGCTCGGGAGGCTAGCTCGTGTACGTTCGCGTGTTCAGCGGTCATCGTTTTCTCGCTTCACCCCTTGAGCAATACAAGGTTGTCCCGGGTGACGAAGGCGTCGAAGTTCGGCTCGTGGGTGAGCCGGGTCACCGCTCGGGTGTGCTTGCCGATCAGCCGCCGCGCGGTCCCGCTCTCGTGGTTCGAGATGCCGCGGGCGAACTCCTCGCCGTCCTCGTCGGCGACGGAGAGGACGTCTCCCCGGGTGAACTCTCCCTGGATCTCCACCACGCCGGCGAAAAGCAGGCTGGCCCCGCGTTCTTCCAGGGCCTGGCGCGCGCCCGGCGTTACCGTGACCCTCCCCGCCGCCTCGCTGGCAAAGGCGATCCAGCGCTTGCGTCCGGAGAGACGCCGCCGGGGGATGAAGATGGTGCCCAGGTTTCGGCCGTCGAACAGCTCGAGCAAGATGCCGGGTTTCTTTCCATTTGCTATCAGCGCGATACCCCCCGAATCGGTGCAGATGCGCATGGCCTGCAGCTTGCTCTCCATTCCGCCGCGACCGAGCCCGCCCCGCTCGCAGGCCGCGCGGGTCCAGGCGGCGGTCGCCCCGCCGTCTACCTCCTGG
The DNA here is from genome assembly GCA_964450715.1 of uncultured Sandaracinaceae bacterium. GTDB lineage: Bacteria > Myxococcota_A > Polyangia > Polyangiales > JAFGIB01 > CAYVFC01. Next base: position 60,287 of record CAYVFC010000006.1, on the reverse strand, counting down.
ATCAGCACGCCGCCCTTGCGAGGACCGGGCGGCGCATAGACCCCCTCCACGTCCGAGAGCACCAGCAGCGCCTCGGCGTCCATCTTGCTCATCACCAGGGCCGACAGCCGGTCGTTGTCGCCGAACACCCGGCAGCGGGCCGAGGTGACCTCCAGCTCGGCGGTGGAGACCGGGTCGTTTTCGTTGACCACCGGGAGCACGCCCATTTCCAGCAGCGCGTTGAAGGTGTTGCGCAGGTTGAGGTAGCGCGTGCGATGGGTGAAGTCGTCCTCGGTCAGCAGCACCTGCCCCACCGGCGTTCCCAGCCGTTGGAAGGCCTGCTCGTAGACGCTCATCAGCAGCACCTGCCCCACGGCCGTACAGGCCTGCTTTTCCCGCAGCAGGTGCGGAGCGGCCGCCAGCCTGCCTGCACCCAGGCCCAGCGCGCCCGACGATACCAGGATCACCTGACAGCCGCGGCGGCGGATCTCGGCGATGTCCTCTATGATTCCGTGCAGCCTGCCCATGGCCAGCCCGCCGCCGGCGTGGGTGACCACGCTGGTGCCGAGCTTGATGACGATCCGTCTGCTCTTCTTCAGCCGGCCGCGGAACCCCGCAGCTTTCTTTTCCAGGTCCGCGCTCACGTTCTCTCCAAGCTCGCCTGGACCGGAGAGCCGCCGTCGTCGTTTCTGTCAGCCCTCGGCCGGCCCCGGTATCTCACCTCGCCCACTCTCGCTATGTTCTGAACATGACACGCGCGAAAGGCGATGTCATCGGATATGGCGCCCCGCCGCTTCGCGCGGCGAGCGACGTGGCCGACAACCCCCGGCTCTACTTGCGGCGAGGTCGACGGCCCTTCTTGTCCTTGGCCGCTACGGCGCGATCGATGGCTTCCTGCAGCTTCTTTTCGCCGAAGCCGAGCAGCACCTCGCTGCCTATCTCGAAGGTCGGGGTCGACAGAGAGGGGTTGATCTTTTCCGCGCGGGCGAGCGCCTTGGCGTCGGTGTCGATGTCGCGCTCCTCGAATTCGTACTTCATGCGCTTCATGTACGCGCGAGCCTGCCCGCTGATGGGGCACTCGGAGGTGACGTACATCACGATGGGAATCTCGCGGCGGGCCTTTTCCGCTTCCGTCAGCAGCTCGGGCTCCGCGGCTTCCGTCCGGCCGTCGGTAGAGCTGTGGGCTGCTACTTTCGCGGCGGCCTCGCTGCCTCCGGCCATGGCGGCGTCCGCCTTTTTGGCTTCTGACGCGTAGTTGGGGGACATGCCCCTGAGCGCCGAGTCGTGCTGGAGGTAGCTCGGATTGAGCGGAGACTGGTCCGGGCTCCTGACCCACCAGACCGTTAACCCGATGGCCACCACTGTAGCGAGGCCGAGCAGCACGGTGATACCCCAACTCATCCAACCCGATTCCTCGATTTCGATACTCGTGAATGCGGGCGGAACCGTACGCCGGCACAGGGCGCACTTGCCGTCAGGTCCTGCGGCCAGGTTATGCTTTTCGCACCGCTGGTACACGCTGAACGGCCTCCGATCGCGCGGCCGGCAAAAAACCGGGGGAAACGCCCAGGTCCTCCCGAGGACGAGGTGTCACGCTGGGAAAAATATACCGGACTTCTCCGTTCTGGACCAATTTCCCATGAACGCGCGGCGCGCGCGGGGTCGCTCCGCCCGAAAGACGACTGCAGGGGGATGAAACTAGAGTCTAAATCAAGAAGGAGACGCCGACCGACAGATAGGGCCAGCCGATGCGGATGGGGATGGCGATCATGTCTCCCAGGATGAAACGCGGACCAAGCAGGAAGACCGGTTCGACGTCGATATCGTCGTCGTCCGCCAGACCCCAGTCCCAGGTCTCGTAGACGATGGCCAGCCCCAGCTCGGCAAAGGCGCTCACTGCTGGCGTGAAGAAGAAGTTCCACTGAGCTACTACTGGAAACAAGATGTTATCCGCGTCGCAGTCGCCCTCGAAGCGGATGCGGGGGTCGTAGGGGCGGTAGTTATAGCCCCAGCAATTGTCGCCCGAGTGGGCCCAGTCGATGCCGAAGCCTATCGCGAAAGAGTTGTTGATGGTCTTGACCGGCCCGTTCTGCATGACAGGGATGGAGGCCCGGAATCCGAGTCCCAGGCCTTCGTCGTCCCAGGGCTCGACGTCCCACTGGATCAGACCGTGCGGCTCGAGCTCGACCACGTACTGCGGGTGCGCTCCGGGACGATTGATCTGCGCGGCAGCGCTGGAAGCGCATAGACATAACAGAAGAGCGTAGAAAAAGGTTAAAGGGGCGCGAGACAGGCTCGGGCGCCGGATCTCCGACGCAATTTCCGGATGCATTTGAGGAGCTCCTTTCGCCGACGGTTTGCCGGGCTCGTTCCGGCTTTGGCGCCACTCATATCGGAGAGCAGCCCGGGGTAGAAGCCTCTAAAATATACGACCGGGCGAATGTGTAGACAACATTTAAGCAGTAGCGGTATGATTTTATGATTGTGCGAGAACTATAGAGCCGGGAAAAGGGTGCGAGTATGACGCTTTTTCGAAGCTGCGTGGTTTTCCTCGTTTCGTTCTTGTTCGCCGCCGCTTGCGTGGGCGGGGATCCGGGGGAAGGGGAGGAGCGAGGCCCCTGCCACGAGGACGGCACGTGCGACGAGGATTATCTGGTCTGCAACGAGGATAATATCTGCGTGGTTCCCGAACGAGGAGAGCGCGGCGCGCCCTGCAGAGAGGAGATGGGCGAGGATCCGTGCGATCCGGGGCTGACCTGCGGCACTACCAATTTCTGCCTCGGACCCGGTGACTGCGACGGTCCGGACTGCGCCGGCCCCGAGTGCGGTCCCGGGTTTCACCCCGAGGGCTCGGATTGCGTGCCGAACGACGGGGGCGAAGGCATCGTGATGGGCAAGATCGTGGATGCCAAGAGCCAGTCGGGCGTGGGCGGCGCCAAGATCGCTCTGGCAGGCCGAACGGTGTCGACCAACGAGCAGGGCTTCTTCTCGGTGGCGAACGTTCCGGCCGAGATCGACTCGGTGCTGGATATCAGAGCCGAGGGCTACGCCAAGAACAAGCGGACGGTCACCGCGCGAACCGGGGTCAGCACGCACCTCGACGTCACGCTGCTCCCGCACACGGCCCAGTCCCGTATCGTCGTCGATTCGGGCGGCACTGTATCGGGTGACGGCGCCAAGGCCGATTTCGGCTCCGGGGTGCTGGACGCCTCGGGCTCGGTCACCGTCAGCCTCTCCGTGCTCGACCCGGACAACGATGCGGACCTGCCCGCGTTTCCGGGGGACTTCCTCACCAGCGACAAGGAAAAGCTGGAAGGCTTCGGCGCCATGGCGCTGCAGCTGGTCGATGACTCGGGCGACGAGATCGAAACCGGCTCGGAAACGGATATCAATGTCGAGATTCCGGTGACCGGAGCCGCGCCGGACGAGATCGCGCTCTGGCGCCTGGACGAGCGGAGCGCGCGCTGGATGCGGCAGGGCACGCTGAGCGGCTGCGGCGACGGCGTGTGCGAGGGAACCATCACCGGAGGTGGCTGGTGGAGCATGGCCGAGGTGATGGAGAGCACCTGCGTCGAGCTGTGCGTCAATACCATCTCGGGCGATCCGGCGGTCGGCGTTTCCGTCCAGGTCAAGGGCGTGGACCACAAGAGCATGAGCTACGGGTACACCGAGTCCAACGGCTGCGCCTGCATGGACGTGAAGCGCAACGCCGAGGTAGAGGTGTCGGCCTCGTTTTCCGGCGGCGTGGCCGGCCCTGAATCGGTATCCACTCCCGGCAACGCCGCCTCTTGCGGCAGCCCGGATTGCGAGCGGCTCGATGTCTCGCTGACCATCTCGCCCCCGGTCTTCCAGGCCTCGCTCACCTGGGGTGCAAGCCCAGAGGACCTGGACGCCCATCTGACCGGGCCCTGCGACCCGGTTGACGGGTACTGCGAGGAGCGCTTCCACGTCTACTTCGGCGATGGGGGCAGCATGGACTCTGCTCCCTGGGCCTACCTGGATACGGACGACACCACCAGCTTCGGGCCGGAGATCACGTCGATATCCAGGTGCGTGCCCGGGATCTACCGCTACTCGGTGAACAACTACAGCGGAAGCCCGGGCTTCGACGGCTCGGAAGCCAAAGTGTTCATCATCTTCCCCGACGGCAGCGTACAGGACATCAACGTACCCGGCGGCGCCGGTTCGGACGACATGGTCTGGGTGGTGGGGGAGCTGGACTGCTCCTCGTCGAGCAGCGGCAACCGGGGCGACTGCGATTGCAGCTGGCATCCGCTGAACCAGTTCCTGCCCGACATGGAGCAGAGCTATCATCCGGGCTCCGGGTCCGGCGGAACGTCCACGGACGGCGCCCCTCCTCCGTCCATGGACGGAGGGGTACCGTTTCCCCCGGATCCGGCCGGCACTTGCGAGCCGATGAGCCTCCCGGTCCTCCCGACCGGCCCGATAGGTGATACCTGCACGGTCGTCTTGCCAGGACCTGTCATGGATATCTTGGACCCGTCGCTGATGGTGATTTTCGTCGATGGAGCGCCGTTAAACTGGGATCCGGACTGCTACGATTACTCCGGCTGGTACTTGCAGGGATCGGACACCGTCGTTTTCTGTCCAGCCGCGTGCGACACGGCGGCTTCCGCAGAGGAGATCACGGTCGAGGTCGGGTGCCCGACGGCGGACTAGCCCTCCACCTGCTCCAACAACGGCAGCGCCAGCGCGCTGAAGAGCTGCGTGTCCGCGTGCCGGTGCACCCAGTCGGGGTCGGCTTGCGCTACCACCTCCCGGGTGCGAACCGAGGCGTACCAGTGCACCACCCGGGTCTCCGGCAGCAACACCTCTCGCAGGCTCGGACGCCGCGTTTGGCGAAACCAGTGCTGGCTGATCTCCGGGCCCAGCGGGTAGAAAACCCCGGGCTCGTGCACCACCAGGTCCTGGCCGTCGTACTCGGCCACCGCCCGCTGCAGCAGCGTGGTGCCCAGCTCGTAACGAAGCCGCCGGCGCCACCGCGGTAGCCGTACCATGCGCTCGAGCAGATCTTGCACGAATCGGTGACCTTGGTCCGCGCCGAGCACGGCGTTGTTGGCCGCGGTGGGGTAGAGGTGCTCCACCCGGCGGAACAGCTGCCAGCCGTCCGGCAGGCGCCGCACCAGGTCGCGCAGGCCCGATTTACCTAGAGCCAGGCCGAAGCCCAGGGGGTTGCGATGCCAGCGCAGGTGTCCGGGGAAGACCAGGCGTTCGGCACCGCAGAAAACCCCGGCCTGCCGCCGCAGGGGCTCGAGCGAGGCCACGGTAACGGTATCGGTATCCAGGTAGACGCCCCCGTGCCGGAAAAGCAGCGCGGCCCGCACCAGGTTGGCGCGGGCGGCCGGCTCTTCGAGGTCGCGGTAGATGTCGACCAGGGCTGGGCCTGGCCCGTCGCTCTGCTGCAGAAGCGCGGGCACCGATAGCCGGCTGGTCTGCACGCCCGGAAAGCCCGCCAGCTCTTGCCACCACGGCGACGAGGAGAGGTCGTCCGCGTGGTGGAGGATCACCCGCTCGAACCCGCCCCGCAGGGCCGCGGTCTGCACCGCGAAGGCGTAGATCCAGGGCAGCTCGCTACCGAACCAGATGAAGTGTGCGAGAGGGGGGATCATGTCTGGGGCTTTTCACCGTTCCGCGAGGCCCGCTTCTCCATCAGCCCCACCATCATACAGGCTACCAGGATAAAAGCTGCCCCCAGCAGAAACCTCACCGTCAACACCTCTCCCAGCAGCATCCGTCCCATGAGCGTGGCGTACAGCGGCGTGGTCAGCGAGAGCAGAGTGCCCAGTTGAACGCTGGTATTTTTGTACCCGGCCGTGAAGAAATGCTGGCCGGCATAGCCGCAGATGCCCATGGCCAGCACGGCCAGCCAGGCGCCCAGAACCGGGGAGGCCAAGGGATCGGCAAGGGCGTGCCAGATATGGGGCCAGGCCGCGGAAAGGGTCTCGGATAGCGGGATCGGCGACCGCAGCCAGCCCGGCAGGACGAAGGGCAGGGCGCAGGCCAAACCGGTCACCGCCAGGCTGGCCTGCACGGTAGTGGCGTTGTCGGTCTTGCGCAGCTGCTTGACGCAGAGGATGGCGCCGCCTCCGAACACGCCCGAGAGCAGTCCCAGCATCTCGCCCGTCTTGAATGTGTCCAGGCTCGGGTCGATGACCAGGTAGAGGCCGATCGCGGCCAGTACCAAAAGCGGCCAGAATCCCCGGACCGGCTTCTGGCCCAGCACCACCACGCCGAGCACATTGGCCCAGACAGAGTGGGTGAAGTTGAGCAGCACGGCCGTGCTGGCGCTGGTCAGCTCGACCGCGGCAAAATACGTGAGCACCGCGCCGCCGCCGAACAGCCCGCGCAACAGCAGCACGCGGGGATTTCCCGTTTCGAGCCGGTGCCGGCCGATCAGGACCACACAGGCGATGCAGAGGCAGGCGATGACGAAGCGCGCGAAGACCACCGCGCCGGTTTCCCAGCCGCTCCTGTTCGCCACCCGCACCAGCACCGGCACAAAGGCCAGCAGCATGTAGCCGGTATGCATGACAAGGGGGCCGGAGTACCTGCCGGCATCCGGCCGTGGTGTGACCACTTCTAGAACAATCCCTTGCGGTAGACCCGGTCCCCGATGCCGCGCACTCGCGCCATCTCCTCGTCCGAGAGCGGTCCCAGCTCTAGCGTGCGCAGCGCCTCGCGCATCTGCTCCTGGTCCTTGGGGCCGCACATGCACACGTCCACGGCTGGATGGCTGAGCACGAAGCGGTAGCAGTCGCTGGCCGAGAGCGGTTTCTCACCGGCCCGGGCGTGCTTGGCCTTGAGAAGGCTGCCCCAGCGGGTGGCGGTGAAGGTCACGATACCCGGCCGGTCGTCTTCAGGGAGCAGCGGAAAGACATCTTTCTCGGCGCCGCGGTGCGCGGCATTGTACCGGACGTGAAAGAGGTCGAACGGACCTGCCTGCCCCGCCAGCCTGGGGAAGGCCGGTCGGTGGTGGCCCGACATGGCCAGGAAGCGGAAGCGGCCCTTCTGCCGCATCTGCTCGGCCCGTTCCAGGATGCTTTGTGAGGGGCGCTGGTTGTGCCAGCCCAGCAAGAGAATGTCCGCGTGGTCCACGCCGAGCTCCTTCAGCCCGCGCTCCAGGAAGATCTCCATCAGAGCGGCCGAGCGCGAATAGCTCTGCAGAAGGATGATCAGCTCGTCGCGCTTGCCCTTGGCGACGAGGTTGTGGATAGCGTCACGCATTCCCGCCGCGCGAAACGAGCCCCAGTAGAAGTAGTTGCAACCGCGTTCGAACGCCTCCTCAAAAGCGGGGGTCGGAGCTCGGTAGCCGCCGGCAACTCCCAGACGGCCGGCCAGCAGTCCCGTCTTTCCCAGCACTCGTTTCTCGGTCAAGTCCATCGGTTGCCTCCGCTCTGCGGTAGCTTACCCTTTCGCGCGGACCTGACCAGGACGCCGGTCCCGAATTATCGTTTTACCCCTTCGCTCCGCGAAACTGAAAACCGCATTTCGTCCACCCCCGTTGACCCGGTCGCCCCCGGTCCGGTACTCGATCTCGTCAGCGGAAAGGCGGCGAGCATCATGAGCATCGACGACGAATTACAGCCCCCCCTCGCTTTCACCGGTGTCAGGGTGATGGTAGCGCTGCTGGCCGGCATCTGCGCCGTCCACCTGGTCTTCGCCCTGATGAGCTACAGCTCGCTGCCCGAGAAGATCCCCATGCACTTCAACGCGGCGGGCGTGCCCGACGCGTTCGCCTCGCGCGGCGTGGGCAGCTGGTTCCTCCTCTGGTTCGTCTCGGCCGGTATGGGGCTGCTCTTCACCGCCTTCTCCCTGACCCTGCACACCATGCCGGAGCGCTATCTGAGCCTGCCCCGCAAGCAGGCCTTTTTGGCGCTGCCCGCGGCGGCGAAATCCCGGGTGTGGGCCGTGGCGGCTTTTCATATACTGGTTTTCATCGCGATATTCATGCTCGTATTTTTCGTAGCGCACGTCAGCACGGCGTTGGTGGCTCGCGGGGCTCTCGACAGGCTGCCCGTGTGGTGGCTGCTGCCGGGCCTGGTCGCTTCGATCGTTCAGACCGTGGTGTTGACCGTGCGATTGCTGGACGTCGTGAATAGGGAGATCGACGAGCACGAGCGGAGCGGGACGCGGCGTTAACCTCAATGTTGTAAAAAACGTCGAGCAGAAACGCCCGAGAGTGCGTGAGATGCGCGCGCGCGGAGGTTATTCTGGGCCGCAGCATAGTCCACCCTATGTGAGGTCCAGAAGAACCGAGCACGCGCGCAGATCGCGTGCTCTCGGGCGAGCGCAAGCGGTTTTATGCCGACGTTTGTTTGCAACATTGAGGTTCAGGCTCCGGAAGGTAATAACTGTTGCACCTTCCGGGCGGGACAAAAAGACCGAGCGCGGCGGGGCAACTCAAGTGAGCGGTGGGGATAAGCGCTACTCCGCGCACCATTTAGAGCCGGTCGAACGACGACGAGATCCGTTTGATAGTGTTCTCGATGGACGCTTCGTCGTCCAAGGTCACCTTGATAGCCCCCTGCGGACAGGTGCTCGCGCACAGGCCGCAACCCACGCAGCCCTCGCCGACCACGGCGCGGCCGTCCCTCATGTACATGGCGTCTACGAAACAGAGATCGGTGGCGCAGATTTCGCATCCGTCGCATTCGTCGGTGACGGTGACGGCTACGCCGGGCAGCCGGTTGACCCCGTTCCGGATGCGATCCGATACCCTGGGCAGAACCCTCCACAGGCAGCAACAGGGACAGCAGTTGCAGATGGTCATCAGTCGGCTTCCGGGGCCGACTCCGAGCCAGACGGTGTCGAGCTTGTTGCGGCCGACCAGATGGACCAGGTTGGCCTGGCGACAGCGCTTCAAGTGTTCCAGCGCCTCGTCCCGGGTAACCCTGCGCCCCAGGGCCGGATTGATGCCCAGCGCGGCCTCGCCCAGAAACAGGCACCCCAGATCTATCGGGTAGTCGCGGCAGTTCGAGGCCTGGCGGCAGATGCAGCCATTCATCAACCAGTGCGTGCCCGCGCGCTCGACGAAGTGCTCCGCCACCCGGGAGGGAAGGGCGGTGGCCGCGGGTGCGTCCAGGGGCTCGTCGACCTCGATCACCCGGTCGCGCGGCAGGTAGTAGAGATCATCGCCTTCGAAGAGCCCTTTCTCGATCAACCGCCCCAGCCACGGCGCCCGGCTAAGATCGGCACCGAGGTGACGGCCGGGAAAGGCCGCTTTCAATAGATTCACGAACCAGAGAGGACGACCCATATCGCCAAGTGTTCCCGTTCGGAAAAACGATTGCACCTACCGGCCAACGGCAGGGAGCTGGCCGGGCGCGGGTGGGCCGGGGCCGGGCGGCGGGGGCTGCCCGCGTGCCAACCCGCCCAGTGACCGAGACCCCGGGTTGACGCGCGGGTCGAGCGCGTCTCGTCAGAGCCTGGCTTCGTCGTCCGAGAAGTCGACCGTGCCCGAACGGCGCGGCTCCTGCCCCAGCACGCCGAACTTCATGCGGGCGACCTCCTGGCGACGCACCACCACCACCAGCTCCATGTTGCGGTTGGGCTTGAAGCGCTTGCGGCTGAGCGAGATCTTCTGCAGGTAGGTCTTCTGGCTGCGGTCGTTGACAAAGGTCGACAGGTCCTCCACCAGCCGGCGCGGACCGTCGTGGACGTCGTAGAACAGCACCTGGAACTCTAGATCGCCGGGCGGCTGGTTGAAGGCCACGACCAGGTTGGCCTTCCAGCTGCGATCGTCGAGCTTGGGCTCGTTGGTCTCCCTGAGCCGCTTGCTGTTGTGCGATCGCGCGAAGCGGATAAGCCCCTTTTCGGTGAGCTTTCTCGGGATCTTCGCCTGTACGATATATACCTGCGCCTTGAGCCTGCCGGCGGCCTCGGCCAAATCGGCGAACAGGCCGAACGCGGCCACGAGCACGAGCGCGAAAGTAACGGCGAAGATCGCTGGTTTCCCGAAGCGCGAAAGGCGAGGGGTCGAAGGGCCTTTTTCGGTCGGATGACGCGTCGTCGGCGTTCTCGAGCCGGTTTTCGCGCTGTCTTTTCGCTCCATCACTCCCAAGCCATGCGTGTTTTTCAGTTCCATGCCGTTCGCTCCCTCCGGTACCGGGGTTAATGACGCCAGAAACGGCGGCTTATTTAATGCGCAACAAAAGTACACTGACTTAACGCCAGCGGCAATACCTCAACTGGTGATAGTGCAGAGCTATCTATCCTCGAAATCGTTTTCTGGCGTCCCGAGACCTTGAATTAGACTGACTTGTCAGTCTAATATCCGGCTCCTCGTTCGATATTTGATCTTACGTCTTTCGGGGAACTGTGGAAACGGGTAACACGGCGGCTTTTTTTAGGGTCGAGGGTCTTTTGACCGATCGGGGCGTGATAGAGGCTGCGGCCTACTTCGCGGCCAACGCTCGGGGATTTCGCGAGAGAGCCCTGCGGCTGGGGCAGGTCGCACTGACCTTTCCCGTCTACCGCGTGCTGGGGCAGAGTGATCGCATCCTGGCCAATCGGCTGGCCTATCTGCCCCTGCGCAACATGGACGAAGATCGCGTCGTCGAGCTCGGGCAGGAGTACTTCGAGGATGTCCTGAAGGCGGCCGTGCTGGACGGCGGCGTCGAGCTGCTGCGCAAGGCCAGCCGTCAGGGGCGCCGCGTGGCGCTTATCTCCGACGGGCTCTCGCACGTCATCGAGCCGTTGGTCGACCACCTGAAGTACGTAGACGACTTCATCTGCAACCGTCTCGAGTTCCGCGACGGGGTGGCCACCGGACGGCTGCTGGATCCGGTGGTGGGCGGTCACCATTCCGCTGTCTGGGCCAGGCAGTACGCGGAGCAGAACGGCCTCGATCTCGAAGGCTCGTTCGCCTATGGCGGCCACGGCCCGGATCTGCTCCTGCTCTCGGCCGTGGGCCAGCCCTGCGCCGTCAATCCCGATTTCACCCTGCGTCAGGCCGCGCGTCAGGCCGGGTGGCCGGTCATGGAGTACCGTGTCTGAGTCGACCATACCCGTTCGTGAAACCTATTGCGGACGGCACGTACTGCTGACCGGCGGCTCTGGCTTTCTGGGCAAGGTCTGGCTGGCCATGGCCCTGGAGATGCTCCCGGAGATGGGGCGGCTCTACGTCTTGCTGCGGCCCGGCGCTCGGCAGAGCGCGCGCAGTCGCTTCGAGGGCATGTGCAACAGCTCCCCGGTTTTCGAGAGGCTACACACCCTGCACGGTGCCGACCTCTCGCGCTTCCTGGCCGAACGCGTGCGCGTGGTCGAGGGCGACCTTTCCAAGCCCGACATCGGCCTGGGGCCCGCGCTGGCGGCTCGCCTGTACCGCGAGCTGGACCTGGTCGTCAACTGCGCCGGGCAGGTGGATTTCGCGCCCGATCTGCGCCGCGCGCTCTCCGCCAACGTGGACGCCGCCTTCTTCCTGGCGGCCTTCGTCAAGAGGTGTGCGCGCGCTTCTCTGCTTCACGTATCCACCTGTTACGTGGCCGGAACCAGACAGGGATTCATCGAGGAGCGCGAGCATCCGCACGAAACCCCGCTGGGGGCTGCCTTTGACGGCGAGCAGGAGCGCGAAGATGCGCGCCGCGCGGTCGAGAGGGTCTTCGTCGAGCAACAGTCGGAAGAGGTGCGAGAAAGGTTGCAGCGGGACCTAGAGGAGCTGAACCGCAAGCGCAACGGCGGCCCGCCGGATCCGCGTTTCGTCAAGGCATACAGCCGCCGCTGGATGCGGGAACGCCTGTTGAAGGAGATGGTGCAGGCGGGCAAGCAGCGCGCGCGGCGGCTGGGCTGGCAGAATACCTATACCTACAGCAAGGCCATGGCCGAGTCGCTGCTGGCCGGCAACGGAAGGAACCTGCGCTACACGCTGTTCCGGCCCTCCATCATCGAGAGCTCGCTCAGCTTTCCCTTCCCGGGCTGGAACCAGGGGTTCAACGCCAGCGCACCGCTCGCCTATCTGCTCGGCAGTTGGTTCCACGGGTTGCCAGCCAGGAACGACGTGCCCTTCGACGTGGTTCCGGTGGACATGGTCTGCCGGGCGCTTACGGTGGTGGGCGCCGCCCTGATGCTGAACCGCCACGCCCCGGTCTATCACGTGGGCACCTCGGACCTGAACCGCTTCACCCTGGGGCGCGCCTGCGAGCTCACCGACCTGGGCCACCGCCGCCACCTGCGGGCCAGGGGAAAGAGCGTTGTCGAGCGGGTGCTGCTCTCGCGCTGGGACACCAAGGTGGTGGATCCAGATGGCCCTCTTTGCGTGAGCAATCTCCGGCGCGCGGTCAGCGAGGTCGGCGAGCTGCTGGAAGAGTGCCCCGAGATCATCCGCAAGCGAAGCCGGCGGGCGATGAGCCGCCTGCAGCGTACGGGGAAGCGCCTGGGCGAGGTCGAGGATCTGCTGGAGATGTTCCAGCCCTTCATCCACGACAACTTCCAGGTTTTTTTCTGCCGGAACCTTTTCGAGCACCCGCCGCTGGAGCCCGAGTTCCGCTTCGCGCCCGAGCAGATCGATTGGCGCCGCTACTGGATCGAGGTCCACATGCCCGGGCTCAGGCGCTGGATATTCCCCCGCTTCGAGGGGCGGCAGCGCGAGATCTTTCGACCGGAACATCCGGTGTCGCTGCCCGAAGCCGAGCTCGAAGAGGCGGCGGAGGATAGCGGATACGGCGAACAGGCGCGAGCACAGGGAGGATGGTAGGGGGGATGACGCGCTGCATCTTCGTCACCGGCGCTACCGGGTATATCGGCTCCTACGTGGTGAGCGAGCTGTTGCGCACCAGCCGGCAGCGGCTGGCGCTGCTGGTACGGGCCGGATCGCAGCAAGGGGCGCGTGAGCGGCTCTGGAAGGCGCTGCAGCTGCACATGCAGTTCGACGAGTTTTTCGAGCTGCTGCGCCAGCGCGTCGATATCCACCTGGGCGACATCACCCTGCCGGGGCTCGGCCTCGAGCCGGATGCCTTCCAGCGGCTGGCGCGCTGCATCGACTCGGTCCTGCACATCGCCGCCTCGCTCAACCGGCGCTCGGCCAAGGCCTGCTTCAACGTCAACCTGCGCGGCACCCTGCAGGTCATCAAGCTCGCCCGCGCGGCCCAGGAGGATCACGGTTTGCGCCGTTTCAGCGACGTATCTACCTCGGCGGTTGCCGGCCAGCGCAGCCACGAAATGGTGACCGAGGATGCGGCCATCGAGTGGGATCGCAGCGACTACGACCCCTACGCGCGCACCAAGAAGTTCTGCGAGCACATGGTGAAGGAGCTGTTGCCCGAGGTTCCGCTGACGGTTTTTCGACCCAGCATCGTGCTGGGCGACAGCCGCTTCCCCCAGACCACCCAGTTCGACATGGTGCGCGCCTTTGTCGCGCTCGCCCGCCTACCGGTCCTGCCCTTCGATTCCCGCTGGCGCGCCGACATCGTCCCGGCGGACTACGTGGGAAGGGCCATCGCTGCCATTCACCTGCGGCCCGAGCCCCGTTACGACGTCTACAACCTGAGCGCCGGCACGGCCTCGCTCCCCTACGGGGAGATCACAGATGCTCTGGAGCGGCAGGGGCTGCGCATCCCTCATCTGTACCTGCCGCGGCTGAAGCGCCCCTTCACCGATCTGGTGGACGCGCTGGCCCGCACCCCGCGCGAATGGGGCCTGGCGCGGCCGGCCGCGATGATGTCGGTGTTCGCTCCCTATCTCTTTTTCGATACCGTGTTCGATAACGAGCGCGTCAAGCAGGAGATGGAACAGGCCCCTGTGCCTTTCACCGAGTACGCCTACGGCCTGCTCGACTTCGCCCTGAGCGGCGGATTTCGCTATCCCTATCGACCCTGGCCCGCAGGCGCGGCCGTGCAGGAGGGCGAAGCGTGATGAGCCTACGGGAGAGGGTACGGCGCGCGCTGGATCCGGACCGCGCGCTGCAGGGGGCCATGGGGCTCATGATCGAGACGGCCGGCGTGCGTTACGCGCTGGGGATCGACAGCGCCCGGTGGGAGCCGGGCCGCCCGCTCAAGCTTTTACTGGCGGGCTACTCGGGCACGCGCAACACGGGGGCGGACGTGCGGGTGGAAGAGATGATCCGGCAGCTGTGGGCCATCTTCGGCGAGCAGCAGCTGGAGCTGAGCATCCTCACCATCGATCCGGCGCTTTCCGCCGGCTACTTCCCCCACGTGCGGCAGCTGCACATGCCCAAGGTCTACCCGAAGTTCCTGGCCGAGCAGTGCCCGCGCCACCACGGGGTCATCGCCTGCGAGGGCTCGATGTTCAAGAGCAAGTTCGCCTCCGCGCTCAGCACCATGATGGCCGGTGCGCTGGGACTGGCCAACACGGAGGGCAAGCCCAGCGTGGGATACGGGGCGGAAGCGGGCGAGATGGACCCGGGGCTGCGCGACTTCGTACGCAAGCAGTGCAAGCAGTCGCTGATCATCTGCCGCAACCGGCCCTCGCGCCGCATCCTGGAGGGCATGGGCATCCGCACCCGGCCCGGCACGGACACGGCCTGGACCTTCGAGCCGGCGCCCCTCGAACGGGGAGCGGAGCTTTTGGCCCGGGCGGGCTGGGACGGCAAGCAACCGGTTTTGGCGCTCTGTCCCATCAATCCCTTCTGGTGGCCGGTCAAGCCCGACCTGCTCAAGGCGCTCGCGCACCGCTACGGCGGCCAGTTCAACCGCGAGCACTACGCCTCGGTCTATTTCCACTGCTGGTCCGAAGAGGCGGAGGAGAAGTACGACCGCTACCTGGAGGCGTTGGCCTACGCCTTGAAGCGCTTCGCACGGCAGAACGAGGTATTCCCCATCCTGGTGGGCATGGAGCAGCTGGACCGGCAGGCCTGCGAACGGCTGGCCGAGCGGCTCGCGCGCCCGCTCCCGCTCTTCGTAAGCGACGACCACGACATGTACGAGCTGGTCAGCGTCTTACACAATTGCGCCTATATGGTGAGCTCGCGCTACCACGCGCTGGTCACCTCCATGCCGGCCGGGGTGGCGTCGGCCGGGGTGACCATGGACGAGCGCATCCGCAATCTGATGAACGACCGCGGCCACGACCACCTCTGCCTGGAGGTCGACGACGAGCAGCTGGGCGAGAAGCTGCTCGAGGTCATGCGGCGGTTGGTGCGGGACCGGGAGATCATCGCCGGGGAGATCACGCGCTTGCTCCCCGGGCAGCTGCAGAGCATGGGACGCATGGGGATGGACCTGGAGGAGGAGATTTTACGCATTTATCCTGATCTCCCCCGGCGTCAGGTGCCGCACAGCTGGGAGAATTACCTGCCGCGGCTTTCGCCCGCGCTGGAGCGCATCATGGAGGAGGGGAGATGCAATTCCTGAAATCGATGCTGGACCACTTCGAGAAGCAGCCGGACAAGGCCTTTCTGGTGGAGACCCGGGGCAGGAGCCTGGTGCCGATTCCCGCCCGCGAGACCCTGGAGCAGATAGCCCGGGCCCGCGCCTTCATGCGCGGCGCCGGGGTCACGGCCGGGGACCGGGTAGCGCTGCTCGGGCCCAATAGCGCGCGCTGGGTGGCGGCCGACCTGGCCATCCTGGCCGAGGGAGCGGTCTGCGTGCCGCTGTACTCCCGCCAGGCGCCGCTCCAGCTCGCCGCCATGCTGAAGGACTGCGAGCCCACCTTGCTTCTCGTATCCGACCAGGAGCTGGAAAAGGCCATCGGAGAAGCCTGGCCCGAGCACTGCCGCATCGCGCACTTCGAGGAGCTGTTTTCCGCCGCGCCGTCGAACCAGCCGCCGGTGGACGCGGGCGAACAGCAGCTGGGCGAACAGCAGCTGGCCACCATCATCTACACCTCGGGAACCAGTGGTGAGGCCAAGGGCGTGATGCTCAGCGGGGCCAACCTCCATTTCATGCTGCAGCGGGCCGCGGCCAAGCTGGACCAGGCCACGGGATTCAGCCGGCGCGACGACCGCTTCTTCCACTACCTGCCCCTCTGCTTCGGGGCCTCGCGCATCGCCTGCTGGTCGCAGCTGTTCCGCGGCAACCCGGTCATCCTCTCCACCGATCTGAACCAGCTGGTGGACGAGATGGGGGCGGCCAACCCGCATTACTTCCTCAACGTACCGGCGCTGCTGGAACGTATCCGCGACGGCGTCAACGGCAAGGTCCGGGAGCGCGGCGGCATCGGGCTCTGGCTCTACAGGAAGGCGCAGGAGGCCTACGGGCATTCGAACAACGGCGGGTCTTCGCCTGCGGACCGGCTGCTGCTTCTTGCGGCCGAGCGGCTGGTCTTCAGCAAGATCCGCGACAACATCGGCCCGAACCTGGAGTTCCTCATTTCGGGCTCGGCCCCGCTCAAGCCCGAGACCCAGCACTGGTTCCAGATGCTGGGCATCCCGGTCTACCAGGTCTACGGGCTGACCGAGACCACAGGCATCGTGACCATGGACGAACCGGTGGGCAGGGGCAATCCCGGCAGCGTGGGCAAGTCCATCGACGGGTGCGAGCTACGGGTCACCGAGCAGGGAGAGCTGCTCTGCCGGGGGCCGAACATCTTCCAGGGGTACTGGCAGCGACCCGAAGCCACCGAGCAGGCGCTGCGGGACGGGTGGTTCCATACCGGCGACCAGGTCGAGCTGGGAGCGGACGGTAGCGTGGCCATCGTGGGCCGCATCAAGGATCTGCTGGTGCCCGAGGCAGGCCACAACGTGGCGCCCGAGCCCATCGAGCGCCGGCTGGTGGAGGCTAGCGAGGGCATCGAGCAGGCGGTGGTGGTCGGTCACGGCAAGCCGTTTCTCGGCGCCATCGTTACCGGCTCGGTATCGGACGCCGAGCTCGAGCGGGTACGGGAGGCGGTCAACGCCGAGCTGCCCCACTACCAGCGCATCAAGAAGGCGGTGCGGGTGCCGGAGAGCTTCACCATCGAGAACGAGCTGCTCACCGCCAACGGCAAGCTGAGACGAAAGGCCATCGAGAGCCGTTTTCAAAAAGAGATCGAGAGCCTGTATCGATGATCGGGTGGAGTTACAGGGACGGCGTCTGCGAGCTCGCCCTGGGGCGCGAGCCCCTGAACGAGATCGGCAGCCAGATGCTGGCCGACCTGGAGCGTTTTCTCTCCGAGCTAGACCATACAAAGGCCAGGGCCGTCCTCATCCACAGCACCCTGCCGCGCGGCTTCTGCGCGGGGGCGGATCTGCGCGAGCTGTATGCCGGCATCTGCGAGCGTCCGACCGAGGAGCACCTGCCGGTGCTGGGCGAGTTCCTGGCACGCGTACAACGGGTGATGGATGCCCTGGACGAGCTGCCGCTGACCACGGTGGGGGCCGTCTCGGGCCTCTGCTTCGGCGGAGGTTTCGAGCTGGCGCTGACCTGCGACCTCTTGGTAGCCGACCGTACGGCGCGTTTCGCCTTTCCCGAGCTAAGACTGGGATTGATCCCCGCCTTCGGGGGCGTGCCCAGGCTGCGGCGTGAGCTTCCCGCCGGCGTGGTACGGGATCTGCTGCTCACCGGCCGCAGCATCAACGCCAAGAAGGCCTTCGAGCTGGGGCTGTTGAGTCAGTTGGTCGCGCCCGGCGAGGCATTGCACGCGGCACGGCGGGTGGCCGCGCAAGCGGCGCTGCTCGAGCGCGAGCCGGCGGCCGCCGCCAAGTCGCTGCTCAAACGCATACCCGAGCAGGAGCTGGCCGCGGAGCGGGAGCATTTCCTCAAGCTATTCCAACATCCCAGAGTCAAGGAAGCGCTGGGGCGTTTCGTCCACAGCCGCGATCCCATGCCCTACCTGCCGCAGGGGATGGCAGCCGACGACCGTCAGGTCGACGCGGCCGCGACCGAGGAGCCCGGGTGATGCTGCAGCTTTCGAGATTCGATTGCCTGGGCGACGCGCTGCGCGACCGTACCATCATGTACAAGAGCAACGTCGCGCTGATCGAGGCCGACCGGCACCGGGAGAAGGGCCGCTGGAGCTATGCCGAGCTCGCCGTCCAGGCCGAGTCGATGGCGGCCAAGCTGCAGGCGGCCGGTATCGAGCCCGGGGAACGGGTCGCCATCCTGATGTCCAACCAGGCGAAATGGGTGATGAGCGGCCTGGGCGCGCTCTGGGCCGGAGCAGTGCTGGTGCCGCTGGACTACAAGCTGACGGCGCCCGAGCAGCTCGGACTGCTGGCACACTGCCGGCCGCGGGCCCTCATCACCGAGTACGGGATCTGGCGCTCGCTCTGCAAGCACTCGGCGGACGAGCTGGCGGAGACAGGCGTGCAGGTGAGCGAGGCGCCCGCCGAGGTGGACCTGGGCGGCGCGGCGCGCTGGGAGGCCCCGGCCGAGAAGGGCTTTACCTACCGGGCGCGGAAGCGGAACGACGTGGCCTGCATCGTCTATTCCTCGGGTACGGGCGGGCGGCCCAAGGGGTGTATGCTGACCCACGATAGCTATTTGGTGCAGGCGCAGGAGCTGGGCAACCTGTTTCCCATGGAGGAGCACGAGCGCTACTTCTCCGTCCTGCCCACCAATCACGCCATCGATTTCATGTGCGGCATGATCATCCCGTTCTTGTACGGAGCGGCGGTGGTGCATCAACGCACCCTGCGGCCCGAATTTCTGGCTTCCACCATGAAGGCGCACGGGGTCACCCATACCGCGCTGGTCCCGCGTATCCTGCGCAACATCGAGCAGAAGCTGCGCGAGCAGCTGCAGAAGCTGCCGCCCTGGCAGCGCCTGCTGCTGGACGGACTGATGACCGTCAACGAGCTCTATACCGCCCGCGAACCAGACCACCGGATCTCTCGTACCCTGCTCAAACCCATTCACGACCGCTTCGGAGGCAAGCTCAGGCTGGTGGTGGCCGGGGGCGCCTTCGTGGATCCGGGGTGCGTGGATTTTCTCTACCGGCTGGGACTGCCGGTGGCCATCGGCTACGGATTGACCGAGGCCTGCGTGGTGCTGACGGTCAACGATCTCAGACCCTTCCGGCCGGAGACCGTGGGCCGGCCGGTCCCGGGAGTGGAGATCGAGATACGCGATGCAAACGAGGCCGGGGTGGGAGAGGTTTACGCCCGGGGGCGCTCGCTGATGAAGGGCTACCTGGACGATGCGGAGCTCACCGCCGAGACCATGCTCGGAGGCTGGCTGCGCACCGGGGATCTGGGCCTGATCGACGCCTCCGGCCATCTGAAGCTGGTAGGCCGGGCCAAGAATATGGTGGTAACGGCCGGAGGTAAAAACGTCTATCCGGAGGACGTGGAGTTTGCCTTCGAGCAGGTGGAGTCGTGCGAGGAGCTGTGCGTGTTCGCCGAGAGCTTCGTCTGGAGCGGCGCCTCGCCCGCCGACGACCGGCTGCTGCTGGTGGCGCGGCCGCGGGAGGGATGGGAGCCGGAGCGATTACGGGAGGATCTCAGGAGGCGGAACCTGAAGCTGGCGGAGTACAAGCGGGCGGCCTCGCTCTTGCAGTGGGACGAGGCCTTTCCCCGCACCGCCACCCAGAAGGTCAAGCGGCAACAGCTGGCGCGCGAGATCGCCGCCAGGCACGCGGGCAGGGAAGCTTTGCAGGAGCTATGAGGGGAAGATGGAACGCTTTCTGGCCATCGTGAATCCGACCGCCGGTGCCGGCAGGTGCGGCAGGCTCGCCGGCGGCGCGCTCGGGCGCCTGCGGGACGCCGGGCTTCAGGTGGACGTGGTGGAAACGGTCATGCCGGTGGATGCCACGCGCATCGCGCGCCAGGCCTACGCCGAGGGACGCCGCCATTTCATTGCGGTAGGCGGAGACGGCACCGCCTTCGAGGTGGTGGACGGCCTCTTTCCCGAAGCGTTCGACGGACAGCGGCCGAGCCTGGGCTTTCTGCCCCTGGGAACCGGCAACTCCTTTCTGCGCGACTTCACCGATCGCGGGGCCGAATTCGCCATCGAGTCGCTGATCCGGGAGGAGAGCCGGCCCTGCGACGTGGTCCGGCTCACCCACCGAGAAGGCGTGTTGCACTTCATCAACATGGTGAGCATGGGCTTCGCCGCCGACGTTTGCGCGGTGGCCAACCGCGTGTTCAAGCCCCTGGGACCGGCCAGCTACGCCATGGGGGTGCTCGCGACCGTGGCCGGGTTGAGGAGCTACCGCCTGGCCCTCGCTTTTGACGGCGATCGGCGGCTGGACGATCCCATCACCCTCATCTCCTTCTGCAATAGCCGTTTCACCGGCGGCGCCATGATGATGGCGCCGGAAGCCGACACCGCTGATGGTCAGCTCGACGTGCTGTACGCGCAGCAGATGGGGCGGGCGGAGCTGTTGCGGATCTTTCCCAGCATCTTCAAGGGGACGCACCTCAAACACCCCAAGGTGCGTGCCCTGCGGACGCGGAGCGTCGACTTCGACCTCGACGAGGAGGTGGAGAGCGTGTTGGTGGTGGACGGCGAGGTGCTGCAGTACACGCCCCGGCGCATGGAGGTCTTGCCCGGGGCGCTGCGGGTTTGGATCTGAAGGACAATGGAGCGGTCACAACCAGACGGGCGTACCCAGCGCGCGGAGGCCAAACGAAAGGCGCGGAGGGAGGAGATCCTGGCCGCCGCCCAACGCGTATTCAGCAACCGGGGCTACCACGCCGCTTCCATCACCGACGTCATCGACGCGGCCGGGATCTCGCGCGGCACCTTCTACCTCTACTTCGACAGCAAAGACTCCCTGTTTCTCGATCTGATCGATCGATTCACAAACTACATCATGAAGGTGGTGGATGTGGTCGACCCGGCCGGGCCCGATCCCACCGGGCAGATCTACCAGAACATCCGCCGGGTGGTGGACGTGGTCTTCGATCACCGCGACCTGGCCGTGGTGGCCTTCCGAGAATCGGTGGGTCTGCACCAGGGCATCGACGGCAGGCTCAATAAGCTCTACGGTTTCTTGCGCGAGATGATCGAGGGCGCCCTGGAAAAAGGGGCGCGCTGGGGCATCATCCGTCCGGTGGACGAGCGCATCGTCACCGTTGCCCTCATCGGCGGTATCCGCGAGGTCTTCTACCAGTACCTGGTGGTCGACCCGGTCCGCGACCCGGACCGCGAGGCGGTGGCCACCTCGCTGTTCGAGTTTGCCGTCAAGGGGCTGCTCCCCTAACCACCCCCCCTTCGTGTCCGCGAGCGACCTCTCGAAAAGACGCGGCGTCCGTTTCTTTAGAATCCGGGGCGACCGCCCATTTTTACCGCAACCGTGGTCGCCGCGTCTTTTCGAGAGGTCACCTCAGCGCGTCCAGCAGAGAGTGCGCTTCCCCGCGTGACCTTCACTCCCTTTCCTGCCCATGCGCCGCCGCCAGCATCTCCGCGACGAAGTGCACGAGGTGCCAGTGGTCCCAGAAGGTAGCGCGACTTTCGAGCTCGGCGTGACGCAGCAAGGGAGAGACGAGCGCGTGGCTCGAAACGCGATCAGGAATCTCGCGCGCCAGCCAGAGCGTCTCGGTAGCCGGAACCACCGGATCGTCCGAGCCGTGGAGAAGAAAGACGGGAACCCGCATGCCGGAGAGCCGGCCGCGCGGCGAGACCCGGCAGAGATCGGCCTGCCGCTTCGAGAGGATCCCTTCCAGGGCCCTGGCGATGCTCTTCCGGTCCTGGTGGTCGAGAAGGGCGAGCATGCGGCTTTGCGCCGGCTCCTCTAGCTCTCGCGCCCTGGCGCGCGCCAGGCGGTGCTGGTCGTGCAAGTAAGTCAGCAGAACCCGCCGGGCGACCGGTAGCTCGCCGTTCGAGAATAGATCCGCCAGGTAAGCGTAGAGGAGCACCCGTGGGCCGTAGGGGTGAGGGGGAACCGGGTAGACGCGATCTTCCGGATCTCGGATGGATCGACCGGCGTAGTAGCGGGCGACGCGTCCCAGATCGTGGTGTGCTCCCACGCACACCACAAAGCCGATCGGTTGACCGATCCGCGGGTCGGCGGCGGCCAGCAGCGCCAGCCCTCCCGAGAAGCTGATGCCGATCACCCCGGCGGTCCGATACCCCGTGCGTCGCGCCAGCTGCTCGGCGGCCGAGCCGATGGCCGCAATGGTCGATGCCTCGATTCGATACGCGGCCAGCTCACTCATCTCCGGTGTCGAAACCGCTACCCCGGCCGAGGCCAGGGCGCGGGCAAAGGCGGTCAGGCGCGGCTCCTCGATGCCGAGGTGGTGAACACCGTGAACGAGCACCACGCCGGGGACCTCGTCTAGGCCCCGGGGGAGATAGAGCCGCGAACGCCCTATCTTTGAGCCGGCGGGTGCGGGCAGCTGCTGTACGCGCACGGCGCCTACCCGGCTGCGCGGCAGCCACCGCGGGGGCGTCTTCGCATCGGATCGCAGCAGCACCGAGGCGGCGTCCAGATGGAACCGGAAAGGGCTGAAGAGAAACGCCGCCGCCAGTAAGAGCGATAGCGCTGCCAGAGACAGCAGGGTCTTGCGATTTCGATCACTTCCCATTTTGTATCAGCAACGCATCGTCGCCTAAGGCTATCGTACCACCAGGAGCCGGGCGGCGAAGCTTCCCGGGACTTTGCACCACTCTAACGCCTGAATGCACCTGTCGACGCGAGCCCGGCGGCGGTGTATAGGACCCGGGCGAGCGCCTCCCGGGCTGTCGATCTAGGATCTAGTAGAAGAGGCGTCTCGCCCCCTCGTCACGTGAACAGCGCCAAGCCCGCCATCCCTCTCTCGAACCTGGTAGTGGACGCGGCCTGTCTCTGCTTCGCGGGGTGGACAGTCATCTGCAATGCCGCGGTTCTGACGGGAGCCAATACCTACCAGTTGACGACCGCGACCGCGGCCATAGGGCTGTTTGGCCTGCTGGCTCTCGGCCTGCTGGTAGGACGTTCCGGAGCGCGGTCGCTGCTCGACTTTTTCCGCGACGACCCGGAGCAGCCGCAGCCTCAAGCGGAGGACGAAGAGGATTTGCCGTGGCGGGTGAGGATCCTCGCCATAGCGGTAGCGCTGGCGATCGGGGCCGCTTACTACTTCCGGAGGGAGTTCCTGGTCTTCTGGGCCTGCTCGTGCCTCTACTTCGCGGGCGCTTGCTGGTACGCCTCCCGTTCCTCGATAAGACGCCGGCCGACCGCGCGCTCTTTGCCCGCGGAGCTCTGCCTGTGGGCCATTGGCTTGCTCTGCATGTCGGTAACCCTCTCTACGAGAAGGTACGACGTCGACGACTCCTTCTATATTAATCTGGGAGTGGGCGTGGCGGCCTTCCCCTCGCTGCCGCTGTTGCGCTTCGACACCGTTCACGGCATCGGCCTGCCCATCCAGGCGCCGTTCTATCGCGTCCATACCTTCGAGGCGCTTGCCGGTCTGCTCTCCCACCTCACCGGGATCGAGACCATCTGGTTTATCCATATGCTGTTTGCCGGCATCGCCGGGTTGCTGGCGCCGCTGGCCATCGCCCGTCTATTGAAGAGTATCGACTCCGAGCGCTGGCTCTGGGCGCTGATGGTTATCGTGATCTTCTTCCTCTATACCCCCGGACCGCACCGGAGCTACGCCTGCTTCGCTTTCATCAGGCTTTTCCAGGGCAAGGCCATATTCCTGACGGTGTTGGTTCCGCTGATCGCGGCCTATGGTATCCGGCTGGGGCGCTTTCCTACGCCCCGAAACGCGCTCTTTCTGGCCGCGGCCGAGATAGCCGGTATAGGGATGACCTCCAGCGCCATCTGGCTCTCTCCGCTGATCGGTGCGATGGCCGTGGCCAGCGCGTTTCGCCTGCGTCCAGAGGACTGGAAGAGGGCGGCCTACGCCGTGCTCTGCTCGCTCTACGTGTTGGGGGCCGGGGTGCTCCTGTTCCTAACCCTGAAGGCGGGACAGGGAGGCGGCGGGACGGCGGCCGCCGCCAGCGTCACCGCTCTGGGTAGCGAATCGTTCAAGGCCCTGCGGCTGGTTCTCGGCGGCGGCAAGTTGTTGG
The DNA here is from genome assembly GCA_964450715.1 of uncultured Sandaracinaceae bacterium. GTDB lineage: Bacteria > Myxococcota_A > Polyangia > Polyangiales > JAFGIB01 > CAYVFC01. The sequence continues at coordinate 36,480 of CAYVFC010000006.1, read as the reverse complement.
CGGTCTCGTTGACCGTCGTGCTGCTCTGCTGGCCGCTGTGCCGTACGAACCTGGCTCGGCGCTTCGTCTCGGTTTTCGGTCTGGTCTTCTTTCTGATCCTGGTAAACCCCTATCTGTCGGCCTATCTGAAGAGCTACCTGACCGGAAATACCTACTGGCGGATCCTCTGGGCGCTGCCGTTCCCGGTGATGGCGGCCCTTTGCGTCACCTCCCCCATCAATCTCCCGCTGATCAGCCGCAGGGGAATGGTCGGGCTGCTGGTGGCCGCCTCCCTGGTCGCAGCGCACTATTACCGGTTTCCCGTTCGCCGCCGGGTGCGCTGGGGAGAGCCGAGGCTCAAGGTACCGGGGCGCGAATACGCGGTGGCCAAAGCCATCAACGAGAGCCTGCCGCCCGGCAGCTTCGCGCTTGCCCCGACCCTCGTATCCCTCTATTTGCCGACTTTCAATCGCTTCGCGTTTCCGCTCATGACCAAGGTGACCTATGTCAAGACCGATACGGCGGATCGAAGGCGGCGCGCCAAGCTCGTCTCCTTCGTGCAGCGATCGAGAAAGAGAACGGACGGGTATGCCTGGTTCATCTACAACCTGAATCTGTACCGCGTATCCGGCGTCGCGTTTTCCACCGACCACGATAGCCGGAGGTGGCTCAAGAAGGAGAACCGATTGCGCGAAACTTTGAGCCGGTTCGGTTTCCGCAAGGTCCGAACGGTTCGCAAGTACGAGATCTGGGTGCGAAAGCTGGCGAAAGGAACGGCGCCGTTCAGCCCAGTATCCGGGAATAAGCTTCGGCTAGACGCGATCCCTGTTCCGGCCAGAGCGGGGGAGAAGTGAGCGGAGCGGGCGGGCGCCCGTGCTCCAACCTGCGGCCGGCCTCGGACAGCGCGGCGGCAAGCGCCGGCACGTCGCCGGCGGGCGCGGTCCAGCCCGCACCGTAACGGGCGATGAAGTCGCCCATCAAGCAGTCCGAGTTGCCGATCACCGGGCGGCCGTTGACGATGGAGTCGAAGAGCTTGACCGGAACCGCGCGATCCATGTTGCCGTGTTCCAGAGAATAGACGCAGTATTGAACGCTGCATCCGGCCATCAGCTCCGGCAGCTCCCAGGGGGCGAAGCGGCCGCCGAGCTGCAGCCGCAATCCCAGCCGGTCGGACGCGGATTGCAGCAGCGACCCGACCTCTGCCTGAAGGACCCCGGCGCCCGCTACCCGGAGATCGGGTCGGCTTTCCGGCGGCAAGCGCGCGATAGCGTCCACCAGCCACCGAAACATGTCGAGGTCGCGAATGGAGCCGAAGTAGCCGACGGTGAAGCGTTCGGGCAGGGGAGGGAGGCGCTGCACGGGCAGGGGCGCGTTCCAGATGGTCAGGGGATCGCACCCCCACTCGCGATAGATGGCGGCCAGACCGGGGTGGTAATCGACGGCGTCGGTGGCCGTGATCAGCAGGTCGGCGGCGCGCGCGTAGAAGCGGTCGCTCGCCTGCAATAGCTTCGCCCCTGCGCGTCGCAGTAGCCTGTTCGAGGATGCCGACAGCAGGCGCGTCCAGTACAGGTCGTGGACGTCGAACACGAACAGCCCGCGCCGCTCGACCTTTGCCGTAGCTCTCTGCTGGCCGGCCGCTCGCGCTCCCCATTTCTGCCACCAGTATCCGATGAAACAGGTGTCGTGATCGTGGCAGTGGAGCGCGTCCGGGGGATCGCGTAGCAGCTGCCGGCGCACTTCCGCGCCAAAAGCGCTCAGGCCCAGCAGCACCGGCACCACGCGCCCGTAGTCCGAGACCCGCGGCCGCAGTCGCCGGATCTCCACGCCCTGTAGCCGTTCCTCCCTCGCCTCGATTTCCCCCTGCCTGTCGAAGGCGTAGACCACCACCCGGTGGCCGGCCTGCACCAGGCTCGCGGCCTCCTTTTGCACGCGAGGATCCGGATCGTACCGGTTGGTCACTATCATGGCGATGTGCGCCATGGCGGGAAGATAGCTGGATTCGACGCGACCGGCCAGAGAGGCGACTAGTGCCGCGACCTCCGGCGGGCGGGGGTGGTGGGTAGGGAGAAAAATCGCTAGATTACGCCCACGGGCGGAAACATCATGGTCGAAGTCAAGACGGAATCGGATACCCGTTCGCATCCCGGGCAATTGGACCCGGTCGTCCTGCGCGACCTCTGGATCGTCATTCCCGCCTACAACGAGGAAGCCAAGATCGGCGAGGTAGTCGGCGAGCTGAAGCAGAGCTATCCGAACGTAGTGGTAGTGGACGACGGGTCGGCCGACGCGACCGGAGCGCGCGCGCTGAGCGCGGGGGCGGCGGTGCTCCGCCATCCGCTCAATCGCGGTCAGGGCGCGGCGTTGCAGACCGGTCTGCGCTACGCGCTGCTCAGGGGCGCGCGATACCTGGTCACCTTTGACGCCGACGGGCAGCATCCGGTCGATGCGCTGCCGCGTTTGCTCGGCCCGATCCTTTCGGGAGAGGCGGAGATCGCCCTGGGCTCCCGTTTCCTGCGGGACGCCGGAGAGGTCCCGCCCTCGCGCCGTCTGTTGCTCGGCGGCGCGGTGCTGTTTACCCGTCTATTCTCCGGCGTACGGCTCACCGATGCCCACAACGGATTGCGGGCCTTCTCGCGTCGGGCGGCCTCGGGGATCGACATCCAGCTAGACCGCATGGCGCACGCGAGCGAGCTCATCGACCAGATACGGAGCTCCGGGCTCGCTTTCACCGAGGTGCCGGTCGCCATCCGTTACACCGAGTACTCGAAGGCGAAGGGGCAGAGCGCCTCGGCGGCCATCCGTATCGTTCTCGACTACCTGCTGGGGAGAGTGCTGCGATGAACGCATTTCAGATCCTAGGGCTGGTGGTGATCGCCGTGTTGATCGCGGCTAGCCTCATCAATCTGACGCGAGGTCGCGGCCGAACATCGGTCTCCTTGCTCTGGCTTTCGCTCTGGTGCCTGGCGGCCGTGGCGCTGGTCTGGCCCGACTCGACCGTGCTGGTCGCCCGCTCCCTGGGCGTCAAGCGCGGAGCGGATCTGGTCTTCTACTGCAACGTCTTCGCTACCCTCGGCGGCTTTTTCTTCATCTATCTGAGGCAGCGCCGGGTCGAGCGCCAGCTGACCTTGCTGGTACGCGAGATGGCCATCGCCAACGCCGCCCTGCCGGAACGGTCAGAGCCTTCCGGGCAGGCAGCCTCCTGACGCTGCTACTTCGCCACCCAGACGGTCGCTTCGTAGATGCTCCACCTGGCCCTGGGGATGGTGTCGAGGAGCTTGAAACGGATACGGCTGGCCGGCTCGGGTCGCGGCAGCTCGACGCGAAAGAGGAAATGCTTGGGGTCGAACACCTGGGCCCGGTAAAGCCGGATCTCCTCCCGTCGCAATACGGTTCGCCATTGGGGCTCGGATCCGGTGCCCGTCTCCTCGGCGACGGACAGCTCGAAAGAGAGAGGGGCGTCGAAGGTGTACAGGTTGTCGGTGAAGTCGATGGCCACCACCCGCTCCTGGCGGGCCAGGTGCAGCTCGAACCAATCACCGCTTCGCTGCGTCCGCCCGGTCGACCAGCGGGTATTGGGATCGCCGTCGATGGCGTTGGCGGCCTTTTCGTTCTGGCGGCCGGCCTGGGCGGTGAGATGCCAGCGGTGGACGGGGACGGCATCGGCCGGCGGGGAATCCGGTACATCGATCAGCTGCGTGTTGGGATCGCGAGAGGGCAGGACCTCGAACACGTAATCGTTACCATCGCGCTTGGCTAACTTGAACGAGGCGTTTTCCAGGGTCAGGTACTCGATCACCGCCTTCGACCGGATCGAGGGCAGGTCGTCTCCGTGGACCACCAGGTACTTCACGCCCAGCGTCTGCAGCAGGCGGGCGCCAGAGGCGCGCGGAAAGCGACTCATCTCGTTCACGAAATATTTGTTTACCGGCGGCACCCAGCTCGACTTGCCGTTGAGCATGCGCCGCCGGTGATAGAGCGCGAAATAGTTGTGGATGGCCAGCCCGGCGAAGCTGTGATAGACGGAGAGCCCGTCGTTGACGGGGATGACCGCTACCGGCTCCTTGCCGGGCTGAGAGGCGATCCAGCGATAGGCGGCGGAAACGGTCTTGCCCGAGGGAACTCTTACCAGGTCGACCGGCGCATTACGGAACTCGAAGACGACGAGCCCGGCCAATAGCAGCAAGGTGGGCAGGCGAAGCCAGTAGATCTTGATCCAGCGGAAGAGCAGCGCGGCGCCGTAACCGGACAGCACGACGGCGACCAGCATGATCAGGATGGCCTGCCGGCTCACCTTTCGTATGCCATCGAATCCCGGCACCCAGTTGTGCAGGTAGTAGTAGAGCCCTCGCACCGGTTCGCCGTCGACGGTGAAGATCTCCAGCCCCAAGAACATCAGCAGCGTGAGCAGAAGCAGGCTGAGATAGAGCGCCAGGTCGGGGGCAAAGAGCGTGCTGCCCGCTGCCCGCCTCTTCCAGAAAACGACGAAGCATCCGACGACCGCGATCGAGGCCCAGCTGGTGAGGAACACGGTCGCCGCTCCCACCGCCGCCAAGAAAGCCGTGGCGAGGACGCCGAGGAAGGAGAAGACCAGCGCTCGTTGTTCCCGGAGCGGCTCTCGCCGGAGCGCCTGCCCGAGAGGGGTAAGAAAGGCGATCAACGCCAACAAGGCGATGGTAAAGCCCGGAAAGGCGATCTCCTCGTAGGCGCCCTTTTTTTTGGGCTCGTGGTGCAGGAAGGGCAGCGAGAGGTTGGTGGGGCTTACGTTGAGCAGGAACGAGAGCTTGCCGTCGTGTCCCTGCGCGATCTCCTCGCTGCGGGTGAGCGAGAAGTGCTTGCGCATGGAGAAGTAGGGGTAGCTGATGGCCAGCAGCAGCGCGCCGGCCACCAGTGCCGCTGCGGCGACCTGCATCCAGAAGCGAAAAGCGAAACGGCGCCTCTGCCAGATGAGCCAGCAGCCGGCGAAGACGAGCACCGGCAGCAGGAACATCGCGTAGTAGAGGCAGGTGCCGACCTGCAGGATGTAGACGAACGCCACGCTGAGGATATCGCGGAAACGCCCGCTCTCGAAGGCCCGGTGCAGGAACAGGATGCAGAGCGGCAACCACTGGGTGGCGACCAACTGGATGCGTCCGATCTCGAAGAAAACGTAGGGACAGAAGGCGAAGGCGGTCCCGGAGACGACTCCGGCCAGCGCGCTACCGGAGAGGCGTCGCACCAGCACGAAGGTAAAGTAAGCCGAGAGCGTGAGCGAGAGCAGCAGTACGACGTTGTAGGCCAGCAGCGGGTTGTCGGTGATCAGATAGGTAGGAGCGAAGAGAATCGAAAGCGCGTACAGGTTCTCGTTCAACGCCATGGTGTTGGACACGGGCGCGAAGAAATGGTTGTCGAAGAATCCGCCCGGCCCCTCTCCCAGGGCGTTCTGTACCCGGGCGCCCATGATCATGGTGTTGGTGTAGGCGTCCCAGTAGTACTTCGCCTTCAGGATGTGGTTTCCCATGGCGGCGGACAGGGGCCAGGTCATACCGCAGGCGAGCCCGGCGAAGGCGAACAGGGCCAGAAGATGCTGTGCGGTCGGGCTGCCGGCGATTCGTTTCATCGTCTACCTGAACCACAGGGGAGCGGCGCGGCGGAGCCAGCGGAGGTTGTTGGACAGGGCGGTACGCCAGAGCTCGGCGAGCGTCTCACCCGCGCGTTCGAACGGCGTAGGTCCCCGTCGGTTGCCGGGATAGAGCAACGGGTATCCCAGGTAGGGCAGGAAGTCGCGCGACTCGTGCTCGAACAGCTCCACCTGTCTGCGGGTGAGCGTCTGCTTCCAGCGCGTCGCTCGTTCGCTGTCTGGTCGTTGGCCGATCAGCTCGTGCTGCGAGGCCGTGTACCGGGGCACCTTGAACCCCGTCGACTCCACCATCGAGGGCTGGTAGTCGATTCCCAGAAAATCGCTGGTAGCTTCCATGCAGGCGACCGGATCCCGTATCAAGGTCTCGTACTGCACGCGCATGATCCGCTCCGGCGGCAGCAGCTTCTCCAGGGCCAGCCCGTAGGAGACGCTCTCTACCCACCAGTGCGCGGCACGGGTTATCGTATTCGGCCCCCAATCCAGGGGCACGATGGAGGCAGCCACGCCGCGCCCGTCGCGCACGATATGCAAAAACCTGGCCTCGGGGAAGATCTCCAGCAAGGTGGTCGCGTAGGTGGCGTTTTCCGGGGTGTGATCGACCCAGATGCGGGCCTCGTTTGCGCCGGTCCGGATCGCGTAGCGTTCGACCAGCCGGCAGAGCAGCGCCGCGTAACCGGGTCGATCCAGTTCCCGCAAGATTTCGGAGGAATCTACCTCGAGCTCCCAGATCCGAAAGCGCCAGTGCTTGATGACCGCCTCGAGCACGCGGCCGAGATCGCCCGCCTCGATCTCGCCGCCCATCTCGCGATACACGCGGTACTTGAAGTGCGATTCCGGCGTGGTGATCACCGCGGGGTGCCGGCCCAGCATGGCGCCGAGCAGGGTGGTGCCGCTGCGGCTGCAACCTCCGATGAAGACCTGCGCCGTGATCGCCGGCGCCGGCGCTTTCGGCTCGCGCGAACCGGTCACCGCGGAGGCCTCTTGTCGTAGTTCTCCTCGATCCACTCGCGATAGGCTCCGGATCGTACCCGGTCGATCCACTCGGGGTGGGTGAGGTACCAGTCGACCGTTTCCCGTAATCCTCGTGCGAAGTCGACGCTCGGCTTCCATCTGAGCTGTTCGCGCAGGGCGGTCCAGTCTATGGCGTAGCGCAGGTCGTGGCCGGGACGGTCCGACACCATGCGGATCAGCGCTCGCAGCTCTTCCGGGTCTACGCCGCGCAGATCCGCTACCAGCTCCAAAATCCGATTCACCAGGGCGATGTTCGTCCACTCGTTGCTGCTGCCGATGTTGTAGGTATGGCCGGCGCTCCCCCGCTGCAGGATGCACCAGAGCGCATCGGCGTGGTCGTCGACGTGCAGCCAATCCCTGATGTTGGTACCCTGGCCGTACACGGGCAGAGGCTGTCTGTCGTCCGCGTTCAGGATCATCAGGGGGATGAGCTTCTCCGGGAATTGGTAGGGGCCGTAATTGTTGCTGCAGTTGGAGATGGTGGTCGATACGCCGTAGGTATGGGTATAGGCCCGGACCAGGTGATCGGAGGCCGCCTTGGAGGCGGCGTAGGGCGAGTTGGGGCGGTAGGGATTATCCTCGCGGAACAGCCCCGTCTCTCCCAGCGAGCCGTACACCTCGTCGGTCGATACGTGATGCAGGTGCATCGCCGGTCTGGCGCGCAGGGCTTCGAGCAGGTGATAGGTCCCTACCACGTTGGTCTGGATGAAGACGCCGGGGCCGTGGATGCTGCGGTCGACGTGGCTTTCGGCCGCGAAGTTGACGATGGTATCGATGGCGTGCTTTTCGCAGAGATCTCCCAGCAGCTTCTCGTCACAGATGTCGCCGTGCACGAAGGTGTAGCGTTCTTCATCGACGAATCCCCCTACGTTCTCCGGGTTGCCGGCATAGGTGAGCAGGTCGAGGTTCACCAGCCGCCCGCGGAACTCCGTCTGACGAAAAAGGTAGCGGACGAAGGCGGACCCCACGAATCCGCATCCGCCGGTTACCAGGATGTTGCCGGGATTCCTCATGGCGTTTTCAAACCTTCCTTACCGTGTCGAGGTAGTCGTCCAGCGTTTCGCGCCAGTGCCGGGGAGTGTACCCGAGGGCGGATTCGATTCGCTCGGTGGATAACACAGAATAGGCCGGTCGCCTGGCCGGTCGCGGAAACGCCGAGCTGGAGACCGGATCGATCCCCGTCGCCTGGACGGGAAAACCGGCGGCCCGGGCGGCCTCCAGCACCCCGAGCGCGAAATCGCGGCGGGTCGTCTCACCGGCATTCGCGAAGTGATAGATGCCCGAGGGCGGCGGCGACGCCCCCGGAGAAGCTTTGCTCCTGGCTTGAACCCGCAACCCGAGCAGGTCGAGCGCGGCCTCGGCCAGATCTCGGCAGTAGGTGGGTCTACCGGTCTGGTCGGTCACCACCTGTAGACGGTCTCGGCTGCAGACGAGCGAGAGCATCGTTCCCACGAAGCTGGGGCCGTTCTCGCCGAACAGCCAGGAGGTCCGGATGATGTAGAGCCCCCGCCGCGACGGGGGCTTCTCCGCAGCGGTCGCCAGCAGCAACCGCTCTCCCTGCAGCTTGCTTCGCCCGTAGGCGTTTACCGGGCAGCAGGGGTCGTCTTCCAGGTAGGGGCGGTCCGCCTCTCCGGAAAAGACAAAGTCGGTCGAGATGTGGACCAGCGAAGCGTCCAGGCTCGCCGCGGCGCGCCCCAGGTTTTCGGGCCCCGAGGCGTTCACCGCCATCGCACGCTCTGGCTCGGATTCCGCGCCGTCCACGTCCGTGTAGGCGGCGCAGTTGATGATGTGGGTAAAGGATTGTTTCCGGATGAATCCGTTCACCGCTTCCGGATCGGCGATATCGAGATCCAGGTCGGTGCAGACGAAGTCCAGACCGGCCCGGGACAGCCGCGCCCCGGTAGCGCTGCCGAGCATCCCGGCTCCACCGACCAGCCATACCCGGGGTGGACCGCTGCCAGGCGCAACGCTCACCCCAGCACCCGTCGACGGTACTCGGCGAAAGTCTCGCCCCCGTTATCGCGATCCGATACCACGGGATCGGCGATGGGCCATTCGACGGCCAGGTCCGGATCGTCCCACTTGATGGTTTGCTCGGTCTTCGGATCGTATAACGAGCTGAGCTTGTAGAGGACCTCGGCCCGGTCGCTCACCACGCAGAAGCCGTGGCCGAATCCCGCGGGTACGAACAGCTGCTGGTGATGCTCGGCGTCCAGGTAGACCCCTTGCCACTTGCCGAAGCTCTCCGATTCCGTCCGCAGATCCACCGCCACGTCGAAGATACGCCCTTTTACCACCCGCACCAGCTTGGCCTGGCCCGGGCTGGACTGGAAGTGGATTCCGCGCAGCACGCCCCGGCTTGAGCTGGAGTGGTTGTCCTGTACGAAGACGCTGTCGATACCCGAGGCCTGGTATCGCTGCTGGTTGTAGCTTTCCAGTAAAAAACCGCGCGCGTCCTCGAACACCCTCGGTTCGATCAACTTCAGTCCGGGTAGCGAGAGCTCGGTCACCTTCATCATACCACTCCGGATTTCACCCCTCTTCTGCGCAGCCGAGCAGGTACTTGCCGTACTCGCTGCTGCCGAGCTCCCGCGCGAGCCTTTCGAGCTGAGCCGCGTCGACGTAGCCCATACGAAAGGCTATCTCCTCGATGCAGGCGATGCCGGTGCCCTGACGATGCTCGAGCACCTGGACGAACTGGTTGGCCTCCAGCAGGCTGTCGCAGGTTCCGGTGTCCAGCCAGGCCATTCCGCGGCCCATGATCTGTACCCGAGCCCGCTTGTTCTTCACGTAGGCGTTGTTCACGTCCGTGATTTCTAGCTCGCCCCGCGCGGACGGCTTCAGCGACGCCGCGATCTCGACCACCTCGTTGTCATAGAAATAGAGCCCCGTGATGGCGATGCGGGATTTCGGTTGCCGGGGCTTCTCCTCGATAGAGAGGACCCTGCCGTCGGCGTCGAGCTCCGCCACGCCGTAGCGTTCCGGATCCTTGACGCGGTAACCGAACAGCACGCAACCATCGAGACGCTCGCGCGCCTCGGTCAACAGAGCGGAGAGCTTGTCCCCGTAAAAGATGTTGTCGCCCAAAACCAGGCAGGCCGAGTCGCCGCCCAGGAATTCCCGGCCGATGATAAAAGCGTCGGCCAGTCCCCTGGGCTCGGGCTGGGGAGCATAGCTGAAGCAGAGACCGATCCGCTGTCCGTCTCCCAGCAGCCGCTGGAACAGGGGCAGATCCACAGGAGTGGAGATGATCAGGATCTCCCGGATGCCGGCCAGCATGAGGACGGACAACGGGTAGTAGATCATCGGTTTGTTGTATACGGGCAGCAGTTGCTTGGAGACCGCTTGCGTCACGGGGTACAGGCGCGTGCCCTTGCCGCCGGCCAGAATGATGCCTTTCATGATATTTGTTTTCCTGTCTTCTGTACCTCGCCCCCTCCGGCGCCGATCCATTCCCGTACGTGGTAGATACGCCTGCCCTGTGCCTCGTGATAGGTGCGGCTCAGCACGTCCGCGATTAGTCCCAGGGAGACCAGCTGTACCCCCACCATGACCAGCATGACGCCGAGCATGAGCAGCGGCCGGTTCGCGAGCTGAACGTCGTGGACCAGCTTCTGCACGGCCAGCCAGAGGCAGATGACCAGTCCCGCCCCTCCGCTCAGCAGCCCGGCCAGGCCGAAGACCTGCATGGGACGGACCATGTAGGAGCGGAGGAAGAGCACCGTGAGCAGGTCGAGCACCACGCGCACCGTGCGGCCGATACCGTACTTGCTGCTCCCGAACCGCCGCGCCCGGTGGTTGACCTTCATCTCGGCGATCCGGCAACCGACCAGCGACGCCATCACCGGGACGAACCGGTGCATCTCCCCATACAGGCGCAACTCCTTGGCTACCTCCCTGCGGATGGCCTTGATGGTGCAACCGTAGTCGTGAAGCCTCACCTGGGTGGTGGCGCTGATCAGCCAGTTGGCGATGATGGAGGGCAGGCGCCGGTTGATGAAGGCGTCCTTGCGATCAGCGCGCCAGCCGGCCACCATGTCGTACCCCTCGGCAAGCTTCTCCAGCATTCGCGGGATATCGGCGGGATCGTTCTGCAGGTCGGCGTCCATGGTGACCACCACCTCGCCCCGAGAGGCGTCCAGGCCGGCCTGCATGGCAGCGGTCTGGCCGAAGTTGCGCCGGAAGCTGGCGATCACCAGCCGGGGGTCGTTCGCGGCCATCTCTCTCAAAATGCCGAGGCTGCCGTCCGCCGATCCGTCGTCCACCAGGATCACCTCGTAGTCGAGGGACAGGGGGGAGAGAACCTGATGGATCTCCCCCACCAGCTCGCGCAGGCTCTCCTCTTCGTTATAAACGGGTATGACCAGCGAAAGGTCCATGTTCGATCCCCGCCGCCTCTATACCCCAGCCCGGCCGTGCCCTCAACCGCGAGAAAAGTAACGCTTGCGTATCTCACCGATGGCGATGACCGCCCGAAAAAAATCGCCCGGTCGTACCCGCGAATCGCCCACGTCGTGCCACCGGTTGAGGGGCAGCTCGTAGATGACCTCGGCGGCGCCGGGCAGTTCGGTCCCGCGCCGGCTGGCGATCAGGCGCGCGATGATCTCCACGTCGAAAATCCAACCCGAACGGAAGGGCTCCGTAAAGAGCGCCGCCGTGGCGGGCGAGGCGCGAAAGAGCTTGGCGCCGCATTGCGTATCGTATACCGGCAGCTCGAGCGCCATCGAGGCCGCGGTGGCGAAGACCCTTCCCAAATAGTGGCGATAGGTCTTACGTCGGATGCTTCTGCCCAGCAGCTGTACGCGGGATCCGAAGACCATTTCCAGCGCCGGGTGCTCTTCCAGCACCTGAACCAGCCGCGGGATCTCCTCCAGCGGCGCCGCTAGATCGGCGTCCCAGTATCCGACATAGGTCGGCTGCTGGGCGAACGCTGCCCGGATACCGGCTCGAACCGCCTCGGCCTTTCCCTGGTTGGGCGTCTGCTCGATCATCGCGAAGCGGGTGGGGTTCCGGTCGCGAAGATGGGCCAGCACCGTGGCGGTATCGTCAATGCTTCCGTCATCGACGAAGATGAAACGTACCCCGAGGGTGGTGGAGCAGAACCGCTCGAACGCAGCGACCGGCAAGCGGTCGGCCTCGTTGAAGCAGGGTACGACGATGACGGTGCTCGGCATGGCGTTTCGAACCGATCAGCGCCCCGATCCGTCGCGACCCGTCATCGAAGGTTGGTACCGGTGGCGATCTGCTTCTGGCGCCAGATCACGCCCACTATACCGACGCCGAGCGCGGTCGTCATCATCACCGCGAAATTGGTGAGCGAGAGCGCCACCGCGCTGGCCCTGGTCGCGCCGCGCAGCGCCAGCACTTCGGCGAAGACCACCTCCCGTACGCCCAGCCCGGCGAAGGTGATGGGGACCAGCGAGCTGAGCGCCCCCAGGGAAGAGGCTGCCGTCAGGATGACGAAGTCGAGCTTCATCCCCATGCCGTCGGCTAGCACCCAGAGCGTGCAGAAGTAGAGCGGCCAGGCCAGGGTGGACCAGCAGAGCGCCTCCAGCAAAGGCAGGGGGTGGAGAAGCGCGCGCGATCCCTGCAGCAGGTCGAGCACCGCGTCGATGCCTCGGTCCAGAAAACGGTTCCTGCGCATGCGATCGACGGCCCGGGTCGCTGTCGATACCACCGATTGCGGCAGCAACCGGTAGGCGGCTGCCGCCCAGACGAAGGCGACCAGCGAGATGCCCAGGCCGAGCAGCCCCGCCGCCCAGAGGGCGGCCTGTACGTTACCCACCACCAGCGCGCCCAGCACCATGGCCACTGCGAGCACGATCAGGACATCTATGAAACGGTCGATCAGGCAAGAGGACATGGCCAGGCCGACGGAGACTCCCCGCTCGATCAGTGCCTCGGCGCGGTAGAACTCCCCGACATGGCCCAGGGTGACCTGGCCGTAGAACTGCCCGTTGAGATAGGCAGCCAGCGAGATGCGCAGGGGGAGTCGAATGCCCTGGGCCTGTAGCATTCGGTGCCAGCGAAAGCTCTTGATCAGGACGTTGGTAGCGAAACAGCCCGCGGCCAAACCGAGCGTTCTCGGCGACAGCGCCAGAATCGAATCCCGCATGGAGCGGAGGTCGATGCCGGACAGAATCCAGGCCAGCAGCACCAACCCGACCAGCGGCGTATAGTACTTCCAGCGCGGCGGGCGCGGTTTAGTAAACCCGCCCGCCCGCTCCTTGTTCACTCCTTGCTCCGGAAGAGCTTTAGCAGCTGGGCGTCGGTGGAGAGCACCACGCTCGTGTCCTGGTCCACGAAGCTCCGGTAGGCCTCCATGGTCTTGAGGAACTCGTAGAGCTTGGGATTCGTGTTGTACGCCGCGGCGTAGATCGCCGTGGCCTCGGCGTCGGCCTTTCCCTTGATCTCCTCGGCCTTGCGATAGGCCTCGGACTCGATGGTCTTCTGCTCCCTCTCGATCTTTCCGTTGATCTCGGCGGCCTTGCCCTGTCCCTCGGAGCGGAAGCGCTGGGCGATGCGCTTACGTTCCGAGATCATGCGATCGAACACCTTTTTCTGCACGGTCTCGATATAATTGACCCGCTTGAACTGCACGTCGGCCAGCTCGATCCCGTAATCGGGCACGATTTTGGAGGCCTTGTCCAGTACCAGCCGGGTCAGCTTCTCCCTTCCCTTGCTGAACAGGAACGAGCTCTCGTCGATCTCCTCACTGGCGTACTCGTCCGCGCGCTCGAACTTGCGCTTGCTGCTCCTGACGATGTCGATGAGATTGTGGTTGGCGATCACGTTACGGATCTCGCCGTCGATGATGTCGTCCAGCCGCGACTGCGCTCGCAGCTCGTCTCTCAGCCGTACGTAGAACTGGGTCGGGTCGGTGATGCGCCACCTGGCGTAGGCATCGACCCATACGTACTTCTTGTCTTTGGTAGGCACCTGGTTGGGATCGCCGTCCCATTCCAGCCAGCGTTTGTCGTAGACCACGGCCTGATCGACGAAGGGGAGCTTGAAGTAGAGCCCCGGTTTGGTCTTGGCCTTGCCCTCGATGCGGCCGAAGCGGGTGATGATGACCTGCTCGGTCTCGAAGACCGTGTAGGCGGCCCCACCCATCAACAGGGCCGTGGCCAGCAGCAGCAACAGGATCAGGACGGGTGCTCCCCGGCTCATGGCGTCACCCCTCCCTTCACGGTGTCCAGCGGTAAAACCGGCAGTAGCCCCTTTATCTTGTCGTCGACGAAGATCCGTTTCCCGGCCCGGTTCATTACCTCGGACATGGTTTCCAGGTAGAGGCGCGCTCGCGTCACCCAGGGCGCTTTCGTGTACTCCGATTGCAGGGCCAGGAAGCGGGTGGCCTCGCCTCGGGCGTTGTTGACCCGTTCCGTCGCATAACCCTCGGCGGCCTGGAGCACCTGCTCCGCCTTGCCCCTGGCTTCCGGAATCACCGAGTTGTAGCGGGTCCAGGCCTGGTTGATCAGGCGCTCCCGTTCCTGAATGGCCTCGTTCACCTCGTTGAAAGAGGCCTGTACGGGCTCGGGCGGGTTTACATCCTGCAGCACGAGCTGCTGGATATCGATGCCGGTGTCGTAGCGATCGCAGAGCCCTTGCAGCGCCTCCTTGGCCAGTATCTGTATGGCCTCGCGGCCGACCGTGAGCACCTCGGATACGCTGTGGTCGCCCACCACCTGGCGCATGGCCGCCTCGCTCATGTCCCGCAGGGTCGAGGGCTCGCCCGGGTTGCCCTGTCCCCAGATACTGGCGCTGAGCACGCTCTTCTGCTCTCGATCCAGGTTGCGCACGTTGAAGAGGAACTTCTTGGGATCCTTGACCCGGTACTGGATGATCCACTCCACGTCGGCCACGTTCAGGTCCCCGGTTAGCATCCGGGACTCACGCGCCGCTTCCTCGGGCACCGCGAACCGCGAGCGGACGTCCGCCGAGGTGGTGCGAAATCCGAACTCCTCCTTGAGCTGCCGTTCGACCCGGACCTTCCAGACCCGGTCGATGCCCATGGGCAGCTTGAAGTGAAGCCCCGGTCCCACCACGCCCGTGTAGGCACCGAAGCGGGTGATGACCCCGACTTCCCCCTGCTCGACCTTGTAGAGCGAGCTGACGACTCCCGCGCCGACCAGGACCGCGATCAGAATCCGGATCAGGTTTTTGCGCACCGGCTCCGCGTATTTACGGCCTATCTCGTAGACCTGTGCCTCGTCGAAACCGTCGCCGTTTCCGCCGTACTGGACCATTGGTACCCTCCGTTTCCCCGCTCTTGCTCCTCGCTTTCGAGAAGTGCTCTAGTAGGCGGCGTCCGCCCGGTCAAGAGCCCCTCCGCCGCCGACCAGGCGGAACGAGACGCAGACGCGGCGCTTGAGGTCGCCAGCACTATTAATAACGCATGCGGACTTTTACCCCTCGTTCGTGCAGGTACTGCTTCAGCGCTCCCACCGTGTAGTGCCCGTAGTGAACCATCGAGGCGACCAGGGCGGCGTCGGCCTTGCCCTCGGTCAGCACCTGGTAGAGGTGCTCGGGCTCGCCCGCGCCGCCCGAGGCGATGACCGGTATGCTCACCGCCTCGGCGATCATCCGGGTGAGCGTCAGCTCGTAGCCTTCCCGCGTGCCGTCCGCGTCGATGGAGTTGACCACCAGCTCGCCGGCGCCGAGCTTTTCCCCGCGGATGGCCCACTCGAGCGCGTCGATGCCCATCGGCGTACGGCCGCCATGGATCACGATCTCGTATCCCGAGGGGATGGAAGCGCTCGGCTCGCAGCGCCGGACGTCCATGGAGAGAATCGTGCTCTGCGCGCCGATGGCCTCGGAGCAGCGGGCGATGAGCTCGGGGTCCTTGACGGCCGCCGTGTTGACGTTGACCTTCTCCGCGCCCGCCAGCCGCAGCTTGGTGGCGTCGTTTACCGAGCGTATCCCGCCTCCCACCGAGAAAGGGATGAAGATTTCGGCCGCCACCCGTTCGACCACGTCGATCATGATGTCCCGCCGGTCGCTGGAGGCAGTGATATCGTAGAAAACCAGCTCGTCCAGCCCGTCCCGGTAGTACTGCCGGGCCTTCTCCACCGGGTCGCCGATATCCTTGGTATCGACGAAGCGGACGCTCTTGGCCAGCCGCCCGTCACGAACGTCGAGGCAGGCGACCACCCGTTTGCTCAGCATGGCGTCCCCTCCCAGGAAGCGAAGCGCGCCAGCAGCTGAAGGCCCAGCCGCCCGCTTTTCTCCGGGTGAAACTGAGTAGCGAAGAGGTTGTCCCGGCCCAGCGCACAGCAGAAGCGGGTGCCGTGGTACGCGGTGGCGAAAACCGAGAGCGCGTGCTCAGGGTCCGGGTAATACGAGTGAACGAAGTAGAACTCGTCCCCGGGCTCCACCCCTTGGAGCAGGGGGTGAGGCCGCTCGACCCGTACCTCGTTCCAGCCCATGTGCGGGATCTTGAGCGCCGCGTCTTCCGGCCGGAGCCTGCGGGTGGTTCCGCGTATCAGGCCCAGACACCGGGTGTCCGCCTCCTCGGAGCGGTCGAGTACGATTTGCGCTCCCAGGCAGATGCCTAGCAGGGGCACGCCCCTGCAAAAGGCGCTGCTCAGAGCCTGGTCCAGCCCGGTGCGGCTCAGGGTCTGCATGGCGCTGCCGGCCGCTCCCACCCCGGGGAAGATGACGCGGTCAGCCCGCGTCACTGCCTCCGGGTCGCTCGTCAGCTCGCAGTCGAGCTTAACGGCCTTACAGGCCCGCTGCACACTGCGCAGGTTGCCGGCTCCATAGTCGACGATAGCGATCATCGCGTCTGTCTCGCTTTCTCCCGGGGTCCGGCATACCGAACCGTGAGCGACTTCTACGAGCCGGTGACGCCCATGGCAAGCCGCGTTTTCGCTATCGCACCGGCGTTTTGGCGCCGCGACCGTTTACGCGCTCCTGTTCTCCCTTTGTAACGGTCTGTTGAAGGGAAATTCTATATATTTCACAATTTTACACTTGAACGATAGACGGTAATAACATATCTTTTTAATTAGACTAAAAGGGAAAAAGCCCGTCTTGCAGGGCGCTTGTCATCTTAACGACGCGAGGCCGAGGGGCTCGAGGTGTCGGATGAGTACCTTTGACCCGAATACCGAAGCAAGGTGCGGGGAGTCGACCGCCGAGGCAGCTCCGTCGTCGATGCGCTGTACCGGAGAGCTTTTCGGCGGGTTCGAGGTCGGCCGCCGGATCGGCAGAGGGGGGATGGCCGAGGTCTACGAGGCCGTACGCACCGGACCTCACGGTTTTTACAAGCGTGTAGCGCTCAAGCGGATCCTCTCCGATCTGGCGAAGGACCCGGTCTTCGTCAGCATGTTCATCGACGAGGCCAAGCTGGCGGCCCGGCTCGAGCACCAGAACATCGTCCAGGTATTCGATTTCGGCGAGGACAACGGAGAGCTCTATCTGGCCATGGAGCTGGTCGACGGTACCAGCGTCAATCACCTCCTGCGCGCTGCCGCATTTCGGGGCGAGGCCGTTCCGCTGGAGTCCGCTCTGTACATCGCCCATCAATGCGCTCGCGCTCTGGCCTACGCCCATCGGGCGCGCGACGACGAGGGGATGCCGCTGCGGCTGGTGCACCGGGACGTGAGCCCTTCGAACGTGCTGGTCACCAGGACCGGGCACGTCAAGCTGGCCGACTTCGGTATCGCCAAGGCCGTTTTTCAGAAGCAGCAGGCCGGCGAGGGCAACGTGCGGGGGAAGCTGGGGTACATGTCTCCGGAGCAGGTTCTGAACAAGCCGCTGGACGGCCGCAGCGACGTGTTCTCTCTCTGCATCGTGCTGGCCGAGATGCTGCTGGGCGAAACCCTCTTTTCGCGGGGCACCGAGCTGCAGATCATGCTCCGTATCCGAGACGTCGATCTGAGCGTGCTGCGTAACACGCGGCGGCGCATCGACCCGGACGTGCACAGGCTGTTGATGGCCGGGCTGAGCCGCGATCCCCTGGACCGACCCGATGCGCGCGGGTTTGCCCGTGCGCTTCAGGCCATCGTCAGCCGCGCGGGTTTCAGGGACAGCGGCGCGGACTCGGTAGCGCGACTGCTCTTCCGCTACCAGCTGGTGAGCGAGAGCCCGGAGGAGCGCGAGCCCGGCGAGCCGGGCAGCCGCACCGCCGAGTTCTGCTCGCTGAACGCGGTTCCGGAAATGGTCGGCGAGTCCGAGATCAAGCGGGCGCTCTCGCGGCTCGACCTGACGGCCCAGGCTACCTACCGAGTGCTGCTGGCCGATGGAAGGCGAAAGGGGCCGGTGCCCTTTCCCGAGCTGGTGAGGCTGACCACCACCGGCGCGGTGGACGCGGACACTCCAGTGGCCAAGAACCGACAACGGTTCCGCAAAGCTTCGGACCAGATCGAGCTAGGGCGCTACTTCTCTACTCCCGGCTTGCAGTGGCAGAGGCAGGAGCTGAGCCGCCCCTGTCTGCAGGGAGAGTTGAGAGCCGCGGTGTTGCTGCCCCTGATCCACAGCCTGATCGCTCACCGCGAGACCGGATTGCTCTACCTTGAGAACGGCAAACGTCGCAAGAAGCTCTACTTCGTCGACGGGCGGCCCGACTTCATCGCCTCCAACGACCGGCGGGAGATGCTGGGCACCTACCTGGTCGATAACGGAAGGTGCCTGCCCATGGAGGTGGACATGGGGCTCGCCGTGCTCCCGCGCTATGAGGGGCGGCTCGGCGACGCGCTGGTAAGCCTGGGCGTGCTCCGGCCGATGGAGCTCTTTCAGCAGGTCGCGTCGCAGGTCCGCTCGCGCTACCTGGAGGCGTTTCGCTGGCGTAGTGGCAGCTGGATGTACATCCGCCAGGCACGCAGCCACGAGCAGACCTATCCGCTCGGGCAGGACAACTATCTGTTGATGCGCGACGCTGCCATGGAGTTGGATCCCTCGGAGCTGGAAAGCGCGCTGGCGCCGCTCTGGGAGAAGGTTTTGTTGCCCGCGGCGCTTCCCCCGGCCTCGCTGAGTGCCTACGGCGTTCCGGACGAGTGGCGCTACGTGATCGACCAGGCGCGGGGCGATTCAACCGTGGGCTCGATCATGTCGCGCAGCCACTCGACTTTCGGAATAGAGGCCGAGACCGCGCTGCGCGCGCTTTTCCTGGGCATCTCCTGCCAGCTCATCTCCACGGGGTAGTTGTCACCTCGACCGCAGGGAGAGGTCTCTTCAAGTCATCGAGTGCCAGGGGATTTCTCGCTTCGCTCGAAATGACAACACTACTCCCGCTCCTCTGGTGGCGCTTCCCTCTCGTCCATCTGCTCGGTCTCGTCGGGCGTCTGCTCGTCCTTCTCGGTCCATGCCTCGTGTACGACCAGTTGCGAGCGCGGATGGCGCCGTCGGGGAGCGCAGCGGATCGATTCCGGTCTTTTACGGGGAATCCGCCATCTCGTGTACTTGAGCCGCGATAGCTTGTTGTTGCGGTGGCGTACCCCCGGGCGAAAGAGCAGGTTGGGGTCGCAGTTCTTCCCGTCGTGGATGAACTCGAAGTGCACGTGCGGCCCCCTGGCGATCCCAGTGGCCCCGAGCTCTGCCAGTACTGCGCCCCGAGGAACCTTTTCTCCCGCTACCACGAAGTTGACCGAGTTGTGCGCGTACAGGGTCACCCAGCCGCCCGGATGGATGACCACCACGGTCTTGCCATATCCCCGCAGCTCGTCGCCGGAATAGGCGACGATGCCGCGAGCGGCCGCCCGTACGTTCCAGCCGATCTTGCCCATGATGTCCACCGCCAGGTGGTATCCCCCCTCGCCCGAGCCGTACCCACGAACATACCAGCCCTTGACCACCGGCCAGCGCAGCGTGCCCGGCAACCGCCCCGTGCCGCCCGCCGCCCGTATCCAGCGCGCCTCGACCCGTCCTCGCAGCAGCTCGCCCGCGGCCTTGCGCGTACCGAGCCCCAGCCGCTCGGCGACCAGTGCGGCCCGGCGTTCGCGAGGCGAGAGCTTGCGCTTGCGGATCAGTCGACGTCCTCCCCCCCTGTCCTCTTCCACACCGGGTATCAACAGCTGCGTCCCCTCTTTCAACATCGCCGCGCTGTCCGACGACAGGCCGTTCGCCGCCATGATCTCCGACATGCTGACCTGGAAGGCGCGGGCGATGTCCCAGATATTTTCGCCCCGCACCACCTCATGAACGAAGCCGGAGTGCTTCTCCGGTTCGGACTGCTTGATCTTGCTCTTGTCGATACCCGGGATGATTACCGGGCTGCCCTCGCGTAACAGGTGAAGGTCATCATCGGAAAACCCGTTCCTCTCGATGATGGCCTGCGCTTTCACGTCGTAGAGGCGTGCCAACGTCCAGACGCTCTCCCCGCGGCGCAGGAAGTGATAGGCGCCGTCCTCTACCGGAGGCAGCTCCTTCTGCTTCGCGGCCCTGTCTGTGGCTGTCTCCACCTCCACCACTTCGGTCCTGCCCGGTATCTCGAGCTTCGCCCCCTTGGATACGCGGCGGATATCGCGCGGCTTGAGCTGGTTGGCGTCCATTATATCCTTGACGCTCACCCCGTAGGCCCGAGCGATATCCCAGAGGGTCTGCCCTTCCTGGACCGTGTGGATTGCGTTGGGCGTCGGGCGGTCTGCGCCCGAGTCCCGAGGGCTCGCCGGGTGCGGCTTTCTGGTTGACGCATCGGCCTCGACGCTTGGCTCGGCGCCTAGTTCCGGGCACGCGCTTACCAGAAGCGAGATGACGACGGGCGCTACCAAAGCCAAGAATGATTTCATGCTAGATACAAAAAGGTGTGTTATGTCGAACAGTTAAAGCCGGTTTCTGTTTTGCTTTCTAGCTTTTCTTTAGCGCTTGAATGCGATCGCGGACGAAATGTAGCTCACTCTTCCCTGTTGCGAAACACGGCGGCTCGCGTACAGGATAGCGTTCATGTTTCCCGTGGCACTGAGCATCGCCGGCTCTGACCCTTCGGGCGGCGCGGGTATCCAGGCCGATACTAAGACCTTTCACCAGCACGGCTGTTACGGTTGTGCGGTCGTTACCCTGGTCACGGTGCAGAACACCCTGCGGCTCGATAGGGTGGAGGTGCTCGACGCGGATCTGGTATCTGAACAGCTCCGCGCGGTTCTCGAGGACACGGCCCCGCGGGCGGCCAAGACCGGCGCGCTGGGATCGGCCGCCATCGTCGAGGCCGTGACGGACGTCTTGGTAGACCATCCGTTGCCGCTGGTCGTCGATCCGGTCCTGGCCAGCAAACGAGGCGCGGTTCTGGCCGACGATTCTGCCTTGCGCGCTATCCGGAACCGCCTCCTTCCCCGCGCCTTGCTGGTGACGCCCAATCTCGACGAGGCCGAGGCGCTGTCTGGTCGCTCGGGGAGAGACCGGCAGAGCATTCGCGAGGCCGCCCGCGCCATTGCCGACCTGGGTAGCGAGGCGGTTCTCGTCAAGGGCGGTCACCTTCCAGGTGACGCGGTTGATACGTTGTACTGGAAAGGCCAGTTTCACGAGTTTTTCGCCCCACGCATCAATTCCCGATACACGCACGGGGTAGGGTGCTCGTTCTCGGCTGCCATCACCGCCGGGCTCGCCCGCGGTAACAAGCTCGTCGAGTCCATCGCCCGGGCCAAGACCTGGATCAACCGGGCCATCGCCTCGGCACCAGGGGTGGGCCAAGGGATATGCGCGGTCGATCACCACGCTCCGGTAGAAGAGCAGAAGGACGAGGGGTAAGGTCGCTGCCCTCAATTGGCTATACCTCCGGCGCGATTGTCGATAAGTTCTCTGACGCCATGTCCGCCAACAAGCTGCTTCATCTGACCCTGACCGAGCTCAGCGAGACCCTTAACCAGAGGCGTGCATCACCGGTGGACCTGGTCCACGAGGTGCTGGCGCGCGTCGAGGAGGTCGACGGGAAGCTCAACTCGTTAGTGGTGAGACGCGACCCGGACCAAATGCTCTCCGAAGCGCGCGAGGCCGAGGCGCGCATTGCCAGGGGCGAGGGACGCCCGCTGGAGGGGATCCCTTTTGGCGTTAAGGACCTGGAAGATGTCGCCGGCATGGTCTCGTCGCACGGCTCGAAGCTCTACGCCGACCGCGTGCCGGAAGTGGACTCCACCCAGGTAGCGCGCTTGAAAGCGGCCGGCGCCATCGTGGCGGGCAAGACCAATGCGCCGGAGTTCGGACATACGGCGGTTACCAAGAACTTCGTCTACGGCGTGACGCTGTCGCCCTGGAGCGACGACAGAACCCCGGGCGGCTCCAGCGGCGGGTCGGCCGCCGCGCTGGCGGGAGAGGTATTACCGCTGGTCACGGCCAGCGACGGCGGCGGATCGATCAGGATACCCGCCAGCTTCGTGGGCGCCTATGGCCACAAGAGCTCGTTCGGACGTATTCCCACAGGTCCCATGCAGTGGTGGGAGTACCACGCCACGGTTTGCTACGGGCCGCTGACCAAGTGCGTGCGGGACGCGGCCCTGGTGCTGGACCAGACCGCAGGCTTCGATCCCCACGACCCGCGAAGCCTTCCGCATCCCGGGATTTCGTATCTACAAGAGGTTGACAAGCCGCTCGACCGGCTTCGCATCGCATACTGCCCCGACCTGGGTTACGCCGTGGTGCAGTCCGACGTGGCGCAGGTAGTCGATGACGCGGTCAAGGTTTTCGGGAAGCTCGGTCACGCCGTAAAGGAGATCTCCGGCGGTCCGCCCAACCTGTGCGTCGACTGGGGGCTGCAAAACGCATTCGAGCTAGGAGGCCATATCGCGCAGTTCAGACCCGACCGGGACTCCGAGGTCATGCAAGGCCTGCTCTCCGTCATCGACCTCGCCAAGGGCCTCGATCAGAAGAGCTACGGCGAGATATCCCGGCGGCGGGTCGAGCTGGTGAATTGGTGCGCGCGGATCTTCTCCGAATACGACCTGTTGCTGACGCCGACCGTGCCTTATGACCCGCCGCCGCCCAAGGGACCGTTCCCCAGCGAGACCGAGGGTCGCCGTCAGGGAGAGGCGAGCGCGGCCCACTTCACGGCGCCTTTCAATATGAGTTGGCATCCGGCGGCCACGGTTCGCGCGGGATTCTCTCGGGCGGGGCTGCCGGTTGGCCTTCAGATAGTGGCGCCGCACCACCGCGATGACCTGTTGCTGCGTGCCGCCCGGGCGTTTGAGCGCGAGCGACCCTGGGTCGACCACTGGCCGCTGCGCTAGAAGATGTAGAAACGTGATCAGGGTCCTGCACTTCAGCGACGTTCACCTCCCGCTGCCGTTTTCCAGGCTGGAGCTCCGACGTCTGCTGGGGAAGCGAGGCCTGGGTGCCCTCAATCTGTATCTCAACCGCTCCCGCCATTTCGGACGGGCGGAAACCAAGCTAGCGTCCCTGGCAGCCTTCGCCGACTCGCACGAGATCGATCTGGTCATCTTCTCCGGCGACTGCACCAACATGGGAACCGCTCCCGAGTTCAACGCGGTGCGGGACGCGATGGACGGCCTGACCCGCGCTCCCCTCGGTTTCGTGGCCGTGCCGGGCAACCACGACCTGTATCTGGAGGACTCGGTACGGGAAAGGCTGTTCGAGGGGCAGTTCGGCGAGTTCATGACAACGGACCTGCCCGAGCTGAGCGGGGAAGGGGGGTGGCCGCTGGTACGTCTCGTTTCTGATTCCGTTGCCGTGATATGCGTCAACAGCGCCAAGCCCAACCCCGAGGTCTGGGCTTCGAACGGCCGCGTTCCAGACGAGCAGCTGACCGCGCTGGACAGAGCCCTGAGGCACGAATCGGTCCAGGGGCGCTTCGTTTTCGTGGTCACCCATTTCGCCCCGCGCCGGATGGATGGAACCCCCGATATCGTCTACCACGGGTTAGATAATGGCGAGGAGCTGCTGGGAAGATGCGCAGAATTGAGACGAGGCGCCATCCTGCACGGCCATATTCATCGACGGTACTACTTGCGGGTACCCGGGGTCAGCCCGCCGCTTTTTAACTCGGGAAGCGCCACCTACGCCGGAAGGGAAAGTCTCTGGGTTTACGAGGCAACTCCGGACCAACTAACGGCTTTTCCCGGTAGTTGGACAGGGGACGGCTACGGTATCGAACGACAGTCCGCCGTCCGTTTGCGCTTCGCGTAGTCGCGCTTGGTCGCACTCGGAATTCTCAACTTCAGTCGGACATTTTTTGGCAAAAGGGTAGGTGACGTCCTACAATGTAGGACATTAACCTACCTGGAGGTAACGCGTGCTGGAAAGGGTTCGAACCTACAACCGTAGCTCCGCGCGAAGGGCTTTGCGGCGTGCCGTGACGCTGGACTGTGAGGTCTTCAGCAATCGATGGGACGGACCGGTATCATTACCGGCGACCGACCTCTCGCATCTCGGTCTGTGGCTTCAGACCCCGCTTCCGCTCGAACGAGGAGAAGAGATCATCGTGCAGCTCACGCCTCCTCGCTGGCCCTTTAGCTCCCCGCTGGTGGCCCTGGCCCTGGTTGTACGCGTCGGTCTCTTTCGTCGCCGCCACGAGTTCGACAACACCGGGATGGGGCTCGCTTTTTCCGACCTGGAGTCAAAGGAGGTCTCCACCCTGTTCGAGTCGTTGCGAGGGCTTCCACCTCCGCTGCCGACCAGACGGCCCGTGGCGCTGCCGGTTCCAGCCCTCGCCAAACCAGAGCCCGCCGTCCTGGAGCGGGTCGTTCGACTCGACGACGGGTCCTTCTACGCATTCACCGCCGAGGGCGCGCTGTTGACGGGCGGCCGTTCTGCTGCCGCTCGGCCCAGGCCGCGCCTGGTCTGGGCGCGTTCCGGCACGACCGCCGGCAGGGTCCAGCAGGTGCCGCGCGCGCGGAGACGCCTGGCAGCCTGATCCCGCCTGTTTCGGTCAGTTGTCGCTCTCGTCGCCCTCGTGCAGGTAGGCCACGGTCCGGACCAGCTCCACGATCTGCTCGCGAAGCTCGGGTGTGAGCCGCTTGAATCGCACCCCCATACCCGGGTTGATGTTGTCGCCCGACTCCCGGTAGGGGTTGATCCAGATCACCTCGCCGTCGACCAGCAGCGGATCTTCCTGGTCGTCGACGGCGAAACGCAGGCGTAGCTCCGTGCCGACCTCCATGGGGGTATCGGTACGGATGAATATCCCCATTTCGCTGATGTTTTGCAGATAGGCGAAGAGGAAATTATCGCCGCTCGAGTAGTCCACCGCAAACGACGTGTCGAAACGTCTATGCCGCCTGCGTTCTACGCTCGACTTCGCGCGTCGGGCTCTCTTCTTCTTGTTGGCCATGGCTCTCTTCTTTCCGATCAGCGAACCGTCAGCACGCCGACGTTCACCCGGTTTTCGTTGTCCGCGGGCCCTTCGTTTACCTTCATGCGCGTGTTTCCGCTGAAAAAGCCCATGTAGATCGTGTAGCCCCCCCCCCGAAAATGGGAGGGTACCTTCAACGTCTGTCTGTCGACGACCACGTCGCCCTTATCCCATAGTCGCAATGGGTACTTGCCGTCCAGAGGATCGTGATCACCATTGATGCGAAGCCCTCGCCCGTCGATGTGGACGAACATCTTGTAGTTGCCGGCTATCGCCTTCAGCACGCGAAAGTACCAGGTAATCGTGAACGAATCGCCCGCTCCCGCGTAGCGGCCGTAGGGCAGATCCAGGTCGTATCCGAGAAACTCGATCTTGTCGTCCAGCAACGCGCGCACCGGGTGCTGGATCGAGGGGGGCTGCTTCAGCACGCTTTCGGCCAGAAAGCTCTGGTTCTTTAGCCCTTTTATCTTGCGGCTGGTGGCCAGCACGATGCGCGCGCTACGCGCGTCCGCCACGAACAGGTGCTCCCCGGTTCGCTTACGGTAGAGGCGATTGACCGCGGGCAGGTCGTCGGCTGGTAAGGCAGCCCAACGCTTGCCGGGCTTGACCAGGAAGGCGACCAGCTCGGAGTGGCTCTCGATCTCCCGTACCTTTCCGTTAGCGTAGTAAGCCGCCGCCCTGACGCCCACCCCGTATTCCGCGAGCTCGTCCCGCTCGTCGGCATATATGTTGTACGTCTCGTATATCTCTCGCGGGGAGAGATGCGCGGCCAGGGCCGGCAGGTACCCCTGTCCCGCCGCCAGCGCGAAGATCGCGCCGGCGAGCATTACGGGCAGCAGC
Organism: uncultured Sandaracinaceae bacterium; assembly: GCA_964450715.1. Lineage (GTDB taxonomy): Bacteria > Myxococcota_A > Polyangia > Polyangiales > JAFGIB01 > CAYVFC01. The sequence goes on along the minus strand of CAYVFC010000006.1, from coordinate 10,798 downwards.
CGGTAGCCGCGCAGCTTTCCGTAAGCGTAGAGGCCGAGCTGCGCCAGCGCGATCGCTATCGGTGCCGTCAGCGGAAGAAAGGCCAGCCTGCGCGCCCATCGGGTCGCCAGCGTGCTCATACCGATTTTTTGCGGGGCGGCGAAGGCCAGTACGCCGAGGACGGTCGTGGCCACCAGTAGCAGGGCCAGGAAGATGAGCCAAAACTTGAAGCTGGGGCCGCGCCGCCATTGTTCTTTTATCAATCTGTACGGCGCCCCCAGATCGGGACGTCCGCCTCCCGGTCGGACGCCGAAACCGAGGGCGGCGATCACGGCCACCAGCCCGATCAGCGTTGCCCATTCGCGCTTGAGGTTGAGCGCCTCGGGGACCTCCAGACCGCCCAGGGCCATGCCGGCCAGCGGCCCGTCGGGATAAAGGGCGTAGTCGCGAATGACTAGAGCGGCGAAGAACAACGAAACTATCGCGTAGGCCGGGTATCCTCTATCGCTCTGCTCGACGTCGCGCATCAGCAGCGCCACGGCCACGGCCAGCGCTACCACCGGGAGGAAGACCGCTTCTGCGCCGTACCGAGCGAGGTAGAGGGTCTGTGCGCCGTAGCCTCCCGCTATCCACAGCAGCAACATCGCGCGGAAGGCACAGTGCCGCTCCCCTGCGTTTGTCGGGGGAAGGGCCATGCGCCCCAGGGCGAGCGGCAGCAGCGCGCTCCAGGGGGCGAACGAGTGGAATACCGCTTCCAGCGTCGTCTCGAAGGTCTCGGGCTGCCCCGCACCTGCGCGCCCCCCGAGCCAGGGGCTGTACTCCGCTCGGTCGCCCAGGATATCCCGGGCGACCAGCGCCAGCAGACCGACCGTTAATATCGACAGGGTGCAGGCCGCCAGCGCGCGCGGGGGGTCTTGTCGGAAACGGGCGGGGTATCCGCTGAAGAGCGCGACTGCGGTTGCAGCCAGCAGCGGCGGAAGCGCGCAGAGCAACGCCCCTCGGCTCTGAACCGCTAGCACCGTCGAGACAACCAGGACGGCTATCCATCCCAGCGTGCTCCTCCATTTTCCGGCAGAGCTCTCGTCGTTCTGGAAGAGCGCGCCGGCCGCGCCGAGCGCCACGCCGGCCTGGGCCGCGAAGGCCGGGGCCTGGCCCATCATGAGTCGGCTGTTGAACAGGAACAGGGTGGTCGATCCGGTTATCACCGCCGCGTACAAACCTGCGCGCGCTCCGCGGTCGCGTCCGGCCAGCAGAAAGGCGACCAGAACGGCCAGCATCCCGCACAGGGCGATGGGTAACCTCCCCGACCACTCGTGTACGCCAAAAAAGCGGAAACCTTGGGAGACCAGCCAGACCGAGAGGCCGATCTGGTCTTGGTCTTGCGGCTCCGTGCCCGCGGCCAGGCGCCGCGCCGCGTCCGCGGTTTCCAGTTCCCAGGGATCCCAAATGCCTACGCTTCCGATCCGCACCAGCAACAGCGCCGCCGCACCGGCGAAAACCGCGATTGCCCACGCTAGACGCGGTTTCAAAACCCCTCCCGTCGTCTTTCGGGCGGGGCGGCCCCATCTGCGGCGTCGCTCCTGCTCGAAATAGCCCTGCTATTCCTCGTCGTCGCTTTTTGCATCTAGGGCTGCCGCGCTCCGAAATACAAGGTCCGGGGTTTTGAAACCGCGTCTAGGGTTTGAGTTCGTCCGGAAACCATGAAGGGTCAGCTACCTGGAACGGTCCGCCCCGTTTTCGAGGCTAGGATCGACCGAACGCGGGCTCACCCTAGCCTCGAAATAGGCCGGTCGCAATAAGGGGGCTCCCCGCGAGCGTCTTCTCCGTCTTGACACCCGTAGCAAGGGGCGGTACACGGTTTTTTCCTTGGATTCTACGGAAAAAGGCAGGCACGTAGCTCAGCGGGAGAGCACTACCTTGACACGGTAGGGGTCGGCGGTTCAATCCCGCCCGTGCCTACAACCGACCGGATCAACACTCCAATTTCAGACGACGCGCTTGAGGAATACAGAACGCTTGACAGGCTGTATGTCGGAAACCAGTCGGGAATCATCCGTTAGAAGTACCGCTCACGGAGCGCTCGAAGGACGAGGTATAGCGACTTTAACAGCGAGAGCTGCCCGAGTGGGGGAAAAATACGAGCTAACCAGGCCGTGGGAGCTGCTCGGGGTATGAGCCGGGTCGAAGCTGTCATGTTCAGCAGGTTTCTCCGTGCTTGAAGGGCGACGGCCGCCCTTTGGGCACGACGCGCCCACGACGGGTGAAGCGGCGGGGCATTGCGTCCGGCGCGCCCGCGGGGCGACGGCAAAGATTTTTTGAACGGGGAACGACGAAACGCAGGGCGGCCAGCCCTCAAGAAAGAGGTAAGCAGCTATCGCAAGATCCAATTACGACCCTAATGACCGCGGATTTCAGGGCCCGCGGGTCAACAATCGCATCCGCGTCCCCCAGGTTCGCGTCGTCGGGTCCGACGGCGAGATGCTTGGGATACTCGATACCCCGGAGGCGCAGCGCCTGGCGCGCGAGAAGGGGCTCGACCTGGTAGAGGTCAACCCGAAGTCGCACCCCCCGGTGTGCAAGATCATGGACTTCGGGAAGTACAAGTACGACGAGAAGAAGAAGCAGAACGAGGCCAGGAAGCGGCAGACGGTGGTCGAGCTCAAGGAGATCAAGCTCCGGCCCAAGACGGATGACCACGACCTGGGGTTCAAGCTCAAGCATGTGCTCCGGTTTCTGGAGGATGGCAACAAGGTCAAGGTCACCTGCCGCTTTCGAGGCCGGGAGATCACCCATCCGGAGGCCGCGCAGCGGCAACTGGACTTCATCGCGGAGAACGCCAAGGAGTACGGCACGGTGGAGGTTCCGGCCCGTATGGAGGGAAGACAGATGACGCTGGTGCTGGCTCCGATCTCCAAGGTCCGCACGGCGCAGGGGCAGCGCCAGGGGAGCTGAGCGCGGGTTGTCATTTCGAGGAGCCGGCGGGTTGTCATTTCGAGGAGCCGAAGGCGACGAGAAATCTCGACCCCGAGATTTCTCGCTTTTTTCGAAACGACACGTCCCCTCCCAAACCGGTTGCATTCGCTTGACTTTTCCCCTTCGTGCTCATAAGAACGCCCATTCTGCGGCGGCCCCGAAGGCGTCCGGCCGACCGCGGTGGTGGAACGAACCATGCCCAAGATGAAGACCAATCGAGCCGCTGCCAAGCGTTTCCGGGTTACCGGTTCCGGGCGGGTAAAGCGGGCCCACGCGTCGCACTCGCACATGATGCGGGGCAAACCGGCCCGACGCCTGCGCAAGCTACGGAAAAAGGGCCTCGTCGACGAGGCGCAGATGAACCAGGTAAAGCGTCTTCTTCCCCACGCTTTCTAACCGGGAGGGCGGACCATGCCTCGCGTCAAGAGAGGGTTCAAAGCCCGACGTCGCAGAAACCGTGTGCTGAAGCAGGCCAAGGGCTACTACAGCGCGCGCCGCCGGCAGTTCTCGACGGCAATCGAGCAGGTGCATCACGCCTGGGCGAACGCCTATGCCAATCGCAAGAAGCGCAAGCGCGATTTCCGGAGCCTCTGGATCACGCGTATCGGCGCTGCTGCTAGGCAGTGCGGGACCAACTATAGCCGGTTGATCGCCGCTCTAAAGGGCGCGAACGTCCTGCTCGATCGAAAGATCCTGGCCGACCTGGCCGTTCGCGATCCCGAGGGTTTCAAGGCGGTAGTGCGCGACGTCGGGCTCTAAGGCATCGAGGTCGCGTATGGTAGAGGCGGAGGTAGCGACCGCATTCGAGCAGAGCCTCGTCCGGATAGCCCGCGAGTACCGCTCCGCATACGAGGGGGCGACGGACGAGCAGAGCCTGCGCGGCGCCAACGCGCGCTTCCTCGGCCCGCAGGGGGAGATTACCTCGCTGCTCAAGCTCATGCCCCAGCTACCTAAGGAGCGACGTAGAGAGCTGGGAAAGCGCTGTAACGAGCTCAAGGAAGAGATCCAGCAAGCCTTCCAGGGCAACCTGCAGCAGCTGGCCGCACGCGCCCGGCAGGCCGAGCTCTGCGGTCCCTCACTGGACATCACGCTGCCCGGTCGCTTCCCCGCGGGCGGGCGGCTGCACCCGCTCACCCGTACCGAGCACGAGCTGCAGGACGTCTTCGTCTCCTTTGGTTTCGAGGTGGTGGACGGGCCCGAGGTGGAGCTACACGAGTACAACTTCGACCGCCTCGGCTTTCCGCCCGATCACCCGGCCACCGACATGCAGGACAGCTTCTTCATCGCACAGCCTCAGGGCGTGTCCGCCAACCGGGTGTTGCTGCGCACGCATACCTCCAACGTGCAGATCCGCGAGATGTTGCGCCGCAAGCCCCCGCTGGCCGTGGTCTCTTCCGGCAAGGTGTTTCGGCGGGACGACGACGTCACCCATTCCCCCATGTTCATGCAGATGGAGGGCTTCCTGGTGGATGAAGGCGTGACCTTTGCCGAGCTCAAGGGCGTGCTGACGCTCTTCGCCCAGCGGGTCTTCGGTCGGGACGTGCCCGTACGCTTCCGCCCGAGCTACTTCCCCTTCGTCGAGCCCGGGGGCGAGGTCGACATCGGTTGCGTCTTCTGCCGCGGCTGGGAATCGCCCGCTGGAGAGTGCAGGGTATGCAAGGGCACCGGTTGGCTCGAGATCCTGGGATGCGGCATGATCCACCCCGTGGTCTTCGAGAACGTGGGGTACGACCCGGAGCGGTATACCGGGTTCGCCTTCGGCATGGGGATCGACCGCATCGCCATGCTGCGGTACGGCATTTCCGATATTCGGTCGCTCTACGAAAACGATACGCGCTTTCTCGATCAGCTCTGAGGGTTTCGCCGCCATGCTCGCCTCGTACAGATGGCTCAAGGAGCTTTCCCGTCTCGACCTTCCCGTGCAGGAAGCGGCCGACCGATTGACCGCCGCCGGTATCGAGGTGGAAGCCGTGGAAGAGAAAGGCGATGGCTTCGATCAGGTGGTGGTGGCCGAGGTGCGCGCCGTCCGCCCCCATCCCGAACGGCAAGCGCTCAGCCTGGTAACGGTCCACGACGGCGATGGTGAGCAGGAGGTGGTCTGCGGCGCGCCCAACCTTCCCGGGCCGGGCGGTCGCGTGGTCTATGCGAGAAGCGGAGCGGTGCTGCCGGGCGGTTTCCAGGTCGGCGAGCGCAAGTTCGGACAGGCGGTTTCCCGCGGGATGATCTGCAGCGAGACCGAGCTTTCCATAGGCTCCGACAGCAGCGGGATCATCGTGCTCGAAGGCTCGGTCAAGGCCCGCCCGGGTGACGCGGTGGCCGATACGCTGGAGCTACGCGATAGCGTGCTCGATATCGGTCTGACACCCAACCGCCCCGACTGCCTGGGCCACCTGGGACTGGCGCGCGAGCTGTGCGCTCTACGGGGCAAGCGGTTTCGCCCCCGCGCCCCGCGCTCTCCGGCGCGCAGCGCCAGCGCCGGGCCGGAGCTGTTTCCCCAAAGGGAAGGGGTGTTTTCCCTGCTAGACCTCTGCGCCGCCGGCAAACCGAAGCACGACCGGGAGGCCCTGCAGGGATTCGGTCCCGTGCGCATCGATATCGCGGACGGCAAGCGCTGCCCTCGCTACGGCGCCGCGTTGGTGGGCGGTGTCGCCATAGGGCCTTCTCCGTTCGCGCTTCGCTACCGGCTCCACGTGCTGGGGTTGCGAGCCATCAACAACGTGGTGGATGCCACCAACATCATACTGCTCGGCCTCGGCCATCCTATCCACGCCTTTGACTACGACCGGCTGCGCGGCTCGCGCATCGCGGTCCGCCTGGCCGCGCCGGGGGAGGTCATGGAAACCCTCGACGGCCAGCGCCGTCCGCTGACCGATGATGACCTGCTGATCTGCGACGGCCAACGGCCGGTCGCCCTGGCCGGTGTGATGGGCGGCGCGCTTTCCGAGATACACGAGGGCACGAGGCGCGTGCTCATCGAGTGCGCCTACTTCGATCCGCGCTCGATTCGCCGGACCGCGCGCCGTACCGGGCTGCATACCGATTCCAGCTACCGCTTCGAGCGCGGGGTTGACGCCGGAGCGATCCGTTCGGTGCTGGCGAACGCGGCCAGCCTCGTCGCCTCGCTTTCCGGCGGCTCGGTGGCGAGCGAAGCCCTCGAGGTGGTAGCCGAGCCGTTGGCGAGCCCCCGCATCCGTCTGAGACGTAAACGGGCGGAGGCGTTGCTGGGGCGAGAGGTCGGGGCGAGCGAGGTGCGACGCACGCTGGTAAGCCTCGGTTGCTCGTTGAGGGCGAACGGCAAGGGAGCGTGGGAGGTGGTTCCGCCTTCCCATCGCCCGGATCTGCAGCGCGAGGTTGACCTGATCGAAGAGGTGGCCCGGGTAAGGGGATACGAGGCGATACCGACCGAGATACCGGCCGTGAAGCCCTCGCCCGAAGGCACATCTCGTTTGAACCGATTTATCCGGCACTTGCGCCGCGCGGCAGCCGCCGCCGGGTTGAAGGAGTCGGTCAACTACGCGTTTTTATCGGAGAGGGAGCTAGGGCTTTGCCGCGGATCGACCGACGCGGTGCGGCTGTCCAACCCCCTCTCGGAGGAGCGCGCGGTACTGCGTACGATCCTGCTTCCCTCGCTGGCGGCGAACCTGCGGCGGGCGCAGAGCCACCAGGTCGACCGGTTCGCTGGTTTCGAGCTGTCGCGCATCTTCCGTCCGGCCGCGGCGGGCGAGCTTCCCGAACAGCGCTATGCTCTGGCGCTTCTGCTCTGGGGACCGCGCAGGTACTGGTATGGAGAAAACGAGCAGATCGACTTCTACGACGGCAAGGGCGTGGTGGAGGCGATCTTCGCGGCGCTGGGCAATCGGCTTCCCGATACCTGTCCGTATAGCGAGAACGAAAGCCCGGTTGCGTGCCTGCATCCGAGACGTCGCGCGACGTTGCGCGTTTCCGGGGAAGCGATCGGCGAGCTGGGAGAGCTGCATCCCGACCTGGTCGAGAGCCTGCAACTACAAGGCCGTCCGGTCTATGCATCGATCGACGTGGAATCGGCGTTCGCCGTCCTGGACGGCGCTGGTACGAGCTCTCGCAAACCCTTGCCGCGTTTTCCGGCCGTAATCAGGGATATCGCCGTGGTGGTCGGCGAGTCGATTCCGGCGGGCGATGTGGCGCGGATGTTGCAGGAAACCGCCGACGGTCTGGCGGAGCAGGTCCGACTATTCGATATATACCGAGGGGCTCCTGTCCCGGACGGGTACAAGAGCATGGCCTTCCATGTAGTATATCGGGATACAGGGGGCACATTGACCGATAAAAGGGTAGACGAGGTTCACGGACGGCTGGTCAAGACCGCGGAGGAGTCTTTTGGCGCTATGCTTCGGGCGCGCTCTTGAGTTACTCTTTTCTTTGTGGTTGCATGCACTGATACCGGTCGGGGAGGCGCGAGATGACGAAAGCAGAAATCATCGATGGCGTGTATGAAAGAGTTGGAGGATTCTCGCGGAAGGAATCCGCCGAGCTGGTCGACAAGGTCTTCGCCATCATGAAGGGGGCTCTGGCAGAGGGGGACAAGATCAAGATTTCCGGCTTCGGTAACTTCGTGGTGCGTCCCAAGAAGCAGAGAGTCGGTCGCAACCCGCAGACCGGAGAACCGATCCCGATCAGCGCGCGGCGCGTGTTGACCTTCAAGCCGAGCCAGGTGTTAAAGAGCGTGCTTAATCCGCATAAAGTATCCTCGAGCTCGAGAAGCAAGAAGTCGAGCGAGGTCTCGGAAACCAAGTAAGGTCCGGTCGTCCCGAGGGAAGTTGAGCGGACCGCGTTGTCGACCCAGGAAGAGGGCTCTGCGTGGCGGAGACGGTTCTCCCAGACAAGTTGTTTTTCAAGATCGGCGAGGTCGCTAAGATCGTGGGCGTCCGCCCCCACGTATTGCGATACTGGGAGAGCGAGTTCCCCTGCTTGCGCCCCATGAAGACCCGGGGCTACCACCGCGTCTACAAGCGGCGGGACGTGGAGCTGGCCATGCTCATTCGCCGGCTGGTACAGCAGGAAGGGTTCACCATCCCCGGGGCGCGCAAGAGACTGCGCGAGCTCGACAAGCATCGAGTGAGCAGCGAGCCGGACGAGGAAGCTTCTCGAGAGGTAGCCCTGCGCGCCGACCTGCTGGCCATACGCCGCGATCTGAGCGACCTGTTGAAAAAGCTCGACGCCCCGGAGGAACGCGAGGCGACCGAGCACCGGCACACGGCCACGGTCACGGCCGTGATTCCGGGGGCCGTGCCGGTGGCGGCCAAGTCCGAGAGTCGCTGAAAATTTCACGGCCGCGTCGACTTGCGCGCGACGGGCAGTGGTGTATGTTGAGCTTCCCGGTCAACGTGTCGGGCGGTCGGGGCGTGGCGCAGTCTGGTTAGCGCACTACACTGGGGGTGTAGGGGTCGCTGGTTCGAGTCCAGTCGCCCCGACCATTTAATTTACAAAGAGGGTGTTTAAAAAGCGCCTCCTGTCGTCTTTCGGGCGGGACGGCCCGATCTGCTGCGTTGCTCCTCCTCGAAATAGCGCCGCTATTGCTCGTCGTCGCGCCTTGCATCTCGGGCCGTCGCGCTCCGAAATACTCGGTCGGCGCTTTTTAAACACCCTCTAAGACGTAACCTTTCCTTCCTGATCCGGTCCGCTCGCCTGGTCCGCAAGGGGCCGCAGGCGAGATGCCCCGGCTTGTGATAGCGATCTGCGGCCGAAGCTCCGGATAGTTAAAAATATGCGGCTCTCGACGACCAGCATTCATCGACGATCCGCTGCCGCGATGACCATCGTCGTACCCCGAATTTGGTCAGGACCGGAGGCGACATAAGAGGAAACGATAAGGAACGAATTGTGACCCGGAGTTTATCGAGGCGGGTGGCCGGATGGGCGCGTCTGTAGTAGATACTTTTTCCCGATCCGCCCCGTGTCGGGTCGAATATTTCTGAAAGGTCGTTCAATTCCGACGACAGATCTGTACCAAGGAGGATATCCGGATGGCGAAGAAGAGCGTACTTGGTCTTATGATTGCGGGTGCCTTATTTATGCTGCTCGCCCTGGGCTGCGATAGCAGCAGCGATCCCGTTAACCCGGGTGGCGGAGCCGGCGGTCAAGTGCAGGGTGGTATGAGCGGCATGGCCGGTTACTCCGGTACTGGAGTCGCTGGCGTTAGCGGCATGGGTGAAGGCGGCGCAGGCGTTGGAGAGGCCGGCACCGGAGGCGTAGGTGGCGCCGGCACCGGAGGCGCGGGAGTTGGCGGCGCGGGCACCGGAGGCGCGGGAGTTGGCGGCGCGGGCACCGGAGGCGCAGGGGCCGGAGGCGCCGGCTCCGGAGGCGACGATATCTGCGATACCGGGACCTCGGTCGCGGCGACTCGCGTCAGGGTGAACATCTCCTGGCCCGAGACCTTGATCGTGGCCGGGTCGGGCGTGGCGACCATCTGGCTTTTCTCCGAGATCACCACCGATCCCACACCGAATGCGGACGGCTCCTATAACCTCACCAGCGTCACCAAGTCGTGCGGTACCAATCTGCCCGACTTGACCAAGGGAGCGCTCGCCGGCGGAGGCCTGGTCCAGATCAACTTCGCAGAGGCGATTTGGGACGCGCCCAGCATGCCCACCACGACCACCACCGGAACAGCCAGCAGCGACCGGGGTGACGCGACCGTCAGCCTTCAGCCCTCGGGCTCGGTCATCGGCTACAGCCTGACCGACGTGATCAACGACCCCTGGCCGGCTTCGGGCACCGAGATGGCCGCCACCGCGACCGATCCGGACGGCGACGGCGATATCGGGATCACGGGCGTCCCCAACGGCGCCGATCCCTACACGCTGCCCCCGGTCAGCGTGCCATCGGCGCTGTTCGGTCCCTATGCCGACCAGCTCTATATCTCTACCCGCGTAGTCATGCAGTTGACGGGTCAGCGTACCGGTTGCACCACGGCGAGCGGCACGGCCAGTGTGACCAAGTTCGACAACCACATCATGGGCTGCCGCCTGGATACGGGCGCCGAGTGCAGCCAGGTCGAGGCCCAGTTCGTGGACGACAACCGGACCGTATACGACCTGGGCGACGGCACCTACGATCAGGTCATGCTGAACGCAGGGGCGACCTGCGCCGACGTGCGCGCCGCGCTTCCACTGTAACGGCTCGCGATTCGCAAAGCCTTTTCTGACAAAGCCCGGCCGGAAACGGCCGGGCTTTTTTTATGCAGACGGTTGGTAGGGGAGGGGCTTGCCCCCTACCTTGAAAGGCGGGCGACTACGGTCGGGCGCAAGGCCCGCACCTACGAGCTATTCGGATTCCGTGCAGCCGGCTGGCGTGCATTCGATGGAAAGCTGCACGGTCCGCCCGGCACCAGGAGGATCGAGCTCGAAGATGACCGGGTCGCCGATCTCGACGTCGTTCTCGTCGAGCGGCTGCACCGTCACTTCGTCCAGCAGCTCGCCGTCTATCTCGCGGCCGGGATCGGGCACGCGCCGGTACTGATCTTCGTCCTCACCGGTGACCGAGCAGTTGAGCTCGGTGTCGAGCAGCGTCTTCATACCGTTCGAGCCGTAGGCCACGACGCGCAGTTGATGGATTCCCGTGCTCTCGCAGCTGCCGTAACCGAGGTTCCAGCGGATCTGTAGGCGGGCGGGCGCGGTGCTCAGAGAGAGCGTGTCGTCGTATTCCATGCTGTTTTTATCGCCCTCGAAAGCGACGTCTACCGGCACTACCGGGGTGTCGACCACCGGCACGCCCTCTTCGTCGAGGCCAACCAGCTGCATGGGGTATCTGCCCTCTTCACGCGTGTTCGCTTAAGCCGCCTAATCGCGCATAACCATTATTGAAAAAG
>CAYVFC010000005.1:0-107572 GCA_964450715.1 uncultured Sandaracinaceae bacterium | reverse complement strand
GCGTCCCCAGGACCTGCTATGCGCCGCCTGAAAAATGGCGAAACTCTAGCTTAGGAGGCACCACAAAATAAACGATCCGGTTGCGGCCGCGTGGGCGGGCGCACTCGCGGCTTTCGTCCTCGGAAAAATCCTCGAAATAGCGCTGCTATTCCTGCGGTTTTTCCTCCGGGCGCGCTCGCGATTGCGCTCCGCCGACGCGCCCGGTCTCGTATCGTTTATTTTGCGGTGCCTCCTTAGCTTCGATGGAGGGCGTAGGCTTCGGTGGGGTTAAGCCTACCGCGCCATCTCTCTGCTCGACGCGGGCATCAACTCGACGATACGCTTGGCCTTGAGCCTGCGGCCGATAGTGGCCCCTTCTTCCTCGAGATTGCGAAGGATCCTCTCCAGCTCCTGTCGATCCGGTGCGGCCGGCGACAGCCTCTTGACGACCTTCGGATAGATCTTCTTCTTCAGGAGTCGGCGCAACGAGGTGGCGGCCAGGATCACGGCGCCCAGGATGCCTAGGCCGAGCACGGTGAATCCGGCGATCAAAACGCTCCTCTGTGCCCCGGTGAAGGGCTCCGTGAAAACCGCACCGATAAATATGGCAGAGGAGAGCAGGACGGTAACCAGCAACCAGATCGCCGTCGTCTTGTCCATGCGCCAGCTTCCGCGGCATTTGGCCGACACCTGTTCCACGCTGAGCAACGCCTCTTTCATGAAGGCCTCCCGTTCACCCGGAGTGGCGATTCCCCGAGCAACCCGCTTGCCCCTCTCCTGACGCTCGGCCACCTCGGCTCGAGCCTCCGGACGGGTCTTCTCGACCAGACCGTGGAAGCCGGTGTCGTACTCGGCGACTTTCCGGTAGCGGTTGATTTCCACTTCGTAGACCTCGGAGCATTTCGTACAGTGAACCTCGTAACCCTCGAGGCGGCTCTTCCAGGTCGGCACGAAGAAAAAATGAGGATAGCTTCGCGCCTCTTCCAGACTCATCGAACGGCCCTCTGCGCACGAGAGGCAGTACTCGGCCACGAATCCCTGTCTTGTTCTCTTCCTACGTCTACCGAATACAATCCACATATGCGGATGGTATCATCGAGAAAAGGACAGGGACAATCGTTTCGGTAAGTGACCAGGTGGTATTAGCCCTACTGGGTCAGGTCGCCGTCTACTGCGGTCGCTACCGTCGGGCATTTCGCGGCTTTCGTCCTCGCTCGCTCGGTCGCCGTAGCTCCGCTACGGCTCGGTCGCTCGCTACGGGCGCGCTCGCGAACTGCCTCGACGGTAGCGCCCTCGCGACGACGGCGACCTGACACAGTAGGGTTGGAACAGCTCGAGCTGGCCGTCCGGATCGGGGCGGCGTTTCTTGCGGCCGCCGGCCCGGCTGCGTTCGAGCAGCTCCTGCTGGATGTCCTGTAGGAAGGTCGAGGGCTCGCCGGGACGTACCCGGCCCTGCCAGCGGCGCTTGCGGGCGTGGCAGAGGTAGAGCAGCTGCTGGCTGCGGGTCATGCCTACGTAGAAGAGGCGGCGCTCCTCCTCGATGGCAGACGGGTCGGAGCCCGGCCAGAGCAGGGGTAGAATACCCTGCTCGCAACCCAGGATGAATACCACCGGGAACTCCAGTCCCTTGGCCGCGTGTAGGGTGAGGATCGATACGCGATCGGCGCGCGGATCCCAGGTGTCGATCTGCTCGCCCAGCATCACCTCGCGGCGGAAGCGCTCGAGATCGGAACCGCGGGCCAGGGCCAGCGGCTCGAGCATTTCCAGCGCCGCTCGGTTTCGCTCCGCGACCGCGTCCCGATCGGCTTCGTCGGCCTCGCTCACCGAGCTCCGGGCCGCTTCTTTGAGGGCGTCGAGCGCGTTCCGTCCCGGAACGGCTCGATCCAGGCGCAGAACCAGGTCGCGCACGCCCGGCTGCTCGAAGAGCCGCTGGTGAGACCTGAGCTGAAAGGGGATTCCCGAGCGGGCCAGGGCCTCCCGCACCGGCTCGGCCTGCGCCTCGGTGCGCAGCAGCACGGCGAAGTCGCCGAAGCACAGATCGGAGCGCTCCGCGCCCGGGTCGACAGCGGCACCGCTGCCGGATCGCCCGCTGTCCAGCGAGAAAAAGCTGTGGCCCCCGAGCAGGCGTTCAACGCTCTGTACCACGAACTCGGCCTCGGCGCGCTCGCTGGCTGCCTGGTGGATGGTGATGGTGCCGGTGGTATCGAGCAGGGCCCGCAGCTCGGCATGGTCGGGAACGGAGCGCGCCATCACTTGCCAGGAGGCCCGAACGATATGGCTGCCCGAGCGGTAGTTGGCGGTCAGGGCGAAGACGCGCGCGCCGGGATAGTCCTGTTGAAAGCGGCGGAAGAAGCTCGGGTCGGAGCCGCGAAAGCCGTAGATGGACTGGTCCGGATCGCCGATGGCGCAGATATCAGCCCGGGGCGAGACCAGCAGGGCGAGCAGACGGTACTGGGCCGCGTCCACGTCCTGGTACTCGTCGATGGATATCCAGTTGAAACGCTGCTGCAAGAGGCGTCGGATCTCCTCGTCCCGTTCCAGCAGGTCGGCCGCCAGCGCCACCAGGTCGTCGAAGTCGAGCAGGCCGGCGGCCCGCATCTCGCGCTGGTAGGTCTCGAGCGCCGACAGCAGCTCGGGGCGCTCGTCGCCGGAGCGGCTTCTCTTTATACGGGAAATCTCGGAAATCAGCCGCCGGGCCTCGCGCTCCTTAAGCTGCAGGTGGTCCTGCAGCAGCTGCAGGCGTTCGGCCTCGGCGGCGAGCCGGAACCGCTCGGGCAGGCCAGCCCGGTCACGGAACTCGGTCAGCAGTTGCAGCGACAGCGCGTGAAAGGTGAGCACCGGAAACCGGTCGCCGCAGTCGGGCAAAAGCGCGCGCAGCCGCTCCCGCATCTGCTCCGCCGCCCTGCGGGTGAAGGTCAACGCCAGGCAGCTCTCCGGCCGCGCGCCGCGGGAGCGGACCAGATGGGCCAGCCGGTGGGTGAGCGTGCGGGTCTTGCCCGAGCCCGGCCCGGCCGCGATCAGCACCGGCCCCTCGACCGCCTCGACCGCGGCCCGCTGCGCTTCGTCCAGCCCGGACAGCGGGCTCGCCTCCGGTTCGCGGGAAGCGGCCGGTTTCACCTCGGCGACCTGCGGGAGACCGGCAACCGAACCGACAGCAGTACGGACACCGGGTTCTGAGCTTTTCGATTCCCCCTTCCGCGCCTTCGCCGCTTTCGGGGCGGGTTTTCTCACCGGCGGTGTCTCGAACAGCAGCCCTCCCCGGTTGCGGCAGCCGAGCTCATCGCTTTCGAACAGCCTGATCACCCCGTACTCGCCGTCGTAGCCCGCCTCGCGGATCACCTTGCCCGCGCGCAGGCGCGTGATGGCCTCGGCCAGCAGCGGGGAACCGCGCCTGCGGATCTCTTCCGGGTCGGCCGCGCCCAGAATGAACAGCTCGGGGCCCAGCTCCGAAAGCAGGTGCTCGTAGGAGCGCTGCACGCGAATGCTCTTGGAGCCCACGCCGTACAGCTCGGCGATCACTTCGGCCAACGGCACCAGGCTCTGTACCCTGCCGGCGGTCGAAGGCGGAGGGCGATGATCGGGCTCGGCGAGCTCGTCGACCCGGCTCATCACGCCCACGGTGATGAGGCCGCCGCATTGCGGGCAGCGCCCTCCGTGCTCGCGGGTCTGCTCGGGGGTGAGACGCACACCGCACTTGCGGTGGCCGTCCAGGTGGTACTTGCCCTCCTCCGGGAAGAACTCCACCGTGCCGCCATACCCCTCGCCCGTGCTGAGCGCCCGGAATATCGAGAAGTAATCCCGTTCGCCGTCAAAGATGCACGCCTCGCGACCGAGCATGGCCGGCGAGTGCGCGTCCGAATTCGAGACCAGGCGAAAGCGGTCCAGCGACGCTACCCGCCAGTTCATCTCGGGATCGGACGACAGGCCGGTTTCCACCGCAAAGATGTGCGGAGCCAAGTCGGCGTAGCAATCGTCGATGGAATCGAAACCGGATTTCGATCCGAGCGCCGAGAACCAGGGGGTCCAGATATGAGCGGGCACCAGGTGGCACCCCTCTGCAGACTCGAGAACGATCTCCAACAAGTTCCGGGAGTCAAGCCCCAGGATGGGCCGGCCGTCCGAGCTCAGGTTCCCGATGCGGGAGAGGCTTTGCGTGAACCGCTTCGCGGACTCGAGATCGGGCGCGTAGACCACGTGGTGCACCTTCCGGGTCCGCTCCCCCTTCTTGTAGATGGTGGAGATCTCGACCGAAAGCATGAAACGCACGCTGCCCCGACACGACGGGGCGAGCTCCTCGCCCGACAGCGCCTCGATACCCTCGCGAAGCGCGAACAACCCGGGCTCGGCCGGGATCAGGTTCTGCTCGAGCTCGGCGAACCAGCCGGGATGGGTGAAGTCCCCGGTCCCGACCACCTCGATCCCCTTCTTCTGAGCCCAGAAAGCCAGGTGCGCGAGATCACAGCTCCGGGCAGTGGCGCGGGAAAACCGGGAATGGACGTGAAGGTCGGCGTAGAAGGACATCGCCAACCGTGTATACGCGGTTTTCGATGCCGGCTACAGGTCTACAAACCCGATTTGCTGAAGGCTTTCTCGATGAGCGGAATCAGCTGCCTCTGCAGCTCTTCCCTGGTGGCCATCCGGGTCGGGATGGTGATGAGCTGCGCCTTCACGTCCCTGGCCAGCGCGATGAACTCGTCGGAATCGAACTCGTAGACCTCCTGGCTCACGACCAGGGCGAAGGGTCGGTTCTTGGCCGCTATGGTCGCCGCATCGTTGACCGGGCACGCCACCGCGATAGCGCCCGCGGCCACGGCCGAAGCCTTCTTGGCGGCCTCGACCATCTTGGTCGGGCCGCCGACCACGACCACCATGGTCACCGGTCTCGCTTTCAAAGTCGGCCACGAATTCGCACCCATGGCCATATCATACCACCGATGGCGCACCACTGGATAAGCTCCGACAGCGAGGAAGATGTATTACAGCAAGATTGGAATTACGGTCACGGAGCCTCGACGGGTGCGGCCACGGCGCGGCGCGCCTGAACGAGCAGCGCCTGCTCGCGTAAAACCTGGCGCAGCAACCAGCCGGGCAGCGGTTTGACAGCCGACAGCTTGTCGATGTCGGCCTGTGCTTGGTCGAAACGACCGAGCTCGCGTGCCAGGCGCACCCGGTCCAGCAGGAACTCGGGCTGGTCCGGTCGACGGGTGATGGCGATATCCAGGGTCTCGATAGCAGCCGCAGCGTCGCCGGCCTCGTGCTGAACCACGGAGAGGTTGTAGTAGTGTGCCGTGGAGGGGGTTCTCCGCTTGGTGCGCGGCCAAAAGGACTGCGCCAGGAGCAAGAGGCAGACGAGCAACGCTGCCCAGGTGTTCAAAGCGACCCTGCCTTCTTTTCGCAGCCTCTCCCGCAGGCCGAGCAGCGCCGGACCGCTCAGGAACGCCAGGGGTAGGGCCAGGGGCAGTCGGTGCTGGGCCGAGGTGAAGAAGAGCAGGTTGGCGGCTAGCACGGCCAGCGCCTGGCCACCGGCCAGGAACCACCAGGCGCGGACCTGCCTGCTCTGCTGCGAGTCGCGGTTCCGCCCCTCTCCCGTCGCCAGGATCCAGAAGCCCAGGACTCCCACCGCCAGCAGGACGCCGAAGGGCAAGCCAACGCGGTAGGGAGCGGGAACGAGCTCCCGCTCGCCGTACACGTCGTAGTCCTGCGTGATCTCCTCGTTTCCGGCCAGCAACCAGAGCTTGCGCGCCTCTAGCCGGAGCCAGCTTCCTGGTCGGTCCGCGATGAAACGAAGTGCTCGCCGGTAGAGCGCCTTGCCGATAGCTCCCGCTCGATCGGTCCGGTCGGCGACGTCGATTCCCAGCTTCTCCTCGAGCTCCCACCGCTCCACGCCGACCTGTCCGCTGAAGAGCCCACCGGCAGAGTTCCAGAGACCGGTCGCGTGGGGATTATTGCCTATGTAGAACGAGGTGCCGCCGCCATGGATGGGAAACAGGTCGGGCCTGCCGGTGACCAGCTGATTGCGCAGGGCCATGGGGGCCACCGTGAGCAGCACGCCCAGCGCGAACGTCGCCAGCTCTCGCGCCCGGGCCCGTCCGCGGCTCCGGCTGACGAGCACCATTGCCCACAACGTTGCGGGCAGCGCCAGCACCATGTTGGGCCGGGCCAGCAGCGAGAGCGCCGAGGCCGCCCCCAGGCCCAGCGCCCGGCAGCGGCCAGGAGCGCGGGCATACAGGGCGAAGGTGAAGAGAACCGCGACGTTGCAGACCACACCCAGCTCGGCGCTCAGGTACTTGTTCTCGTAAAAGGTCAGGGTGGGATGGGCCAGCAGCACGGCCGTGCTCAGCGCGCCTGCCACCGGGCCGAAAGCATCGCGCGCCGCGCGCAAGAAGAGCAGGAAGGAGAGGCCGGCCACCGCCAACTGCAGCAGCAGTGCGGAGGCCAGGATGGGCCATAGCGCCATGCCGAGCGCCATGAAGTAGGCGTATAGTCCCTGTAAATAGAAAGGCCTGCTGCCCAACGGCGGCCGAGCCAGGATGTCACGGGCCGCCTCCTCGTAGAGGCGAGCATCCGAGAAGGTCGCCAGAGCGAAGGCGTTGTCGCGCAGGTACAGCGAATGGTAGGCGAGCTTGTAAGCGAACAGGCCGAGGAGCATCCATAACAAGATGCGCGGTAGCCTGCCCGGTCTCGCGTCCATCTCCTCCACCGTACCGACGACGCTACTCCCTCGAAGGCCCGAAAAGAAATTCCGGTGCAGGTGACGGTCGGAATCGTGCCCCGGAGCAAAATGAACGGGCCACAGAAACCGAAGGAGGGTTGGTTTTCCGTTATAAACAGAAATTTCCTACTTTATAGGAACAAGATCAACCGGGTATGTGTACTACACTTGCGCAACAACCGTTCATATACCATCATGAGAGGGTCGGGTAGCAAGGCGAAGGGGGGCCAGAAGAAAGGTTGGGTACTGGCTAGATGAAAAAGGTAGTCGTATTGGCGGTCGGTGCGGTTCTGTACGTTGCATTCGCGGTCGGGGGATGTATGTCAGAGGATGACGCTTGCGGTTCGGTCAAGGGCGAGTTCCTTGCCGTCCACACGCAGATCGGCGGTTCGTGCTCCTTCATACAACCGACCCGGTACAACTTCGAAAACCAGAGCACCAAAGCTACGGTTTACGAGACCGACATGGGCGGAACGATCGTCACCGACGTGAACCGCAAGGGCTGCGTACTGGCAGTCACCAAAACGCGACTGGACAACTCCAACAACCACCGGTGGCAGATGATCGGAGATATGGACGTCGACAACGCGAAGAAGATCACGGGAGTGATGACCCGCTACGAATGGGCGGGAGACGGCCAGATCGCTTGCCAGGGAAGCTACGAGACCACCATGACGCGGGTGGAGTCGAGGGCAGCGGCAGAGACACAATAGAACTCGGCGTTCGCCGCACGGGGCTCGGGGACGGCGCCCAGCCTTACGGCGGGATCGGTCGCGTCTACGAGCAGGTGAAAATTTCTACCGCGCTGGACGACGCTTTTAAGGCAGCCATGCCGAGGCGATTCTCGATCTTCTTCTTCATCGCGACCATTGCAGCGGGGCTGTACAACTGTCGAGGTCCGGAACGGTCGCCGAACGAGCAGTTCCCGCCGGTCTCCGCGAAAGTCCCGCCGACCTGGGCCCTGCACCGGACCCTTGCGCTGCGCGGGGTGACGGACGCGGAGCTGGACCAGGGGTACTTCAAGACGGATTACGTAAACAGGGGAAGGACTCGCGTACGGGCCGGCGACGGCATGATCGAGAAAAAAGAGGTCCTGGAATACGCTCTGGAAAACTACCAGAAGTACCATGACGCCATCCGGGCCGACCTCGACCTGGAGATCCCCTGGACACTGGACGATCTGAGCCCCGAGACCTCGTTCGACGCCTTGCTGCGGCAAAAGGTCCACCTAACCCTGCGCGCCATCGATCGCATGCTGGCGGCGGCTGGCTACCGCAGAGGAGACGGCCATTACGATGAGCTGACGGCGGTTTCGCTCTACGCCTTCGCCCTGGCCTCGACCAAAGGAACACGGCCCGTGGCCGAGATCCCGCGCGAAATCGGGGTCGAGCTGGGCGAGGCCCGGCTGGACGGCGTGTTGAGCTACATCTGGGAAAATGGAGGGTTGGGCCGGGCCGATGTACGGGAAGATTGCCTCCTCGAGTGCGATGCGCTCGGGGCCCTGGAAAACCGCTGCGGCAGGTGCTCGGAAGACAGCAAGATCCTATACGCTCTATTTCGCATGGCGGGCCTGGACGCCCGATTCGTCTACGGCCGGATCGACTACAGGAGCCTGCAGAACCCCGACCTGGCGCCCGGGTTTCTGCATTTCTCGGTCGCCTTGGAGATGCCCGGCAGAAGGAGGATCTTCGACCTGGCGAATCGCAGCTCGAACGCGGAACGTCTGTACGAACGCAAGTTGGACTGGTGGTTCTTCGGTACCAACCGGGAGATTCTCTCGCTGCACTACGCCGGGCTCTGTATCCGGCACGTCAAGATCTCCGAGCCCGACAACGCCATCGTCGCCTGCGAAAAGTCGCTGCAGCTCGACCCCGATTCCTTTGTCGCGCTGACCAACCTGGGAGCGGCGCACGCTAAAAAGCGTTCCTACTGGCAGGCGCTACAGCTGTATCGAAGGGCGTTGGCCATCGAGCCCGGATCGGCGGAGGCTCACTACGATCTGGGCGGGGTCTACTTCGCGGCGGGCGAGGAGCGGCGAGCGCTTCAGTCGCTGGACCGGGCCTTGGAGCTGTACCCGGATTTCGCCGATGCCCACAACGCGCTCGGCGCCATCTACCTGGAGAGGGGAGAGCTGGACCAGGCAGCGCGCCACTTCGGCCGCGCCCTGCAGATACGACCCGACCCGCTGTTCGAGTACAACCTGGAGTTGGTTCGCCGGAAACGTGCGCGGTGAATCCCTTGGTTTGTCGCCGGCGTCATGGTTTAATCGAAGAATGCCAAAGTACTTCGTCCTCGACACCAACGTACTTCTGCACAACCCGGGCGCACTCTACTCCTTCGCTGACAACACCGTGATCATACCCATCACGGTCATCGAGGAGCTCGACAACTTCAAGAGCTATTCGGACAAGAAGGGCATGCATGCAAGGCAGGTGCTGCGGGAGATCGATTCGCTGATCAAGAAGGGGGCCCTGGAGAAAGGCGCCAAGCTGGAAAACAACGGCAGGCTGCGCATCGGCTTCTTGCCGGAGGACTTCCTGCTTCCGCCCGACATGGATCGCAACCTGCCGGACAACAAAATCCTCTCGGTCGCACTCGACTTCCAGAAGAGCCGAGAAGATCAGGTCTTCTTCATCTCCAAGGACCTGAACGCGCGCATCAAGGCCTATGCGCTGGGCTTGAAAACCGGGGACTACGAAAAGCAAAAGGTGGAGTACCGCTCGCTCTACGCAGGTTGGCGTGAGATCGACGTGCCAGAGGATCTGGTAGGCGAGCTCTACCAGAACGGACAGATGGTAATCCCGGGAATCACCTTTCAGCCGAACGAATTCGCCTGTTTGCGGATGAAGGACAAGGGGGTTCGACCCGTGCTCTGTCGCTGGCACGCCGAGGAGGGAGGACTGGTCGCGCTGAAGGAGGGCGTCTCGGCCTTCGGGGTCAAACCGCTCAACGTGGAACAGAAGTTCGCCTTCGACCTGTTGCTGGACGATCGGATCCAGCTGGTTTCGCTGGTCGGACAGGCGGGGACGGGCAAGACGCTGCTGGCGCTGGCTTGCGCGCTATCCAAGACGCTGCAGCTCGATCCCGCTTACGAACGCATCCTGGTCGCGCGTCCCATCATGCCCATGGGCAAGGATATCGGGTACCTGCCCGGCACCAAGGACCAGAAGCTGAGCTACTGGATGCGCCCCATCTTCGACAACCTGGAGTTCATCCTCAACCGGGCCAAGGTGGGCGCGGAGGCCGGACTGGCCATCCCCAGGGGCAAGAAGATCACGCTGGACGACCTGCAGCAGGCCGACATCATCGAGATCGAGGCGCTCACCTATATCCGAGGCAGGAGCATCCCCAAGCAATTCCTCGTCGTCGATGAGGCCCAGAACCTCACCCCCCACGAAATCAAGACCATCATATCGCGCGCCGGGGAAGGCACAAAGATCGTACTGACCGGCGATCCGGACCAGATCGACAATCCCTACCTGGACGCCAACTCGAACGGTCTCACCTACTTGGTAGAGCGGCTGAAGAAGGAGCCGCTGGTCGGCCACATGCTGCTGGCCAAGAGCGAACGCTCGCCGCTGGCCGCCATGGCGGCGGAACGGCTTTAGGAGGCACCGCAAAATAAACGATACGAGACCGGGCGCGTCGGCGGAGCGCAATCGCGAGCGCGCCCGGAGGAAAAACCGCAGCAATAGCAGCGCTATTTCGAGGATTTTTCCGAGGACGAAAGCCGCGAGTGCGCCCGCCCACGCGGCCGCAACCGGATCGTTTATTTTGCGGTGCCTCCTTAGAACGTCGAGGCGGGGCTCGCCCCCTCCCGGACAGGTATCCCGGGCGGACGCAAGGCCCGCCCCTACTTGATCTCGTTCTGCCAGAGATCCGGAATGGTTTCCCGGGTACGGATGAGGCGGAAGCCCTTGCCCTCCACCAGGACCTCGGGCGCACGCGGCCGCCCGTTATAGGTACTGGCCATTACCGCCCCGTAGCCCCCGGCCCCGCGAATGGCCAGCAGGCTGCCGCGTTCGATCTCGGGCAGCTCCCGGTCGCGGGCCAGGAAATCGGAGCTCTCGCAGACCGGCCCCACCACGTCGGCCGGGCTCTGCTCGGCGTATTCGTCGGGCTTCTTGACCGGGCTGACCGCGTGATAGGAACCGTAAAGGGCGGGCCGGATAAGCTCCGTCATGGCTCCGTCTACGATGATGAAGCGCTTGCCGCCCTGGTGCTTGACATAGGTGACCCGCGTCAACAGTACACCGGCGTCGCCCACGATGGAGCGACCGGGCTCGACGATGATCTGCAGCCCCAGTTCGTCCGCTCCGCCCTTGCGGATCCCCTCCCGCACCGCGTCGCCGAAGGCGCTGAAGGGATAGGGCACGGAGGTCTCGTCGCCGTAGAGGATGGGCCAGCCGCCCCCGACGTCCAGGGTGCGCAGCTCGATGCCGGCGCGGACGCACTCGAGGGCGAATCCCGCCACGATGGCGACTGCGTCGCTGATGGGGTCGGGCGAGAGCAACTGCGAGCCGATGTGGCAAGCCAGCCCCTGTAAATCGAGATGCGGGCTCTGCTTCAACCGCGGCAACAGCTCCCGCGCGGTATCGGTCTCGAGGCCGAACTTGTTGGTGCGCAACCCGGTGGAGATGTAGGGGTGGGTCTTGGGGTCGACGTCCGGGTTGACCCGCAAGGCGATGGGAACGCAAACGCCGCGCGCCCGAGCGATGGCTTCCAGCGCGTCGATCTCCGGGACGCTCTCCACGTTGATTTGATAGATGCCGGCGTCGAGCGCCGCGTGCAACTCGCGGTCCGTTTTGCCCACCCCGCTGAACACGATCCGGTTGGCCGGGATGCCCCCCTCCAGCGCCCGGGCCAGCTCGCCGCCGGAAACGATGTCCGCGCCCGAGCCCATTCGCCCCAGGCGCGCCAGCAACGCCAGGTTGCCGTTGGCCTTGACGGAATAAGCGAGCAGGTGCGGGACGCCCTGCAGCGCCTCGTCGATGCGGTGGTATGCCCCGTCGATGACCGAAGCGCTGTAGATGTAGGCCGGGGTTCCCACCTGGTCGGCGATCTCCATCAAAGAGACCGATTCCGCGTAGAGGATACCGCCCCGGTAGACGAAGTCGGCGGAAGGCGGAACGCTCTGCGGTCCGCTACCGGTAGTGCTGGATGACGCCATGCTCATGCTCCACGTTCTCGCCGGGCGTCGGCCGAATCCAGCCCGAACGCGGCCGACGCGAACCTCTTCTCAACCTCTATCGCCGGTACCGATTCCGTACTCGGCTGCGACCTTCTCCACCTCGACGCCCCGCTCGGCGAGGCGCCTCTTCAGGGCCGCGACCTCGGATGCCACCGCGGCGCGGGCCGGACCGCCCACCACCGAGCGGCGCTCCACCGCGGCGTCGAGATCGAGCGCCCGGAACACCTCCTCCTCGAAGGCGGGATGCTCGGCTTTTAGCTCGTCCAGGGTCAGGTCGGCAAGCCGCTTGCCGCTCTCGGCGGCCCGCCGGACCAGACCGCCGACCACACGATGCGCCTGGCGAAACGGCACCCCACGCGTCGCCAGGTAGTCGGCCAGCTCGGTCGCCTCCATGAACCCCTCTTGCAGGGCCGCCCGCATGCGAGCACCGTCGAAACGGGCGCCGGCCAGCGAGCCGGCGAGCACTTCCAGGCTGTCATCGACGGTGTCGAAGGCGTCGAAGACGGGCGGCTTGTCCTCCTGCATGTCGCGGTTGTAGCTGAGCGGCAGCCCCTTGAGCATCACCAGCAGCGATACCAGGTCACCCACCACGCGTCCGCTCTTTCCGCGGATGAGCTCCGCCATGTCCGGATTGCGCTTCTGCGGCATCATGGAGGAGCCGGTGGTGAAGGCGTCGCTCATGCGCAGGAAGCCGAACTCCTGGCTGCTCCACAACACCAGCTCTTCGCAGATCCGGCTCAGGTGCACGGCGCAGATGGCGAGCGCCGAGACCGACTCTAGCGAGAAGTCCCGGTCCGCCACCGCGTCCATGCTGTTACGGGTTACGCCCTCGAAGCCCAGCTCACGGGCCGTGGCCTCGCGATCGATGTCGAAGCTGGTGGCGGCCAGCGCCCCGGAACCCAGCGGCGACAGGTTCATGCGGGCGGCGGCGTCCAGCAAGCGCGCGCGGTCGCGCCCGAGCATCTCGCACCAGGCCAGCAGGTGGTGCGCCAACCGTACCGGCTGCGCCCGCTGTAGGTGGGTGTAACCCGGTAGAAGCAGGTCCAGGCGCTGGCCGGCCCTAACCGCCAGCACCGCCAGCAAGCGGTCGATGCGCGCAGCCGTCTCCCGGCAGGCCTGCCGGGTCCACATCTTCATGTCGGTCGCCACCTGGTCGTTGCGGCTGCGCGCGGTATGCAGCTTGGCGCCCGCCTCTCCGATACGCTCCGTAAGCGTCGCCTCCACGTTCATGTGCACGTCTTCCCGGGAGTCGTCCCAGGCGAAATCACCGGAGGCAATCTCGGCGGCGATCCGCTCCAGGCCCGCCGTGATCTTCGCCACCTCGTCCGGCGAGAGCACCCCCCTCTGGCCCAGCATACGCGCGTGAGCGATCGAACCCTTGATGTCCTGCCCGGCCAGGCGCCGGTCCACCTCCACGCTACAGCTGAACTCGGCCGCCTTCCGGTTCAGCTCCTGCTCAAATCGCCCTCCCCATGCCTTGTCGGTCATGACAGCTCCTTCCGGATGACGATATAAACTACGAACACTTCTTCCTGACCGCTTCCACGATGCGCGGAAGGATCTCCCCCGTCTTGCCCTGGATCAGGTAGCTGGATACCCCCTCCTCGGTGAGCGGCGTGGGCTCGGCGTTGACCTCAATCACGGTGGCGCGGGGTTTACCGGAATCGGCAAAGACCACCCCGCCCTGGGCGATGTCGACCGCGCGCCCCGCCAGGCGGGGCAGGTTGGCAAAGGGATAGACCGTGGCCGAGGTGCCGCAGACCAGCATCACGTCGGCGGTCAGCGCCTCGAGCATGCTCTGTTCGGCCACGTCCATGGGGATGGGCTCGCCGAAGTAGACCACATCCGGTTTGACCGCCCCGCCGCACGACTTACAGCGCGGCGGCAAGGCGCCGTTCTCGAGCAGGCGCGCCAGGTCATAGTCCTGCCGCGTGTAGCGGACCGAACAGCCCGGGCAGCGCAGCTTGAAGAGGTTACCGTGGTACTCCAGCAGGTTCCGGGTACCCGCCTTCTCGTGCAGCGCGTCGATGTTTTGGGTGATGGTGTGCTTGAGGATCCCCATCTCCTCCAGCTGCTGCAGGGCCAGATGGCCCGCGTTGGGCTGCGAGGTCTCGATGTGCTCGATCCAGGCGGGCGGTCGAGTCAGGGTATCCTCCCAGAACCCACCCGGATCGCTGGTGAAACGGGCGTAGGCTTCGAAGGCCCGCTTCTCGGCCTCTGGATCCCGGGTCCAGAGGCCGTCGGGCCCGCGGAAGTCCCGGATCCCCGACTCGGTCGACATCCCCGCCCCGGTCAAAGCCAGCGCGTGGCGGGACCGCGCGAGGTCGACAGCCGCGCGTTCGATGAGCTCTTCGATGGCCCTCTCTCCTCTTGTTCGCGGAACGACCCGGCCCGCCATAATAGACCAGCCGGTACGGGATGGCTACGGGGGCATCCCCCGCATCCGGAGCCCGCTGGGTGGTTACCCGGAAAGCGCCTTGCGCACCGCTTCTTCGTCGACCGTGCGCGGCGAAACGTCGGCCAGGTAGGCCCCGTACAGCGCGGTCGCCCCCTGTTTCTTGATCAGCTCGAACAGCTCGTGATCCAGACTCTGCAGGCCGTTTTTCTGCACGAGCAGGTGGTGGATCACCACCGCCCCCACCACGCGTTCCTCGTATGACAACGGTACGACCGCCACGGGGTCGCCCTGCTCCCGCACCTCGACCGCGCCGCTCTTCACCACGTTGCCGACATCGCTCTCGTCGACAAAGAGTACGGCGGCGTCGCTGTTGTACGCTCGCACCGGGATCAGCTTCCGTTTCGCCTCGTCGACCATGTAGATCGATACCTTGTCGGTACCGACCAGGTTCACGCATATCTCGACGATGGCATCCAGCACCCGCGCCAGCGCCAGCTGCAGGTGGAGCTGCCAGTTGGCGGTATGCAGATTCGCCAGTGTATTGAGCTCCTCCTCGATGGAGCGCAGCTCCTCGATAACCGCCGCGCTGCGAGGCGAGACCTCCTCGGTGCGGTCGCGCAGCCCCTCCAGCTCGAACTCCGCTGCCCGGCACTGCTCCTCCAGCGCGATCACGCGCATCCTGAGCCGCTCGTTTTCCTTCACCAGCTCCTCGGCCATGGTTTGGCTCTTGCGCAGGAGCTGTTGCAGGCGCCCTGGGTGTCTTCCGTCGTCTATCACGACGAATAGAATACGCTGGCTCGCGGTGCTGTCAAACGGAGCCGTGCTCTCGAACGGCCCCGGGGCCATTTGCCTCGCCGAAACGGCCTCGTATAACCGACACGGGAGAAACGACAATGGATCGCGCCTTCATCCTGGTCAACGGCAACACCGTCCGCCCCCCCGTGAATCCGCTCGGACTCGAGTACGTAGGCGAGCATCTTTTACAGAAAGACGTGCCGGTGCAGGTCGTGGACCTGTCCTGGGAACCCGAGTGGCGAGCGGCACTTTCCCGGGCCCTTTCCGGCACCGATCCGCTGGCGGTGGGGATCGGGTTCCGCAACCTGGACGACTGCTCCTCGGTGACGCGGACCCGATTTCTCCCCTGGCTCGAGCAGCTCGTCGCCGAGATCAGGCGGCACACCGCCTCGCCCGTGGTCCTGGGCGGCGTCGGCTTCTCCATCGCACCAGCCGCCATCCTCCAGGCCAGCGGAGCCGACCTGGGGATCGCCGGCGACGGGGAGGACGCCGCGCTGCGGTTGGCGCTCTGTTTAAAGAGCGGGGGCGACCCGTCCGATCTCCCCAACCTCGTCTTCCGACAGGGGCAGGAGGTGAGGTGCAACCCCCGGTCGCCGGTGGGTCTCGGATTCCTGCCGACGCCTCCGCGCAGGCTCTTCGACAACTTCCGCTATCAGGCCGAGGGCGCCATGGTGGGAATCGAGACCAAGCGGGGCTGCGCGGAGGCGTGCATCTATTGCGCCGACCCCCTGGCCAAGGGCAAACAGCTGCGCTTGCGGCCCCCCGAAACGGTAGTGGGCGAGATGGCCAACCTGGTCGAGCAGGAGGTTTGCTGGTTCCATCTCTGCGATAGTGAGTTCAACCTGCCGCTCGACCACGCCAAGCAGGTGTGCCGCGCCATACTGGAGGCCCGGCTCGAAGGAAAACTCCACTGGTACGCCTATTGTGCCCCCCTTCCCTTCGACGCCGAGCTGGCCGGATTGATGCGCGCCGCCGGGTGCGCGGGGGTGAATTTCGGAGTCGACTCTCTGTGCGACGCGCAACTGCAGCGGCTCGGCCGCAGGCACCGGCTCGCCGACGTCCAGGAGCTGCTCCGGGTGCTGCGAGATACCGGGATCAACTTTTTCTTCGATCTGCTGCTGGGGGGCATCGGGGAGACCGAAGAGACCCTACGGGCCAGCGCCGAGGCTTGCCGGCGGCTGGACCTGCCGCTGGTGGGCGTGGCCGAGGGGATGCGGGTTTACCCCGGAACGCCGCTCTGCGAGCAGCTGGCAAAACAGGGGGATACGGAATGCAACCCAGACGGTCTGCTGGAACCCCGCTTCCATTTCTCGCCCTCCCTGGGAGCGGATCCCACCGGCGCCATCCTTCAGATCCTGGGCGACGATCGGCGCTTCTTGCTGCTGGCCCGCGACGGCGAGCGGCAGAACTACAACTACGTGGGAGACGACCGCCTCGACCGAGCCATTGCCGCCGGCGCTCGCGGCGCTTACTGGGACATCATCCGTCGGGGTTAGCGCCGGCGAGGTCAGCGGAACCGGACGGGGGCGGTGGCGTCTCTTCAGCGTAAAGCCGCCTGCGTTCTCGGATCTCCCTCCTTCTGCCCGGACGCAGGATCGCCGTAACGATGCCCCAGTATAGACCGGCAGCGTAGGTACCGTGGTGAAACGGCGCACCGAGAAGCACGAGCGGCGCGACCGACGGCGCGCTGGTCAGGCTCAATCCCAGAACCAAGGCGGCATAGGCGGTGATGATGGCAAGCGCCCAAAACGGACGAAATGCGGCCAGAGCCAAGAAGAAGAGCGGAGCGAAAACGAGCGACCAAAAGGATGTTTTCCGGGCGTATAGCCCCGGTAGCGTGACTCCCAGCAAGCCCGTATTGGTGCGAAGCTTGAAACGCTGCTTCAGGTAGGCCGGCCCGAAAGGCCTGCGATAGTGATAGACGAATAAATCTGAGGTGTAGATAAAATAACGGCCTAGTCGTTTCTGTACCAAGTATATAAGCTCGGTATCCTCTCCCCCATACCCGATCGACTCGTTCAGCCCCCCGACCGATTCATATACTTCCCGACGGACAAACATATTCACCAAATGTATATCCCCCATATGCGCATTTCGTACGACGGTACTGCGACCGTAGGACGGATTACCAGAACCGAAGACGGGAAGCGTCAAAAGAGCGTCCGTCACGCGCTCCCGCCAGCCGGACGCCGGAGGGATCAGATTTGGCCCTCCCAGTCCCGCCGCAGCGGGATGCTCCTCCAGCAGGGCAATGGCCCGTGAAAGCCACTCGGGAGGAGCAAAGGCGTCATCGTCCAGAAAGGCCAGGATCTCGCCGCGCGCTTTGGCGACCCCCAGGTTTCTCTTGTACGCGGGGTTCGTACTTCGAGCGCCAACCAACTCCACCGTCAACGGTGGGTACAATTCCAAGGAATCGTGCTCGGACACCACGATCACCTCGTATCGGTCCTCGGGAAGGTCCTGCTCGTGAAGCGAGCGTAGCGTCTCCCGGACGCTCCTCCTTCCCGCGGCGATAACGACAGATATCAAAGTACGCGCTGGCATCGAATCACCCGGCGATACATCACATGGCGAGGAGAACAAGCTCCCTCATCAACTTAGCGTGCCATACCAGATCCTTTACCGATCCGAGGCCCTTGAACCGATCTATGATGTACCCCGGTCTCGAGTAAAAGGTACGGTAGGCGCGCTTCAGCAAATCGTCCAGATCTTGCCTGCTATATTCTCTGGATGTGAAATATGGTATCGCCTGCTTTTCGATCCCCCCCCCCCGGAGGTAATTCTCCCAGTACTCCTCGGGAACGTATCCCTCCGAAACCCCGAGCCGGTAGAGGTCGGTACCGGGATAGGGAACCGTGATACAGAAATGGGCAATGTCGGGACCGATCTTCCCCGCGTAGTCGATCGTCTCGAGAATCTCTTCGCGGGTCTCCCCCGGGGTACCGATCATAAAATAGCCGATGGTCCTGATGCCGACTCGCCGCGCCCAGTCGAAAGCGTTTCGGATCTGCTCGTCGGTAATGCCCTTACGGAGGATCTCCCTCACCCGCTGCGAAGCCGCCTCCACGCCGAAAGAGATCCGGTGACACCCCGCTTGCTTCATCAACTCCAATAGATCGGGACTCACGCGGTCGACCCGAGTACGGCATGCCCACGACAGCTCGAAATCGGACTGAAGAATCGCCCGACAGATCCTCTCGGTGCGCCTCATATCGGCGGTAAACGTGTCATCATAGAAGACGATTTCCCTAAATCCCAGCTCCGTCACGATATGGCGGATCTCTTCCAGAACGAGCTCGTCGGACCGTTTGCGATACGTCCCGCCTCGGACATCGTCTTCGCAGAACAGACAACGGTAAGGGCACCCTCGCGAAGTCATCATGCTCATCACGCGACGGTTCAGAGAGAGCGCGTCAAAGTAGCGGTCCAGCGGAAGACCCGCGCGATCCGGCATCGGCAGCGCGTCGATGTCCAACCGACGATCGATCAGCTCGTTTACCACGATCTCGCCGTCCGGTTTGTACATGACATTCGGAACGTCGCCCGGAGTCGCACCCTTCTGAAGCGATCGGAGCAGCTCTACGAACGTGATCTCGCCCTCTCCGATCACGCCGTAGTCGACTGAATCGAGCAACATCGCGTCCCGCTTCATGACCGTCACGTGGGGACCGCCCAGTACGACCGGAAGGTCCCGATTGAGGGATTTCACCGCGCCGCAGGCCCTGGCGGCCATATCGAAAAAGGGCGTCGTTGAAGTGACCCCGACCACTTCCGGACCGTAGCCGGCAACGCGGCGCAGAAAATCCTCCCTCGACAGGTTCTCCGCGTTCGCATCGAGAACCTGGACATCGAATCCCTCGCGTTTCAATACGGCCGAAAGATAGCCGAGTCCGAGCGACGGAAGCACGCGGAGCCTCTTCAGGTTCGCATAGAACGAGAAAAACTCCCCGCTTTGTTCGCGGAACTCCCCGGGAGCGATAAGAAGAACCCGCACGATCGACTCAGGAAAAATAGTCGCGAATATAGTCGAGCATATGGGAAGGACGGCGAAGCGAACCGGTATCCCGTATATATGCCCACCAGAACCGCGGACGCTTGAATACGTCCATGGCCATCTTCAATTTGTTTAGCCTGGCCAGCTCGACCATTGCCTCCTCGATTATGCGGGCCTTTTCCTCTTCGGCGAGGGACTTGCTCACGGTATGCGTCGGATCCGCGTAATTCACGTTTTCGAAGGGGATGTCACCCGACTGGTCCCGCACCATCTCGTAGAGCTCGGTACCAATCGCCGGTGTGGCCAGATACGGAAAACATACAAACGGATCGATCTCCTTGACGAGTTTCACGGTCGCCCGGATCTCCTCCGGTGTCTCCTCCGGCAGGCCGAGCATACAAAAGGCGCTCATGCGAAGCCCGTGCTTCTCGATCAGGCGGGCACACCGGCGTACGTCGTCCACGGTGTTGCCCTTGTTGACCAGATCGAGAATCCGCTGGCTGCCGCTTTCCACGCCAATCGAAAGACTCTGTCCCCCGGCCCCCTTCATGGCAGCCAGGCGCTCGTCATCTACGATCTCTGCCCGGGTCTGGCCCGACCAGTAGACATCGAGTCGTCGACTTTTGAGCTCCTCGCAGAAGCCGAGGGTACGTTGCTTGTTTATAAACAGGATATCGTCGCAGAGGTAGTAGTAACGCGTTCCGTAGGTCTTCGATACGTGCTCGATCTCGTCCACCATGTGCTTCGCCGAGCGCAGGCGGGCCCGATATCCCCAGCTGTTGTGGCCGCCGCAGTACTTGCACTTGAAGGGGCAACCGCGGGACCCGTAGATGCTGAGATGGGCCTTGGGAGGCATCTCCTCGACCCGCCACATCTTGTGGCGAGCCGGCCAGGGGAGAAGGTCGAGATCCTCGACGAAGGGCCGGTCGGGATTGTGGGTCACCTCACCTCCGTTCCTCCAGCTCAAGCCGAGTATGTCCGAGAAATCTCTCTTGCCGGCACGGACGGCCTCTACCAGCTCTACTACCGTAATCTCGGGTTCCTTTCTCACCGCCGCGTCGATGACCGAGTAGTCGGCGACCGGCGCCGGATCGATGGCACAATGGAACCCTCGGTTCTGGCTGCCCTCCAGGAAGGTCAAGGCCTCGGGGAAAAGCTCCCTGACGATCCTCGCCGTCATGTGTCCTGAGCGCAGCGTCGTGTTGAATACGGAAATCCCCACTATATCGGGTTTGAAATCTTGGATAAAATTACGCATCTCCCGCCACACGGGGTCCCCCGGATCTTCCAGGCGTTTGAGGAACATCCGGTTGGTTTCGGCCAGGGCCTTGATGCGGAGGTGGTTGATGTTTCCGATAATGGTTTTCTTCTCTGGGCTCCAATCCGCGTTGTATACCAGCGAATCGTACCCGGCTTGCTCGAGACTCGCGGCCATGGAGCAAGAACCGGGCGGATAGTGAACCATCGATGTATCGTGCAACCGATAAAAAGGCGGGTTGACGAGAAGGATTTTCATAGCGAACTTGCCATCATGTAAATGCAGAAATGGTGTGAGAAAGAAGAATGAGCACAAGCGGTACAGTCATGGGACGGACGGTTCACGAAAGCTATCACGTTCTCTTGTCGATCATATCAGCCAGCAACCCCACTGCGAGTATGAGTACGCTGGTCATGAACAAAACGCCAAAAGTAACATCCATCGCTTCGGGAAGATAATACCAGCTGCCTGCCAAAACGGCGAATGACGCCAACATCGTCAACAGGCTGAGGG
This sequence comes from uncultured Sandaracinaceae bacterium, assembly GCA_964450715.1. Taxonomy (GTDB): domain Bacteria; phylum Myxococcota_A; class Polyangia; order Polyangiales; family JAFGIB01; genus CAYVFC01. The sequence goes on along the minus strand of CAYVFC010000005.1, from coordinate 86,732 downwards.
GTATAAAGACCCGCAGTGGGTTGAACCAGAGAACCACGCGAAGGATCAACTGCAGGAAATTCAAGGTATCGTATACCGGACGGATCTTCGACTTGCCGGATCGCTGGTGGTAGTCGATCGGCACGTATCCAACATTCAGCCCGTTGGTCAACATGGCGAGGGTGATAGTGCTCGTGAAGGAGAAACCGTCGGGCAGAATGCGGAGGTACCGTTCCAGGACCGACCTCCGTATAATACGGAATCCGGAGTTCAGGTCGGGTATTCGTCTTCCGCTCAGAAAATTGGAGAGTTTTCCTAGAAACCACTTCGCCGGCCGACGCACCCAGGGGATATGGACGTTACCCCCCGTTCTGGCGCCGACTACCATGTCGAGATTCTCGTCGCAGAGAACGGCAAAGAGATCCGGAAGCCTATGGCTCGGGTAGGTGCCGTCGGCGTCGGTTATCGCTATCCACGGATTGCGAGCAATCCGGATACCGGTCTTGATCGCGGCGCCGTAACCGCGGTTCTCTCGGTGGCGAACCACTCGTATGCCCGCGATTTCGCCGAGAACGGCGGACGTTCCGTCCTTCGAACCGTCGTCTACGAATATGATCTCGGATTCTGAACCCAGCCCGGCTACTGCCTCGAGCAACAAGCGAGCCGTTTCGGCAACAGCGTGTTGCTCGTCGTAAACCGGCACCACGATCGATACGGATATTTGGCAAGGTCTGGCGGCTCCCGTACCGGAAGCAGCTTCGTCGCTGGTGACGACATAATTTCCTTCCCCCGCGTCATACCTATCGATCGTCTGACCCGGAAACGATTCTTCGCACGTACCTTTTCGATTCCGCATTATCTCGCTCGTTTAAATCCTTCGGTATTCTCGGAACCGCCTGAAACGGGCGGAGGTGTTACGAAAAGGAGGTCCGCGGCCTTGTCGCGGACGGGGAAGCGCGTCAACCGGCATCGGCTCGTCGTCCGGAGATGCCCGGTTGTCCGTACGTCGGTCACCGATGTCCATTTGATTATAGACTCTTTGACTGCAATTCGCACCGTAAGGAGGCCGGTCGAAATTAATCGTCCAGGTTTCGGAGCGCGACGGTCCCGGATGCAAGGCGCGACGACGAGGAATACCGGGGGTATTTTGAGGAGGAGCAACGCAGCAGACGGGGCCGTCCCGCCCGTAAGGTGGACGATTATTTTCGACCGGCCTCCTAAGCCGCACCAGCGCCGCGCGGGCCTCTCCGACCCCGGTGTCGTGCGCCCGCGCGCACTGTCCCGCACCAAAGCGGACGATTCAGTCCCCGGGGGCTCGCAGGCGGTCCAAGGCCTCTTGCAGACGACGCTTTGCCGCAGGGGTCCCCGAAAAGATCCCTATCCCCTTTCGATAGAGCGCGATCGCATCCTCGCGACGCCCGAGTTTCCGCAACACCGAACCGGTAGCCAGCAGCGGGTCGACCCACCTCGGCTGCAGGCGGCCCGCTCTCGAGTAGCTTTCGAATGCCGCGAGCAGCTTTCCCCGTCTCTCCAGCGATTGGCCCAAACGGAAATGAACCATGGGATCGTCGGGCGCCTTGGCGAGCGCGATACGGTACTCGGCAATCGCCCGCTCGTCGTTACCGAGCGCCGCCTGCGTCCATCCCATGTGGTGATGTGCCTGATAGTATTCGTCCGCCACTTCCAGCGCTTCTTCCAGATAGGGAAGCGCCTCCTCGGGACGTCCGAGCGCCGTCAACACGCGGCCGCGCTCGACCAGCGACCAGGCGAGCCCCCGGCGAATCCGCTCGAACCCGGGCGCCTTCCGCAAGTTGTCTCGATAGAGGCGCACGTCGTCACCCCAGTCCCTGTTCCGTTCATAGGTCCAGACGGCACCGGTGGCCGCCAGTGCGAAACAGAGCCCCGAAGACCACACGACCCGGGCGTCGAGCCGAAAGAACATTGCGACGAATACTGCGACCGGGAACATGGAAGGGAGGTAGGTTCGATGTTCGAAAATGATCTCGAGACCGAGAAACGAGGATTCGAGCACCAGGTTTCCCAACCACCAAAGGATTGCGAACGAAAGCAGCTTTTCCCGGCGCCGAATCGCCAAGGCCGCTCCGAGCAACGCCCCGATTCCGAGTATGGACAGCAAGGTCGTCGCAGGCCGAAATAAGCCGTACGAAATTGGGAAATCGTATAAAAGGGTCAAGCGAGATGGATGCGGAAAGAGAAGAAGAGAAAGGTAGCGCATCACAACCCGGGATTCGGTAAGTAACCGCTGCCCCATGGTAAAGTCGCGTTCCTGGTAGACGCGGAAACCGTAGCTGACGAGCTCGGGTCCTAGCAGAAGCAGAACCACCACCACCACCAACGTCGCGCCGACCATGGCGAACAGCCCGCGACGAAGCCAGACGCGCGAAAGGTCTTGAAAGAAATACCACTCGTAGAGAATGATGAAGATCGGCAGCAACACCCAGTTCTCTTTCGAGAACGCGGCGAAAACTGCCGCAAGTCCGCACGCGGTCCAGTAGCAGATCGCCTTCTTCCGATCACCTGCCAGGCGTCCCTGTACATAGAACAACAGAGAGGCCACGAAAAACATCGAGACCAGACCGTTCGCACGCTGAAAAATGTAACTGACGGTCCCCGTGTGCAGCGGATGGAGCATCCAAATGAGCGCGGCGAACAGCGCCATCCACTCCGGTCGCACTCGGTCGTACGGTCCGCGGTGAATCACCAGCGTCTTCAGCACCAGGTAGTACAGCGCGATACCGGTCAGAAGATGGAGGTTCAGGTTGACCAGGTGGTACCCGAAAGAATCGAATCGGTGCAGGTAGAAATTCAGGGCAAAACTGAGGTTCGCCAGCGCCCGAGTCGGGCTCGGCCCGTGAAAGGCGGCGCGGATGAGGCCCTCCAGCGATATCTCTTCAAGATGACGATGCGTATTCCGTAGAATGAACGCGACATCGTCCAGGACGAAAGGGCCGTGAAGAGCGCTCGAGTAGCTGGCCGCGGTCGACGCGACGCCAGCGAAGAGCGCGAGCGCCTCTACCAATCCTATCCTGGGCGTTCTCGGAAATCGATCTGGGGTCGCCTCGATCATCGATCTACGCCCTCGACCGCGGAGACACTGCCGCGGATCGGGTCACTCAGTGCGCTTCTTGGCCTGCTCGATCAGCTCCAGCAGCGACTGCATCCTGGGTTTAGGCGGGGCGAGGAAGGACTCGACCTGTTCCGCGGTATAGTGCTCGCGGATGAACTCCCGCACCGAAAATTGCTCGAACCAGCAATCGAGCACCTTGTGACAGGGCATCCCCCCGTTCACGGTGCGGCAGTACCCGAAACCGAGGCGGTGCCCCAGCATCCGGCAATAGCCCTCGCGCTCGTCGTGTTCGCCTATCACCTACCCTGCTCCGGTATACTCGTTCTATCCACCCATTCCCCCACTCGTCGGACAACGGGCGGATGCGGACGAGTAACGCTCCCAGTCTACCACTTGCCGCTCTTGTTGGCCGGCGGTTTGGGCAGCCCTTCCAGCGAGGCCAGCGACTTCTTCATCTCCTCTTCGGGCAGTGCGTAGTCGGTCAGCTTGCCCTGGAAGAAGGCGTCGTAACCGCTCAGGTCCATCAACCCGTGGCCGCTCATATTGAAGATGATGGTCTTCTCCTTGCCCTCTTCCTTGGCCTGCTTGGCCTCCCGGATCACCGCCGCCACCGCGTGGCTGGTCTCCGGCGCGATGATGATGCCCTCGGTGCGGGCGAAGTCGACCGCCGCCTGGTAGCACTCGGTCTGGGGCAGGGCCAGCGGGGTCAGCAGCCCCTCCACCACCGCCTGCGAGACCAACGGTGCCATGCCGTGGTAGCGCAACCCGCCGGCGTGGATGGGCGCGGGGATGAAGTCGTGGCCGAGCGAATGCATGGGCAGCAGCGGGGTCATCCTGGCCGTGTCGCCGTGGTCGTAGACGAAGGGCGCGCGGGTCATGGTGGGACAGGAAGCGGGCTCTACCGGTATGATCTTCATATCCGCACCGTTGATCTTGTCGCTGACAAAGGGGAAAGCGAAACCGGCGAAGTTGCTGCCGCCGCCCGCGCAGCCGATGACGACGTCCACCTTGGTCTCCCCGAAGGCCTGCAGCTGCTTCTTGGCCTCCAGCCCGATGATGGTCTGGTGCAGCAGCACGTGGTTGAGCACGCTGCCCAGCGAGTAACGCGTCTGCCCGCTCTTGTCGGTCACCGCCGCTTCCACCGCCTCGCTGATAGCGATGCCCAGGCTGCCCGGCGTGTCCGGCAGCCTGGCCAGAATCTCCTGTCCGGCCTTGGTCTCCTTGCTGGGGCTGGCCACGCATTCGGCACCCCAGGTCTGCATCATGATCTTGCGGAACGGCTTCTGATCGAAGCTGATGCGCACCATGAAGACCTTGATCTCCAGCCCGACCAGGGAACCGGCAAAGGCCAGGGCGCTTCCCCACTGCCCGGCGCCGGTCTCGGTGGTCAGCTTCTTGATGCCGAACTGCTTGTTGTACCAGGCCTGCGGGACGGCCGTGTTCGGCTTGTGGCTTCCGGGAGGCGATACCCCCTCGTTCTTGTAATAAATGCGGGCAGGGGTGCCCAGGGCCTGCTCAAGGTAGACCGCGCGGTGCAGCGGCGAGGGGCGCCAGCGGTAGATCAGGTGCAGCACCTCCTCGGGGATGTCGATCCAGCGCTGCTGGCTTACCTCCTGCTCGATCAGGTTCATGGGGAAGACCGGCGCCAGCGCATCCGGCGACACCGGATTGCCATCAGGGCCCAGCGGCGGCTGCATGGGGGTTGGCAGGTCTGCCGCCAGGTTGTACCACTGGCGCGGGATCTCTTCTTCCTTGAGAAAGACTTTTACCGGCATCGAGCTGCTCCTTTTCAGGCGAAAAATCGACCCCCGGAGGTTCGCACAAGTGCGGGCGGCCGCCAAGACGGGACCGGAGCCGTCCCCGGTGCGGATTTATAGACAATCCCGGCCCTGCCCGGACACGAACAGAGCGAATTGGGCGTTTCCAGACGGGGATGGTCTGGGATTGCTGGAAAGAAAGGGGCAAAACCATGCATCTAGCCACTCGATTCTCCTCGAGTATCGCGTTTCTGCTACTCGTCGCCGCCGGGTGCGGCGCGGAGATGACTGACGAGCAGGATGACGCCACCGCCGGCTCCACCGCCGGGGTCGGAGGCGCCTATACCGGGGCGGCCGGCTCCAGCGGCTACGGCGGAACCGGGGGTGCGGGTGTGTCGGGTAGCGGCGGGCTCGGCGGCGCGAGCGGCAACGCGGGATCGAGCGGCACCGGCGGCACCTCGGGCACGGGCGGCGAGGCGGGCACCGCTGGCTGGCGGCCCGGAACGGGTGGAGACGCGGGCTGGCCGGGCACGGCCGGAGACGCGGCGGGCAGCGGCGGCTGGCCGGGGACCGGTGGAGACGCCGGGTGGCAGGGCGGCGGCGACACCATCGCTCTCGAGGACACCCCGGCAGCGGTCCAGGAAACCATCGCCGGGTTGCTGGGAAGCAACCCGGTCGAGGATATCCAGCTGAACGACCAGGACGGAGACATCTCGTACGAGGTGGACGCCACCGTCGACGGCAGCCGGATCGAGTATATCATCGCCGAGGACGGGACCTTGCTCAGGACGCAGCAGGAGATCGAGCCGGGCGAACTGCCCGAGGCGGTGATGAGCGCCGTGACCGGGGAGATCGGAGACGGTGAGATACGCCGGGTAGAGATGGTCGACGAGGAAGGCGTGACCACCTACGAGATCCGGGCCACCTCTGCCGACGGCGACCGGGTCCGCCTGACCGTGGCCGAGGACGGCACGCTGCTCGAGAGTGGAGACACGCGGCCGTAGGGCAGGCGGCAGGCCGGTCAGGGAACCACGTCGAAACCGGCCAGGCGGAAATGATCGTCGCTCGTCAACGACTGGCGGATCCGCATCTCCTTCATCACCGCGAAGCTCGTGCAATCGGTGAAGGAGAAAGGCTTGTCTCGCCAGCGAAAGAACCACCCTCGCGCCCGTTCCGCCCGCTGCGGATCGATCCATTCCCACAGAACCCTGGGGCTCGACTCGACGCGTTCCCACCACGTCTCGGCCGCGTCCAGACCAAGACGTACACGGATCAAGGTCAGGGTTTCGTCGAGTACGAAATCCGTCGACTTCATCGCCCGCTCTGCCCGGGAAAGACCCTGCCTTCGTTCAGGCGCACGGTCTGCAGCGGCGGCAGCGAGTCGATGGTGTTGCCGCGATGCGCGCTGTAGACGATGGTCAGCCCGCGCTCGCGGTTCAGCCTGTGCAGCAGGGCGGAGAGGCGTTCGGACTGCTCCTGGTCCAGGCTGGCGAAGGGCTCGTCCAGCAACAGCACCTCGGGTTGCAGGACCAGCGCCCGGGCGACGGCCAGCCGCTGCGCCTGACCGGCGCTGAGCGCGCGGGAGGAAATCTCCAACAACGGACCCAGGTCCAGAGACTCGATGACCGGTTCCAGCCGGTCGTTCCACTGCGAGCGGGATACCCGCCTGATCTCGAGGCCCAGGCAGAGGTTGTGCCGCGCTGTCCCGCGGAAAAGGTAGGGCGGATAGGGCACCAGAACGGCTGCTCGTCGTCCCCGGCCCGTCGTATCCGGCGCGCCGGCCTCGGGCGACCCGAAGAAGCGGATCTCCCCGCCGGAAGGTCGGCTGAGGAAGGCCAGCAACAACAACAGCGTGGTCTTGCCCGAGCCGTTGGGGCCGCCCAGCGCGACCACGCTCGCCCGCTCGATGGTCAGCGCATCGATAGACAACGCGAAGCCGCCGCGGGGATACCGGAAGCAAACGCGGTCCAGCTGGTAGGCGGGCTCACTCATCGGGCTCCTGGCTCCCGGTAAAGTAGAAAACCGCCACGTTGATCCCCAGGGTGATCGTCAGCAGCACGCAGCCCAGGATGATACTGCTTACAAAATCGCCCTTGTTCGACTCCAGCGCGATGGCCGTGGTCATGGTGCGGGTGGCGTGGCGGATGTTGCCTCCCAACATCATGGCGATGCCGATCTCGGAGATGGCTCGGGCAAAGGCGGCCAGCACGGCCATGACCAGGGCCAAGCGCGCCTCCTGGATCACCAGCCACCCCGCCTGCATCTTGCTGGCGCCCAGGCTTACCGCGGTCAGCCGCGCGCGGCTGTCCACCTGCTGAAGCGCGCTGTAAGAGAATCCGGTGATGATGGGCAGCACCAGCACCGCCTGACCGATGACGATGGCCGCCGGGGTGTAGAGCAGCCCCAGCGAGCCCAGGGGACCGCTGCGGCTCAGCAGCATGTAGAGCAGCAGCCCGATGACCACGGTAGGAGCTGCCATCAAAGTCTGGTTGACGACGATGAGCGCGCGCCTTCCCGGGAAGCGGTAGACCAGCAGCGCCACCGCCGCCGGCAGGGCCAGCGCGCCGGCGATAAGCACGGACAGCCCGCTCACCTCGATAGAGACCCAGATAATTTCGGCGAGTTCAGGGAGCATTTCGCGGCAACCGCGGTCAACCCGGAGATTCCGGACGGTGTTACTTGTCGAGATCGATGCCGGGCTGGGCGGCCACCGGCTCAAAGAGCTGGCGGCCCTGCTTGACGAAACCGCCGATCAGGGCCTGCCCCTCGGGCCCGGTCAGGAAAGCGGTAAAGGCCATGGCCTGCTCGTAGTTGGCCGACTTCACCTTGTGGGGATTCACCGCGATCACGCTGTAGATGTTCTCCAGCGCATCACCCTTCGTGATCAAGGGCTTCAGGCCGGACAGATCGGGAAGGCTGTGAAAGGTCGCCGAGTCGCTCAGGGTATAGGCCAGCTTCTCGTCCGCCACCCGCAGGGTCTGCGCCATGCCCTGGCCGGTCTCCAGGTAATTGCGCTTCGGGAGGCCGCCGGCCGCTTTCCATAAGGCCTTTTCCCTGGTGTGGGTTCCCGAGCTGTCGCCCCGGCTGACGAAGGTGGCGCCGCTCTTCTTGATGGAACGGAAGGCGTCCCGGACGCTCTTGCTCCTCTTTACCTCCGCGGGATCGGAAGCCGGACCCACCAGTAGGAAGTGATTGCGGGCAAAGACCCGGCGGTTGACCCCGTACCCCTGCCGGATGAACGCCTCTTCCAGCTCCCGGGCGTGCACGAGCACGGCATCCGCGTTGCCGTCCCGGGCGATGGCCAGCGCCTGCCCGGTGCCGACCGCGACCCAGCGCAGCTGGATGCCCGTCTTCTGCTTGAACCGATCCGCTAGTAGGTCCAGAAGCCCGGTGGCGTCCACGCTGGTGGTGGTGGCCAGCATCAGGGTCTTCTTGCCCTTTTTCCCCTCGCGCCCCTGCACCGGCTCGACCGAAAAACAGAGGGCGAACAGCAGGGTCACGGCAGTCAAGGCCGTTCCGGCAAATCGTTTCGATACGAGGCTACGTCGTAGCATCCCGGCAGCTCCTTCCGGGCTCGGCAAACCCGCTCTGCCGGCCCCACCGCTATTCCGTTAACGGAATAACGCCCGGGAATACTTTGGCACCTCTTGCCGCTTGTCAACCGATTGGTGGGGCCCCTATTCCAGCAGGATGGTCTGGCAGCCGAGCAGGATGTTGATCTTGCCGTTGGGGGCCGCCTTGATGGTGTCACAGGCGTGCGGGCAGGCGATGATGCGCTTGGGATCGGTCGGATTGTCGTAGTGCCAGGAGAGCTCGCTTTCGCTGCACTCGGCCTCGGTCTCCACCATGCCGATGATCTGCTTGTCGGCGTCGGTGCCGGTCGGCGAGAACTCGACGTTCACCTCGTTGCGGTCGAAGTTCTCGTTTTCAGGCGGGGGCGGGATCTCCCACTCGCACTCCAGCGGCACGGTCTCGGTGACGATCTCGTACTCGATGCGGGTCTCCATGGTGACGATATATTCGCGGATGATCTCCAGCGCCTGAACCAGCGTCATGCCGGCGCTCACGTCGCAGGCAAAGCCGTCCGCCGCGTTGAAGGAGCCGTCGGGGGCAGGCGTACAGTCGGTGCCGCCCTTCTCCGCGATCTGGTTCATGAGTACGAAGTCGGCCCCGAACATGCCGATGGCGAAAGTATAGACGCTCGGGGTGCCATTGAAGGCGTTACCCGCGATGTCGGATATATAATTATAATCCTGGTTACAGGCCGAGGGCATCCCGTCGGTGATCAACACCACGGCGCAGTCCAAATTGTCGGGGTTGGCCGCGGGATCGGACTTGTACTGCTGGCAGAAACTGGTCGCGCCTGCCAGGGCGGGCTCGATGGGGGTGTCGTTGTTGAAGGGCACGTGCGTGTTCAGCGAGGTCATGATGGCGGTCGCGTGCCCGGGAAGCATTCCCAGGGGGACGTCGGGCACCTGGTACGCGTTTACGTCGCAGAGCGCGTTCGGGAGGGGAAAGTACTGCAGCGCCACGTAGATGTTGGCCGAGAGCGGGTCGTTGACGAAGGCATTGATGGCGTCGTACGCCACGTTCCAGCGCGGCATGATACTGATATCCGGGATCATCATGCTGCCGGACTGGTCGAGCATCATGTAGATGGCCACCGGCTCGGCCTCGGTCACCTCGTAAGGCACCTCGGTCTCCTGGGTTATCTCCACGTGCTCGGCCTCGGCGCTGAAGGCCGCGCAGGCACCGCCCGTGCCGCCGTCCAGCTCGACCCACTGGCCGGTAGCCCCGGTCCCTCCGGTTGGCGCGCCGCCGGTCCCGGACCAGCCGGCGCCCGCTCCGCCGGTTCCGGACCAGCCGGCGCCCGCTCCGCCGGTTCCGGACCAGCCTGAGCCTGCGACGTATCCCCCGCTACCGGCAATCGTTCCGCCCACGCCGGCCCCTCCGGTCTGACCCGGGCCAAAGCCGCCGCCGTCCATGGCGTTTTCAGCGTTGCAGCCGAACATCGCGGCCGCGAAGACCAGGGTGAACGCAACCGATGCGCTCTGGATGAAAAATTTAATCCTTGTTAATCCTCCCCCGAATCGATTAACCTTCATTAATCCTCTCGCGATTCGGCCGTAAATTCGCGCGTATTCGGCATGAATAAGAACTGTCATTTTCCCCTCGTCTACCCTGAGGCCTGTCCGTAACATCTTTGTACATCGTGTAGTCGACGCACCGTACCATAATTTACCACATTTGTCCGGGGCGGTCAGTAATTGTCCGGAACGGTCACGATTGAAGACAGCCATTCGAAGAACGGCCTCCAGGAGAGAGACTCGTGTATAGACGGCGCCCGCACCGACCCGAACGGCGGTCGCCGGACATCGGTCAACGGGAGGAAGCGTTCAGCGAGTACGCGGTCGCTTACCTTGCCGTAACAACCGCGACCGGGATAGCGCCCTGCGTTGCTCCGGGGTCGAATCCACGGCCGCCTTCACCAGCGCCTCGTGGGTCCCGGGTTCTGGTCCCCCGTGTCCGAGGCGAAGACCAGGCCGGACAGCTCCTGCGGTTTTTCCTGCGGGCGCACTCGCCATTGCGCTCCGTCGGCACGCCCGGTCTCGTATCGTTTATTGCGGTGCCCGCTTGGAGCAGAATCACGGCGCCGGACGACTTCCGGCGCCGGCGTCTTTCGCGAGCCTTTACTCGATGATGATGCTGCAGGTGATCAGCTTGGCGATCTCGCGCATCACCCGCTCCCAGTCCTCGTTACAGATAGAGGATATCAATCCCCTGTCTCCGAGCCGCTGCGCCAGCTCCACGTAGCGCCGGCCGGGAGCCGCCTTGGTCACCCGGTCGGTGGTCTCGGTGCTCTCGGGCGGCACGAAGCGCTCGCAGGCCGGCCGGTAGTCGAGGTGCACGGTGTCCAACATGGCCTCTACCAGCTGCATCTCCTGATCGTCGAGACAACCGCCGATGGCATTGCCCAGCCCCTCGCAGGTGGGGCCGACCGGAACGCCGACGATGCCGGCGAACACCACCTTGTTTATGTCCCCGCCCTTGAGCTGCAAGAAACGGTCGTAGTAGTACTCGGGCAGGAAGAGCCGGTCCGGGTGTTTCTGGCAGGCCATGTTCATGTTCAAGCCCTGGGCCACGTCCGGCTCGTAGAAGAAGGCTACGTCCCCTACCGAGCAGTCCTCCTCGTCACTGACCGCAATCAGCGCCAACAGCGCATCTTCCCGCAAGAATCCCGCGTTGGCCGTGGGCGCCGCGGCCAGGCCCTTGAGTTGCTGCTCGAACAGACACCCCCCGGTCCCCTGCACGGCCAGGCAGGCGGCCTGGAAGGCCAGGCTGGGATTGGGCGCCGCCTTCGCGGTCTCGATCCAGGCAGCGCCCATATCCGGACACGGTTGCCCCGAACCGTCGCTTCCGGCCGGAGGAATGCAGGAGCCCACTCCGGTAGAGTCGATCGCGTCGCAGGTCCAACCCGACGGACACTGGGTGGCAGGCGCGTTACAGCGGATGGCCGAGGGTTGGATATCGATGCCAAATCCCGGGGTATAGGTGCGGAACAGCGCGTCGTCCCCGTACTGCAGGCACTGCGCGGGAAAGGGATGGGGAACCGGCAGATCGCGCGCCTCTCCGGACTGCAGCCCCAGGTCCGAGGTAATGATTCCGATACGCACGTCTTCCACCACCCCACACTCCGGCGGTGTCGGCGGGTCGACCAGCGCGTTGACCAGGTTGAAGAACTGGGTGGTCAGTATCTTCTGCTCCTCGCCCATGGTGCCCGAGTTGTCCACCAGGATAACGATGTCGACGGCCAGCTCGCCGCTGCCCCCGGCGACGGGCTGCGTTCCCGCCGCTCCACCACCGCCGAAACCGCCGCCGCCACCGCTTCCGGCGTATGGGCCGCCCGAGCCGGCGGTCCACGGCGCGCCTCCGCTCGTTCCGCCTCCGCCCGCGACGGCGCCGCCGCCTCCCGACGCGCCATCGCCGTCTGACTGCGACGAACAGGCGGAAAGGTGCAGCGCCGGGCAGAGGGCCAGCATCACCAAGAAACCGATTCGAAAGCCAGAAGATAGATCGAATAACATCTCGATCCCGTTACTCCGTCGGTATTCACTCGAACCGTTCATTGTCCCATCTCACGGCAAATGTTCGTATATCGAAGGATTCGAAGTCGATGGTGGTGAATGATATAAAAAAACCGTTCAGACAAACAATCGTAACACTAATGCTACCCCCTATAATATGTAACAAAAACAACACCTTACAGATCAACGGATGAATATTTCCACCCCGATGAGAATTTCGCCCCGGATGAACGCGCATATTCTGCGCCAAAAGCCATGATGCGTTTGACGTAGCGAGTCAATCACTATATTAAGAAGAAACCTACATAAGTACGAGGCGTCGGCAAGCGGTTCGCTCGAGGGGCTTCGAGGCTCGAACGTGAAACCTGTCTCGGTACATCTCATGTACCGCCACGCTACGTGCTGCGAGTACCGCTTACCCGAATTGAAATCGCCAATTCGGGTACCTTTTTTTCGTCGGGTAGCGATAAAGGATACCTTTTTTCAAAAATTCCAGCGTTTCGATTGCGGCTTTTGCGTCGGAAACGCAGGTGTAGATGTGGAGGATACCGTCCAGTGCTTATCGATGTTACAAGCGGAAAAAGTCGTGCCTCGAAAGCGGAAAAATCAGTACGAACCGATATCAAGCAGCGAGAAGGAATCGTGGTCTCCCCGCATCGTCGGCTCTCCGACGACCAGGTGCGGTTGGTGGACGAGACCTCACGCCGACTGCTCGAAGATCCGGGCCTCGTCTCCTTCAGCCCGGAAGCGCTGCAACTGTTCCGCGACGCCGGCGCCGACATCGACGAATCGGCAGGACAGCCGCGGATCAAGATCTCGTCTTCTTTGATCGATAAAACGCTCAAAACAGCTCCCAGCACCGTCGTTCTGGGGGCGCGGGATCCGGACAACCGTCTCATCCTCGACGCCGCCGAGCCGCGGGTCAGGTTCGGAAGCGGATCGGAAACCAACACCTGGCTCTCGGTACGGTTCGAAGGATCTAGCCCGGAGTTCGTAAAGCAAGCGGGCTCGGTCGAGCTGCTCAAGCAGGCGGCGCATCTCTGCGAGAACCTGGAACACCTCGACTTTTTCATCCGCAACGTCAATATCCAAGACCCGGAGATAAACGAGAGTAACAAGGACGCCAACAAGTTCTTCGCCAGCCTGAACAACATCACCAAGCACGTTCAGGCCGGGTTGACCAGCCTGTCGGCACTCGACGACATAGTGCGCATGGGCCAGATCGTCTCGGGCGGAAAAGAGGCCTTCGAAAAGGAGCCGGTGCTCTCCTTCATCACCTGCGTGATCAAGAGCCCCCTGCAGATCGTAGAGGATACGGCGCGTACCCTGATTGAGGTGGCGCGCCGGCGGGTGCCGCTGGTGGTCTCCAGCTGCCCCATGGGCGGGACCACCGGCCCCTTCGACGAGTTCGGCATGGTCGCCCTGATCAACGCCGAGCTGCTGGCCGGGGTGGTGCTGACCCAGTTGGCCGCGCCCGGCGCCCCGGTTCTTTACGGCAGCGTGCCGGTGCGCTCGCGGCTGGACAACCTGAACGACATGTACGGCGCGCCCGAGTTCAACCACTACAACGCCGATTGCGTGCAGATGGCGCGTTTCTACGGTCTACCCTGCTACTCCACCGCCGGGGTGGCGGACACCGATGTGCCGGGGATCCAGTCCACCGCGGAAAAGATGCTCACCCTCTGCTCGATCCCCTTCAACGGGCCCCAGTACATCCACTACGCCTTCGGCTTGCTCGACCGCACCTCGACCTTCTCCCCCGAGCAGGCGGTGATGGACAACGAGCACATCGGCATCATCAAGCGCGCCATGCGCGACAGCCCCATCGCCGACGCCGAGCAGGAAAGGGTGCTGTCGATGATACGCGAGGTCATGCAGACCAGCCACAAGACCTTCATGTACCACCTGCCGCTGCCCACCCGGGACGACGTATACGTCCGCTATCCCCTGGAGGAGCCCGAGGGCGGCGCGCTGCTGGCGGCGCACCGCAAGCTCGACGAGATCATGAAGCGACCCCGCAAGACTCTGTCCGCGGATGTGAAAAACGAAATCATAGCAAACGTGAAAGGAATCCTGCCGCATGCATTCGAGTGATCGAACGGAAATCCGCCGGGAGTCGGCAATGCAGGAAGCCGACAAGACCATAGATAGCCAGGAACAGATGGCCGCCTACAGCGAGGCGGTCAAGAGCGGCCTTTACCGAAAGCGGTCCGGCGTCATCGGCAAGTACGACAACGTCCGGCAGTGCTGGGAGGACGAGATCGTACGCGCCTTCCTCAGACCGCACTTGCAGCGACTGGTGCGCGAGGCCCGGGCGCGAGGCCGGGGCGTGCGCATCATGGACCTGGGGTGCGGCAGCGCCGACGGCTACGAGCTGCTGGTCGGAGTCCGGCGCGCCGACTACGCGCTGGAAGATTCCAACGTGGCGGTGCTCTTCGCCGACAACCTGGACATCTACAAGGGCGTGGACCTCAGCGAGGATCTGCTGGACCAGGCGCGAGCGCACTACGGTGGCAAGCGCAAGCTGACCTTTCAGCAGGCCGACCTGACCGAGGGCATCCCCATCGACGACGGCGAGGAGCCCTACGACCTCTACTTCTCTTCGTACGGCACCTGCTCGCATTTCAACGAGGACGAGCCGCTGATCGAGCTGCTGGCCGATATCGCCAGAAAGACCAAGCGGCGCAGCGTGATCGTGCTCGACTGGCTGGGCCGCTACTCCTACGAGTGGCAGACGCTCTGGAGGGAGCCGGAAGCGCGTGTGATGAACATGGACTACGTGGTCTCCTACATCTACGAGCGCGAGGAGCGGGAGAGGCTGCGCGACCAGCTGCAGCACCTGACGCTGCGCTTGATGGGACGGGAGGAGGCCGGAGAGATCATCGAGGAGGCCAGCCGGCGGGCCGGCGTACAGATCAAACCGCTCCGCTTTTTCGACCGCTCCATCTTCACCGGCCGGCACATGGACACGGCCGACTACAATCCGCGTGCGCAACCCATCCGCCGGGCGGTCAACGCGCTGCACGAAATCAACACCCGGGCGAACCTCGACGACCTCTTCATCAAGTACGCGCCCCGGGAGGGCTTCGACGAGGTAAACCGTTACTTCGAGCGGCTGCAGACCTGCTGGAACGAGCTGGTGCTCTATACCGGGCGGTTGCTGCGCGTCTATGACGAGGCAGAGAACGAGTACCGCGACGATGTGCCCAGGCCGCGCGAGGATCGTCCCCCGGTGCTGCTGCACATGATGGACCGCATGAAGCAGGTGGTGGCCGGAGTGGGATGGTTGCGCGAGGGTTTGCCCCGCGAGAACATCATCGAGCCGCAGCTCGGGTATGCGCTGCGGCACCTGATGACGGACCTGCAGGACGGCATCGGCGCCGGCCACTTCATGGTCGGCATCCTGGAGGTCGACAAGACGACTGCCGGTTAGGCGGAAACGGCAGCAAATGCAGTATTGCGTTCGCCGAGGTCGGGCCGTGAACGGGAGCTTGCGGCCGCAATCCGGCAAGAGGAGGTAAGATGAGCGGTTTCGTGGTGGGTTTCGGCAAGCCCGAAAAGAGTCAGATCGAACGGGCGTTTGCCCGCATCCGGCATCGCGGTCCCGACGCGTCGGGGCTCGGCGAGGCCGGAGGCGCGATGGTAGCCCAGAACTACCTGAAAGCCGATGGGGCCGGGAGCGATAAGAGCATTCGTTTCCCCATCACCAGCCCGGACCAGACCGGGCTGATGATCGGATACGACGGTGAGATCGGCAATCTCGACTCGCTTCCGCTCGCCGATACCGTGAAAGGAGAGCCGTTTCGCGAAGAGCAACTGCTTCTGAAGCTCTACCAGAAGCACGGCGCCAACCTGTTGCAGCATCTCGGCGACGCGGTGTTCGCGCTGGTCATCTCGGACGGCAAACAGCTGTTCGCGGCGCGGGACCTATTGGGGATCAAGACGCTCTTCTACGGCAAGCAGAACGGCGCCGTCTATTTCGCCTCTGAGCTGAAGAGCATCTCGGAGATCACCAGCGACGTTAGGGAGTTTCCGGCGGGCCACTACATGACCGCCGACGGAAGCCTGCACCGCTTCGCCTCGCTGCCCGAGCGGCCGGACAGCTTCCCCGGCAAGAACGTGGAGCAGATGACCGCCGATGTCCGCGATATCATCGAGCGGAGCGCGCGCAGCCGCATCGACTTCGCAGTGCCCACCGGCGCGTTGCTGAGCGGCGGCATGGACAGCAGCGTGATCTGCACGGTGGCTACGCGGATGTTACGCGAGAAGCAGGGACCCGATGCCCGGCTCAAGACCTTCTCCCTGGGGGTGGGCGAGTCCGAGGACATCCGCAGCGCCCGCATCGTCTCCGAGCACCTGGGCACCGACCACCGCGAGCTCATGGTCGACCTCGATACGCTGCTCAGGACGCTGCCCGAGGTCATCTTCCACCTGGAGCACTTCGACCCGTCGCTGGTACGCAGCTCAGTCTCCAACTTCTTGATATCGCGCCTGGCCAGGCAAGAGGGCAGGGAGGTGATGCTGTCGGGCGAGGGCGGCGACGAGGTGTTCTGCGGTTACCACCACATGAAGTCGATGACGCCGAAGCAGCTCTACGACGGACAGATCGAGATCCTGGAGTTCCTGCACAGCAACGCCTCCTTGCGGCTGGACCGCATGAACCAGTGCAACAGCGTCCGGGTCGTCACCCCGCTGATCTCGGGCGAGCTGCTGACCTACTCGCTCACGCAGATCCCTCCCGAGTACAAGGTGCGCGAGCACGACGGCGAGAAGATGGAAAAGTGGATCTTCCGCAAGGCCTATGAGAAAGACCTGCCGGCCTCCATCGTCTGGCGCTCCAAGCAGGAGTTCTCCCAGGGCTCGGGCTCGGCCGACGTACTGCCCGGCCACTTCGACCGCATTATCTCGGACGAGGAGCTACAAGCGGCGCAGGCCGATTTCCCCATCATCCGCAGCAAGGAAGAGCTGTATTACTTCCGTATCTTCACCGACCACTTCGGCACGGGCGCCGCGGTAGACACCGTGGGGCAGTGGCTGACGCTGTAAAATGACTTCGTAGGGTCGGGCCTTGCCCCCTCCCGGGCTACAGCGTTTGAAGCGCGCGCCCGTAGGCGAGGGCCTGGCCCCCTCCCGGGCGGGCGCCAGGCTCGCCACTACGGGTAGATGACGGCAGCGCCCCATACGGGTTGCACAGCGGTTCAACCGGCCGGCCGGATCTCGGGAAAAGTCCCCTGCAGGCGCTCGCGCAGCTCGGGCGTCAGCTTCTCCTCGGGCGCGGTTTGCCTGACCCGCTGTACGAAGGCCCGGGCTCTGGAGGCAGCATCACTGCCCGGCTTCAACGAATCGCGCTTCTGCCGGTTGGCCAGCTCCGGGAAGAAGAACTCGTTCCGCATGAAGCGCACGGTGTGCTCCTCGGACAGGTAGTCCTTGGCCGGACCCTTCTCGATCATCAGGTCCACGGCCAGCGTATCGTCGTTGACCTCGATGCCGCGTAGCACGCGCTGGCACATGCCCAGGATCTCGTTGTCCACGACCAGCTTCTCGTAGGAGACGGTCAGGTCGAACTCCATCAAGCCAGCGGCGTCGTGGATGTAGTTGGCGCCGGACATGGCCACCAGCAAATTGGAAATGGCGCTCTCGTAGGCGGCCTGGATGTCGACCTGCTTGGCGTCCGAGGTGCCCGCGGTCGAGTAAAGCGGTATCTCGAAGTGCTGCGCCATCTGCGAAACGGCCGCGTTGATCATGCCGCGCTCGACGCATCCGGCCAGGTTGCCCATGGTCCTCAGATCGCTGGTAGATCCCACGCTTCCGCAGATCCCGGGCGCTCCCTTTCTTACCGCCTGCACCAGCGCGATACCGCCCAGCGTCTCGGCCACGTGGGTCAGCACGTTGCCGGCCAGGGTGACCGGAGCGGTGGTCCCGCACATGGGCTCGGTGGGAACCACCACCGGCAGCCCCTTGGCGGCGATATCGCAGGTCATCTCTCCGTAATCACGGTCGATCTTGAAGGGGCTGATGATCAGCGTGATCAAGGAAATGAAGGGCTTCTGGCGCAGCGCCTCGGCCCCGCCCGCTATCATCTCCGCCATCTCGATCACCTTGCGGCACCCGTCGCGGGTGTAGATGCCGCCCATCACGTGCTTGGTGGTGTGGTTGAGCGCGTGAAAGAACCGGTTGGTATCGATGTGCTCCTTGTTCTCTATCTCGTTGGGGAATACGTTGATGGTGAACAGGTGGACGTTCCCGAGCTCCTGTACCAGCCGCGCGTTTAGCACTACATCCTGCAAGGTCGACGGCCGCCGCTCTCCCGTGTCCGGATCGAGCACGTAGATGGCGGTCCCACCCGTGCCGTAGTGCACGCGGTTATTTTCCAGCACGCAGTCGTTCTCCCCGTCCCGGGAATGAAGCGTGATCGAAGAGGGGGTGGAGGCGATGGCGTCCTCGACCAGCCCGCGCGGCAGGCGCGTGATTCCGCTCTGCTCGTCGACCTGCGCACCGGCCTTCTTGAAGGCCTCCAGCGCGGTGGGAGAGAATACCTTCATCCCCGATTTCTCCAGCACGGCGAACGCGGCGTCCGCCATCTTGCGAACGTCGGCAGGGGTAAGAGGCTGGTACGGCGAGGCGGGGATCCCCCCTTTTTCGTGAAGCGGTCGACTCATCTCGTGTCCTGTTTCCGTTGGGGTGTTGTCTCCGTGCCCATAATTAGAACAGCTCGTTCTTGCGCGCCTGGCCGATACCGGCGGCGTAGCGGTCCATGGAATCCTCGCTGCCGTCCAGCGAGGCGAACAGCTCGACCAGCTCTACCAGCTCGGGGGCGGCCGGCTTCTTGCCCAGGCCGAGAGAGACGTCGGCGATGACGGCGTCCAGGCCGCGGGTCTGGGCGGCGGCGACGTAGGCGCGGATGTGGCCCACGCGGCGGCGGCGAACGCCGTAGCCCCAGTTGGATACACCGAGTAAAACATGGACGGCGTTCATCTTGGGGCTCTTGCGGATACGCTGGATGGCGTTGAAGCAGTTGTGGGTGTGCGAGGGCTTGATGTTGCCCCCGGCATCGATACAGCCATCGGTGGAGATGCCCAGGGTGGCGGTGTCGAAGAAGATCTGGTCGGGGCGAAATCCAGCGCCGGTGGCCAAGTCGAACATGGCCTCCGCCGCCTCCACCATCTCGTCGGCCGAGCCCATGGGACCCTGCTTGCCCACCAACAGGCAGACCAGCGAGAAGTCGTTCCGCGCGCGCAGATCCAGCAGGTGGGAGAACTTCTCCCGGTCCGCGAAGGGAATGGAGTTGAGCAGCGGCGGGCGCGACCCCTCGCCCAGCTCGAACCACTGCCCGAGACCGGCCTCGAGCACCCTGACGTCGGAGCTGTCCACGCAGGGGGGCACGCCCACGCCGCAACGGTGGACCAGGCGCACGAAGCCGCGCATCAGCCCGGGTGCGTCCGCGTCGGAGAGCGCGTCCAGGTTCACGTCGATATAAGCGGCGCCCTGCTCGGCTTGGGATGCGATCAGCTGCTCGAGCTGGGTCAGGGGCTCGCTCGACTGATCGAAGCGCCCGTCGCCCATCTGTTGCAGCTGGCGCATGGCCGCTCCGGGCGCGGGAACCGAAGCGTGAAGCATCTCTCCGACCTGGATGAGCTCGCTCTTGTCGCTGTTCGGCATATTGCCTCCTGGCGGTCTTTTCCGTGCGTGGGTGGTCCGCGGGGCATGCGGATCGAATCGCGTACAATATCCCTTTTAGGGTGAAAAGCCCAGCGCGACGGCCCGAAAACCGGGTCGCCTCCGGCCGCAATAAACCACGAATTGGGCCGATTTCCGCGGAATTTCCTCTCTCGCGCCCGATCGTCGGGTTGCCTTTCGGCGGATCGAAAACTATGTAGAGTCGGACCGTTCCGGTTATTCTGATGACACCTGTTTCGCCCATGCCGGGAGCAGTCGTTCTCGCGAAGCGGTGGGAGAAAAGAGAGAAAGAATCGTGGCCGATCCAAAGCAACTGTACGAGGCGATACTCAAGGGCGACGCGGCCTCGGCCAAGTCGATCGCGGAAAAGAGCCTGAAGAAGGGCGAGGACCCGGAGAAGCTGGTCTACGAGTTCATGATCCCCGCCATGGACGAGGTGGGACGGCGTTTCGAGAACAACGAGTACTTCGTTCCCGAGCTGCTGATCTCGGCGCGCGCCATGAAGGGCGCGCTGGCCATCGTCCAGCCCAAGCTGGTGAGCAAGGGAGCCAAGTCGGCCGGGGCGGTGGTGATCGGCACGGTGGCCGGGGACCTGCACGACATCGGCAAGAACCTGGTGGCGGCCATGCTGGAGGGCGGCGGGTTCACCATCCACGACCTGGGGGTGGACGTGTCGGCGGAAAAGTTCTTGAGCGCGGTCAAGGAGCACCAGCCCAACGTGGTGGCCATATCGGCGCTTTTGACCACCACCATGTCGGTGATGAAGGAGGTGGTCGCTTCGCTGCAGAGCGACGGCCTGCGCGACAAGGTCAAAGTGCTGGTAGGCGGCGCTCCGGTCACGCAGCAGTTCGCCGAGGAGATCGGCGCGGACGGATACAGCGACAACGCGGCCGGCGCTCTGCGCGAGGCGCGCCGCTGGGCAGCGGGGTAGAGGCCGGCGTAACCAGGCAGCTACCCTTTGACGGTAGTTCCCGGAACCTCGTCGTCCAGCAGGGCCTGCAGTAGCCGGCCGGGTTGCAGGCCGTTGAGGATGGCGGTGGGCACGCCCGTCTCCAGGGAGCGTTCTACCTTGTGCAGCATGCCTCCGGTCACGTCGGCCACGCCATCCGAGGCGCGCAGGGCGTCGCGCAGCGCGGGCAGGTTGTCGCGGGTGATGCGGGGAATGACCGCTCCTTGCCGGTCGAAGACGCCGTCGACCTTGCCGAGCAGGATGATGCGGCGCGGGCGTAGCAACGGGGCGAGGAAACGAAAGATCTCCTCGGTGGATATAACGGAAAAACCGCGCTCCTCGTCCAAGCAGATGTCGCCGTAGACCACAGGCACCAGGCGCGCCTGCAGTAACAGCTCCAACGGACGGGTGGGCCAGGACTCGATGCGTGCAGAGCGGGCGACGCAAACAGCCGAGGGCTGCACGGTGGCGGCCGGTACCCGCTGGCGCGCGAAGGCCTCGCAGACGATGGCGTTGAGGCGCGCGGCGTCCTCGTGCACCTCTATGAAACCCTGCCAGCTTCCCGGATCCACCGCGCCCCGGTCGACGCGGTGGCGGGCGGCGGAGACGTGCGGGAAGCTGCCGCCCCCATGGCCCACCAGCAGCGATATGCCGCGCCGGTCGCGCGCCTGCCGGATCTCCCCGCAAATGCGATCGATGACCTCTTGCCTGGCCGTGTAGGGTAGCGACTTGTCGGTGATGAGCGAGCCGCCCAGCTTGACGAAGACGAGCTGTCGAGCCTCCTCGGTAGCGGCAACGCCCGCCGTTCCGACCGGCCCGCTCAACGCGCCGCCCCCCCTTCTACGCCCAGGGCGTCCAGCACCTTGCCCACGATCTGGTCGATCAAATCCTCGATGCTCTTCGGCCCGGTATACATGGTGATGACCGGGGGAAGCAGGGTAGCGCCCGCCAGCGCCAGCCGCCGCATGTTCTCCAGGTGGATGAGGTTAAGCGGGGTCTCGCGCGGCACCAGCACCAGCCTGCGCCGCTCCTTCAGGCAGACGTCAGCAGCGCGCAGCAGCAGGTTATCCGCGTAGCCCGAGGCGATGCCGGCCAGCGTTTTCATACTGCAGGGGATCACGGCCATGCCGTCGGTGGCAAAGGTGCCGGACGCCATGGGAGCGGTCAGATCGTTCGGGCCGTAGGCGCGCGTGGCGAGCGCCTCGATCTTCCGGAGCTCGCAACCGCTCTCCAGCTCGATGACCTGCCGCGCGGGCTCGGTCAGGATCAAGTGCACCTCCCGGTCCGTCGGCTCGAGCCTCTCCAGCAGGCGAATGCCCAGCGCGACACCAGAGGCGCCGCTGATCCCCACTACCAGCCGCTTGCTCATGTCGTTCGCTCCTGTCTACGGCGGTTCGTCTCGCGACCGCGGGAAGACGTCGATGGCCGGGACGACGGGGCAGCCTTCGGGCAAAAGCGCTTCACCGTCCCCCGGTCCGCGTCTACCTCGAGTATATCGCCGCTCCGTATACCGGTCAGGTCGATTCCATCGACACAGGGGATCCCCGCCAGGATGGCTCCGGTCGCCACGATGGTCTCGGTCTGCTCGTTCACCAGCGCCAGGGGTGCCACCCGGTTGGCGGCCAGGCCGTAGATGACGTACGAGCCCACGGTCGAGCCCCTGCCCCGCGGAAAGACCAGGATCCGGTCCTTGACGCTCTGCCCCTCCAGCTCGTGGCCCCGCTCGATGACGCGGCCAGTGCGGGCGTCCACCCCCCCGTAGAAGCTGATGGCCTGCCGGCTGACCAGCGCCTCGCCGGCCGCCCTGCCCTCCGCCACGGATCGGCCCCTGCCGATGACTACCGAGCCCGCGAAGCGCGCGCCGCGGCTGGGCCCCTTCGCTCCTTTCATCTCAGCGCGTCCTCGATCAGCGCGTCCAGCTCGCCGAACACCACCTGCTGGCCGCAAAAGCCGGGCAGATAGTGGGCGGCCTTGGCGGAATCGACCGCGGTGGTGCCGTAGCCCATCGCTTCCATGGGCGAGACGACCATGCAGGTATCGGCGACGACCCTGCCCCCGGCAGCCTCGATGATCTCGCACAGCCCCATCTGCTCGGCGCTGTTGCGGGCAGCCCGCGAGGTACAGATCCAGAGCGGCCTGCTGAGCTTCCGGCCCTGCAGCTTGCGGGCGAGCGCGATGATATCGCCCAGCGAAGCGTGCGGGCAGCCGGTGACAATGATGTCCGGCCTGGATCTTCCGCGCCTTCGTTTCTTCGATCTATCCGCGGGCCTTCCCTGCGTGTTGAGTCGATCGAAGACGCGGCCGAGATCCCGGCGCTTGACGGCGAACGACTCGAGCCCCCGGGTCTTCACCAGATGGGCTTCAGGCGTTATTCCCTCGACGTGATAGAGCCCGACCGCGCCGCTGGCGGCCATGGCCGCGCCCAGTGCCTTGAGGTCGTCGGGGAAGGCGGCGGATACACCAGTGAAATAAGGAATGCCGTTCTTGACCCGTTCGCCCACCCGGTAACCCAGGGCTCCGAAATCGGCGCGGGACCTGAGCGGCGTCTCCACCTTTACCACCACGCTGGGCCGGCGGTTCTCGTCGCGGTGCAGGCCATAGTCGGGGGTGCAGCCGCAGATGGCGGCGGCGAGCGCCGAGGGGCCGCCCTCGCGGTTGGTGCGCGCGCCGATGACGGAATTGGCGAAGGAGACCGCCGAACTCTCGGCCCAGGCCAGGTGCTCGCCGAAACGGGGGAGATTGCCCGCCAGGTAGGGCGTACAGGTCGCCGAGGTCACCGCGCCCAGCTGACGGAAGGCCTTCATGATCCGCTGCTGCTCGGCGGCGAATTTTCTGGGGAATCCCAGCTCGCGCCAGGCCTCCAGGTCCATCCCCGCCGGGTTGAGGAAGGTTAGCACCTCGACCTTCACCCCGGCGGCAGCGATGTCCAGCAGCAGCCGCATCCCCGGCTCGCCGATCGACTTGTAGGAGACGCCGGAAACCTGGGCCGAGGCGATGGGGATCATGCGCTCCGCGCCGTAGATCTCTCCCAGGCGTACCAACAGCTTCATCATGCGCGCGACCATCTCGCTCCGGCCGCCCTCCAGCAACCGCCGCTGCTCGCCGGTGAGCTTCATCGCCACGCCCCGCGGTCGATCGAGGGGTGTCCCGCTTCTCTATGATAGGTAGTCATCATGATAGGTAGTCATCCAGATCGATCCTCGTCGGCGGTTCAACCCTGGTAAACATCCTCTTTCGCTCGGGCGCCGGAATGGTCAAGTCGAAACCAGCCTTGGCGGTCTGGCGGGTCTCCGGATCGGAAGAGGGGTCGAGGGAGGATCCCGTCTGCCCGGGCTTCACCACCAGGTCCCGGTCCGCCTGAAAACGGGTGGCCATGGCCCACTCCATGGCCGACGGGTCGTCGATGTCCACGTCCTCGTCCACCACGAAGACGTGCTTGAGCGATCCGTGCCCCCGGAAGGCGGCCTCGATGGCTCGCTTGCCGTCTTGCCGGTCGCGCTGGCGGATCTGGACCGCCGCGTGCAGCCAGGAGCATCCGCCGGGGGTGACGCGGACATCGAGGCACTCGCAGACCCGAGAGACCTCCTGGAAAATGGTCGGCTCGCGCGGCATGCCCATCAATACCTTGTGCTCCAGGTCCCCCGGCAGCAGGGCGTGGAAGAGCGGGTTGTCGCGCACGAAGATGCGCTCAACCTCGGCGACCGGCTGCTGGCGCACGATGTCATAGGTCTCGGTCAGGTCGACGAAGGGCCCCTCGGCGGCGCGCTCGCCGGTGAAGCGGCAGAAGAGCACGATCTCGCTCTGGGGAATCACCCTGCCCTCGAGCTGTACCGGACGGGTCTCGCCGAGCGCGTTGGCCAGGTCGAGCTCGCTCTGGCCCAGCTCCACGGAGATGGCGGCGGCTACCATCACCGGTATGGAGTTACCGATACACAGTGCAAATCGATCGAGCCCGCGCTGCATGTAGGCGTGCAGGTGGCGCTCTACCACCCGGAGCACCAGCTCCCGCTTCGAGCGCACCAGGGAGCGGTGGTAGGATAGGTTGATCCCGTACTGCGCATCGTTCGCCACCGCGATGCCGGAAGCGATATAGGGCCCGCCGTCCCCCGGGTAATAGGTGACGACGGGCAAGCGCGAGAGGTCCGGCTCGATCTCGCGGTAATCGGCGGCCGGGACGATTTCAGGCTTGCGGGGCTCGGCGATGGCGGCAGCCAGCCGGCGGTAGAGATCCTTCCGCTCGGCCCCGATGCCCAGGCAGACCAGCTCCCGGCTAGCGCAGAGGTTCGACACCACGGGCATATCGTGGCCGTCGACCCGTTCGAACCGCACCGGCCTGCCGCGGAGCGCTCGGATCACGGCCCCGATCTCGTGTGTGACAGCGACGGGCCGCTTCACCCGCACCAGCTGCCCACTCGATTCGATACGCCCGATAAACGCCCTCAGATCCATGGTACCTCCCCGGTCGGGGACGATGCTCGTCGACCTTACAAAAGGGATACATCATCGTCCGCCTGCACGCTACCGACCGGCGGCAGCGACCGGCAGCGACCGCTCCGGAACCCTTCCTCGCTCCGAGAGCGCTTGCCCGCGCGATCCGGCGCGGCTACAACCGGTCGACAGGTTCTATGCTCTTCGCTCTCCTATTCGGCTTCGTCTTCGGATTCGTGGGATCGATGCCGATCGCGGGGCCGATCTCGTTGCTGGTGTTGAGCCGCGGCCTGGAAAACCGGATCAACAATGCGCTGCACCTGGCATCGGGCTCGGCCCTGGCCGAGGCCCTCTACGCCTACCTGGCCTTCTGGGGGTTCAGCGAGCTGCTGGCCAGCTATACCTGGATCGATCCGGCCGCCAAGGGGGCCGCGGCCCTCATCCTGGTAGCGCTGGGCCTGAGATTTGCTTTAAAAAAAACGCCCTCGCGCGATGCCCCGCCTCCCGATCCCTCTGTCGGAAACAAGCGGAGCTTCGTGCTGGGCATCACCATCACCTTGCTCAACCCCACCCTGATCGCGACCTGGACCGGAGCGGTGGCCGTGCTCTACTCTACGGGGCTGTTCACCTTCGCCCCGGAGCACGCCCTGCCCTTTTCGGCAGGCGCCTCGGCAGGCATCTTTTGCTGGTTCGGACTGCTGTTGTTGCTGCTCGGCCGCTTCCGGTCGCGGCTGAATCGGTCCGCGATCTTCACCACGCTCCGCTTCCTGGGCTGCGGCTTGATCCTGCTGGGCGTGGTCTTCGCCTACGGCTTCGCCGTGACCGTCGCAGGCATCTGACGCCCGATTCCGGGCGCCCCGTAGGGTCAACGCGTCTCCGGGGACCGTTCGGCCGCTCTCCGGCAAACCCGGTAGGCCAGGGCCAGGCCCACGCCGAGCAACAGCACGGAGCCGTACTGCGCGGGCGTGAGCCAGAGATAGCGCACGTCCCCCCCGGCGTCGGGTCCCTCGCGCAAGAAGTCGAGAAGAAAACGAACGGGAGCGTAGCAGAGGGGAAGTGCGGCCAGGAAGAACCCCTGGGGCCTGGGTCGCTTGCCCAGCGCTGCGAACAGGATGAAGGCGGCCAGCGCCCAGAGCGCCTCGTACAGGCCCAAATCGTGCCTGGGTTTCCCGTGCAACCAATAGTCGTCCACCGCCAGGAAGAAATCGGTCACCACGCCCGGGTGGTCATGAACGACGAAGCAACCCGTACGTCCGAATAACCAGCCGGCCGGAAAGGCGTAGGCCACCGCATCTCCCGCTAGCAGCAACGACATACGGCGGCGGCGCTGCCAGACCAGAGCCCCGGCGATCCCTCCCAGGAAACCTCCGTAAGAAGAGAGCCCGAGATAGCGATGCAGGAGCACCGAGGGATGGCTCAATGCCTCGCGCAGCAGCTCCGGATCGTAGAAGACCACGTTCAGCAGGTAGGCGGATACCAGCCCCGCGGGAACGCAGTGCAGTAGCAGATCCGCTACCGCGCCCTCGGGTATGCCGCAAGCCCTCGCCCTGCGCTCTGCGATATGCGCGCCGAACAGGATGCCGGCCGCCGCCAGCAATCCGAAGGGCTGCAAGGCGACCTCGCCGACCCATGGCAACTGAAACTCGAAGGCCTCGAGCTTGAACCAGGGGATGAAGAGCACGGTTCCGGACACGGCATCGCCTGTATACCGTTCCGGCCGCATCCGGTCCATCCCGCGCCCTCGGTACTGGTTCCGGGCCCGGTAGGCTCGTCCTATCCGCGGGTGGATCGACCGCCGCGGTTGGGGTAAGAACGGATCCCAACAACGGCCAGCCAGGAGAGGGGCATGACGATCATTAAAGAGGTCTTCGCGAGAGAAATCCTGGACTCCAGGGGAAATCCCACCGTCGAGGTGGAGGTAGAGCTGGAAAGCGGAGCGTTCGGCAGAGCTGCGGTGCCCTCGGGTGCCTCCACAGGCGAGCACGAGGCGCACGAGCTGCGCGACGGCGAGCCGTCCCGTTTTTTGGGAAAAGGAGTGACCAAGGCGGTCGACAACGTGAACACGACCATCGCCTCGGAGCTACGCGGGCGAGACGCCCTGCTGCAGACCGAGCTGGACCGCGAGCTCATTCGCCTGGACGGGACGCCCAATAAATCGCGCCTGGGCGCCAACGCCGTTCTGGGAGCATCCATGGCCGTGGCGCGCGCGGCCGCGGACGCCCTGGGGCTGCCGCTCTGGCGCTACCTGGGCGGAGCGCAGGCGCGGGTGTTGCCAGTCCCTCTGATGAACATCATCAACGGCGGAGTGCACGCCGACAGCGGCATGGAGATCCAGGAGTTCATGATCGTTCCGGTGGGTGCGCCGAGCTTTGCCGAGGCTTTGCGGGCGGGTGCGGAGACCTTCCACGCGCTCAAGTCAATCCTGAAAAGCCGGAACCTCGCCACCTCAGTCGGCGACGAGGGCGGTTTCGCTCCCCGACTGGAGAACAACGAAGCGGCCTGCGCGGTCATCGTGGAGGCCATCGAGAAAGCCGGGTACCAGCCGGGTACCGATATCGGGCTGGCGCTGGATGCGGCTGCCAGCGAGTTCTACGACAAGAAAACGAACCTCTACACCTTCGACGGCCGGCAGATCGACGCGCAGGAGCTGACCGGCATTTACTGGACGCTTTGCGAGAACTATCCCATCCTCTCCATCGAGGACGGTTGCGCGGAAGACGACTGGGACGGGTGGAAGCTGCTGAGCGAGAGTCAGGCCGAGCGCATCCAGCTGGTGGGTGACGATCTGTTCGTTACCAATACCGAGCGACTGCAGCGCGGTATCGCCGAGGCGGTGGCCAATGCGGTGCTGATCAAGGTCAACCAGATCGGAACCGTCACCGAGACGCTGGAGACCATCCAGCTGGCGACCTTGAACGGCTACTCCTCCGTCATCTCGCACCGCAGCGGCGAGACCGAGGATACCTTCATCGCCGACCTGGCGGTGGCCACCGGGGTCGGACAGATCAAGACGGGTTCGGCCTCCCGCTCGGAGCGCATTGCCAAGTACAACCAGCTGCTCCGCATCGAGGAGGAGCTGGGCGACTCGGCTGTATTCGCCGGCGGCACCACCATCGCCGCGCCTTGATTGCCCTGCCGCTGACTGTCTCGTCGGGAAACGAATCGCGGCAACGCCTTTTCCGTCGAAACGGTAGGCTGCCGTTGTCGCCTCAGCCGCCGCTGTCATCTCGAGCGCAGCGAGAGATCTCTTTGCGTAGAGATTTCTCGCTGTGCTCGAAATGACGCTAGCCTTTCGCGATCCGGTCGGCGAAGGTTTCGTCGTACTGCCCGGCGCGAAAGGAATCGTCGGCCAGGCTCTTCCTCAGAAAAACCAGGTTGGTCCGCAACGGCTTGATCACGGTCTCGGCCAGCGCGCGGTCCAGTGCCAGCAGCGCCCGGTGCCGGGTGGCGCCGTAAGCGGCGATCCGCGCGGCTGGGAAGCGACCGCCGGTCCTGACGGCGATCCCGGCCGCCAGATCGGTTTCCAGGCGGAGCTTGGAAGAGGGCAAGCTCGGCCAGCGCAGCTCGGAGAGCAGCGCCGAGCCGGTCTCGCCCTCCCCTCTGCCGACCGCGAACAGCCGCGCCTCCATGGCGTGGCCCGAGGGCTGCCCCCGCAGCGCTTCGGGGGGCATCCGCTCGCCCGCCGCCAGGCGCAGTTGCAGCTCGACCAGGTCGAGCCCGGTACACAACTCGGTTACCGAGTGCCCGAGAGGCAGACCGGAGACGAATCGCTCGAAGTGAAAGCCGCCCTCGGCGTCCAGTGCGAACAGTACCGTACCGAGGCCCAGCAGCCGGCCCTCACGGCCCATCTCCAGCGCCGCTCCCCGAAGCATTTCCACCCTCTGTTCGCGGGATGCCACGCCGATCCAGACCGGCGAGGGCGACTCCTCGATCAGAACGCGGCCGTCCTGCCCCAAGCTGTGCTCGACCTCGCCGAAAACCACCAGGTTACCGGCCCTGTCGGCAGCGATGCAGACGCCCACCCGTCTGGCGCGGTCGACCGATTTCCTTATCTCGACCTGCGTGGGACGCGCTTGCGGGCCGGAAACGGTTCGCAAATCGTCGATGGCGAGCGCGAGCTGCTCCTCTTCCCGCACAAGGCGGGTGGCGCTCTCGATCCGTCCGATATGGAGGCTTACCTCGACCGGATACCCGATCTCCTGGGCCCGCTGCAGAACCGCTGCCAGGTCCTGCAGATCGACGCGCTCCAGCGGCAATGCTCGTATACCGGCATCCACCGCGAGCGCCCGGCTCCGCTGCCGGTCGGAAAGGATCTCGACCAACTCGACCGCGGGGCCGACGAAGACCAGCCCGGCATCAACCGCGGCGCGGGCCAGCACCGGATCTTCGGCCGCGGCCCCGCTGCCCGGATGCACGGCGTCAGCCCCGCTCTGCTTGGCCAGCTCGATCAGAGCCGCGACGTCGACCGGGGCATTGCCCGGCTCGTCCTGTTCGGCGACCGCAGCGCCCGCCCCGGGACGGTCGCGCCCGTCGGTGGCTCCCTTCTCGCCGCCGAAAGCGACGGTCGCTATGCCCATGCGCTCGCAAGTCCTGGCGATACGGAGGGCGATTTGCGTACGGTCCGCGATGACTATCTTCTCGAACATCTGTCTCCTGCTCCCGGTCGGCCCTGCCTTGTTGCCACACTCGCCGCGGCAGTGCCAGCGGTGTTTTAGCATCCTACCTCGAACGCGTCGCTCGCGTAGCTTGACCGCGGTTCGCGGGAAAGTGCAAGCTTCGACACCCATGCCGACCGATGTCAACTACAACGGGCGGGGGCGCTGCCCCGTATCGCTCTTGACGATCAAGCGGCGCGCGAACCGCATGTTGCGGGCGCTGCGTCGCGACGATATGCAGCTATCGGTTCTGCTCTGCGACGACCCGTTCATACGCCGCCTCAACCGTCGCTACCGGGGTATAGACAAGGTAACCGACGTCCTGTCGTTCTCGATGCACGAAGGCCGGCCGCTGCCCTTTTCCTCGCCACTGCTGGGCGACGTCGTCGTCTCGATGCCGCGGGCTGCCCGGCAGGCCGCGGCCCGCCGGGCAACGCTGCTGGATGAGGTCACTGTCTTACTCGCACACGGGCTCTTGCATCTGCTCGGCATCGACCACGCCACCCGGACCGAGGAACGGCGAATGGCCCGTACCACGTCGAAGCTGGTGGAGGCGGCGAGCAGACGCGGGCGCATCGAGAAGGGGCGCGGCAAGGCCGGCTCCAGACCCGTACGACGGGATAAGACCGGTACCCGAGGGTCGCGGCGTGCTGGAACTGACTGAACCCCGCGGTGTCGGCTCGCGTCCGGGAAGGCGTAACGCCACCGCGAGAGGCGGCGCGAGCGTATACGGTAGATCTCGACCGCGGGCCGGAATTCCGATTCCGGTGGACCCGCGTGCCTCCACCACCGCGAAACACGCGGTGGCGTCACCCCTCTGCCGTTCGCGCTATCCTTGCGAACTCATTCACGTTTCGAACCGAAGGCCCGGCCCGGAGGGGGCCGGGTAGCGTCGACCGTTACCTGGGAAGAACGACGGGCATAAAACCGGGAAAAAAAGCAGAGCCCGGACCTTTCTCGGGGAAAAACCCTTGTTTTTGGTGGTTATCGCGTGCATATCATGTTGCCTACAGGGGGTTCTTCGGAACTCGCGTATTCTTCAGCCATTCATGGGATGCGTAGCCGACAAGGAGGGAACCAGATGGCAACCGGCAAGCGGATGACCAAGGCGCAGATAATCAGCGAGCTTTCTGAAAAAACCGGGCTTACGAGAAAAGACGTGCAGGGCGTTTTCTCGGCCATGCTCGACATGATCAAGCGCGAGCTCGGCAAGCGCGGTTCGGGGGAAATCGTCGTCCCGGACATGATGAAGCTCAAGGTCAAGACCACTGCCGCTCGTCCCGAGCGCAAGGGCATCGACCCGTTCACCAAGCAGGAGCGCGTCTTCCCGGCCAAGCCGGCTTCGAAGAAGGTGAGAGCCACTCCGCTGAAGAAGCTCAAGGACCTGGTCAAGTAGGGTTTTTCCAGCGGTTCCCTCACCTCCCCTTCACCGCACCTCGCGCGGCGGCGTCGTGTGAGGCGTGGTCGTTTCACCGTTTCCCGGCCCCGTCCTCGGATGTGACGGACGGGTCGCTCTGCTTCGAAAGAGACGACGGTTTACCGGACTCTAATGCTTTCCGGCTTTCGCCCGGGGGAACCGCTTCCTCGGAATCCGGGGTTGGCGGCTTCGCGCCGGCGGGCAGCGAAGAACCGGGGTCGGGCCTGTTCTCGGCAGCCCGTGGCTGGGGAGGTGCCAGCGCGTTGGTCAGCAGACCGAGCACCATTCGCGTCTGCTCGATGCTCAGCACGGACTCGGCAACGACCCTTTCCTCGCGGCACTCGAGGGTAGCTTCGGCCAACGGAACGCCCAATCCGATCAAAAGCAGAACGGGATGCCCCGCGTACCTCTGTCGCCGTTTCTCCCACCAGTGCCTCGCGGCCTCGGCCTGCTCCGGCGAATCATAGATCCCGACCGCCTTTGCTCGTACCTGCCCGGCGTCCAACTCGCCCACGGTAACCTCGAGCCGGGACGGTATCCCCCGCAGGTCGCCCCGGGCGAACAGGCGCGCCCCCTCGACCGACAGCGAGACGGAGACCCCGTCCGGCATGGCCAACAGCGCCTCCGCCTCGGCGGTCGTTTCCCGGCCCTCGTCCCGGGCGCGTCTCGCCAGCGCGCGGGCAACCGCGACCACCCGGGGCAGATCCATCTCGCGCGTGATCACGAAGGCGCCGGAACCGAGCAGCACGACGATCCGTTCCGTCTCGTCCCGGTTCAACCAGGGCGCGTACAGCAACCCATCCCGGTCCCTCCAGGCGGCGCTCTTGCCCTGCTCGGCCGCCAGGCTGGCCACCGCCCGGATCGCCATCCCGTCCCCGCCCGCGTATTGCCCGGCGACCACCAGGTTCTCGCGCCTGAGGTCGGGCGAAGCGAGATAGAGCCGGTCGAGGTCGGAAAGCGGCTCGATGCCCGACCCGCCCAGAACTGCCTGCCAGTCGGGCAGTACCGCCAGAAGCGAACGAACGTCCTCGGACAGGGTTGAAGCGCGTATCCGCTCGAGGTCGATGCGCAAGGCCACCTGGGCGCCCTCCGGGGCATATGCCGCCAGAAGCGGTGCGCCCGCGTCCGAGGCCTCCTCGCCGCCGCGGTCCGGGGGCTGGGGCTTGCGGTCAGGCTCGGGCCTGGTTCTCGTCTTTGCCTCCTTCGCCGGGGCCGCGACCGGCTCGGGGGCCGCCTCGGTCGCGGCGGCAGGCGGCTCTGCCGGCTGCGCGGGAGCCGCGGTCGCGGGCGAAAGAGGAGGAGGCGGCGCCTCGGTAACGCCAAAACGAACCTCCGAGGGCAGCTGCAGCTCGAACTCGATAGGGGGCAGCACCGTCAAGCTGGTGACGGCGCACAGCGCGGCCCCGTGAAGCAGGAGGGAAGCCAGTACGCCGACGATCGTGCTCTTCCGCCGGCTCGGGGCGGACGCGGATCGGTGCTCGGGGTGACTCTCCTTCATGGTTGCTGTTTCGAGGTTACACGGGGACGCAACGAAAAGCCGGAAAAACCAGAAGCCATTTCATAAATACTCCCGTCGTCTTTCGGGCGGGACGGCCCCAT
Organism: uncultured Sandaracinaceae bacterium; assembly: GCA_964450715.1. GTDB lineage: Bacteria > Myxococcota_A > Polyangia > Polyangiales > JAFGIB01 > CAYVFC01. The sequence goes on along the minus strand of CAYVFC010000005.1, from coordinate 54,098 downwards.
CTGCTGCGTCGTTTCCTCAGAATAGCGGTGCTATTCCTCGTCGTCGCTCCTTGCATCTGGGGCCGCCACGTTCCGAAATACTCGGTCCGTCTTTATGTAGTACCTCGCCTCAGAAGTCTTGACAGACCGAGGCGCCGGATGGCGTGGTGCTGGCAAGGCGCGAGGAAGAGCTATACCGCAGATGGGGGGGCGAGGTTGACGCGATGGCCGTCGCGTGAAATGAGACGCAGCGGGTGATCGGAGCGATGTACGAGCGAGCCGCGATCCATATCTACCTACTCGGCGGGCTGCTGCTTCTGCAGCCGGGGGCCGTGGGTTGCTCTACCGACGGCGGGAGAGAAAACGAAAAGAGCACGCCCGGAGCGACGGCCGAGCCCGCTTCGAAGTCGCCGGCGGCCCCGCTGGCGAAAAAGAAGGATTCCGGAAAGCCCGAGCCTCCCAAGCGAGTTTTCGCCAAGAAGTTCATGTCGCCCGTATACCCGGCGCCAGACAGACAACAGAAACGGATCGGATTTCTGAGAGCCGGATCGGTGCTGTCAGCGACGAGCGCCAGACCCGTGGGAAACGAGATGTGCCGTGGCGGGTGGTACGAGCTGGAGACCGGGGGATTTGTCTGCAACAAGCGCGACGTGATCGCCTTCGCGGGAAAAAAGCTACCCGAACGGCGCGCCACGCAGCCCGACCGAAACGCCAGCCTTCCCTACGCGTACGGCCGCATCCTGCGCGACCGCACGCCGGTCTACCGCAGGATACCCACCGCCGAGGAGCTCGCCCCGCCCAAGCCGCACCAGCCGATCGGACAATCGCGAAATGCTGACGGGGCAGTGGCCATGACCGCGGAAGGAGCGGACGGTGACGCGAAGTCGCCCGAACCCGGCACCGTCCGGCGAGTCGCTGCCGCCGTGACCGGAGCCGACCGGACGGCACCGGGCATCGGTCAAGCGACGGTACAGGCCCCGACCGACCCGGCCCCGGCCTTAGCGCCCGATGCCGGAACGATCACGCTGGCCGACCTGAACGCCGAGAAAGACAGCCTGATCGAACGCTGGGTGATGAAAGGGTTCCACGTCGCCCTCGACCGGGAGCTGAAGCGGAACGGCAGGAAGTACTGGCAGACGCAGGCCAACGGCTTCATCGCCCACGACCGGGTGCGAATTGTCAGCGGGACCGAGTTCCAGGGCATCGACCTCGAGCAAGACCAATGGTCGCTTCCCCTGGGCTACGTGCTGTCGAGCAAGAACTGGTGCTACACGCTGAACGAGCGGGAGCGCCTGCGCCGTGCGGACAGGCCCGGCTACCACCACCCTTTCCGCATCGCCGGGGAGCGCGAGATAGGCGGCAAGAGCTATCTGGTATCCGACGACGGGCGCTACTTCCGCGCCGACAAGGTGGCCCGCATCGACTCGCGCGAGCCGCCGCGGAAGGTAGGCGAAGAGGAAAAATGGATCGACGTCGATCTGTCCTCCCAGTCACTGGTGGCCTACCTGGGAGCGCGCCCGGTATACGCCACCCTGATCTCGAGCGGCCGGGTGGATCTCTCGGCCAGGCCGCCGAAGAACTTCCCGACGCCTACCGGGAGCTTCCGCATCGAACGAAAGCACCTGACGCATACCATGGACGGGGATACCGCGTTCGACGGCCCCTACTCGGTGGAAGATGTTCCCTATGTGATGTATTTCCAGCTGGCCTATGCCCTGCACGCGGCCTTCTGGCACAACGCATTCGGTCGCCCGCGCAGCCACGGCTGTATCAACATGGCACCTCTGGACGCCCGATGGCTTTTCAACTGGATATCACCCGAGCTGCCGCCGGGCTGGCACGTGTCCTATCCCGTCGAGGGAACAAAGGGAACGCGCCTCTACATCCGGGGCGATACCCCGGCGGGGTAGAGCTGGTCTCATAACGCACCGGAATTGACAGCGCCTCGCGATATTGCAAATCTCGACAATTACGGGATTTCAGATGAACGAGCCAAACACCAGGCTGGAGGAATCCCCCGTCGGAAACGATCCGCCTCGCCCCCTGCTCTCGGGCGGCGGTTACTACAAGCTGCGCCGCACCGTGGTGGCGGCCACGGCGGCGGTTTCCCTCATTCCGCTTATCATCCTGGCCCTGGCCAACTACCTGCAATACCAGCGCTCGTTCCTCGCGGAGTACGTGCAGAGCGTTTTGCAGCTGACTACCAATAACAAGCGGAGCCTGGAGTTCTTCCTCGCCGAGCGCCGCTCGGCCATGAGCTACCTGAAACTGGAATACTCCTTCCAGGACCTCTGCAGCCCGGGCGCGCTCGCCAAGATCATCGTAAACCTGAACCGTTCCTTCGCCATTGGCGCCTTCTTCGATCTGGGCATCGTTGACTCGAAGGGGACGCAGGTCTGCTACCACGGACCCTACGATCTGCTGGGCAAGGAGTACTCCGACCAGGACTGGTTCCATCGCGTCAGCCGCCGCGGGACCTTCACCAGCGACGTCTTTCTGGGCCACCGCAAGTCCCCCCATTTCGTCATCGCCCACCGGCACGACATGGCGAACGGCGACTTCTACATCCTGCGCGCCACCGTGGAAGCGGAGATGCTCAGCGAACAGTTGCAGACCGAGGGGCTGCCCCCGAACGACGACGTCTTCCTGGTCAACAATGGCTCCGTGCTGCAAACCCGTTCCAAACGCTACGGGGGTGTATTGAAACAATTGCCGCTCTCCATAGCGGAGTGCAAGCGCGACGCAGCGGTCTTCGAGAAGAAGGACGAGCACGGCAAGGCGCTCTTCCTGGGCTGCGCGGCAGTGGAGGGCTCCCCCTTCACCCTGGTCTTTCTGAAATCCTTCCACACGGGGATGGAGAGCTGGTTGTCGTTACGGGCGCGGCTTTTTGCCTTCCTGGCCATCAGCGCCTCGCTGATCCTGGTCGTCATCTTCTGGGGATCGGGTCAGTTCGTCAGCAATATTCGCGCGGCGAACCTGCGCCGCGCGGCCCTGATGCATCACATGGAGTACCAGAACAAGCTAGCCTCCATCGGCAGGCTGGCGGCGGGCGTGGCGCACGAGATCAACAATCCGCTGGCCATCATCAACGAGAAGGGCGGGCTGCTGAAGGATCTGATCACGCTGCAGGAAGACTTCCCCAACCGCGACAAGTCGTTGAAGGTGATCGATTCCATTCTTTATTCGGTAGAACGTTGCAAGAGGATCACCCACCGCCTGCTCGGCTTCGCCAAGCACATGGACCTGCAGTCGGAGCAGATCAATATCCCGGCGTTGGTAAAAGAGGTGGTGAACTTCCTGGAAAAGGAGGCGGAGTACCGCAAGGTGGAGATCAGCATCGACGCCGCGCCCTACGTACCGGCCATACAGAGCGACCGAGGACAGCTGCAGCAGGTCTTCCTCAACATCATCAACAACGCGCTGGCGGCGGTCGGCGAAGGCGGCAAGGTCGAGATCGAGATCAGTATCAAGGAGAACAAGGTCATCGCGGTCGAGATCGCCGACAACGGCGTCGGCATACCGCCCGAGAACCTGCACCGGATCTTCGAGCCCTTCTTCACCACCAAGAAGGGATCGGGTACCGGCTTAGGGCTCTCCATAACCTATGGTATAATTAAAAAACTCGGTGGAGACGTCGTCGTCGAGAGCCAGGTCGGCGAGGGGACGCGTTTCACGGTCTATCTACCTTTTCTAACCGAGAGGTAAAAGGTATGGACGGCTTTCGAGTGCTGTTCGTGGACGACGAGGAAGAGCTGGTCGGCGCGGTCGTCGAACGGCTGGAATTGCGCAATATCGACGCGGCCGGCGCGACCAGCGGGGAGCAGGCGCTCGCCTTACTGGAAAAGAACTCCTTCGACGTGGTCGTGCTCGACGTACGTATGCCCGGGCTCGGCGGTCTGGATGTCATCAAACGGATCAAATCCTCCTATCCCAACCTGGAGGTGGTATTGCTGAGCGGACACGGATCCAGTGAGGACGTTAACGAAGGCCTGCGGCTGGGCGCCGTCGACTACCTGCAGAAACCGGTCGATCTGGACGTTCTCATCCAGATACTGCGGGAAGCCGCCAGCCGGGGAGCGAGGAAAGCACCGTGACCACCGATATGGACGACCGACGGTTTCGCGACCAGAGCCTGGCCTTCTTCGCCAAGATCGTCGCCGGACAGGGGCACGAGATCACCAACGTCCTGAACATCATCAACGAGCTGAACGGGCTGCTGCAAGACCTGATGGCGGGCGCCGACCGCGGCCACCAGGTCAACCTGGAACGGGTCAAGACCATCAGCGAGAAGGTCCAGTTCCAGGTACAGCGGGGGGAGACCATGGTCCGGCAGGTCAGGGCCTTCGCCCACAACGCCGACGTCCCGGTGACGGTCTTCGATCTGAAAACCGTTCTCGAGCAGGTCGTATTCCTCGCCGAACGGCATACCAGGCTGAGCAAGAGCGAGCTCGTCCCCGATTTCCCCGAGGATTCGACGCCGTTGGAGTGCAGCCCCTTCCAGCTGCAGCAGGCCGTCTTCCTCGCCATCGACGCCGCGCTGCAGGCCTCGACACGGCCCGAGCGTATCGTGGTAGGCTACCGGATCGAGGACACCCGAGCCCGGCTCTTCGTGGGAAGCGAGGTCGCCTTCGGCGGAGAGCCGGAAGCGGAGAAGCGATTGGCGTTTCTCGGCGAGCTGCTGTCGGAGCTGGGAGGCGATCTACTGGCCCCACCCGGAACCGGTCGGCCGTTCGCGGTCGGTTTCGGTCTGAAAAAGGCCGCGTCGCCCAGGGCCGACCAGGTTGGTGTAGCAGCAGAACGGAAAGGTTTGTAAAAATGCCTACGATAAAAGTACTGTTGGTGGACGACGAGGTAGAGTTCGTGGAAACCCTGGCGGAGAGGCTCCGCACGCGCGGCATGGAGGTCGAGGTCGCCACCAGCGGAGCGCAGGCGGTCGAAAAGGCGGAAGCGCGCTCGTTCGACGCGGTGGTGCTGGACCTGGCCATGCCGGGAATGGACGGCATCGCCACGCTGAAAAAGCTGCTGGAAAAGAACCGCGACCTGCAGGTCATGCTGCTCACCGGCCAGGCCACCATCAAGTCGGCGGTCGAGGCCACCAACCTGGGAGCGCTCGACGTACTGGAGAAGCCGACCGACATCGAGACGCTGATGCAGAAGATCGGTCAGGCGCACTCCAAGACCGAGGCTCTGGGGGAAAAGCGCGTTCAGGAGATGATCGAGAAGGTGTTGCTCACTCGCGGGGTGTGAAGCGGCAACGCCCGCACGCTACCGGTGAGGAAAGTATCTAGCGGAGGTACCCGAGTGAAGCGGTGAAGACGCCCTGAGAACCGTGGCATGACCCGATGACGACGCTGCTGCTCATTGTCGGATTCACTCTGGCGGCGCTGGCTTCCAAACCCGTCGGAGAAGCCGCAGCCCGGCTTCGTCTTCCCCTCATCACCGGCTACCTGGCCGCCGGCGCGGTGATCGGCCCCTTTGTGCTGGGCTGGATCTCGCACCAGGGGATCGTCTCGTTGCGGGTGGTGGACAACGTGGCCCTGGCCTACATCGCCTTCGCAGCCGGCAACGAGCTCTACCTCAAGGAAACCCGCAGCCGCTTGAAGAGCATAGCGTGGACTACTACCGGTCTGGTGCTCTCGACCTTTACCCTGGGCACCTTCGCCGTCTTGCTGGCGGCGGACTATATCCCTTTCATGCGCGAGCTGGGCTTCGCACCCCGGCTGGGCATCGCGCTGATGGCCGCCTCTATCATGGTGGCCCGCTCTCCCTCCTCGGCCATCGCCATCGTCAGCGAGCTGCGCGCCCACGGACCCTTTACCAAGACCGCGCTCGGGGTGACCGTGGTGATGGACGCGGTGGTGATCACCGTCTTCGCCACCTCGTCCAACGTGGCGGCCACCCTGGTCTCCGGCGCGGACCTGGATCCCACCTTCGCGCTGCGGGTGCTGCTGGACATCCTGATCTCGGTCAACGTGGGCTATTTGGTCGGCAAACTGTTGGGCGTGGCCTGCGGGGCGGGGCTGCCCCGCCCGGTCAAGGTCGCGGCGGTGCTGGGCACGGGCTGGGCGGTCTTCTGGAGCGCGGGCGCGTTACACCACTTCAGCACCCACTACCTCAAGTTCGCCATGGGGCTGGAGCCGCTGCTCACCTGCATGATCGCGGGCTTCGTGGTCTCGAACTACACCGGCTTCCGCGAGGACTTCGAGGAGGTGCTAAAATCCATCGCGCCGGCAGTCTACCTGACCTTCTTCACCCTGGTAGGCGCCTCGCTGGCCCTGGACGCCCTGATCAAGCTCTGGCCAGCGGCGGTCGGGATCTTCACCGTACGGCTGATCGGCATCTTCATCGGATCGTACAGCGGCGGCTCCCTCTCGCACATGCCCAAGCAGCACACCCGGCTCAGCTGGATGTGCTACGTGACCCAGGCCGGAGTGGGGCTGGGGCTGGCCAAGAGCGTGGCGGTGGATTTTCCCAGCTTCGGAGCCGAGTTCGCCACCATGATCATCGCCGCCATCGTGGTCAGCCAGATCGCGGGCCCACCGCTCTTCAAGTTCGCCCTCAAGAAGGTGGGCGAGTCGCATCTGCCTGCCCTGGCCACGCCCGACGAGGTGCGCGACGCGCTGATCCTGGGCGTCGACGACCAGGCGCTGGCGGTAGCCAAGCAGCTGGAAGCCAGCAACTGGAAGGTGATCCTGGCCGACGTGGACAAGGCCGTGGTGGAGGGCCTGCGCAAGGACGACGAAGAGGGCCACCATATCGAGGTCCACCACCTGGCCGAGATCGACGAGCAGAGCATGGGCAAGCTGATCTCGCGTGCCACCGATGCCGTGGTGACCATGCTCGGCGATGACGACCTGAACTACCGGGCCAGCGAAATCGCTTACGAGCGCTTCGGCGTTCCCCGCATCGTGGTCCGCATCAACGACATGTCCTGGTCGAAGCGGTTTGCCAGCATCGGCGCCTTGATGGTGGAGCCCACCTCGGCCATGGTCAACCTGCTGGATCAGCTGGTGCGCGTTCCCGACATGGCGACGCTGCTCATGCACCAGGATCCCGACCACGAGGTGACCCAGATCACGGTGGCCGACCCGGACATCCCCGGCAAGCCCCTGCGGGAGCTGCGCCTGCCCCCGGGGGTGCGCGTGCTCGGCATCACCCGCGACAACCACGCCATCGTGCCCCACGGAAACACCGTGCTGGAGAAGAACGACCAGGTCACCATCATCGGCCAGCCCAAGCACAATGCGCTGCTGGCGAGCCGCTGGGGATATTAGCACGATTTGAGCGCTTTTCCCTTACCGGCGTCTCGGGGTGGGGCGCGGCGGGAAGTCCGGGGCCGGTCGGCGGGGGACGCGCGGCTTGCAGTGGCCCGCCCGACGGAGTCCCTCGGACTGGCGGGCCGCAAGCCGCGCTCGACCCTCGTGCCAACCGTAGGTCTCGGTCAATGCGCGGTTGGCACTCGGGGCGCCCCCGCCGACCAGCCCCGGACTTCCCGCGCCCGGCAGACGTCGCGTCGCTAGACAGAAAGCGCGATCGCTTCTGTAAGTGACCTAGTGGTATCGAGCCCGTTCGCGGAAGGCGCCTTTCCCCGATTCGGAAAGCTGTGATATGCTTCGGCCCCAGTTGCGGAGGACGCGATGTCCATCATCGCCGTATTCAGTGGTGCTTATTGCGGGGCCGACGAGATCGTCGGAAAGGCGGCGGAGCGCCTGGGCTACACGCCGGTCGGCGACCGGTTGCTGGAGGAGGCCGCGCTGCGGTCCGGGTTGTCCCGCGAGACGGTCTCGCGCAGCCTGGCCGGGGAGAGGGGCCTGCTCAACGCCTTTACCCACGACTTCGAGAAGAGCCTGATCCACCTCAAGGCGGCCCTGGCTCGCCATCTGGGGACCAACGAGCAGATCGTCGCCGGGCCGGCCTCGCTGCTCATCCCGCCCTCCATCACCCATACGCTCTGGGTCGAGCTCACGGCGCGCAAGGAGTTCCGCATGGAGCGCGCCAGGAGCGAGCAAGGCCTGGACGGGGAGGCCGCCGCGGAACGGATCGAGGAGAGCGACGAGGAGGTCTCCCGCTGGATGGGAATCCTGGTCTCCTCCGGCCAGTGGACGCCCGAGCGTTTCGATCTGCGCATCCCCCTTCCGACGACCTCGGCGGAAGAGGCGGTCGAGCTCATCTGCAAGGCCGAGGCCCGGGAGGCGCTGAGGCCGACCGACCGGTCCATCCAGGCCGTGGGCGACTTCCGGCTGGCGACCGAGATCAACCTGGCGCTGCTGGAGCGAGGCCACTACTACTGCGACGTCACCGCGGAGAATCGCAGCGTCACGGTGGTGGTCGCTCGCAAGGCCGGGCCGGGACAGCTGGCGCAGGCGCTTCAGACCATGCGCTTCGAGAGCATCGAGGACGAGGTCAGGGAGATCATCAAGACGATACCCGGAATCGACGCGGTCGAGGTCCGGCCCGGTGGTGGCTATCGCCGCCCCTCGCGGACGCTGCTGGTGGACGACGAACGGGAGTACGTGGTGACGCTTTCCGAGCGGCTGGGGATGCGCGAGATCGCCTCGGACGTGGCGTACGACGGGCTTCAGGCGCTCGAATACGTCAAGACCGACCTTCCGGACGTCATGGTGCTGGACCTGCGCATGCCGGGCATGGACGGCCTGGAGGTCCTCAGGCGTACCCGGGCCGAGCACCCCGAGATCGAGGTCATCGTGGTGACCGGCCACGGATCTGAAGCCGACGAGAAGGCGGCGCGGGAGTTGGGGGCTTTCGACTATCTGAACAAGCCGGTGGACATCAACGTCCTGTCGGAGCGTATCCGGGCGGCCTCGGAAAAGGCCCAGGCGCGACGGCAGGCAGAAGAGAAATCGGGGGAGCAAACAGGGGGGAGTGAATCGGGGGGACGCGAAGAGTGATTCCCTCGCGGACCCTGATGGTCGCGGTGATGATCGCGGCAATCCCGCTCGGCGCGTTCGCGGACGACACCGGCTCGACCTCTGAATCCGGCGACGAGACCGAGCCGCCCGAGGAGCTTCAGCTTGAGACGACCTTTGCCCATCTGTCGGCGTTGGTAAAAGGCAAACCCACGCTTCTCGCCGGCACCAGCGGCGAGCTGGAAGTACTATTCGAGATCCAAACCTCGGACGGCGAGAACCCGGGAGACCTCGTCTGGGACCGAGCCAATGGACCGCTCGCCATCCGGGTGAGCGCCCCCGGGGAGAGCGGCGTGACCTTCGTCGATTCCGAGGGCGAAACGACGGAGCTGGTAGAGGTTCCGCTGGCCGAGAAGGCCGGCCGGATTACCGCCCAGATCCCCTACACAGTCTCCTCGCGGGTCCGGGTCAAGCAATACCCGCTGAAGCTCCACGTCACCGCTCCCCTGGCCGGGGCCGGCGGCGCCCGGCTGCAGGAGAGCGGCGTGGTTACCGTGCCGGCGCGGGTGGAAACGCAGCTGCGCACCAAGGTGCTGGTGCTGGTCATCATCGCCTTCGCCATCTTCATGTTCGTGGTGGAGTGGGTGCGGGTAGACGTGGTCGCCATCATCATGATGGTGGGCCTTCCCATGCTGAACCTGCTGGACTCCAAGCTGACCTTCACCGGACTGAGCTCCAACGCGGTGGTGGCCATCATCGGCGTGATGGTGGTCAGCGCCGGCCTCAACAAGGTGGGGCTGGTCTCGCGGGTGGTGCGACCGGTCATCCGCATGGCCGGCAAGAGCGGGTCGCGCCTGATGATTTTTCTGAGCGCGCTCATCGCCATCATCTCCAGCGTCATGCAGAACACCGGGGCGGCGGTGCTCTTCCTGCCGGGCATCCGCCACGCCTGCAAGGAGCTCAAGATCTCCATCTCCAGCATCCTCATGCCCATCGGCATGTGCGCCATTCTGGGCGGGACCATGACCATGATCGGCACCAGCCCGCTCATCCTGCTCAACGACATCCTGCCCACCGGCATGGAGAAGTTCGGCCTGCTCGAGTTGACGCCCATCGGCGCGGGGTTCGTGGTCGGCGGCATCCTCTACTTCTCCACGGTGGGGCGCATTTTCCTCAAGAAGATCTCGCAAGCGCAGGCCGAGCGCGGGGGCGGCGTCCAGGTGGTGCAGGATTCCGATGCCTTCTCCCTCTACCACGACCTTGACGGCCCCTTCGAGATCGAGCTGCCCGCCGACTACCATCCGGGCGAGGGGCTGGAGACCGTGGTGGCGATCCGGAGAAAGGCGCACGTCAACATCGTCGCCGTTACCGACGATCTCGGTGTGCAGCAGCTCACCCCGGCTCCCGAGGTCAAGATCCGGGCCAAGTACAGCCTCTGCGCCTACGGCTCCCGGGCGGATATCGAAAAGTTCGCCGAAAAATACCGGGCGGTGATCCACCAGCGGCCCGTCCGCTTCCGCGACCTGTTCAACGCGTCGGTGGCCGGAACCGTGGAGGGCGTCGTCACCGCCCGCTCGAGCATGATCGGCTCCACCATCCGGGAGATCGGTTTCCGCAAGACCTTCGGGGTGACCGTGCTGGCGCTCTACCGGGAGGGCAAGACCTATTACGCCGAGATGTCGGACATCCCGCTGCTGCCCGGCGACGCGTTTTTGCTCTTCGGTACCTGGGAGCGCTTCCACCAGCTGCAGGCCGCGCACCGCAACTTCACCATCATCACGCCGCTGGAGGTCGAGGTACAGAAGCCGGCCAAGGCCGTTCCCGCCACCATCTGCTTCGCGATAACCCTCGGTTTGATGCTGCTATCCAGCTTCTACTTCCAGAAGCTGCCCTACAACCCCATCCCCCTCTCCGTCTGCCTGATGTTCGGGGCGGTGGGCATGGTGCTGACCGGGGTACTGCAGATCAAGGAGGTCTACGAGGCGGTGGACTGGCGTACCGTCTTCCTGCTGGGCGGGCTCATCCCCCTGGGCATGGCCGTGGACCGCACCGGTACCGCCGAATGGATCGCCACCGGGGTGGTGACCGCGCTGGGCGACTCGCTCACGCCGCTGCTGCTGCTGTCGGTGCTGGCGGTGATGAGCGGCTGCTTCTGCCTGGTCATCTCCAACGTGGGCGCCTGTACGCTGCTGGTGCCGCTGGGCGTCTCCATGGCCGCGCAGATCGGCATCGAGCCCCGGGTAGCGGCCATCGTGGTGGGCCTGGGCGTATCCAACTCCTTCCTGCTTCCCACCCACCAGGTCAACGCGCTGTACATGGGCCCGGGCGACTACCGGACCAAGGACTACATGAAGATCGGCGGCATTCTCAGCCTCATCTACGTTACCGTCCTGGTCTCCATGACTCACATTTTCTACTCCTGACCCATCTCGCTGCTACCGAGCCCCGTTCACGGCTCGCAGCAGCTCGCGGCCCCTTTGTCCGGTCTCGCCGGCAAGCGCCCGCAGCGGCGCGCGCGTCGCCCGGACCAGGCGCTTGCGTTGCTCGGAGCGGAGCTGGTGGATCTCGACCCCCCGGCGTCGGAGGACCTCGAGCGCACGCGCGTCGAGCGAACGCACCCGCTCTCGCACCCGCTTTGGGATCTGCCGCGGAACCCGTAACAACGCCTGCCGCAACGCCTCGGACAGCCCGCGAAACCACTTGCTGGAATAGACGATCATGCCCGCCCGGTAGCCGTGCCGGCTGAGCGTCAGGTGACCGATTTCGCGGTACCAGCAGCTGGCCAACGCCTCGAAGGGCGTCGCTTCGAAACCGTCCAGCCGGCCGCTCGCCAGCTCCTCCGCTACCCTTGGCGGCGCCAGGGCGACCGGAAGCGCCCCCAGGCGGCGCAGCAGCTCTGCCCGTGTCGAGCCCTCCCCCGCCCGCAGCCGCAGCCCGCGCAGATCCTCGGGCGCGCGTACCGGTTTGTTCTTCGTATACCAGGACCGGAATCCGCTCTCCGTCCACCGCCCCGGTTCCAGCCCCTGGCTCTGCAGCAGGGGTTTCAATAGCTTGCCCACCGGGCCGCCCAACGCGCGGCGGGCGCGGCGCTCGTCGGCGAAGAGAAAGGCCGAGCCGAGAAGCCCCATCTCCGGTACCAGGTGACCCAGCCCCTCGGCGCTCACCGCCACCGCTTGCAGGCTCCCCTCCGCCGTCCGGCTCACCAGCTGCCGCTCGTCTCCCAGGCTGCCGCCCGCGAAGAGCTTGACCCGGACCAGCCCCGCTGCTGCCGCCTTCAGGTGGCGGCCGAGCTCGCGGAGCTGCTCGCTCACGGACGACCGCTCGTGCTCGACCGTCGCCAGCTTGATCACGGTGGGTCCGAACGCGCGCGCGCCGTCGCCGGACACCACGAGCGCCAGCGCGGTAAATGCGGCCAGCGGGAGCGCGCGCACCGGAAAACGGCTTCTGCTCATCGATGCCATGGCCTCCCCTACTCCTACTCGAACAGGTCAGCGGCCCGCCGCGACAACTTATCAGCCCGCAAGCGCTGCAGGCGATTCTCCGCCCGTAGCCCCGGTGCAGCGTCCGCGACCTCCCGCAAAGCGAATGCCAGCTGCTCGGCGAAGGTTTTATGGTCCTGCGCGGCCACCGCGTAGTACCTGGCATAGTCGAGGCGGTTCTCCAGGAAATCGGGCGCGATGGCCAGGGCGCGCTCGAAGTGTTCCCTGGACCGCTCCAGATCGCGGTCGCCGGGGTAGAGCGGCTGCGCGAAATGAGCCCCGAAGTAGCGATGGGGGCCTCCATGGTAGAGATCGGGCGCGCGCCGCAGACAGATTTGCATGGCCGCGCGCACCTCTTGCTGGCGCGCTACCGCCTCGGCGTATCCCTGTAGCGAGGCCCATTCATGCAGGTTCACGCCCCTCCAGCACAGGGCCCTGACCGCCTGCTCGCCCGGGTCGGCATTCCCCGTCCGGGCCGGGTCTTTCTCGAGCAGACCGGCGAGCAACCCGGGAGCGAGCGTTTCTACCGCCCGGTTCGCCAATTCCGTGCCACGGGCCAGAAGCTCGAGCGCCTCGACACGACGCGCCGCGTCACGACGCGCTGCGACACGACGCGCCTCGATACGACGCGCCGCATCGTTATCGGTAAACGCATCGCCGTCAGAGTCAGACGCCTCAGCCTCGCCGCCGGACGATTCGGCCTCGACATTATGGCCGCAGCCATCGGCGCCCGCGCGCATACGAACCGTGCGGGAGAGCAGGTGATAGGCGCGCGAAAGGCGGATAGAGATGGTCGCATCCTCACCCGACCGCGCCAGGGCCCCCTCCCAGATCTCGATCGCCTGCCGCAGCTCGGGCTCATGCTCGCGCCGGTTCCAGTGCCGTTCGGCGCGTTCGAGCGTCGTATCCTCGGTCGACGGGCCGGTCGCAACGTCCGCGGCACTTGCTCCAGCTTCGGGCGCCGTGGCCTTTTCCGGGCGAGGAGCACCACCGCAATGCCAGAGTAAAAACGCAACCGTGAGAATGATCAGGAGACGAGCAGCCACCGCGACCTGTACCGGAGAAATCAACCCGCCACCCTCTACCACAATCCGCTCCCCCGCGCCTTGCCGCTATCGGGTTGGTGTGGTAAAAGCCCGACAAAATCGGGTTTGTGCCTGGTGGGCCTCCCGTGTTGGGTCCGCCATTTTTTTTGGTTTTTTTTGGGCGGAACAACCGGGGCAAGCATCGGTATGCAGCGTAAAATATCCAATGATCCCGAGCAGTTGACGATCCTGAGCGCGATTGCCGCTCCGGTCTGTCGCGCGCACGGGCTTCTGCTGGTCGACGCCAGGTTTCACGTCGAGCGCGGTACGATACTGCGGGTTCTCATCGAGCGCACGGAAGAGGACAGGCAGGCGCGAGGCGGCGTCTCGCTGGCCGATTGCCAGGCGGTGAGCGAGGACCTGTCGGTAGCGCTGGACGCGGACGAACGCATAGCTCCGCTCGGCGCCTACCGGCTGGAGGTGAGCAGCCCGGGGCTCGACCGTCCTCTATTCAAGCTCGACGACTACAGGAGGTTTCTGGGCCGCGAGGTCAAGATCCAAACCGCGAGGCCCATATCGGGCCGCAAACGGTTCCGGGGCAGGATCGTAGAGGTGGAAGGGGAGGATGTCCGCATCGAGCAGGACGGCTCGGCGGTCGTCATTCGTTACCCGGATATCGACAAGGCGAACCTGGTATTCGAACTGTGAGCGGTAGCGGCGGCGCCGGAACCGGGCGTCCGCACAGGGGTACGGTCAATGCAACAGGCAACACTCTCTCTGCACAACATCATCGACCAGGTCGGTCGAGAAAAGGGCATCGACCCCAAGATCCTGATCGAAACCATGGAGCAGGCCATCCTCACGGCCGCGAAACGGACCTTCGGCGTCAACCGCGAGCTGGAGGTGCGTTTCAACGAGGAGAGCGGCCAGGTCGACCTCTTCCAGTACCTGACCGTGGTGGAAGAGGTCGAGGATACCGAACGCCAGCTGTCGACGGAGGACGCCAAGCGCTACGGGCTGGAAGCCGACGTGGGCGAGGAGCTCGGATTTCAGATCTTCTACCTGGAGGAGGACGGGGACAAGGCGCGGCAGCAGGACAAGGAGTTCGGCGACCTGCTCAACCTCAAGCAGGCGCGGAAGCGGTTCGGGCGCATTGCCGCGCAGACCGCCAAGCAGGTGATCATCCAGCGCATCCGCGACGCGGAGCGGGAGCTGATCTTCGAGAAGTTCAAAGATCGCAAGGGCGAGATCATCACCGGCATCGTGCGGCGCATCGAGCGCGGCTCCAACCTGATCGTGGATCTGGGAAGGACCGAGGCGGTTTTGCCCCAGAAGTTCCAGACGCCGCGCGAGACCTACCGGCCGGGCGACCGCATCGTCGCCTTTGTAGCGGATATCGACCGCGAGGCGCGCGGGCCCCAAATCGTGCTCTCGCGTACTGACGTTGGGCTGCTCATCAAGCTGTTCGAGATGGAGGTCCCGGAGATCTACGAGGGAATCGTACGCATCGTGGCCGCGGCCCGTGAGCCCGGCGCGCGGTCCAAGATAGCGGTCAGCAGCCGTGACTCGGACGTCGATCCGGTCGGCGCCTGCGTGGGCATGAAGGGCTCGCGGGTGCAGGCGGTGGTACAGGAGCTGCGCGGCGAGAAGATCGACATCGTGCCCTGGGATCGCGACCCGGCGCGCTTCGTCTGCAACGCCATCGCCCCCGCGGATATCGCCCGGGTGATCATCGACGAGGCCAACGGCGCCATGGAGCTGGTGGTTCCCGACGACAAGCTGTCGCTGGCCATCGGTCGGCGCGGCCAGAATGTCCGGCTGGCTTCGCAGCTAACGGGTTGGAAGCTCGATGTTATCGGCGAGACCAAGTTCAAGACCATGGAGCAGGAAGCCATCTCCGCGCTGGCCTCCATCGAGGGCATCGACGAGCGGGTGGCCCTGGCGCTGTACAAGCAGGGTTTCCGCACCGTGGACGAGGTAGCGGAAGCCGCCAGCCAGGAATTTAGCGGGGTCGAGGCCCTGATCGGCACCGAGAACACGGTCTCGCTGAAACGGCGAGCGGAAGAAGCGGTCGAGCGTATCCGGTTGGAACGTATCGAGAGCGCGGCGACGAGCCCGGAACTGCTCGGCGACCGGGAAACGCTGCAGATGGTGCGCGGGGTAACGCCGCGGATCGCTGAGCTCATCATTCACTCCGGCTACAGAACCGTGCGGGATCTGTTCGAGGAAACGGATATCGACCGGCTGGCCATCAAGACGGGCCTGGGGATCAAGAAGGCCAAGCAGATCAACGAGGGGGTCATCGAGTACATGGAGAACCACGCCCCCCGCATCGAGCAGGGCCGGCGCCTGGCCAGGGAGAGGGCCGAAATAGAGGCGAAGCAACGGGAGCAGGCGGAAGCGCAGGCCCGAGAGCAAGCCGGTAGTGCCGCAGAGGCTAGCAGGGCGGAAGCGACACCGGCGGAAGCGGACGCCGCACCGGCCGACGGCGAGAAACAGACGGCGAAACGGGAAGAGGGAAGCGAGCGGAGCGCCTAGTGGGAGCGAAGGGTAAGAGAACCGCGATACGAACCTGCGCGGGGTGCCGGCAGAGGGACGCCCGCGATTGCCTGCTGCGTTTTGCCCGCACTGTGGATACCGATCGGATCGCACCGGATATCCGCCGGAGGGCGCCGGGACGGGGGGTCTCGGTCCATCCGCGGAAGAGTTGCATCGTACGGGCGGTGAAATCAGGAGCGTTCCGGCGCGCCTTCCCCGCTACGCCCGGCCCGGCGGCTGGCGAGCTCGTCGCCTCTGCGGCCGAGCAATACCGGTTACGGATCGAGCAGCTGCTGGCGATCGCGCGGCGGAACCGACGGCTGCTCTGCGGCGCTCCCACCGATCCAGATCTGGCCGAACGAATCATCTGCGCGGCCGAACGCGCCGCGGCGTTCGAGGAGGATGCATGAACAAGGTTCGCGTATACGAGGTAGCCCGCGAGCTCGGTATCGAAAACCGGGAGCTGCTCGCGAAGATCGCCTCCCTGGGTATCCAGGTCCGCAACCACATGAGCTCGCTGGACGCGGGAGATCTGGAACGTCTCAAGCGGGCGTTGGAAAAAGACAAGCAGCAGAACGTGGTCGAGGAACGCATCCGGCCCACCGTCGTGCGCAGGCGTTCGGTACACACGGCCAGAACCGCGGCCGCACCAGCCCCGCAGACGGAAAACGAGGAAGCGGCAGCGGAAGCAGCGGAGAGAGCCGCGCCCGCCGCCCCGACCCGCGCGCCGGTCAAGCGGCAACCCAGAGCCGCGGCCGCGCGCAAGACCGCACCCGCCGAGCAACCGCGGGCAGCGGAGCCGGAAGCCGCGGCCGCGCCGCCTGCCCCGGCAGCCGCCGTACCGCCGCCGCCCGAGAGTCCCCGGCTCGAGTCACCGGAAGCCGCGATCGCACCGCCGCCCGAGCCCGCTCCGGTCGCCGCCGCGCCCGTCGCGGCCGACGGCCCGCCCGCTCCGGAGCCGGAAGCGGAGCCGCCGGCGGTTACCCGACCCTCGCATCCCCCCTCTTACGAGGAACGGCTGGGAGCCTCCAGCCTGCCACCCGGGGTGGTCGCCCGCGGCAACCAGGTGGTGGGGCCGCGCGCCGTGCTATCCGCGGAGCAGCGTTCGCGTATCGTCAGCCAGCACGCGGAGCAGAAGCGCACGGACGAAACGCAGGTCTCGGCCGTACCGCGCCGCCGCGAGCTGGCGCGCGCGGCCATCGGCCCCACCGGGCGGCAGCAAGCCCGCCCGGGTCGTCCCGGCAGGGCCCGCAAGCCCGCGCCGGGCAAGAAGGCCCAGAAGACCGAGCTCACGGTTCCCGGCGCGCAGAAGCGCGTCATCCGCATCGAGGACCGTATCGGCCTGCAGAGCCTGGCCCAGCGCATGTCGCTCAAGGCCACCGAGGTCCTGATGAAGCTCATGCAGATGGGAATGACGGGGGTGATGATCAACAGCACGCTCGACTCGGACACGGCCAAGATCGTCGCCAGCGAGTTCGGCTTCGAGGTGGAAAACGTGGCCGTGAGCTTTGACGAGTTCATCGACCAGGCGCGCGGCCAGGTGGTCGACGACGAGGATGCGCGCGAGATGCGCGCTCCGGTGGTCACGGTGATGGGTCACGTCGACCACGGCAAGACCTCGCTGCTCGACAAGATCCGCAAGACCGACGTGGCCGCCCGCGAGCATGGCGGCATCACCCAGCACATCGGCGCCTACCGGGTCGAGACCAAGAAGGGGCCGCTGGTCTTCATCGATACCCCAGGTCACGCGGCCTTCACGGCCATGCGGGCCCGGGGAGCGCACGCCACCGACGTGGTCATCCTGGTAGTGGCCGCCGACGACGGCGTGATGCCGCAGACCGAGGAAGCCATTAACCACGCCAAGGAAGCCAAGGTACCCATCGTGGTGGCGGTGAACAAGGTAGACAGGCAAAACGCGCGCCCCGAAAACGTTATGCGCGAGCTGGCCAAGCACGATCTGCAACCGGAGGAGTGGGGCGGCGACACGCTCTTCGTCAACGTATCCGCCCTGACCGGAGAGGGAATCGACACCCTGCTGGAAAACGTGGCCCTGCAGTCCGAGATGCTGGAGCTCAAGGCCAACCCCAAGGTTCCGGCGCAGGGCGTGGTACTGGAGGCCTACGTGGACAAGGGCCGGGGACCGGTGGCGAACCTGTTGGTGAAGAACGGCACCCTGCGCACCGGCAGCTTCCTGGTAGCGGGCGAGGCCTTCGGCAAGGTGCGCGCGATGACCGACGACCGCGGCAAGCAGACCTCCAAGGCCGGTCCCTCCACACCGGTGGAGGTGCTGGGCCTGTCCGAGGTACCGCAAGCGGGCGACGGATTCGACGTGGTGACCGACGCCAAGGTGGGCCAGCAGCTGGTCGACCGCAGGAAGGCCGCCTCCGGACCGCCGGTGGTCGGGCCCGAGCTGTCCAAGATCGGCCTGAACGACCTGATGCAGAAGATGCAGCAGGCCGAGATCGAAGAGCTGAAACTGGTGGTGAAGGCCGACGTGCAGGGCTCGTCCGAGGCGCTGGTCAAGGCGCTCGGCGAGCTCTCCTCGGAGAAGGTCAAGGTGAGCGTGGTGCACAGCGGCGTGGGAGCCATCACCGAGAGCGACGTGATGCTGGCCTCGGCCTCTCACGCCATCGTGATCGGATTCGGCGTGCGTCCCACCGGCGGAGCGGTGAAGACCTCCAAGTCCGAACGCATCGAGATCCGCACCTACAACGTCATCTACGACGTGATCGACGAGGTGAAGGCGGCCATGGCCGGGCTGCTCAAGCCGGAGCTGATCGAGCGCGTGCTGGGCAAAGCCGAGATCCGGCAGGTTTTCAGCGTGGCCAAGGGCAAGATCGCGGGCTGTTTCGTCTCCGAGGGCAAGATCCAACGCTCGGCCAAGGTGCGCCTGGTGCGCGATTCGGTCCAGGTCTGGGAGGGCGACATCAAATCGCTGCGACGCGTCAAGGACGACGTTAGGGAGGTCGCCTCGGGTCTGGAGTGCGGCATCGCGCTGGAGAACTACAGCGACATCAAGGAAAACGACGTCATCGAGTGCTTCGAGATCCAGGAGGTGGCGGGCACGCTCTAGTGCCCGCGCTCCCTTCCCTTTCCCCGTTCGGGCGAACCATGGTCGTGGGCGTATGTCGCATCGTTCTGCTGCTGCCGGGCAATGACTCGCTGAAGGGAAAGCGGTCCGTGGTACGGCCGCTACTCGAACGGACGCGCAACCGCTTCAAAGCCGCGGCGGCCGAGGTGGGCGACCTGGACAGCAGGCGCCGCGCCACCCTGGCCTTTGCCGTGCTCTCCAACGACCGGCGGCACGCCAACTCCATGCTCGATCAGATCGGCTCCTTCGTCTCCGCCAACACCGAGGCCGTGATAGCGGACCGCGCGACCGAGCTCGTCAGCCTGGGCGAGGAGCTGGGGATGGAGGCGCTCGGACAGGAGCCGACAGAGGAGCTGGGGGAACCGTGAAAGGCGCTGCGAGCAAGCGGCCGGCGCGCGTGGCCGAGCGGGTGAAGGAGGAGCTGATGCGCCTGCTGCTCAAGGGCGAGCTCCGCGATCCGGAAGCGGCCGGGGTCTATATCTCGCACGTGGCGGTGAGCGTCGATCTCAAGCTGGCGCGCGTCTACGTCCGCCTGACCGAGGCGGAGAGCAGCGTGGAGAGCCAGCGCGCGGCCGTACGCGCCATGAACCGGGCCGGCGGCTTCCTGCGCCACAAGCTCGGGCCCCACCTCGAGCTGCGCCACCTGCCCGAGCTTCACTTCCACTGGGACGAGCAGCCCGACCGCGCCGCGCGCGTCGAACAGCTGCTTCTCGAGATCGGCCGCGAGCAAGAGAGCGAACGAGAACCGGGGTGAGCGGATGGCTAGGCGTTCCCGGCGCGGCGGGCAGAAGGTTCTGCACGGAGCACTGCTGCTCGACAAGCCGCGCGGCCCCACCTCGCACGACATGGTCGCGCTGGCGCGCAAGGCGCTCGGCACGCGAACGGTGGGCCACGCCGGAACGCTGGACCCCATGGCCACCGGGCTTCTGGTGCTGGCCGTGGGCGAGGCGACCAAGCTCGTGCCCTACCTCTCGGCCGAGAGCAAGCTCTACGCGGCCACCGTGGCGCTGGGACGAACCACGGACAGCCTGGACGCCGACGGCCGGGTAACCGAGCAGCTACCCGTACCGCCCGACCTCACCCGGGCCGCGGTCCAGAGCGCCGCCCGGCCTTTCCTCGGCACCATCGAGCAGAAGCCCCCCGCGGTCAGCGCCCTGAAGAGCGGCGGGCGCCCGCTCTACGAGAGGGTCCGGCGCGGCGAGCCGGTCGATCCCCCGGCGCGCCGGGTCGAGGTGCACGCCCTTCATATACTCGATGTACGCCAGACCGAGATCGACCTCCAGGTCGAGTGCGGCAAGGGCTTCTACGTGAGAGCGCTGGGCAGAGACCTGGCGCTGGCGCTGGGGACGGTGGGCCACCTCTCCGCCTTACGCCGGTTGCGCAGCGGCCCCTTCGAGGTAGAGCGGGCCATCGACGCCGAAACCCTACGGCGCGCCGCCGCGGATGACGCCGAACGTTCCCGCCTGCGCGCCCGGCTGCTACCCCCCGCCGAGTGCTGCGGCTCCCTGCCCCAGCTGACCTTGACCGATCAGGGCCGCGAGGACGCCTTGCACGGCCGCCCCGTCTCCCTTTCGCAGATCGTATCCCTTCCGCCCGCGCTACGGCCCGAGGCCCTCGTCGCCCTGCTCGACGCCGACTCGCGCCTGGTGGCCATTGCCCGCGCCGGCCGGGACGCGCTGCAGGTGGAGCGCGGGTTTCGTTACGGCGAAGAGGGATAGAGGTCCCGGGCGATCCGCTCCAGCCCCAGCTCCAGCAGCTTTTCCTTCTTCGGCTTGCCCGTCGCCCAGTCCCACTGCCGGTAGTCGTAGTACTGCCTCAGCAAGCGGTTCATGTCCGGGATCACGCCCTCGGTGCTGCCCTCGGAGAGTGCCTCCAGGCAGATGCCGGGCAGGCGGTCGTCCTCGCGGCGCAAGCCCAGTCGGTTGCCGATGGCCCGCTTGATATTGATGGAGCGGTCGCCCGCCTGCAGCAGCGTCTTGGGCGTGTATTGCCGGCCGGTGATGGCGTTGAGTATCGCGCAGATCTGGGTCACGGACAACGGTGCGAACTTACAGAGGGTAAGGGAATCGAAAAGATCGCGCAGGCTCTGGTACTTCGCCGCCGATACCGCCTTGCCCTCGGACGAGAGTCTCTCCCCGCCGGCGATGTCCAGCTCGGCCACCGCGCCTCCCAGGTCAACGCTGTAGTAATCGCCCTTCAGGTGGCAGGCGCCGCGCGGCCCGGTGGCGTAGCTCAGGGCCTGTCCGTGAAAGGCCCGGGGGTCGTGCATGGGGATCTCCATGCCCTTGACCTGAGCCGCCTCCCCCTCGTCGCGACCCAGCGTCCGCGCCATCTCCAGCGTTCCCCCGGAGAGCAGATCGCCGACGCCTTCCCGATCGACGATCATCCGGACGAGTTTGATGATAGTATTCCCATCTCCCCACGCGATATCCATGCCGGCTGCCTCCCGAGCGAGTGCGCCCTGCTCGGCCAGGTACATGGCATAGGCGATACAGACCCCGGCCGAGATTGTGTCCATGCCCACCGCGTTACAGAGATGGTTGGCCTCGATGATGGAGTCGAGATCGAAGTTCATGCAGAGCGGCCCGAAGGCCACGGTCGTCTCGTACTCCGGACCATCGACCGCGGGAAGCTCCGGTCGAAATCCGGTGACCTTACGGCCGCAGCCGACGGGACACCCCTGGCACGAGGCCTTCTCCACGGCATAGGCCTGGCGCAGGGCCCGGCCATTGACCTTGCCCACGGGAAAGACGCTCCGGGTGAAGTAGCGCGCCGGCACATCCCCCAGGGCCATGCCCATGTCGGCGTACATCAGCGTGCCATACTCGCCCATGGCCTTCGCCACCATGTTGCCCTTGATGGCGGCCCGAGCCTCGGTCACCAGCTCACCTAGCCGCGTCGCGTTCGCCGGTGCGGTCGCGGACTTGCCGGCCACCACCACGGCTTTCAACTTCTTGGAGCCCATCAGGGCGCCCAGCCCGCAGCGGCCGGCTGCCCGCCCGCGGTCGTTCATCACGCAGGCGTATCGGATCAACCTCTCTCCGGCCTGGCCGATACAGGCCACCGAATGCGGGGTATCGCCCATCTCCGCCTCCACCAGCTGCTGAGTCTGGTAGATGTCCTTGCCCCAGAGATGCGAGGCATCCGCGATCTCCGCGGCTCCGTCCTTCACCCTGAGGTAGACCGGAGCGTCTGACTTGCCACTGACCAGGATCCCGTCGTACCCAGAGCCCTTGAGCCGGAAGGGGAACTGCCCGCCGCTGGTCGCCTCGCCCCAGTACCCGGTCAGCGGTGAGATGCCGCAGACCGCGTAACGGCTTACCATGGGAACGGGGCTGCCGGTTAAGGGACCGGTGGCGAATACCAGAGGGTTGCCCGGCGACAGCGGATCCATGCCGGCCTCGACCCGGTCGTAGATCAACTTTGCCGCCAGCGCTGAACCGCCGATAAAGTCCTCGAGATCGCCCTCGGCCAGAGGCAGCTCTGCTACCTGCCGCTGGTCCAGGTCCAGATGTAGGAACTTGCCCTGATATCCGTACATGGTCCCTCTCCTCAAAATGCGATCTTTTTGCCGGCGTAGGCATGGCGCAACAACTTCTCACAGTGGCTCGCGCTCAACGGCCGCGGGCTCAAATGCACGGAGATGTCGCTCAGGGTATCGCGCACCAGCCGTTTCATGTTCCGATCCAGGTCCTTGCGACCGATCCCCATCTCCGCCAGCTTGCCAGGGGCGCCTAACTCTCGATAAAAGGTCTGGAATAGATTGATCAATTTGTTAAACCTGGCGTTATCGTTTCGGCCCCGGACGTCCAGCGCCCGGGCCAGCCCGAGCCAGCGATCGGTGACCGGCCGGTAGTACTGCAGGCAGTAGGGGGTGAAGGCGCCCACGCAGAGCCCGTGGTGCAGGTCGAAGACGGCTCCGAGTGTGTGCCCGAAGGCGTGGGTCAGCGAGACGCCGGCGTTTCCGATGGCCATGCCGGCCATGCTCGACGCCAACACCATCTTGGCCCGCGCTTCCGCGTCCCGGCCGTTTCGGTAGGCCCTGGGCAGCCAGCGGAAGACCATCTGTACGGCTGAAAGCGCCAGAGCGTCGGTCAGCTCGTCGGCGGTGGTCAACAGCGCCGCGTCGACCGCGTGGGCGAGCACGTCGAGCCCGGTGCCCACCGTAAGACCGGGCGGCATACTGGCGGTGAACTCGGGAACCAGCAGCGCGAAGTCCGGAACCAGCTCGCCGCTGACCACCGGCACTTTACGGTGCGCCTCCGGATCGGTCACCACCGCGACGTTGGTACATTCCGAGCCCGTCCCGCTGGTGGTGGGCACCGCCACCAGGATGGCCTTGCGCCTGAGCTCGAGGGGAATGATGGGCAGGTGCCCGGTCAGATCCTCGAGGTCGGGGCGCTCGTACAGCGCCCAGGCCGCCTTGCCCAGATCGATCACCGAGCCCCCGCCCACGGTCACGATCACGTCGGGCTCGAAGGCGGTCATGGCCCCGGCGGCTTCCTTCACGTTCGGCAGCGGCGCCTCGGGCAGGGTCTGGTTCCAGATCTGCGTGGCGAAACCGTCCAGTAAAAACGCCCGCGCCACGCGGGCGGCGTAGCGCTCCGCGCCGGCGTCGGTGACCAGAAAGGCGCGCTGCCTGGGACAGCGCCTCTTGATGACCCCGATCGGCGTCGCTCCCAGGACCGGCCCCTCGGGAAAGAGGTTGGCCCCGTAAAAGAGCTTGGGCACGATGAAATGGGCGGAAAGCCCCTTGACCGAGGTCGAGACGGCCAGGGGCAGGTAGGGCTTCAACAGCGGGTTTTCGAACCAGTAGCTCATGGGTACCCCCTGGTCGAGTTCCGTACATCATAGAGGGTCGGACCGATCGGCTTCAAGTCGCGCGCAGATTCCGCTACCTTTAACCCAACCGACCTGGAGAAGAAGAAACCGTACCATGAGCCGTCAGAATCCGGATACGAGCTACCGGGAGTGGATCGGTCGAGTGATCAACGATCGGTACCGCATCCTGGACTTGTTGGGCGAGGGCGGCATGGGGGCGGTCTTCGTAGCCGAGCACCTGGGCCTGCGCAAGGAGGTGGCCTTCAAGGTGGTGCGCTCGGAGCTGGCGGGAAACGCCGACCTGGCCGAACGCTTCGCCCGCGAGGCCATGGTCACCTCGAGCATAGACCACGTAAACGTGACCTCGGCGATGGATTTCGGCACCCTGCCCGATGGCGGCGCCTACTTGGTGACGCAGCTGGTGCACGGGAAGTCGCTGACCGAGACGCTGGTGGCCGAGGGTACGCTGCACTGGTCGCGAGCGGCGGACCTGGGCGCCCAGATCGCCGACGCGCTGGCCGCCGCCCAGTCCCACGGGATCGTCCATCGCGATCTGAAGCCGGATAACATCCTGATCCACAGGCGCGAAAGCGGCACAGAACGGGTCAAGATACTGGATTTCGGCATCGCCAAGTACTCGCGGGACAGCCTGGCCCCTCCCCCGCTGCGCGGGGCGCCCAAGCTCACCGGTGTGGGCAGCGTGGTGGGCACCCCCGGATATATGGCGCCCGAGCAAGCGATGGGGCAGAAGGCCGGGCACCAGGCCGACCTCTACTCGCTGGGGGTGCTCATATGGGAGTGCATCACCGGAAAGCGGCTCTGGCAGGGCGAGGATGTCGCCGAGATCGTCAGGAACCAGCTCAACCAGCAACCGCCGCCCCTACGGGAGGTGACGGGCGACCGCACCATTCCGGAGGGGCTGCAAGAACTGGTTGCGCGGCTGCTGACCATCGAGCCCGGCGCGCGTCCCACCGACGCGGCCTCGGTGCGCGATATCCTGCGGGTGGTGGCCGATGCCGCGCGGATCGAGCCGACCGCCGAGCGGCTGTTGCTGACCGGGCCGGGAGTCGAAACCGGAGCGGTCGACGATACGACCGCCGCCGCCGGAGGAGTCGAAAATACGCTGAAGCTCCCGGCCGAGCCATCGCCGGAGTCGCCGCCCGACGCCGGGGGCCAGACGCCGAACACGGTCGTCCCGGTCGAGACGGGTGCGGTGCAGCCGCCCAGGCTCTCCCGACGAAGCCAGGCCATGCTGGGTTCCGCGGCGCTCGCCGTGCTGGTAGCCGGCGGGCTGCTGGTTCTGGCCGGCCAGCTGGAAGTCAGACCCAAGGGCAAGCTCGATAAGCTGGCCAGATCCGTCGTGCCGGCGGGCAAGGACGAGCGGAAGGCTCCAGCGGGCGGCGGCAGCCCGTACGAAGACGAAACACCGATCCCGGAAAGCCTGAGAGCCGAGCTCGATTCGTTCGTTCGCGGGGAGACCCGTTCCGACCGGGTAGCGGCGGCCGAAGCGCTGCTGCGCCACGTACCGGAGGAAGAGGTTCCCGTTCACCTGCGGGCGATCGCCTATTTGCAGATTGCCGAGACCTGTTGGGAGAAGAAGAGTGAGCTGGACAAGATCGAGCTGCTGGACGATCCCCTGGTGCTGCCCTACTTGCTCCTGCTATCCGACCGAAAAAAGATGGACTGCGGCCCCCGACGCGACGAAGACTGCCTCGGTTGCCTTCGCGAGCAGCTGGAAGCGCTGATCTCGCGGCTCGAGGAGCGCCGGCTGTCCGACGAAGCCGCCGAGTAGCAACCGATACATCCGTACAGGTATACCGACGCGTCCGCGCCTGGGGGTGGATCGTGCAGAACCCGGACGGTATGGTCGAGCGGGGCGAGCGATGGTAAGGTGGCCGTTCCGGCAACGGCGGCGGAAAACGGCGAAAACGCGGGGCGAGCGGTGGACTGGGAAACCGAACAGCTGACGGCGAGACTGAGACGAGATCCCCAGGATATTCAGGCCTACGAGGCCCTGAAAAAGGTCTACCGGAGCCGCAACGATCCGGCCGCTTTGCTCGACCTGATCGTGGAGTATGCGGATCGGCAACAGAGCTTCAACCCGGCCGAGGCCAGCCGAGCGTACCGGGAGGCCGCCGATATCGCCCTGCACGAAACGGGCGACGCCTTCAAAGCCACCGAGAGCTACCAGCGGTCGCTGCAGGCCAATCCCCTCAACGTCGATGCGGCCGAGGAGCTGAACGCACTGCTGGAAAGGCAAGGCGACTTCCAGAAGCAGGCCAGGTTTCTACAGGAGCTGTACGCCACTCTGCAGGCCAGGCGAGGCGACCCCGCCTATCTGGCCCTTCTCTGTTACCGGCTAGGCGACCTGTGGAACCAGCGCTTCCAGCGACCGGAAACGGCGCTCGACCACTACCGGCGCGCGCTCGAGCACGAACCCAACATGCTCGCCGCCATGTTCGAGGCGAGACAGATCCACCTGAACGCCGGCGATTTCGACAGCGCGGCCGAGCTCTACCGAATGGAGGTCGAGGCCGAGACCGACCGGGAGCGCAAGGCGCAACTGTCGTGTGAGCTGGCCGAGCTACGGGCCGAACAGCTGGGAGATCTCGACGAAGCGATATCGGTGCTACGGGCCGCCCTGGCGATCTCGCCTGGCGACGTCTCCTGCATGCATCTACAGGCGACCTTCCTGATCCGGAAGGCCGATGGCCTCTCGCCCAAGGAAGCGCGAAAGGAGCTGGAGAACGCCGCCGAGCTGCTGTTCCACATCGCGCAGGGACTCCCCGACCAGACGGCCATCGAATACGCCCAGTCAGCGCTCTCCTACGCCCCGGATCACGAGGAGGCGCTGAAGCTCTTGGAGAGACTGGCGACGACCAGCGGACAGCTTCACATCCTTCCGGCGTACTGGGTAGGCTATCTGGCGTCCCGTCCGGACGGACCGAATACCGACGAGCGACGGCTGGCCTTGGCCCAGGCCTACGTCGCCGGCGGACAGGACGAGGATGCGCTGTACTGCCTGAAGCCCGCGGCGCGGCGCGGTCATCCGGAAGCTTCCGCGCTCTTCGAACGGCTCCGCAAAGAGACCGGTATCGATCCCTTTCGCGTTTCGGAGGGGGAAGACCGCGAGCAGCCGGCCGAGCCGGAAGTCGAGCCGGAGACCATCTCTCCGTCAACGGACCAGCCCGCCTTCGAGCCGGAGACCGTCTCTCCGTCAACGGACCAGCCCGCCTTCGAGCCGGAGACCGTGGCTTCGGCAGAGGTCGAGCCCACCTTCGAGCCGGAGACCGTTTCGCCGGAAAAGGTCGTCGCAAAGGCGGGGCCCGCCCCGCCGGTCCCGCCGCCGTTACCCGCGAAGAGAAGCGCGCCGCGAAAGGATCCGACGGCACCGATCGAGCGCGAAGCGGCGGCTGCCGA
Source organism: uncultured Sandaracinaceae bacterium (assembly GCA_964450715.1). Taxonomy (GTDB): domain Bacteria; phylum Myxococcota_A; class Polyangia; order Polyangiales; family JAFGIB01; genus CAYVFC01. The sequence continues at coordinate 26,878 of CAYVFC010000005.1, read as the reverse complement.
GCCCGGCCGATCCGAACCGAAGGAGGAGAAGCCAGGCTATATCGGGGCGGAAGAGCTGGCGGCGCGACCATCGGATTTTCGGATAGATGATGCAAAGAGAGATCTACCGCCGAAGGAGGACGACGAGAGCGCCGTACCCACGGTTCCTCCACCGACCCGTAAAAAGAAGATCTCGGCTCTGGCGCCCGAGCTCGATCTAGCGGAAGTGCAAAAGAAAGCCGTGGCCGATCGCGCCCCGGAGGCCCCCGCGGAATTGCCCAGACTGCGCAAGGCCATGCGCGAGGCAGCGGCAGCCAGGAACCACGAAGACGCGGAGGCGTACGCCAAGCAGATCCTGGAGCTCGACGCGGCCGATTCGGGCGCCTTCGCCCTGCTGGAACGCTACTACCGTCGCCAGAGGGACTTCCGCAAGCTGCGCGACCTGCTGATCGAGCACGCGCGCTCGCCTTCCTTGCCGCTGGAAACCCGCAAGACCCGCCTGCGGGACGCCGCCGCGCTCTGTACCGATAAGCTTAAGGACGCCGACGGCGCTATCCGGGCATGGCGCGAGATGGCGGCGCTGGATCCGGACGATGCAGACACCTCGGCCAAGTTGAAAATGCTTCTGCAAGACGAGGAGCGCTGGGACGATCTGCTCGAGATACTGGACGGCGAGGCCATGGCCGCAGCCGATGCCGAGCGGGAGGCCGAGTTGATCGAACAGATCGCGCTGATCCACCTCGACCGGCGCCGCGACCTAGTGGAAGCCGCCGACGCCTTTCGCCAGCTCTACGCCCTTAAACCCGGGGACGACAAGACTCGCGATGTCCTCTGCGAGGTCTTGCTGGAGGACGGGCAGTACGAGGAAGCCATTCCTTTGATAGAGAAGCGTATCGACGCGTGCTCCGATCAGAAGCGAAAGCTCGGGGATCTACACAAACTGGCGTCGCTGCTGGAGGAAAAGCTGGACGATGCCGAACGGGCCCGTGCGACCTACGAGCGGATCCTGACCTTTTCCCGAGACGACGAGGTCGCGCTCGACCGCATGGAGCGCATCGACGAGAGATCGGGACAACCGGAGCGATTGCTCTTTACGCTGGAGAGGCGGGCCGAGCGCGCAGCGGCAGACGAAAAGGCGGCGCTCTACCAGCGCATGGCCTCCGTCGCGGAAAGCGAGCTGTCGGATCCGGATCGCGCCGCCGAATACCTCGGTCAAGCCGTCGAGCACGCTCCCGAGGACGAAAACGCGATCCAGGCGCTCTGCGATCTACTCGAACGCGACAACCAACACGAAAAGTTGAAAGAGCTATTGCACGAGCTGGCCGCGAGGGAAGAGGAACCGCAGCGAAGGGCACAATTTCAAGCGCGTATCGCCCGGCTCTGTTCCGAATGGCTCGGGGACGAGGATGCCGCGGCCGACGCTTGGCGAGCGGTACTCGAGATCCGCGAGGACCCCGAGGCGCTGGAGTTCATGCGTTACCGCGCGGAAAGGCAGGACGACCCGGAGCAGCTGGCCGCTATCCTGAAACGACTGTCCGCGCTGGAGCGCGACGCGGAACAGAAGCGCGACCTGTTGCTGGAGCTGGGTAAGCTCCTGAGCGAGCGGCTCGACCGTTCCGGAGACGCCGTGGCTGTTTTCCGGACCATCCTCGACGAGATCGACCCCGCCTGCGACGCGGCCGTGGACGAGATGCTGGCCGCCTGCGAGGCGGCCGGAGACCGCGCGGGAGTCGCCGATGCGCTGGAGAGAAAGCTCGAGCGCGAGAAGTCGCCGCACGAGCGCGTCGAGCTGGCGCGGAGGCTGGCCGATATCTTCCTGGCCGAGCCGGGGGAGGGGCGACGAGCGATACGCGTGCTACAAGTGTGGGCCGAGCAGGACCAGCTGGATCCTGAACCGCACCGGCGGTTGCTGCAGCCGTTGGAAGCGAACAAGCGCTTCAAGGAGATGATCGCGGAGCTGGATGCTCTGGCCGACCTGGAGCCCGATGCCGAGGCCCGGCAGCTTGCAGCGGTTCGAGCGGCCGAGCTGGTCCATACCAGTTTCAAGGATGCGGACGGCGCCTGGCAACGTCTGGCGCCGCTGGTCGAGGAGGGATTCACGCCCGCCAGCAAGGCGCTGGCGTCGGTCGCCGCCGCCAGCGAACGCCTCGAGGACCTCTACGAGCTTCTGGAAAGCGCCGGCCGGTATTCGGAGCTCGCCGAGCTGCTCGAGGAGGGGGCGCGAGGCGAGAGGAATGCCGGAACGCGCCTGGAGCTGTACCGACGTCTGGCGCGCGTATCCAGCGACTGGCTGGGAAACGAGGAAGCGGCGGCCGAGGCCTGGCAGCGCGTGCTCGAGATCCGAGACGACGTCGAAGCGCTGGAATTCATCAGATGGCGTGCCGCGCGGGAGGACGATAACGAAAAGCTACTGGATATTTTGAAAAGATTATCCGAGCTACAGACGGACAACGGGGACAAGCGAGATCTGCTCTTCGAATACGCGCGCATCGCCCACGGTAGACTGGATCGCTCCGCGGAGGCCGTCGAGGTCCTGGAACGGATCCTCGCCGAGCTCGATTCGTCCTTCGAGCCCGCCATCGACGAGATGCTGACCGTATGCGAAGCCGTGGCCGACCACCCGCGGCTAGCGGTGGCGCTGGAGCGCAAGCTGGGCGTCGAGGAGCAGCCCGAGGTGCGGGCTGAGCTGGCCCAACGCCTGGCCGACCTGCTCACCACCGAGATCGACGATCCTAAACGCGCCGTAACCGCGATGCAACGCTGGGCGGAGGTCGAGCTGCACAACCCGGAGCCGCACCGGAGGCTTCGTCCCTTGCTGGAGCGGACCAAGCGCTTCAAGGAGCTGCTGGTCTCCCTGGATGCCCTCGCCTTTCTCGAACCGGAAGAAGAAGAGCGGCGGCAGGCCGCACTCGCCGCCGCGGAGTTGGCGTTCGGCGAGTTTCGGGATGCCGCCGGGGCGTGGGAACGGTTAGCGCCGCTGATCGAGCAGGGTTGGGAGCCGGCGAGCCGGATCATAGTCGCGGTCGCGGAAAAGGCTGATCGACTGGACGAGCTGTGCGAGCTACTGGAACGTGCCCATCGATACAGCGAGCTGGTCGAGATCCTACAGGACCGGGTAGAGGCGGAGAGCAGACCGGAAGCAAGGGTCGAGATCCTGCGGCGCATCGCTCGCACCAAGGCCAACCGGCTCGGCGACGACGAGGGAGCGGAGCAGGTCTGGAACAACGTACTGGAAATTAAGGAGGATATCGAGGCGCTGCAGTTCATGCGAAGCGCAGCCGTGCAACGGGACGAGGTTGAGCGTTTGGCGGACATCTTGAAACGTCTGGCCGCACTAGTCGGCGAAAACGAGGAACGACGCGACCTCTTCTTCGAATATGCCTATCTGCTGAACAAGCGCCTCGAACGCCCGCGTGACGCCATGGAGGTCATCCGCGTCATACTGGACGCGATCGATCCGCGATTCGAGCCCGCCATCGACGAGCTCATCGCCATCGCCGAAAGCCTGGGGAATCAGGCCGCCTTGGCCGAGGCGCTGGAAAAGCGGCTGGCCATGGAGTCGGATCCCGAGTGGCGGATCGAGGTCGCGCAAAGGCTAGCGCGCATCTACGAGTCGGAGATCAAGGACGCCAAGCGCGCCGTTCGCGCCTTGCAGAGCTGGGCGGAGGCCGATCCGGGGACGCTGGAACCGCGCCGCAAGCTGCGCGAGCTTCTGCTGGATTCGCGTCGTTACAAGGAGGCGGTAGAGGTCCTCGACGTGCTCGCCGAGATGGAGGAGGAGGAACGGGAACGCGAGAGCGCGGCCATCTCCGCGGCCGAGGTGCTCTCGGAGAAGCTGAGCGATCCGGAAGGCGCCTGGAAGCGATTGACACCGCTGGTGCTGACGAGCTGCGACGCTGCCGAGGACGCGTTGCACGCGCTGGCGCGTAAGTTCAAGCAGGAGCAGAGGCTGGCCGACCTGTACACCGCGCTGGCCCAGCAGGCCGTTGACGCCAAGACCTCGGCCAGCCACTGGCAAAGCGCCGCACGGGTTTTCGAAGAGTATCTCGGCCAACCGGAACAGGCTCTCGAAGCGCTGTTGAGAAGGCTGGCGATAGACATGCAGGACCGATCCTACCTGGACGACGTGGAGCGCCTGGCGGCGGAATCCGGCGCCTGGCCCCGGATGGCGCAAGTGTACGCCCGGTTGCTCAAGCAGACCCGCGACCCCGGGGATCAAGCCGAGCTGCTCATTCGCCACGCCGATCTGCTCGAAAACAAGGCAGATGACCCGCGGGCGGCCCTGGATCTGGTCTTAAAAGCCTGCTCGCTGGATCCCCAGAACGATCTCTGGCTGGAACGCGCCGACAAGCTATGCCGACAGACGGAAAGTACCGACGAGCTTCTCTGGATCTACGAAAGGCGGTTGCAGAACGCGGATACGAAGGGGAAGCGTATCGATCTGCTGATCGACGCCGCCCGGATGGTCGACCGCGTGGCCAAGGACAGGGAGCAGGCCATCGCCTACTTCCGGGAAGCGCTTCGGCTATGCGGTGGATCGACGGAGTGCATCGACCGTATCGAGCTGACGGCGCTGAGAATGGACAAGGACCGGCCGGTGGGCGAGGAGCAAGACGTACGGCGAGCTCTGATCGATACCTACCGGGAGTTGGCGAGAACCCCGGATCCGGACTCCGCGATATCGCTTCTACTAAGGGCCTCGCGGCTGCTCTCGGCGGCGCTCAACGACGACCACGGTAGCTTCGATATTCTCAAGGAAGCGCTGGTACGCTTTCCGGAGAACCAAGAGGTATACACCACCACGGAGGAACTGGCGGTTCGCATCGGGCGGCTCGACGCCCTCGACGCGCAAATGGCTCGGCTGCTCGCGCGCGATCTCCCCGAGGAGACCCGCGTCGCGGTGCTCGAGCGCCGGCTCGGCTTGCTACTCGGCAAGATGAATCGCTATGACGAGGCCGTCGACATCTGCCGGAAGCTGCTCGAGCTCAATCCCGAGCACGCGGAGGCGGCCCGATCGCTGGAGCTCTCGCTGGAGAAGAGCGGTCGTTATCTGGAGCTGGTACGGCACCTGGAGCTCCGCCTCGAGGAGGAACGGGACCGGCAGGCCCGGATCGAAATCATGCGTACCATCGCTACGCTCTGGGAAGACCAGCTGGTGAACCGCTGGGAGGCGGGCGAGATGTGGACGATGATACTCGACGTCGATCCCGGAAATGCCGAGGCGCTGAACGCGCTGGAACGTCTGAAAATGCGCTCGCCGACCTCGGTTCATCCACCGCCGCCGGACGAGTGAGGCCTGTGAACGAAAACCTTCGATCCTGGTTGTGGAATAAGCTGGGCGAGACTTGCGCCGCGAACCTGAAGAAGCACGGCTTCGACGCCCATTTGGTCGAAAACGCCGGGGCCGCTCGGTCCCTGATTTTAAAGCTCGTATCTGGACACGAGAGCTTCGGCTTCGGCGGGTCGGCAACCACCGCGGCTCTCCGCCTGACGGAGGCGCTCTCTGCGGCGGGAAAGACCGTCTACGACCACAACGCCTCTGACCTCGAGAACGATCGCAGGCTAGAGGCACGCCGCATGCAGCTGCGCTGTGACTGCTTCCTATGCAGCGCAAATGCCGTCGCCGCCACCGGCGAAATCGTGAACGTCGACGGGGTGGGCAACCGCACCTCCGCCATGGCCTTCGGCCCGAAGAAAGTGATCGTAGTCGCGGGGATGAACAAGGTGACAGCCGACCTCGACTCGGCTCTGGACCGGGTTCGCAGGGTAGCCGCACCCATGAGAGCCCGAAGCCTGGGCGTCGACACCCCTTGCGCCAGTACGGGCCTGTGCAATGACTGCAACGCGCCCATGCGCATCTGCAACGTCACTACCATTCTGCACCGCCGCCCGTTGCTGACCGACCTGTCGGTGGTACTGGTAAACGAGGAACTGGGGTACTGACTCCCCCCGTTCCCCCTCCGGGACACCGGAAGCGTGCGCTCGGCTTGACTTCCGGCGCCTTCGACGCTTCTCTTATCGAAAGCGACTGCCCGCGCGCTTCCGGTGTCCCCGCGTACGACCACCCGGAACCGCAATACTCTATTCCATCGACAGCGGATGATCGAGTAGACCGGCGTCCTGCAGAGCCTTGGTCATCGTACGCAGCTCGAACGGCTTGGCTACGAATCCCAGAGCGCCCGCTTTCAACAGATCCTCCACCTTCTGGTCCTTGGCGTATCCGGACATTAAAAGGATCTTGATGTCGGGATCCATCTCCGTCAGCCTGGCGAAGGTCTCCGAGCCGTCCATCACCGGCATGATGATATCCAGAATAATCAAGCCGATAACCTCTCTCTCCCTGGAAAAGACCTCGAGAGCGATCTCTCCGTTTTCGGCCAGCAGCACGTCGTAGCCTATCTTTCGCAGCAACCGCTTGAGCGAAGTGCGCACGGTTTGCTCGTCATCCACGACCAGAATGGTCCGACTTTCTCCGCCCCTTTCCGTTTTCCGCTGCGCCTCTCGCCTCTCCTGTATCGCACTGAACGAAGCGGACGGCAGGCGGATGACCACGGTCGTGCCTTCTCGCGGAGCGCTCCGGATGTCGATCGCCCCGCCGTGGTTCTTCACCATCCCGTAAACCATCGAAAGCCCCAGTCCGGTCCCCTCCCCGTCTGGCTTGGTGGTAAAAAAGGGCTCGAAAGCGTTGCGAAGCGTCTCCTCGTCCATTCCGACCCCGGTATCAGAGACGGCGATCTCCACGTATCGCCCGGGCGTCAGCTCTTCGGACGCATCTTTCGACACCTCGTCGATGGAGACGTTCTTGGTGGTGATCGTGAGCCTGCCCTTCTGCGGCATCGCATCGAGAGAGTTGACGCAGACGTTCATCAGCGCGTGATGGACCTGGTCGGGATCTCCTTCTACGTATTCGAGATCCTCGTCCAGGGCGAGCACCAGGTCCACCTTCCTCAGGCTCAACCGCGTGACCAGGGACGAGACCTCGATGATGACCTTGTTTGCCGAAAACGGTCGGTTGATATTCTTGCCCTTGCGGGCGAAACCGAGTAGATCGCGCGTCAGATCCCGCCCTTTCAAGCAGGCCGCCTGGATGTTCTCGAGATCGACCCGCATAGAGCTATGGGCCGCCATTTCCATGTCGATCGACGCGGCGGAACCGAGGATCGCGCCCAGCACATTGTTCATGTCATGGGCGACGCCTCCCGCCAGCCTGCCGATGGCTTCCATCTTCTGCGACTGCAGCAGCTGTTTCTCCAGCGCCTTCCTCTTCTGTTCGGCTTGAATCCGCTCGGTGATATCCCGGATCACCCCGACCGATCCAATGAATTGCTGCTCGACGCCACCCCTGTTCGTGTCGTAAAGCCCCGTTACCGACAGTTCGCCGTAACTGGTCAGCGAGCCCACGATGCATCCGTCGTCTGTCTCGGCGTTCGCTCCCTTCGGTACCAGGCGAACCGAGAGATCGCGAGTCATGCGATGCTTGGTCCGCCTCTCGTCGAAAAGCTTCGGGGCTCCGGCGTCGCCGGTGTGTTTGCCATGATACTGCTCCAGAACGACGACGCGGCTGATGTTGTTGACGTCCTCCGGGTGGACGATCAAGGAAAAATGTTGACCTATGAGCTCCTGCGGGGAGTATCCGATCAGCTCGATAGACCGGTTCACGTAGCGAAAGATCCCCCCCGTATCGATCTCGTAGACGATCTCGGGCAAAACCTCGAGGAGCGTGCGGTGCTTCTTCTCGCTTTCGGCCAGCTTGACCTGGTTATACTTTCGCTCGACTGCGTATCGGATGGAACGGTTGAGAAGCTTCTGATTCGCGTCGCTCTTGAAAATGTAGTCCTGCGCACCGAGACGGAGCGCGGCGAGCGCGAGCTGCTCGTCGCTCGCCGCGGTGAGCACGACCACGGGGATGTCCGGAAAGCGGGCCCGGACCGACTTCAAGGTATCGAGCCCTTCGCTATCGGGAAGCCCCAGATCCAGCAGGACGACATCGGGGGTGCTCCGTTCCAATACGTCAACGGCCGCGGCGAGCGAGGCAGCTCTTTCGAAAGAGAGCTGCTCGCCGTATTCCTCCGTGAGATACATCTCTATGGTCGCTGCTACCGACCGACTGTCTTCAACCAGGACAATTTTCATTGTAGTCCTCATCGAATACCGTTCAGATCCATCGCGTTCCGCCGATCTGTCAGAAGCGGCGCGCCACCGCCTTCGCCGGCCGAGCAGGACCGACGATAGCGCGGGGAGGAACATATAATAATAGAAAACGAAGTGTTGTTTGACAACCGCCGGCGCCATCTCCGGCCCGTCTGCTCCGGCGGGACGAACCGGAGAATTCGGGGGATGGGGAAGGATGTGTGGAAGGCGCGGTCCGTCCATGTTATTTTCCGCCTGAGAGCGACGCCCAGGCGCAGGGATGTCCTGCGTGTTTACAGCGGAAGCGGAAAGGCACGACGAAATGGCAGAGCAGGTACGCGCGTCCCATATCCTGTTGATGTACCAGGGATCCATGCGCTCTACGGCTACTCGAAGTAAGGAAGAAGCGAAGCGGGAGATCGACGATATCGAGCAGAAGCTGGCGGACGGCGAGGACTTCGCCTGGCTGGCGAAGAACCACTCGGATTGCCCCTCGGGCCGCGGCGGCGGCGACCTCGGTAACTTCGCTCGAGGACAGATGGTGCCCGAGTTCGAACAGGCGGCTTTTGCACTTGCGGTCGGCGCGGTTAGCGACGTGGTAGAGACGCCCTTCGGCTACCACCTGATCATGCGCACCGGGTAGGAAGGCACTCGGAGGTAGCCTTGGGCCCCCTGCAAGGCGTGAGGGTGGTGGAGTTCGCGGCTTTGGGCCCCGGGCCCTTCGCCGCCATGCTGCTCGCGGACATGGGTGCGGAGGTCCTACGGATTGACCGGGCTTCGGCGGCGGCGAAGCCCGGTTCGGCGGGCTTTCCGGATCCGCTGAACCGTAACCGCCTCAGCGTCGCTCTCGACCTGAAGCACCCGGATGGGCTGACCGCGGCGCTACGGTTGGTCGAAAGCGCCGATGCTCTCATCGAGGGTTTGCGGCCGGGGGTGATGGAACGGCTGGGCCTGGGTCCGGAGGTTTGCCTGCAGCGCAACCCCCGGCTGGTCTACGGTCGGATGACCGGGTGGGGCCAGCAGGGACCGCTAGCCGGAGCGCCGGGACACGACATCGACTACATCGCCCTGGCCGGTGCCCTGTACTACTTTGGCCGCGCCGACGGGGCCCCGGTACCGCCGTTGAATCTGGTCGGGGACTTCGGGGGTGGCGGTATGCTGCTGGCCTTCGGCATCGTCTGCGGGCTCTGGGAGGCCGCCCGCTCCGGTCAAGGGCAGGTGGTGGACGCGGCCATGGTCGACGGGACCGCGCTGCTGATGACCCTGTTCCACGGACTGCAGGCGGTGGGACTGCAGAGCGATGAACGGGGCAGCAACCTGCTGGACGGTGGCGCGCACTTCTACGGAGTCTACCGGACCCGGGACGACCGGTACGTAGCGGTGGGAGCGCTGGAACCGCAGTTCTACCGGAAGCTCATCGAATTATCCGGCCTATCCGGAGAAGACCTCCCCGAGCAGATGGACCGTTCGTCCTGGCCGGCCATGAAGCAGAAGCTGGCCGCGGTTTTCCGGCAGAAGACCCGGGACCAGTGGTGCGAGATCATGGAGGGGACTGACGCTTGCTTCGCCCCGGTACTGACCATGCGGGAATCGGCGGCTCATCCCCACATGCGCGAGCGGGGTAGTTACGCGGTATTCGAGGGGCTGCTGCAACCCGCACCCGCGCCGCGATTGAGCCGAACCCCGGGAGAAATCCGTCACCCCCCTGCCAGCCCCGGAGAGCACACCGACCAGGCACTCGAGCAGTGGGGGTTTTCCCGGGACGAGATCGACCGGCTACGCCGATCGGGCGCGGCGGTGTGAGACAAAGCCGCGCGAAAAGCCGCTCCGGTTCGGCGTACGGGCAGGGCTACTCATGAGAATGAACCGTAGCAATTTTCTGCCGTTGCTCGGATTTCTGCTCGGCCTTCCCGCGCTCGGTCTCGGCATTCACTTTCTCGACGACCCGATTCAACAGCGCTTCGTGCAGGAAAAGCTCGCGGGTCACGACGACAATCGTCCCTGGTTCGACGCTTTCGACTTCGTTTCCGGCCATCCCGGCCTGATCCAGTTCCGGATCGGCAGGGGACAGCTGCCCTGGTGGACAGCGCTCGATATCCGGGTCCGCTTTTTCCGCCCCTTGTCGGTGGCGCTCCACTACCTGGACTACGGTCTACTCGAGGACGCGTTCTGGGCCATGCACCTGCACAGCCTGCTCTGGTACAGCCTGGTCTGCGCGGTAGCGGTCGCGGTGTTGCGTCGGTTTTCGACCGACCCGCGCCTGGCCTTTGTCGCGGCCTTTCTCTTCGTGGTGGACGACGCCCACGTCGAGCCCCTGGCCTGGCTGGCCCACCGCAACGCCTTGGTTGCGTTTGTCTTCGGCATGCTATCCCTGCTCGCCTACGACCGATGGCGCTGGACCGAATCGCGGACGGCGCGGCTAGGATCCCTGGGATGCTTCCTGCTCTGCCTGGCGGCGGGCGAGACCGGCCTGTCCGTGCTCGCCTACTTTCTCGCCTACGCGCTGTTCATGGACCGCGGCACCCTTCCCCTGCGTCTCGCGCGACTGCTCCCCCATCTCGGCGTGGTGCTGGTTTTCGTGGCTGGATACCGCGCGGCCGGATTTGGCACCGTGGCCTCGGGCGCCTATCTTAATCCGATCTCCGAGCCGCTGGTATTCGGCGCCGCCTTTCCCTTTCGTTTTTCCTGGCTGCTGGCAAATCACTTCGGCCCCCCCTGGGCTCTGAGCGACTGGCTGCCGTCGTCGCTGCTCGACGCCCTGTACGTCTACGGAGCCTTTTTCGTCGCTCCGGCGCTCGCCATCTTCGTCATCCGGCGAGCCGGGGCGGATCGCGAGCTCATGTTCTGGATCGTCGCCGGTCTGCTCTCGCTGGTCCCGCAGTGCGTTACCCTGGCGCACGAGCGGCTGCTGCTCTTCGCCGGTCCGGCGCTCTGGGCTGCGACCGCTCATGGCGCGTTCGCTCTGCTGAAGATGGTTCGCGAACGGCGGGGCGCTTGGCTGCTGCTGGCCGGGATTCTATCGGTCGCGGCCTTCTGTTACGCGGTGGTGGCGCCGGTCGGGCTCGCGGTCGGCGTCGCCCGCTTCGGAACTACCCAGGCGTCGTCCATCCCCAGCCTTCCGCTATTGGGTCGTGCGCTCGAGCTGCGCCGACAGCATCTGGTGGTATTGAACACCCGTACCCTGGTCGAGGGGCACACCATCGCCTTTGAACGCCGTCGCGCCGGGCTCAGCGTACCGGCGCGGGTCACTCTGCTGGGGGCCACCGCCCACGAGGTTCACGTCACCCGGCTCGACGAGCACTCCTTTCGCCTCTACTCCCCCTTCGGCTACCTGCAGGACCCGATGTCGGCCTTCTTTCGCAGTCCGGCGAGGCCGTTCGCGCCGGGATACCGGGTACAGATACCGAGCATGGAGATCACAGTCGAGCGCGTGACCGTGGACGGCCGACCGCTGCAGATACGCGTCCGCATGAAGCAGCCGTTCTCGCAAGGCAACTACCGGTTCATCGCCTGGTATCCGAGGGGATTCCGGGACTTCCGCTTTGCGCCTTTGCATCACACCACGGTGATTCCGGCGGACTACGACCCCCGGGGGGGAAGTTAAATCCCGTACCTGCCGATGATGGCCACCGAGGCCACGTTCATGAAGGGGAATCCGCCCAGGTTGTGGGTCAGGCCCAGCTTGGGATCCTCGAGCTGCCTCTCTCCGGCGCGGCCATTCAGCTGCAGGTACATCTCGTAGAGCATACGCAGGCCGCTGGCTCCGATGGGATGGCCGAAGCACTTTAGCCCGCCGTCGATCTGGCACGGCAATCCACCGTCGGCATTGTAGAAGCCGTCCAGCACGTCCTTGATGGCGCCTCCCCTGGGGGAGATGTGCAGATCCTCGTAGGTCACCAGCTCGGTAATGGAGAAGCAGTCGTGCACCTCCATCATGCTGATCTCCTCGCGGGGACGGCTGACGCCCGCTTCCTGGTAGGCCCGGGACGAAGCGATATCGGTGGTGACAAAGTGATCGAAATCCCAGCTGTCGTGTTGCGCCTCGCGGCCGTTGGAAAGGGACAGCTGCAGGGCCTTGACCGTCACGAAGTCCTTGTAGCCCATATCCTTGGCCTTCTCCACCGTGGTCACGATGGCGCAGGCCGCCCCGTCGCTCACCCCGCAGCAGTCGAAGAGCCCCAGCGGTTCGGCGATGATGGGCGCGGCCAGAATAGCGTCGACCGAGACCGGCTTGCGCAGATGGGCCTTGGGATTCTTGGCGCCGTTGGCGTGGCTCTTGGCCGACACGTGTGCGATGGCCAGCTTGAGCTGCTTGGGATCGATGCCGTGCTTGGCCGCGTAGGCGGGGGCCAGTTGGGCGAAGGAGCCGGGCGCGGTCATGGCCGGCGCCCAGAGCCAGGCCAGCGAGCCGGCGTTGGAGCCGGGATTGGGCAGCCCCCCGTAGCCGGTGTCCTTCAGCTTCTCCACCCCCAGGGCCAGGGCGATGTCGCAGGCGCCCGAGGCCACGGCATAGGTCGCGCCGCGGAAAGCCTCGGTGCCGCTGGCGCAGTAGTTCTCCACCCGGGTGACGGGGACGTTGTTCAGCCGGAGCGTCATGGACAGGGGAAGCGCGCTCTGCCCCACGTGGATCTCGGGAAAGCAGGTAGCGAACCAGGCCGCCTCGATCTGTTTGGTCTCGAGGGCGGCGTCCTGCAGCGCTTCCCGATACGCCTCGACCATCAGGTCCTCGGCGCCGGCATCCCAGCGCTCGCCAAATTTGGAGCAACCCATTCCGATGATGGCGACCTTGTCTTTAATTCCAGTAGCCATGACGTCCCTCCTCAACCTTCGCTCTTGCCGGGAATGGCCTTCCAAAAGTAGCCGTGAAATCCTCGCTCCCTGTCCTCGTAACGCTTGCGCAGGGTCATCACCACCGGGCGGCCTACCGCCAGATCGCCGACCTCGCAATCGGTGAAGTCGACCAGCATCCTGCCCCCGCCCTCGAACTGGATCATGCCGTAACAATTGGGCGGCGAAACCGATACGCTGAGCAGGTCGGCGGTATAGGCCATGATGCGCCCGCCCCGCTCCGCGAACGGGTAGTCCTGCTGGCTGTGAAAGGCGTTGCACTCGGGATCGACGCAGACGGGCGATTTGGGGAACTGCGCGGTGCCGCACTTCTCGCACTTACCGCCCACCAACCCCATCAACATCGCGTTCTTGCGGTACAGGACCGTCATCGCCGTCTGGGTCGGCGCCTCGGCCCGGATACCCATCTCGGTCTTCATCAGGTCGCGAAACTTGAGGTACTTCAAGTAGTTGTTCACGGGCTTGCGGTCGGCCAGCGCGCCCTTGATCCCCTTGCGCGCCGGGAGTTTTTCAATGGCTTCAGTCACCTCAAAGAGCAACGCGTCTGAGCCCTGCCCGAAGCTGGCCATGATGATCTTGTCGCCGGGCTTGGCCTCCTGCAGCGCGTTGACGAAGAGCACGAAGGGATGCGCGGCGCCGGTCTCCCCGCACGCCTCGTGCAGGTTGTCCGCCAGCCGATCCGCGAAACCCATCCGCTTGGCGATGGAGCGCATCTCCCCCTTGAACAGGCAAGGAAAGACCACCTTTGCCACCTCTTCCATTTTCGCGCCGGTGCGCGCCAGCAGCCCCTCGATGACCTCGGGAATGACCTTCCCGTATCCCAGGTCGCGTACCCAGCGCTCCTCCCAGGTGTAGTCGTACTTGTGGTCGGAAGCCCGGTAGTGGTCCACCAGATCGCGGCTGATGGAGTACGAACCCCTGAACTCCGCAATCACGCCTTCTGAGCCAACCGCGAGCGACCCGGCTCCGTCCCCGAACCACATTTCATAAAGGTATGCGCTCTTGGCCTCCCGCCTGTCGCTAGCAGTCACCAGCACCTTCTTGCGGTCGCCGGCCCGCACCGCGTCCAGGGCGGAAAGCAGGGCGGAGGTCCCCGCCTTGAGCGAGCCGGTATGGTCCGCGCAGACCACCTCGGAGCCCAGGTTCAACGCCGCCGAAAGCATCCCCGCGTTCTGCCGGTCGGCGAAGGGCAGCGTGGTCGAGGCCAGGTAGACGGCGTCGAGCGCGCTCCGGTCCTGCCCCAGCAGGCAGTCACGGGAAGCGGCCACCGCCATGGTGAAGGCGTCCTCGTCCCAGTTGCACATCGACTTCTCGCCCTGCGCGAACTGGATGGTCGCCGGGGCGAACCAGCCCATGGCCTGAAAGATGGCGATGCGATCCAGCCGTTGTTGCGGAATGTACCCGCCGTATGCCGTTATTCCAACCATCGGTTCCCTCCGCTCCGCTACCGATTTGGGTGCCTGGGTGCCAGCACGCCCTTTCGCACGAGCTCAATGGGCGGCTTCTACAGGAAACGAACCTCATCTCTTTCTCCAGAAAATAGCCCCCGCCGATGGCCCTGACCTCCTCGCCCAGCGGGCGATGGACGTATCGTTGCTCAGAGTACAAACGGAAACTCGACCGAGACCGGTTCGCCCGAAAACTTGGGAAAGCGAGCCGCACGGACCGTGCGCGCGATGCAGGAGCCCTCCGGGGTGCCGGCGAACACCCCGGTGACCAGCGCGCGGCGTACGCGTCCCGAACCCGCTATGGTCACGTCTACCTTGGCGATACCGTGCTTGTCCCCGACGCAGGCCTTGACCGAATCCTTGATCTTGTTCAACCCGGCGGCGACCTCGTCGCGGTCCAGCGTCTCCCTGGCCGGTTTCTCGTCCGCGGCCCCGGACGCGCTCTTCTCCATGCTCGTGGCCGTGGCGGGCGCCGCGGTGCTCGCGGCCGCCGTCGCCGTCGCTCCTACGGGAGCGGGTTCAGCCGCGGCCGGGGAAGCCGCTGCTTTCTCGGCCTTCTTCTCTACCGCCTCGCCCCCGGCAGGGCTCGTCTCCGGTTTCTCGCCCTCGTCATGGGGCGTCTCCGCCGACAACGCGGCCCGCTCGCCTTCTCTGCTCGCCTTCTGTGCCGATTTCTTCTCCGTCGCCTCGCTGCTCTCGACGCGTTTGCTCTTCGTATCCGCGGGCGCGGCGCGTTCCTTCGAGCTGCCCGTACGCGCGGAAGCCTCGGCCCGCTCGGCCCGCGCGCCGTCACCGCGTTTCGGCTCGGGCGGCGCCGCCTCGTCGACGGAGAACTCAAAGACTTCTTCCTTCCGGGGCTGCTCCACCTCCGGCGCTTCCGGCTCGGGCCGCGGCCGGTCCGCCGGCGCCGCGACCGGAGCGGACGCGACCATGGCCACGGGCGGCGGTTCCGGGTCCGCCGGTTCTACCGGTGCCGACCCGCGAAACCCCAGCGCCCAGGCGGCCACGCCCGCGCCGGCGATGGCCAGCACGATGGCCCCGCGAACCAGCAACGGTGACCGCTGCTCCGGCGCCGGGAGCGGCAGGGGAGCCAGGCTGGGCAGCTTGTCCGGGTCGATGCGCAGGCTGATGTCGTCCAGATCGCTCAAACGGATGTGCTCGGAGTCATCCTTCTGCTCGTAGAAGGGGGCCAGCGCTCCCAGTACCTGCTCGGCCTCGCTCACGCGCTCGGCCTCGGATCCGGCTTGCTCGGTATCCGATATCCGCTGGGCACCCGGCTCCCTGACCGCGTCCTCGGGAATCGGCGGTGGAATGCTGATCTTGGCCTTCGGGCGGTCGTCGAGCACTGCCTCGTCCCCTTCCGCCCGCGTCTGCTCCGCGTCCGATCCGCCGGCGGGCGGAGCAACCTCGTCGACATTCCGCGTATTCCTCACGGAATCGAAGTCGGTGACGGCTTCCAGGATCCCGCTGTCGATGCGCTCGTACGCGCCGGAGTCGCTGTCCCTACCGCTCATCTACCCGGACCTCCGCCTCGTCACGTCCGGACATCTTACCCGCGCGGCGAGTGGAATCCAGGTACTGCGGGATGGCGCTCGCCAGAGCCTGGAAGGTACGCCGGCGCTTTTCGTCGTCCGTCTCCAGCAGGGTCACCCGGAAGCCCTTTCTCTCGCAGTAAAACCCGGTCATGGGCACCACGCAGACGCCCGTAGCGCCCATCAGATAGTAGACGAAGCGCTTATCCACGTCCACGCCGCACACCTTATCTTCTATGTATTCCCTGACCCTGGGATTCTCGATAGGCAGGGTCTGCCGGTCGTTCAGCAAGCCGTCGCCGAAGATGACCGCCATATAAAAGGCGCCCTGGGGCCTGCTCACGTAGATACCCTCTACCGGAGAGAGCAGCTCCCAGGCCTCGTTCACCCGCCGCTCGAACATCTTCCTGCGAGCTTCCAGGTGGCCCGGATAACGGGCGTCGCCCATGACCGGCGGGATGGCGTACTGCGGCAAGCTGGTCGAGCAGACCTCGAGCATCTTGGCGTTGATCAGGCTGCGGACGTACTTCTTGAAGGTCTCGTCCCGGTGCTGGTTGAAGACCTCGATCCAGCCGCAGCGGCTGCCTGGCCAGGGCCACTCCTTGGATATCCCGCGCAGGGAGATCCCGGGCTGGTCCCCGATCACGTCGCCCAGGTGGACCGGCGCCGCGCCGTTGTAGACCAGCTCGGTATAGATCTCGTCGGCGATGACGAATACGTCGTGCCTGCGGGCGATATCCACGATGTCTTTCAGGACTTTGCGCGGATAGACCGTGCCGGTCGGGTTGTCCGGGTTGATCAGCAGCAGGCCGGCGATGGAATCGTTGTAGCGGATCTTGAGCTCTAGATCGTCCAGGTCCGGCAGCCAGCCCCGGTCCGGGTCCAGCTCGTAAGTGAGATGCTCGTACCCGGAATGCGCCGCCTCAGCCGAGGAGTGGGTGGAATAGGCCGGTGAAGGACCGATCACCCGCGCTTCCCGCTTGAGGAAGCCGAAGATCTTGGCAACGGCATCCCCCAGACCGTTGAAGAACACGATGTCATCCATGCCGATCCGGCAGCCGCCGCGGGCGTTGGTTCTCTCTGCCAGGAACTCCCGCGTTTCCGGCACGCCCTGCGTCGCCACGTAACCGTAGCTCCGGTCGTCGGCGACCAAGTCTGTCACGATATTCTTGATCCAGTCCGGAAGCATCTCCCCCTTGTGAATGGGGTCGCCGATGTTCTCCCAGGTGATCTTGACGCCGAGCTTCTCGAGATCGTTGGCGAAAGCGACGATTTCCCTGATCTCGTAAGTGAGCTGCTCGGCACCCTCGTGAACGATGTTTCTTCTCATCTCGATCGCCTCGATCTCGCTGTAATAGCGCTTAACATAGTCCCTGCCGGCGAGAGCCGCCAATCGTTTACAAGTAACCATTCAAGGGGGGGGAGTAGGTGTCTGAAACGACGGCGACCAGCGCCTGAACACCGACGAATACAATTTGGCCTCATGCGCTTTTTCTCGCGGTATGGTAATCATCGAGGTTCCAACCCGATTCGAGGAGATTCGACAATGAGAGACAAGGTCATCATCAGCGCTGCCAGAACCCCGGTAGGTTCGTTTCTCGGCTCCCTGAGCACGGTACCGGCCACCAAGCTGGGGGGTATCGTCATCGAGGAAGCGGTGAAAAGGGCCGGTATCACTAAGGAATCCGTCGATGAGGTGATCATGGGCTGCGTGCTGCCCGCCGCGCAGGGACAGGCGCCGGCGCGGCAGGCGACCATCGCTGCCGGCCTTCCCTACAGCACCTCGGCCATGACAATCAACAAGGTATGCGGATCGGGCCTGAAGAGCGTGATGCTGGCGTCGCAGGCCGTGGCCACGGGCGATTCGGACGTCGTGGTCGCGGGCGGCATGGAGAACATGAGCCTCGCACCGTACCTGATGGCAAAGGCCCGGACCGGCCTCCGCATGGGTAACGGCTCGGTGGAGGACGGTATGATCATGGACGGCCTCTGGGACCCGTACGAAAACGCCCACATGGGGACCTTTGCCGACCTGTGCGCCAGAGAAAAGGGCTTCTCGCGCGAAGAGCAGGACGCCTTCGCCACCGAGAGCTATCAACGGGCACAAAGGGCCCAAAAAGACGGCGACCTCGCGGACGAGATCGTGCCGGTCTCCGTACCGCTGCCCAAGGGCAAGGAACAGCTGGTGGACAAGGACGAGGAGCCGGGGCGGGTGAACTTCGACAAGATCCCCTCCCTCAAGCCGGCCTTTGGCAAGGAGGGCTCGGTCACCGCCGCCAACGCATCTTCGATCAACGATGGCGCCGCGGCGGTGGTGGTCACCACCCCGGAAAGGGCCCAGCAGCTCGGCGCCACCCCGCTCTGCAAGATCTTGGGCTACGCCCAGGCCTCCATCGAGCCCAGATGGTTCACCCTGGCGCCGATAGAGGCCGTGAAGAAGGTCTTCGAGAAGACCGGCCTGGGCAAGGACGACATCGATCTGTTCGAGGTCAACGAGGCTTTCTCGGTGGTGACCCTGGCCGCCATCAAAGAGTTCGGCCTGGACCCGGCGCGGGTGAACGTTAACGGCGGGGCGGTCTCCATCGGCCACCCTATCGGCGGCAGCGGTGCCCGCATCCTGGTCACGCTGCTCTACGCCATGAAGAAGCGCAACGCCAAGCGCGGCCTGGCCACCCTCTGCATCGGCGGAGGCGAGGGCGTGGCCCTGATCGTGGAGCGGTAACGTTCACCCGGCGTTGTCGTCCTCCGGCTCCGGCTCCGGCGCTGCGACCATCCGTTGCTCGGTTGTCCGGTAGCGGGTCACCTGCCCCGGAGGTACCAGCAAGATCTCGTCGCTCGAGCGTTCCGCGGTGAGCAGCTCGATCGTAGCCGCCCCTCTCCGAGGCTTGGTCGATGGCTTGCTGCAGACGCCGCCCGAGCTCGCGCGGGTCATCGGGCAACCCGGCGGGAAAGAAGCGCGACGAGAGGTCCAGTCCGAGCTTTGCCGCTATTGGTTCCAGGTCCGCGGACAGCGTACGACAGCCGATCAGGTGGGTCCGTCCCCTGGCGGGGAGAATACCGTTTTTTTTGTCGTCACCGGCGCTCACGACTAATCTGGGAAGCCGAGCTTCCCGGTTCGAGCCCGGTCCGGTCGGAACCGGCTCCGGGAAACGAGCGCCCCGCCGGCGCGGCCCAGGTATGCTCCGGTCCTCTACCAACAAAGACGCCGTCGTACCCCGCTCCGGATTGGCGCGAACCGTGGCCCGACACGTCAAGCGACTGGACCGGCAGTGCCGGCGCCTGGAGAACGAGATACAGCTCTACCAGGCGTTGGGCGACTTCGAGGCCGCGGGCTTCTCCGTAGACGCACTACGGCGTACCTTTCACCGAACCTCGCAGACCCTGGCCGATGCCATCGAGACGCGCGACGCCTACACGGGCGGCCATACCCGGCGGGTTACCGGGTACTCGCTGGCGGCGGGAACCCGCCTGGGTCTGCGGTCGGACGAGCTGGAACGGCTACGGGTGGCGGCCATCCTCCACGATATCGGCAAGAGCGGGGTGGACGACCGCGTGTTGCGCAAGCCGGGAGAGCTGGACCCGCTGGAGGTCGAGCAGATGCAGAGACACCCGGCACTGGGCGCGGATATCCTCGTACATGTACACCATCTATCCGATATCCTCCCCGGCATCCGTTCGCACCACGAACGCGCCGACGGACGCGGTTACCCGGACGGATTGCGGGGAGAGCGCATCCCGCTGCTCGCACGCATCATCGCCGTGGCCGACACCTACGACGCCATGACCAGCGATCGGCCCTACCGGCTCGGCGTGGACAAATCGGCAGCCATCGAGGAGATCGCGCGCTGCAGCGGCACCCAGTTCGACGCCCGGGTAGCGCGCGCGTTCATGAACGCCTACGCCGACGGCGAGATCACCGGCACGCCTGAACGGTTACCGCGCCACCTGACCGGCGACAATTGATCGAGGCCGGGAGACCGGGCGTCAGGTGTCTACTGGCAGTTCTGTAGGTCGAGCGGCGATGCCTGATTCGGAGCGGTGATGACGTCCATCGTCCCGTCCGGCTTATCCTTGGCGGTCACCGAGGCCCATACCGCGTCGATCTTCACGAAGTAAGCGTTGCAGGCTTCGAGCTCGCTGCTCTCGCCGGTCGGATGGCAACAGTGCCTGTCGCCGTCGTTGCAGTCGCGCTCGGCCTCGAAATCCTCGTGCTCCTTCACCCCAATCCAGCACCTCTCGTCCGTGCAGACGGAATCGGGCAGCTCGTACCAGAGGTTGTCTCCCCCCACCCGCGGCCCCTCGCAGGTAAAGGCGCTGCCGTCCGCTCTGGTCCCCACGCCGTTGGCAAATATCGAGCAGAGCGTCTGCGCGGCCAGGCCGATAACCGACTGATCGGCTTCCTTCATGGGAACGAAAGCGGTGGTGGTCGGTATGCCGTACCAATTACGGTCCTTATCCAGGAATCCCACGCAGTTCATCTCTTCGTCCCAGGCGTCGTTGGGGATGGTGATGTCCAGGTCCTGTACGGGCTGCTCGTATAGGAGGTCCGCGACCGGATCGCCGGTATGGGCACCCCAGCGCGGCGCCCAGACCACGCCGACCGGACGGTCCGCATCGTCGATCTCGAGGTAGGGGTCCCGATTCCAGTCGAAGGTGGCGTCCAGGGTATACGACTTCCATCGGTCGGCGTCGGTACGACCCTCGATCTCGGGAGCCGCGCCCTGGCCGTAGAAGCTGAAGGTGCCATCGCAGTTCTGCCGACCGCTACCGATGGTGACCTGGACGTCTACCGGACCATTCGCGTCTTGCTCCCGCGGAATCCCGTCGATACGAATGAGCAGCGTCTCCCCGCCCGCCTGCCGCACATCTTCCTGCATTTGCTGGATCACCTCCGAGCCGATGGTCAGCTTTTGCGTGACGATGGTCGCCCCCACTCCCACCAGGGACTTGCAGGCCGTCTGCCCGGGCTCGAGCCCCTGCCGGATGATCTCGGAATCCGTGCGAAAGCAGCAGGCGCCCTTCTGCGCCATGGGCCCCTCGTTCGGAGGCTGGTCCGGGCAGAACAGATTCGAGCAGTTGTAGGGGTCATACGGTGGATCGGTTTCCGGACACACGGGCGGTTCTTCCGCGACCTCGCCTCCTGCGCCATTGCCTCCGCTTCCCGCGCCCGCGTCGACCGAGCCGGAGCCAGAGCCGTTACCATGGCCGTCATCGTCGTCGTCTCCGCTACAGGCCGTCACGACCAGAGCCGCGACAATCCCCGACTGAACCAGCATGTGTCCATATCCCCGTAACCGCCTCCGAATCTCGCTCACGGCAAACCTCCCCTATTGCGCAATCCGAGTACTCCTCGATCTGTATCCCGGTTATCGCCCTTCTGGCAAGGGTACCGATACCGTTATCAGCCGCGAGCCGATCGGTGCGTTGACCCGCGGGGCCACGCGAGCCCGTTAGGATAACGCTACCCCCCTCGGTTCCTGTTCCGCGCCTATTTATGCTTCTTACAGATCGCCTTAACCCTGTTGAGGATATCGCGCGAATAGAGCCTACCAACGAAGCCGTTGGTGATCTTGTCCATCAGGACCTGCCACTCGGAAAAATCTTTCACCGGAACGCTCTTGATGCCGCGCTTGAGCAACCGCTTGAAGGCGTCCAGATCGGCCTTACGCAGGTTGTAGACCACCTGGTGCTGGTACTTCGAGGCCAGGTCGGTCAGCGCGCCGCTGATGTCCTCGGGCATCTTCTCGAACTTCTTGCGGGAGATCACGAAGGCGCCCGTGATATAACCGCCCCCCTGGTTGGAAACGTAAGGGGTTTTGGTGAACCAGAGCGTCGCCAGCGAGGTGAGCGCCGAGGCCAGCACCGTGTCGATCATGCCGGTCTGCAGCCCGCCGTACACCTCGGGGATCTCCATGGGCACGCCGGTGGCGCCGATAACCCGGAAGAACTCCTTCATCATCAGGGCCTCGGGCCAGAGCCAGGGCCTCATCTTGCGCAGGTCGCCCGGCTCCTTGACGGGTTGCTGGGAGAAGAGCCGGTACTTGCCCGCATCTCCCCAGCCCATAACCTTGAAGCCTTTCTCCCACGCCTCCGTGTCGAAAGCGGGTCCGAGCTGCGTGAAGGCCTCGTCCAGCTGTTTGTAATTCGCGAACAGCCCGGGGGCATTCATGATCTGGACCTGTTTGATGTGGTCGCCCAGTGATATCGTGGTCAGCGCCGAGGCATCGATCTGGCCCATGCGCATCTTGCGGATCACCGCCCGCTCGTCGCCCGAGGTGCCTCCCCAGTACATCTTGATCCTCAAGCGGTCGTTGGTGGCCTTCTTGACCCGCTTCTCCCACCGTTTGGACTCGACCACGCCCATGGAGGTCTTGGGCACCAGCATAGCCACCCGCAAAAGGTGAACGTCGTCCTTGTCCGCAAAGGATTGGTTGCCTCCTGGAACGCCGATCAAAAGAGCGGCTAGACCAAGCACCAGTACATAACGTTTCATTTCGCGCTCCCCGAAATTATCAATAGTCGCCAGATACCTTCGCTACTCCCGAAAAAAGCGAGCTCCCGTCACACTCCGGGAATCGACCTTACCGGCCGAGCGCAACAGTAGCGCTTCGCGCGGCCGGGGCCAAGGCGTTTCATCGCCGGAAAAGCGCGGGGCATCATACTTCCGACCGCTCCCGTGAGGGGTTTATTCTACGGGGCACTTCTGAGTCGTTGCTCGCGGGGAACTTTTTCGGCCTGCCCGGGTGACATCCGCGGCCAGAGCAGGACGCGATCTCAGAAATCGATCCCGCCGCCCAGGAAGAGCCCCCATACGTCGTCGCCGGCGCTTCCGAACACGCCGTACGGATCGTCCAGGTTCAACAGAAGCTCGGCTCCCAGGTGCCCACCTTCCAGCTCGAGATGCACGAAGGGACCGAAGGAGAGCTGAAGCTTGTCCCCCTTATGCATGGGTGCCGTGAAGCCCTGCAGGCGAACGCCCGTTTCCACCCCTTCCCAGCCGAAACCGATCTCGCCCGCGATCTGCCAATACAGCTCGGCGCTATGGTCTTCATAATCCCCGGCGGGGATGGAGAGGGCCAGCGCAGTCTCACCACCCAGCAGTATGTGGTCTTTCGAGACCATGTGCGCTTCCACGGGAACCACCATGGTGACGTGCTCGGGTAACCACATCCAGTGATTCCACTCGCCCTCCATGGCCGACGCGAGCGCGTAGGTGACGACGATATCGTGGTGATCGTGGTCGTCCTCGGCCGGGATATAATAGACCGGCACCGTGAGCCCGAACCCGTAGGCGATGCTGGTGCGCCCGTGCTCCGTCTTGCGCAACGCTTGGAGCATGGGATTTCCCACCACGAAGTTGTTGGTCCCGTCGCCCTGCTCGGGCGAGTACCCGCGCAGCGCAAAGCCCCAGTCCAGCTCCAGCGCCCAGTGCTTTCCCAGCGCGATCCACCCGTCGAGCACTGGAACGAGCCCGAAGGAAGAGGCGTAACCGTCGTCCCGGCTGAAAATCCCGACCTTCACGCCCACGCCGCCGGAGTGCTCCTCAGCGTGCTCGCTGGTTTTTTCCGTTCCGGCTTCAATACCAGCAGCGCCGGAGTGATCCAATTCGGCCATCGACTCCATCGCGTAGATGTCTTCCCTTCGATCCTCGTCTGCTGCCGACAAGGAGTCGTCCGTCGCCTCGTCGTCGGCAACCGGTTCATCGAGCTCTTCTCCGTCCTCTTCGGGAAGATCCTGCGAAAAAGCTGGCAGCGTCAGGCCGACACAGAGAAGGCAGGCGCCGAGACACGCCATGAACCATGACCGTGCAAAACTGGTATTCATCTCATCCTCGTCACATGCGACGTCGCGAACAGCGGGCCGTAGTTCTGACCGACAGCTGAGTACCTCGGAAGTGGCGCTCACGTCAAACCGGTTCGCCGCAATGCTGCGTCCCGAAAGGGCTTTTCTTTAGGGCGCGGCTGTTCTACGCTCCGTTTGCTCGTATACCCAGGGCTCGATAGATGCTAGACAGATTCAAAAAAACCGTTCACGGAGATCTTCGAATCATGCAACGACAGCGGCCGATCCACGAAGGGAAAACGGTTCGCGGCAGCCGACGATCGCGCGCGCTGCAGACCGAACGGTTTGCGCCCCGCCGGCTAGGAGCCACCTCTAGGTTCGTACAGTTGGCGTTGTGCCTAGCGCTGCTGGTTCCCGGCCTGGCCAAAGCAGAGCAGCCTCGCGACTTCATGGTCGGGCCGCAGGCAGGCGGGACCTATCTGAACGTGGACACCATATTTCCGGGGATCCAGCTGCTCGTGGAGCACCGCCTGCCGATTAATGGAATGCAGAACGAGCTCTGGATGAAGGCCAACGCGCTGCTCATCCAACCCATGTACGAATCGCAGCTCGACGTCGACCTGCGCATCGTGGCTCTCTCCCTTGGCGCCAGCCTGGGTTTCAACGATACGTTTCGCACCTTCGTCTTCAAGCCGGACGAGCCCCTCGACCGCGAGCATCGCCGACAGCGCGATTTCGCCGGCGATTACTCCAATTCGAACTTCTGGTACGGCGAGGGCCGCGCCACCCTTGATATCCCGTTCAACGATTACGTTCTGTTACACGCGGTAAACACCCTGCGATACGAGAACAGGCCCGAACGCTCCTTCGACTGGCGCCAGGGATTCGTACACGATGGTTTCTATTTCAGGTCCGACATACATCTCTTCTTCAAGCACAAGAGCTTCGGCGCGCTGGCACCCTTGATACAGGTGATGGACTTCGAGCTGGACGGCGAGCAGAACACCGTCCTCAACTACGGTTTCTTTTTCGTAACCCGCCCAGGTTTTCGCCGCAGGGACGACATCCTGCTCTTCACCATGCTGTTCAACTTCGGAAAGACCCTGGGCGATTACGACGCCTACAACATGTACGGTATCCACACCTACCATGCTCCCATGACCTTCTTGCTCGCTTACCGCATGATCTTCCAGCTCGGTGAATAGAACCGCGCCCGATGGTCTATCCGTTAAATTCGAACAGGATTTTCCGCATGCCCGACTTCCCGCAAACCAGCTCACGTGTGATTTCCGGCGACACCTCGCGTGCAGGCGGAGCCATGCGTTGCTCGATCGCATTTCTGCTCATCGCTCTCGGCATCGCCATGGTCCCGTCGCTCGCGCTGGCCGGCGGACTGGAATACACGGCCGCCGGCGCACAGGCGCTGGGCCGCGGCGGCGCGGTGGCCGCGCGCGCCGACGACCCCATGGTGCTCGCCTACAACCCGGCGGGTCTGGCCGAGCTCAGGGGCACCCAGCTGCTGTTCAACTTCAACGTCGCCATGATGGATGCCTGTATCGATCCCATCGGCTACTACGGTTGGAACACCTATGGCACGGCCGAAACGACCGAGTTCACCGATCCGGATACCGGCGAAACCGTGCTTCTGGACCTGGGCAACTCCGATCCCAATGTCCCCCAGGATCCCTACTACTCCGATCCGATGGATACCGTATGTCTTGACCAGGCCATGTTGCTCGTACCGCAGCTGGTCGTGACCTCGCGTCTCCACGAGCGCGTCGGCATCGGCCTGGGCCTCATCTTCCCGGCGGCACAGCCGGTGGGGAGATGGGGGGGCGAAAACGGCCTCATCCGCAACGACGAGGGGGAGCTGAGGCCGTCCCCGGTCCGCTATGCCCAGCTCCAGCTCGGCATGATCGGCGTATTTCCAACCGTCGGCGTCGGTGTCCGTATCATCGACGAGCTCCGGCTGGGCGCGGCCCTGCAATGGGGCATGGTCTCCTTCGACAGCTCGGCCATGACCTCGAGCGCTTCGGGCACGGCGCCGCAACAGGACATCGTCTACAAGCTGCACGGGGACGACATGTTCGTCCCCAGCCTCACGGTCTCGGCGCACGCGGTTCCCATCGACGAGATCGACGTGGTGGTCGCCTTCAAGTGGCAGGACGCGGTTTCCGGGAACGCGGAGCTGACCACCGTCACCGGCATTTTCAACCCGAACATGGTCCCTCACGTCAACGACGGCCTGAAGGTAAACGAGGTCCGGCAGGGCATGCCCTGGAAGCTCGCCGGGGGAATTCGCTACGCGAACAGATACGCGCCGCGTCCAGAAGGAACCGGGACGGACGAGGCCGACGAGGTCTGGGGAGGAACCATCCACGATCCGTTGAGCGACGAGCGCTGGGATATCGAGCTAGACGTCGAGTACCAGTTCAACTCGAAGAACGACGTGCAGCACATCGAGTACGAGCCCGGGCAGGCGATCTATTTCGAGGACCTCGACGGCAACCTTTCCAAAGCGGTCGAGTTTCCACCGCCGAACAAGCCCTACCAGGATATTCCCAAGAAATGGAAGGACCAGGCCTCGATCCGGCTGGGCGGAACCTATAACGTCGTGCGAGAGATCCTCGGCATCAGCGCGGGCGCGCACTACGAAAACCGGGGCGTGGACCCGGCCTACAAGCAACCGGATTTCTGGCCCCTGGAGCGCCTGGGGCTACACGCGGGTTTCACGGTACGCGTGCTCAAGACCTGGGATTTCGTCTTCTCCTATGCTCACATCTTCCAGGAGACGTTGACCGTGGCCACGCCGCCGCACTGCATGAACGAGGCGGAGTGCGAAGTGCGTTACGACATGACGGCGGGCAAGCCCAAGGGAACGCGAGGCACCATGGTGGAACCCCCCTTGCTGGAAGACAGCGTAGAGGACGCTGACGCAACGGCCAAGCTGGAGCAGATCGTGACCATGGACACCGGGGGCAAGCCCATCCCGGTGGTCAACTCCGGCACCTATCGCTCGAGCTTCGACGTCGTCGCGGTGGGGTTCAACGTTCACTTCTAACACTCCCCCCTGTTGTGGGGGGGGGGGGGGGGGGGGGGGGGGGGGGGGCGCCGGGGGCGCGGGGGGGGGGGGCGGGGGGGGGGGGGGGGGGGGGGGGA